>JAFQRE010000017.1 GCA_017410245.1 Bacteroidaceae bacterium
TCGATCATGGTTGCGAGGCCGGCAACTTGTTGATTATGGACGCCAACAATGATGGTTATGCCGAGATTTTTGTATCGGGTTACGGAACAGACAACGGTGTCTTTATGTTCTTGAACAATGGCGACCGCAGTTTCACCTTCAAGTCAAATAGCGAGATAGGTCTTCCCGACTCGGGCGATGGCGCATGGGGTTGGGCATCATGTCGTGTATATATGGTAGCCGGTGACTTGAACAACGATGGTTACAATGATATCGTAACACATTCTATGTGGGACGGCTCAAATCAAACAACCAATATCTTGCTCAACAATGGCGATTGCACCTTTACACGTGACACCAATCATCGTAATTTGGCAGTCCGCGAGGGTGGTGTGAGCATTTTCGATTACAACCACGATGGAAAACTCGATATACATGCCTATGGTTGGGGTGATGATGCTTCGGCCAATCCCTATACTGATGCAGGTAATTGGTTCAACAACATCATGGTAAATGCCAGTGAATATATGCCTTACACAGCTCCTGTAATGGGCAAGGCTACATACCAACAAGTAGGTGACGATGTGAAACTTACATGGGAGGCTGCTGTTGATGATATTACAGGTACTGATGGTATCCGTTACAATGTATATGCCAAGAGCAAAATAACTGGCGAGGTTATGATGGTAGCTCCTGCCAATATTGAAACAGGTGCGCTCAAATACACCAATCATGGTTCGTTCCTCACAGCTACAACTTATACATTCAAAGACATGATTGCCAACTCTTACGATTTTGGTATTCAAGCTATCAATAACGGTAATGTGGCAAGTATGTTCATTACTCCCGAATACTATTCTTCGGTAGAGAGTGTGAAGGAGAATGCAGCTGTGAAGGTATATACCTTCGGTGGTGAGTTGTACTTGAACAACAGCACCGAGGCTGTAGAGTATGCCGTATATGCAGTGAATGGTGTACGTGTGGCCGGTGGTACATTGGCAGCCGGTGCATCTGCACAAGTACGTTTGGCTAAGGGTATCTATATTGTTAAGGCCGGTGCCAACGTAGTGAAAGTAGTACTTTAATAGGTATTATATTGGAGAGGTGTCACGCAGTGTCATGTGGCACCTCTCTTTCCTTTTCTTTATTCAATAGAAAAACAGTTATGAAACTCGATAGTCATATATGGGACGCAAGGTACGAAGATATATTTCTCTTCCGCCTCACTGCCTCTGATGGTGCTTATATAGAAGTGTCCAATTATGGCGCCACATGGGTGTCGGCTGTAATGCCCGATGCGCAAGGTCGTAGAGCCGATGTGTTGTTGGGTTACAATACCCTGCAAGGCTACATGGACGATACGAGTTACATGGGTAGTACGGTAGGTCGATATGCCAACCGCCTGCGCAATGCTGCCATCGATATAGATGGTACAACATACCCGCTCGAAGCCAATGATGGTGTCAATACCAATCATGGTGGTGTAGATGGGTGGCATCGTTGCGTGTGGCAATGGTGCGAAATAGAGAATGGAGTGCGATTTATGCTCACTTCGCCTCATTTACAAGGTGGTTTTCCCGGTACAGTTGAGGCTGTAGTTGAATATACCATGACCGACGACCACCGTGTGACCATACGTCATAGGGCTACTACCAATGCTCCTACGCACGTCAATATGACTTGTCATGCTTACTTCAATCTTGTGGGCCGACAAGAGGTGGTTGATGACCATCTGTTACAAATTTTTTCCGATAGAATACTCGATACCGATGCCTCCTTTATCCCTACCGGGGAGATGGTAACGGTACAAAATACACCCTTCGATTTTACCCATTTGCATGCCATAGGTTTGTATCGCCACGATACACATCGACAACTCGAATGGAATAGGGGATATAATCATTGTTATATATTGGGCGAGGCCGGTACTTGTCATCGTGCTGCTTGTGTGCAACATATAGCTTCGGGACGAGCCATGCGTGTTGAGACTACACTCCCGGCAGTCTTGTTCTACTCGGCAGGTTATTTGCAGAGCGAACTTCCCGGCAAATGCAATCTTCCCCATACACCTACAACAGGATTGTGTCTCGAAACTCAGTTTTATCCCGACACTCCCTCGCATCAACATTTCCCCTCGACATTGCTACGCCAGGGTGAGGAATATAATCATACTACACAGTTTACATTTTATACCATATAAGATATGAAATTTTACAGAGTTTTGTTGTCAATAGTATCGGCGTTTGCGTTGATGCCGGTTGTAGCTCAAGATGTAGTTACCTATGATGTAGTAGCCGGAAATCTTGCGACGCTGATAGATACCGAGTCATATACAACATTGGAAGATATAAAACTGATAGGAACGGTAGATGCACGCGACTTCTATTTCATTCGCGACAATATTACCGAGGTGAAGACATTGGATATGAGCGAAGCTACCATTGTTGCTTGTGAGTATGAAGGTATTAGTTATCCTGCCAATACGATACCCGACAATGCTTTTTATGTCACTTATAGTGACTTTGGCTTGCGCCGTATGACAACTTTCTATTTTCCACACTCGGTAGAGGCTATAGGGGAACATGCCTTCTATATGTGTCCGGTGTTGCGTACTACCAACATGGAGCAACTCACAGCTTTGCATACCATCGGAGCGGGTTCGCTCTCTCGATGTATGCGATTGCGGGAGGTGACAATTCCGGCATCGGTAGAGGTAATAGGTGCAGGAGCTTTTGCCTATAATGTAATGCTGGGTAAAGTTGTTATTGCCGAAGGCTCGCGCTTGCATACGTTGGGCGACAATGCCTTTAATGGCAGTGTGGCCCTCACTTCGCTCGATTTTTCTAAGACTGCTCTTGTCGAGGTAGGTGCTCAAGCATTCAATGCCTGTACCAAGTTGAAGAGTGTATTGTTGCCGGCCTCGGTTGAATATGTAGGAGATGAGGCTTTTATGTACTCGGCTGTAGAGACTGTCGATTGGTCGCACATGGGCTTGTTGCAAGTGATAGAGGGGAGTACGTTTTATGGCATGGGTGCGTTGCAACGAGTTGTATTGCCTCATAGCGTAGCAGAAATCAAGTCAAGTGCTTTTGCCGATTGCTCAAGACTCGAGCAAGTAGGTCTTTCGTACAGCCTTCTCTCTATAGGTGACTGGGCTTTCTCGGGTTGCTCGACTCTCTCGGTTATTACATTACCCGCACCCTCGGTGCCCTCGGTGGGTTATCGCACCTTTGAGAATGTCAGTACAGCCAATGTCACATTGAAAGTTGATGAAACGATATTGGCGCACTATGAGGCCGATATAGATTGGAGTGCCTTTGCATTGCAAGGCGTGTCGTATGCTCATAGTGAGAGTATAGTGCGCGATGAGGCCAAGGTGAAAAGATATGGCAATGAGTGCGTGATAGAGTCATTGCGTGCCATGACAAGGGTCTATGTGTACAGCTATGACGGCTCACTATTGATAACTGCAACGGCCGATGACTGTCAGGCACGATTGGCTATACCTTCGACAACTCGCTATGTGGTGAGAGTGGAATATGTCGATGGTACTTGCGAAGTAATCAAGTGCTGATTAACCTTTCTTGTCGGCTCGGTACTGCGAGGGAGTAATACCCATAATCTTTGAGAAGAGTCGCGAGAAGTAGAAGTTGTCGTCGATACCCACAAGAGGTGCTATCTGATTTATTTTCAGATTGCTATTGTCGAGGTATTGGCACGCCTTGCGTATGCGCATCATGTTGAGGTATTGCAGGGGCGAAAATCCGGTTTTCTTCAGGAAAAGATTGGAAAAATACGATACCGAAAGATTTACTTCCGATGCTATTTGCTTGAGTGATAGGTGTTGAGCCAGATTTTCTTGCATATATCTTATCGACAAATCCACAACATCGAGTTGTTGCTTCTCTTCGTTGTTTTCTATGTATAGTCTCGAGTACTTAAGCAGTCCCAAGAAGTGAAACAACGTAGTGTTGGCATACATGATATTGTTGTGGCTAAATCCGTTGTCGAGTGTGCGATATATCTCTTCAAACAATTCGAGTTGTCGGCTTTTTAAGTTGCCTATAGCAGGTGCAGCATAGGAGGGAGTGTCGAACCCCGAGATATAAAAAGGAGCCATATCACCTGTGAAGTGTATCCAATATATACTCCAAGGGTTATTTTCGTTGCAACCATAAGCGTGAGCTTCATGTTCGGGAATGATGAAAAACTGATTTTGAGATACAGTAAATTCACGATTGCGTATGCGATACCAACCTTCACCCCTTACACAATAAATAAGTACATTTTCGGTCGCTTGCTCGGCCGAGCGTTCACGATAGTGATGCGAGGCTGTAGGGTAGAAACCGATATCGGTAATACAGAGCAGATTGCCAAGTGCTTCTCGCTTGGCATTTCCTATTATAAAAGAGGGTATTATAATAGCACGTTGTCCTTTAAATCCGTCTTTAAGTTTGGGCATTATGGGGTCCTCCTTATTGTTTTGGGGCAAAGATAAAAAAGATTGTTGTAATATGGGTCAAAAAAAGTAATAATGTCCATATTGAAAAATATTTTTTCTATTTTATTGCTTTTCAATAACGTCTTACCTTTGTATCAAATAAAATCTCTAAAAAAATTGTGACATGAAAACACATTCTCGAGCCTATCTTTTTGGAATTGCCCTCATCTCAGCGATGGGTGGTTTGTTGTTTGGTTACGACTGGGTAGTAATCGGTGGAGCCAAGCCTTTTTATGAACAGTTTTTCAACATAGCAGGCAACCCGGCTATGCAGGGTTGGGCTATGAGTAGTGCATTGATGGGTTGTCTCTTCGGAGCACTCACTGCCGGACCTCTTAGCGACAAGTTTGGTCGTCGTCCTATTCTCATTCTTTCGGCCGGTCTCTTTATATGTACTGCATGGGGAACAGGCGCTGCCGATACATTTACTGCATTTACAATTTTCCGTCTCATAGGTGGTTTTGCTATTGGTGTTGCATCGAGCCTATCGCCTATATACATAGCTGAGATTGCTCCAACCGACATGCGTGGTCGCTTTGTGTCAATCAATCAACTCACTGTGGTGTTGGGTATCTTGTCGGCACAAATTGTCAATTGGCTCATTGCCGAGCCTGTGCCTGCCGATGCTACAGCCGAGTATATCTTGAACTCGTGGAACGGACAGACCGGTTGGCGTTGGATGTTCTGGGCCATGATGGTACCTTCGGTACTATTCTTTGTAATGGGATTTTTCTTGCCCGAGAGTCCCCGTTGGCTTGCCTCGACAGGTCATACCGATCGAGCTCTTGAGGTATTTACCCGCATAGGAGGTGCCGATGTGGCACGTGTCGAGGTTGCTGCGATAGAAGAGTCGCTTGCCAACGACAAGAAGCAAGGCGGTTTCCGACAACTTTTCCACCCCTCTATGCGATTGGTGTTGCTTATAGGGGTTGTTATGGCTGTATTGCAACAATGGTGTGGTATCAATGTGATATTCAACTATGCACAAGAGATATTTGAGGCTGCCGGATATGGTGTGTCTGATGTGTTGATGAACATCGTTGTTACCGGTGTTACCAATGTGATATTTACAATCGTAGCTATGTTTGTAGTCGATCGTTGGGGACGTAAGAAGTTGGCTCTTCTCGGTGCATTTGGCCTTGCCATTATTTATGCATTTATGGGGTTGTTTTACTACCTTGAGTTTACCGGTGTCATAGTACTTATTGTCGTAGTATGTGCCATTGCTTGTTACGCTATGACCTTGGCTACAGTTATGTGGGTTATCGTATCGGAGATATTCCCCAACCGCGTGCGTGGTATAGCCATGTCGGTATGTACATTTGCCTTGTGGGCTGCTTGTTTCTTGCTCACCTATACATTCCCCTTGCTCAATGCCGGATTGGGTGCGGCCGGAACATTCTGGTTGTATGGCGCAATATGCTTGGTGGGAGGTATATTCATTGTGAAACTATTGCCCGAGACCAAGGGTAAAAGCCTTGAAGAGATAGAAAAAGAATTGGTAAAATAAATAGAAAATAGCGATGGAGAAAATTACGGAATATCTAATACAAAGCACCGTTAATACACCTGGTGAGGTGCGTGCATGGCATGAGGACATTTTGTTGCCTACCTACGAGATTGGTAACGAAGAGAAAAATCCTATATTCCTCGAAAAACGTGTCTATCAGGGTAGTAGCGGTTCGGTTTATCCCTATCCTGTAGTAGAAAAAATATCGGATACTAAGGCCGAGAAGTCCTACAAGGCATTCTTCTTGGAGAATGAGTATATCAAGGTTATGATATTGCCCGAGTTGGGTGGGCGTGTACACATGGCCTATGACAAGGTCAAGCAACGTCACTTTGTGTATTACAACCAAGTTGTAAAACCCGCATTGGTAGGCCTTACAGGTCCATGGATTTCGGGTGGTATAGAGTTTAACTGGCCTCAACACCACCGTCCTTCAACCTTCTTGCCCACCGACTATACAATAGAGCACAATGCCGATGGCAGTGTGACAGTGTGGTGTAGCGAGGTAGAACGTATGTTCCGCACTAAGGGTATGCAAGGTTTCACTCTCTATCCCGACAAGGCATATATCGAGATAAAGGTTAAGGTTTACAACCGTACAGCCTTCCCTCAAACATTCTTGTGGTGGGCCAATCCTGCGGTTGTTGTCAATGACCACTATCACTCGGTGTTCCCACCCGATGTAAATGCGGTGTTCGACCATGGTAAACGTGATGTATCTTCATTCCCTATTGCCACCGGTGTTTACTATAAGCAGGACTACTCGGCAGGTGTAGATATATCGAAGTATAAAAATATACCTGTACCCACATCATATATGGCTATCAAGTCGCGCTACGACTTTGTAGGTGGCTATGAGAGCGATGTGCGAGGTGGTTTGCTACACGTTGCCAATCACCATGTATCGCCCGGCAAGAAACAATGGACCTGGGGCTGTGGCGATTTTGGTATAGCATGGGACCGCAACTTGACCGACGAAGACGGACCATACATCGAGTTGATGACCGGTGTATTTACCGACAACCAACCCGACTTCTCTTGGTTGCAACCCTACGAAGAGAAATCTTGGGTACAATACTTTATGCCTTATAGCGAGGTAGGTTATGTAAAGAATGCTACCAAAGATGCTATCCTCAATGTAGAGGTAGATGAGGAGGGTGCCGGCAAAATTATACTCTATACTACAGGCGCTGAGCACAACTTGCACATCTTGGTGAAAGATGCCAATGGTAAGGTATATATCGACAAGCATATCGATTGCTCTCCTCGCAATCCCTATATCGATAGTTTCGTGGCTCCCGGTGTTACTCCCGACAACCTCATAGCAGAGGTACGTTGGGAGAATGGTCGCATGATGGTGTCGTATCGTGCCGATAAACCTGAGATTAAACCCATACCCGATCCTGCTCGAGCTGCCAAAGATCCTTGCGACATTGCTTCTATCGAGCAGTTGTATCTCACTGGTTTGCACTTGGAGCAATATCGTCATGCTACCTACAATCCAATGGATTACTACAACGAGGCCTTGCGTCGTGAGCCGGGCGATGTGCGTTGCAACAATGCTATGGGTCTGCTATATATGCGCAAGGGCTGTTTTGCTCAAGCCGAACCTTATTTCCGCACAGCTATAGAGACACTCACCGAGCGCAATCCCAACCCCTATGATGGGGAGCCATACTACAACTTAGGCTGGAGTTGCAAGATGCAACAAAAGTATGATGAAGCCTATGAGGCATTCTTCAAGGCTACATGGAATGCCGCTTGGCAAGATGCCGCATACTACAATATTGCTTTGATTGACACTATGCGTGGCAACTATGACGAGGCTTTGAACAATGTCGAACGTGCTCTCATTCGCAACTGGCACAACCACAAGGCACGCCAACTCAAGGCTACCCTTTTGCGCTACTTGGGTCGTCGTGAAGAGGCTGCCAAGTGGATAGACGATTCGTTGAGTATCGACCGTTTCAATATGGGCTGCCGTTATGAGCGTTACTTGCTCTCTCGTCATGAGGCCGACATGAGCCAATTGCGCGATATGATGCGTGGTTGGGCGCATGGTTGTATCGAGTATGCTCTCGACTTTGCTTCATCGGGAAGCTACGATGAGGCTATAGAACTGCTCGTGGACTATATGGAGCACACTGCCGAGGTATATCCCATTGTGGCTTATGCTACCGGTTACTTCTACTCGATGAAGGGCGATGAGGTGCGTGCTAAGGAGTATTATGCGATGGGCGAGGGCTGTAACCACGACTATTGCTTCCCCAATCGCATCGAAGAGGTGAATATCTTGCAAGATGCCATACGTGTCAATGCCGGACATTGCTCAAAGGCAGCCTATGCGTTGGGTAACTTCTGGTATGCTGCACGTCGTTATGAAGAGGCTGTAGAGGCTTGGGAGTTGTCGGCTCAACTCAACGATACATTCCCCACCGTATGGCGCAACTTGGCGTTGGCATACTACAACAAGCGCAACCAAAAAGAGGAGGCACGTCGTATGCTCGAGAAGGCCTATGCCCTCGACACAACCGATTCGCGTATTCTCATGGAGCTCGACCAATTGTACAAGAAGATGGGTTATCCCTATCAACAACGTCTCGACTTGCTTGAGCAACACCCTGCACAAGTAGAGGAGCGTGATGACTTGTCGATTGAGCGCATTACTCTTTACAATCAGTTGGGCCGTCACAGCGAGGCTCGCGACATGATTGCTCAACGCAAGTTCCACCCATGGGAGGGTGGCGAAGGCAAGATTACAGGACAATACGTCTTGTGTCGTATCGAATTGGCCAAAAAAGCCATCGCCGAGGCTCGTTACGAAGAGGCTTTGTCGCTCTTGGTTGAGACTGAGCAGTATCCCCACAACTTGGGTGAGGGTAAATTGCAGAATGCCGAGGAGAACGATGTATGGTATTACAAAGGATTGGCTCACAAAGGAATGGGTAATATCGAGGAGGCCAACCGTTGCTTCACTATTGCTACAATAGGCAGTGACGAGCCTCAACAAGCCTTCTTCTACAACGACCAACAACCCGACAAAATATACTTCCAAGGCCTTGCTTGGCGTGAGTTGGGCGATGAGGCCAAGGCGCGTAGCCGATTTAACAAGCTTATCAAGCATGGCGAGAAGCATTTGTTCGATAATTGCCGTATCGACTATTTTGCTGTTTCGCTACCCGACTTGGCTATTTGGGACGATGACTTGAACAAGCGCAATCGCATACATTGTTGCTATGTGATGGGATTGGGTTATAGCGGATTGGGCGATACCGAGAAAGCACGTCAATTCCTGTCGGAAGTCCTTGCACTCGACATCAATCACCAAGGTGCACAAGTAAATATGATATAACAATAGGCAAGATGAAAAAGATTTTTAGGATAGTAATATGTAGTGTGGTTATGGCAGTAGGCTATTGTCTGGGCTGCCATGCCACACATTTTCATCTTGTTTCTCCCGACGGTCGCTTGCACATGAATATATCTAACGAGCCTCGTCTTACCTATTCGTTATCGATAGATAATAACGAGGTAGTGGCAACATCGCCAATAGGTATGCTGATGCAAGATGGCCGTATGTGGAATGGTGCAACAACCATTGTAGATGTGCAACAACGTTCGCACGACGATGTGGTGTATCCATTGTTTGGCAAAAACAAGCAGATACGCGACTGTTATAATGAGTTGGTACTCACTTTCAAGGGCGATTATGCTGTACATTTCCGTCTCTATAACGAAGGTGCTGCATATCGTTTTGTGGGTATAGGCAACGCCTCCGACTCACTCGTTGTAGCCCATGAGACTGCGACATTTGCCATGACCGACAATCCGGCTGTGGTATTGCCCGATACTACAACCTATACCTCGTGGGAGGTGACGCATAGCACGTATGAGAAGTTGTCGGATATGCGCGATGGAGAGTGGGGACTTACCCCAATGCTCTTCGACAACCGCTGTCACGACTACAAGGTGGTAGTTGCCGAGTCAGATGTACACAACTATCCCGGCATGTACCTACGCAAGGAGCAGGGTGTGATGTGCGGACATTGGGCGCAATATCCGCGTCGCATCGAGATGGGTAGTTGGGGAAACTTCATTACCGTAGTCAAGGAACGTGAGAACTACTTGGCACGTACCTCGGCACAACATGCTTTCCCTTGGCGCATCATTATGGTGTCGGACGATGATTGTCGTTTGCTATCTAACGAGATGGTATATCTGCTTGCCAAACCACAACAAATAACCGATACCGACTGGATACGTCCCGGTAAGGCTACTTGGGAGTGGTGGCATTGTGCCATTTTGGAGAATGCTCCGTTTGAGTCTCGGCGACTCTCTACCGAGTTGTATAAGTATTATATCGACTTTGCCTCGGAGAATGGGATAGAGTATCTTCTTGTCGATGCCGGTTGGAGCAGTGTATTCAACCATCTTGAGTTCAACAAGAATATCGATATCAAAGAGGTGATAAATTATGGCAAAGAGAAAAACGTGGGTGTGTGGTTGTGGACTGTAGCTGCTACACTCTTCCACAACAAGCATGTCTATCTCGACTCTATCAGTGCATGGGGTGCAGCGGGTGTCAAAATCGACTTCTTCGACCGCGACGATGCCGGTATTATGCCCGAGTATGAGGAGTTGGCACGTGCTTGTGCCGAGCGACACCTGATGGTCGATTTTCATGGCTGTAGCAAGCCTACCGGCCTGCACCGTGCCTATCCCAATATCCTCACCTACGAGGCTATGCGTGGAGCCGAGTGCGCCAAGTGGGATACGTCGAGCGATCCGGTATATCGCCTGCAATGTGCTTTCACTCGTATGTTGTGTGGTGGTACCGATTACACCCCCGGCTCAATGCGCAATGCTACTCGCGAGGTGTTCCGTCCTATCGATGGTCAGTTGCCTATGACATTGGGTACTCGTTGTCACGATATGGCACTCTACCTTATTATTGACTCACCTTTTGCCATGTTGGCCGATTCGCCCGATGCCTACCGCCAATACCCCGATATATTGCGTTATCTGTCGCGTGTACCCACAGTATGGGACGTGACGCAACCCCTCTTGGCTCGCTATGGCGAGTATCTGGTGACGGCTCGTTGTCGCGATGATGTGTGGTATGTAGGTGGCATTACCGATTGGAACAGTCGCAAGGTTAGTTTCGACCTCTCTTTCCTACACAAAGGATTTGAGTATGAGGCCGAGATATTCTGCGATGTGGAAGAGAGTAATGTCGATGCCAATTGTTATCGACGCGAGGTGCGTCGTGTCGAGTCGGGACAACGCATCGATATGACCATGGCGCAAGGCGGTGGCTTCGTTATGATAATTGAGAAACGTTAAAAATATAGTTGTCGATTTTATTCGGCTTTTGAGTGGGTGTCGCTTTTTAGGGTAGGTTGCGACACTCACTTTTTTATTTTATCGCATCACTCCCGGTCGGTGATGTAGGTGTGTGCATTGCGCAGGAGTATGCGGTGATTGTTGTCGAGCAGGTAAGTTGATGGTAATGTGCGCAAGTCATACACGTCCGACACATCTTCGGCATACCCTACAATCCAATGGCGTGGATAGTGAACTACTGCTTCGCGCCACTCGTCGGTGGGCATATCGGGGTATATCACCAGCACTGTAGTAGTGCTGTCTATGTTGTAGCCGCCCAACTCTCCGGTATCAACGATGTGTTGTCGCAACATGGCACACTCCTCACACTCCGGGTCGTTGAAGATGATGAGGGTCGAGTGGCCTATATATTGGCGCAAGTTGTGCTCTTGGTCGGCAGGGTCGTAAAATACGAAGTCTATAGCCTCATCACCCTCATTGTTGTGTAGCATGGCCTCATACATATATCTATATCGCAACATCGACAGGTCGTCGTCGTTCTCTTGCAACAACCGTTGTAGCAAGGTGCGGTAGGTAATGCGACAGGGCAGGCTGCTATGCGGAGTGTACAATATCTTCTCGCCTTGCGAGGCGTATGTCTTGAGTTCGTTATGCGGTATCTGTGCAACCCATGTCTCGGCCCATGCTTGGCATGAGTCGGGCGAGGCGCTTTCTTGAGCGATGGCAAATTGCCGTATGTTGTTGGCAATGCTATCGACATCTATCTCTGCTTGTGCCGCGAGTGTTGCAATCAGCAGTGCGCCTATTATTACAATTCGTTTCATCTCTTGTCGGTGTTTATATAGGGTTCTATCACTTCGGCCCATAAATTATATCCGTTGCCATTGAGGTGCAACCCATCGTTGGTGTATCTTGAGTCGAGTATCTTCCCGGTCAAGTCGGTCATGTGGCTATATAGGTCTATAAACACATAATTCTCTCCTTTCGAAGCCTGTTGCAGCAATCTGTTTATCTCTATCACATCATCTTCTTTACCCATCAATGTGCTATAGTGAATCGATGCATCAAACGGCAACAGGCTGTGTATATATACTTGAGTCGATGGCGATTGTCGATGTATCTCGTCGGCCAGTGCAACAATGTGGCAGGCTATCTCGGTCGCCTCGATGTGGTGCGACACATCGTTGATACCCACCATCACAAACACTTTCTGAGGCTTGCCACTCACTATGTTGCCCATACGTTGGCGCACACCCTCTATCGTATCGCTGTTGATGCCACGGTTGAGTATGCGTGCATCTTGTAGCAATTCGTGCCATTCGCAACCATTTATGAGGCTGTCGCCCAGCATCACAATGTTGTCGCGCCTTACCTCAAGGCTTGCAAAGTGCGACACGCGACGCTGGTAGAAGTCGTCGGGTACGAAGTCGGTTATGTTGGCCATCTTATTGGGTGTCATATTGCAAATGTAGGTATAAACGAGCAAAATACAAAATTTCGTCACAAATGTGTGGCCAAACATGGTAGCAAAACTCATGCTGTGAAGTGTCGATATGTTGATGTGGATATTTTTATATAGTTTTTTTCAAATATATGATGTAATATTACAATATTTTACCTAATTTTGTCCCCGAGTATTGGCCTGATGTGAAATGCTAATATACCGTATATAAGCAAAATGGGTGTAAATGCTCGTATTCGCAAGCAAGGCTGCGTAATAACTAACGAAAAAACGTGAAAGGAGAATTATATCAATGAAAAAATTATTATTAGCAACAAGTATGATACTGGCAATAGCCATGTGCAGTACAACAGCTATGGCTGTGAGTGTATGGGACGGAACAACCGATACCGAGTGGGCAACCGATGCCAATGGTAACTACTTGATTTATACAGCACAAGAGTTGGCCGGTTTGGCACAACAAGTAAATGCCGGTAACAGCTATGCCGGTAGCACTTTCCTCTTGATGGACGATATAGATTTGAATGGTAGCAGTCATAATTGGACACCTATTGGTTATGTTGGAATAAACTCAAGTTCGGGTGTGACCAATGAGGCTTTCTATTTCAAGGGTGTTTTTGACGGTCAATACCATTATGTAACAAATTATTCAGCTGTTTTAGACAATGTGTCTGGTGCAAATTCGGGTAATGAAAATGGTTGGACTGATATATTTGCAACTTCAAAAAAAGTAACAGTAGGCTTATTTGGAGCAATTAGAGATGCTGTAATCAAAAATCTATCGGTAACAAACAGTTATGCTTACGTTAAAACAAGTTGCTATGATAATTTAGGAGGTGTTATTGTAGGTTATAGCAATAATAGTACTATCCAAAATTGTAGTGCTATAAATAGTGTTGTAGAAGTTTATTCTCCATACAAATTTATTTCTGGTTTAGGAACTGCGTATGGTAGTGGTATATGTGGTGGTGCCGGTACAACAAGTGGTTCTTCCGGTATTGATATAAGTAATGGCAATAGTACTATCCAAAATTGTACTGTTGCCGGTAATACCATTACGGTAGATGGATCAAGTCGTAATGGTGATATTAAGGCTCCTATCTCTTCAGGAGCAGCCAAGAGTGATAACCAAGAGTATGGCTCGGTGGCTGAGATGCAAGCAGGTATAGATGCCATCAACCATGCTACTATTCTCTATAACAACTTGGGTATAGGTAACGCGCCCAAGACTCCCTATTATATCGATGTAAACACCGGTATGCCTACCGACAAAATATATTATGCTCTGTTGGGTATAGACAATACGCAAGCTATGGAAAATAGTATCCGCCAAGATGCACAGTTGATACACAATGCCGCGAAGATGGACTTTGTGCATGAAGGAGCTACATACGCCCTTTATCCTGCCGGAGAGATGTTTACCGTAGAGTTCTACTTGGAAGGTTATACCGGCAATTGGCAGAATGTGGGTTATCTTATCGATGCTATTACCGATGAAAATGGCCAAGTTCTTGAGGCCGCCGAGGTATATCGCATGGTGGAGAATGGTCTTGACGAAAATGGCAATCCCACTTATAGCTACGATACCGACCGTTTCTTGCGTAAGTTGCGTTATGAGGTTGTGATGCCTGCTGCTATGACAACATTGCACTATACCACCAGGTTTATCGACGTAGCCACATCGGTAGAAGATGTAGAGCAGGAGAGTCGCATCTATGGCGTGTCGGGCAGGGTAGTGGTAGATGCCACAGAGGCTTGCGAGGTGCGCGTGGTAGATATGGCCGGTCGCATGGTGTACAATGGTCGTGTAGCCGAGGGTCGCAACGAGATAGCCTTGGAGCGTGGCTTCTACATCGTAAATGGCGTGAAAGTTGTAGTGCGATAATGTGAAAAAGAGACATCAATAATAAAGAAAAAACAGCGTATGAAAAGATATATATTGAGCGCTTTGGTAGCCATTGCATTGCCCTCGATGGTGCAAGCCGAGAGTGTGTGGAGTGGAGGCATAGATACCGAGTGGGCACGCGATGCGCAAGGTCGCTATGAGATAACTACTGCCGATGAGTTGGCCGGACTGGCACAGCGTGTCAATACCGGAGAGACTTTTGCCGGAGAGATTTTTGTCCTTGCCGATGATATCAACTTGGGTGACTATCAGAGTTGGACTCCCATAGGCTATATCGGTGGTCTCGATTGTGGTGGTACAACATCGGTTTTCAGTTACTTCTCGGGAACTTTCGATGGTCAAGGTCGCACCATATCGAATATGTATGTACACTATGAGCAAGACTTCGATGACGGTTTCTTCGGTTGGGGCGATGCTAAGGAGGTGCGTTTGGCATCGGGTTTGTTTGGTGCTATCAATGGAGCCACTATCATCAACCTCGTGGTGCGTGACAGCTATGTCTATCATAGTACCGGTCACTACTCCAATATGGGTGGTGCTGTGGTAGGTTTCAGTACCGGCAATAGTGTCATTACCAATTGTGTAGCTGTCAACAATGTCATCAATGTGTTCTCGCCCTACAAGTGGATAGGAGTGGGTATGGGTCGTGCTTATGCCGGTGCAATATGCGGAGCTTCGGGTAATCCCAATACAGCGAGTGGTATAGAGACCAACAGCGATGCATCGGTAACCGATTGTGCGGTAGCCGGTAATGCCATCGTTGCTACAGGTAATATGTCGTCCAAACCCGCCGATGTTATCAACGGCCCATCGTCCGACACCAATAATGTTTATAGCGATGAATCGGCTATTGCTGCCGACAAAGATGCTATTGCTCGCAAGAACGAGCGTGCCATACGTGCCAATGTGGTGGAAAATGCCAACCCGCCTCATTACTTGTGGGACGAAGAGACCGGATTGCTCACCGATATGGCAGTTTTCAGCCTCAACACTACACCCGAAATCATAGGCGGTGGTGCGCTGGAGGTATATTGCCCTACGGCCAAGGAGTATACGATAGATGGTACTATTTATACCACCATTACCAAGAACGATGAGATACATATATCGGGTATAGAGTACTCTGAGCCTACTCGTGAGAAAGATGGATATCAGATGTACTACTACCGCATCTATTGCAGTGGAGCAGTAATCTTGCAACAAGAGGCAACCGGTATGATAGACTTCGACCATACCTTTACCGGTGCTACCGGCAATGTGACTGTAGAAGGTGTATTTGCGCCCAACTATCTGGTAGAGATAGAGACCAATGGCGTGTCTGATGCCTTTATATATGGCGAGTCGTCGTATATTGCTTATGAGAACGAGCTCGTGTCGGTTACTTTGCTCACCGACACCATCTATGAGGCAAATGGAAGCTACCGCTACTTTACGATAAAGAGCATCACACTCAACGAGTCTGATGTATTGGATATGGTAGTGCCGGGCCAAGTATCGTTGCTGGAGTTTGCGATGCCGGCCAATTCGGTTTTCTTGAAGGTGGAGTTTGAAGAGAATGTATATACCTCGGTAGAGGGTGCAACAGCCGATGCCATGCATATATATGGCATCGATGATGCTTTGATAGCTGTAGCTACCGAGCCTCAGTCGCTGGTGGTTGTAACAATCGCTGGTAGGGTCGTATATAACGGTACAATAGAAGGACGTACCCGCGTAGCCTTGCCAGCCGGCATATATATAGCCAACGGCAACAAGGTAGTGGTGCGTTAAGAGATAAGAGAATATTATTAACCAAACGAGAGTGTGCTAAAATGAAAATTTAGGCACACTCTCGTTGTTTATAGGCTCAGCAAGTTGTTGCTATTCGATAGCAATACGTTTGGGTTCGGCAGCCACAGAGGCCTGATTTTTGGGTATGGTGATGGTGAGTACACCATTGTTTTGCGAGGCGTGAATTGCGTCTTTATTGACATTCTCGGGCAAAATAAGCGTTTGTTGGAACTGCGAATAAGCAAACTCGCGACGCAAGTATTTGCCTTTCTTTTCATGCTCGTTGCTATTGCGATTTTCGACGGTGACAATAAGCTGGTCGTGCTTATCGACCGTAACACAGAAATCGTCTTTGGTAACACCCGGTGCGGCAATCTCAATGATATACTCTTTTTCTGTCTCAACGATGTTGAGCGCAGGAGCCGAGGCATTGGTTTTGGCAATCCACTCATTGCCGAAAAAGTCGTTGAAAATACCGGGGAGCCAGTTTTGCGTACGTTTAGCTGGTGTTGTCATAACAATGAAAATTAAAAGGTTTGTATCGGATAAACATCTGAACCCGAACAATAGTTTATGAAGCATTGCCGGGTGCTCTTGTATTGTACCAATTTATTATTAACTTTGTGGGTAAGAACAAAACAATAGAAATAGTTATGAAAAGACATCTCGTTCCACTCCTTGTCTTGTGTGTGATGGCTTGTGCAGTGGTAGGTTGTAGCCCTGCCGATAAACAGGTGGTAATACTCTTTACCAACGATACTCATAGCCAAATAGATCCGATAGCCGTCAATGCCAAACGTAATGCCGATATGGGTGGTGTAGAACGTCGTAAGGTGTTGATAGACAGCTTGCGAGAGGTGCACCTGCATGCCTTGTTGGTAGATGCCGGCGATGCGGTGCAGGGAACACCCTACTTCAACTTCTATGCCGGAGAGGTGGAGACGATGGTTATGAATGAGTTGGGCTATGACGTGCGCACCTTAGGTAACCATGAATTTGACAACGGAGGCGAAGCCCTTGCAGCCATGTTGGCGGCCTATAAGGGTGTGACAGTATCGTCCAATTATCAGTTGCATCGCCCCGACTTGCAAGCACAGGTCGTTCCCTCGTGGCTATGCGATGCTGGAGGTGTGAAGGTGGGTTTTGTGGGCATCAATGTCAATCCCGAAGGATTGTTGTTTCCGGTGCATGCCCGCGACATAACATATCTCGACCCTATAGCAGTTGGTGATAGCTTGGCTCTTGAGTTGCGCAAACAAGGTGCCGATGTGGTGGTAGCCTTGTCGCACTTGGGATATACCGGCGAGGAGGTGAATACCAATGTGATAGACTCGGTGTTGGTGCAACACACTCGCTATATCGACTTTGTGGTGGGCGGTCACTCGCACACAGTATTGTCGGCCCCTGCAGTACATGCCAATCTCGATGGCCGCATGGTGGCTGTAGGGCAGACCGGCAAGAGTGGTGTGAACCTTGGATATGCCATCATTACCATTCCGGCCGATGAGCATCGAGGAGTAGAGGTTGAGTATCGACTCTTGCCTGTAGATGCACGCTATGACAATCGTCTCGATGCCGACTTTGCCAATCGCCTTGCCCCCTATCGCGCGCAGGTAGATAGTGCCATGAGCGTAGTGTTGGGCATATCGGAACAGACCATGACGGTAGCCCGCCCCGAGAGCACCCTGAGCAATTGGGCTTGCGATGCCTTTGCCGAGATGGCACGCCATCGCACCGGTAAGTCTATAGACTTTGCCGTTATCAATACCGGAGGTATTCGTGCCGACTTCCCGGCCGGGGAGATTACCCGTGGTCATATATGGCAGACCTTCCCCTTTACCAACTATATGAGCATCGTAGAGTTGCGAGGCAGTGATGTGCGCGACCTCTTCGACCAGATAGCAAGTAATGGAGGTGAGGGTGTGAGCAAAGAAGTGCGCATGACGATAGCCGGTGGCAATGTAGAGCAACTCACTATAGGAGGCCGAGAGATAGCCGATGACAGACTATATAGAGTAGCAACCATAAATTTTGTTGCTGAGGGAGGCGATGGTATGGTGGCATTTCGTAAGGCAGTTTCGCGTGAGGATTATCCCGGATTTGTATATGAACTCATGGAGAACTACGTTGTAGAAGCCACGCAGAAGGGGCAGGCCATTGGTACCACCTCCGACCGACGTATTATAATAAAAAACTAACCTAAAGAATATAAAATTATGGCATCAATTTTCAGTCGTATTGTAGCCGGAGAGATACCCTGCTACAAAGTAGCCGAGGACGACAAGTACTTTGCATTCCTCGATATCAGTCCCGTAGCAAAAGGACATACATTGGTTATACCCAAGCAAGAGGTCGATTATATCTTCGACTTAGATGATGATACCTATCAAGGACTTATGGCCTTTGCACGTCGAGTAGCACGAGGCTTGGAGCAAGCCGTAGAGTGTAAACGAGTAGGCGTAGCTGTAATGGGTCTTGAAGTGCCCCATACACACATACACCTTATCCCCATTACTACCGAAGGCGATATGAACTTCTTCCGTGAGAAGTTGTCATTGCCGGCCGAAGAGATGGCTGCCATAGCCGCCCGCATTGCCGAGAAAGTGTAATAGCCGAGTAGTAATATAGCTCATAGATACTCCTTGAGTCGAATACCCATTCGATAAAAGGAGTTTTTTGTTTGTTATAGTGTAGTCGGAGTATGAGTGCCGATGTTACCGCAGGCTCGTCAGGGAGCCTCATTAATAACAACAAAAATAGGAAATTATGAGAAAATTATTGAAAAAAGTGGCTTTGGCTGTATTGTGCCTATTGCCACTATCGAGTGTGATGGCTTTACCACGAGTTACCGAACCTGTATTTGCCCGAGGAGACAAGACAATGAGTCTGCTGCTGGGCTATGGCGATGGTTTTACGCAGAAATTGGCATTCGATTTCAGTGCTATCGATGGGTGGTTTGCCGGTAGAGGCTCTATGGGCATAGGTGCATCGGTAGGCAATTGTATTGGAAATCATTGGAATAGGTTGTCGTTGGAGTTGACGGCCAGTCTGCACTATCAATTGGTCGATAAGCTCGATACCTATGTGAGTGTAGGTGCCGGTGGAGGTTATAAATGGTACGACCACTTGTATGGCTCGGACAAAGGGTTCTTCTCATGGAGTACCAATGCCGGTGTGCGGTGGTACTTCTCATCATCGTGGGCTCTTAATGTCGAGGCCGGCTATACGATGGGAAGCTACATCTTGGCCGGTGTAACGTGGCGATTTTAGTATTGAAGTAGCTTGAATTATTGAAGCATAGCAAGGCATAGCTCGGTATATACACAAGAGCCATGCCTTGTTTTTTACATCGCACAACTCTATTTCAACTGAACATGAGGAGCAAAATAGTCTCTATGGCAGACGTACAAAAGTATTGCGTGAGAGAATTGTTTATATTGATTTGGTTTCTTGTATTAACCTTTATATATTTGTAGGAAATATTTACATACAACAATCATACAATATGAAGAAGTATTTTACAAAGTTATTGGCATTTATTGCAATGATACTGATGGGCATTGCACTTGTTTCTTGTGAGCCAACCGACGAGCCCGGTGGTAACGGTAATAATAATGGTAACAATGGGAACAACAATAGCGAAAATAATGAAGGTGATAAAAAACTTGAATTGGAAACCGTCGATCTGGGTTTGCCTTCGGGGCTTTTATGGGCAACAAGTGCTGTTTATGATATAAATGCTCGATTTGATACAGAGCGTTACAAAAATCGTAATTACTTTTCGTGGGGACGTGTTTATTCGCAGTCTATTTATTCTACACGATTGGAAGATGATGTAGAAAATATAAGTGGTAATGCGAAATATGATGTGGCAACCAACCTTTGTGGTGAAGGCTGGCGTATCCCTACCAAAGAGGAGTGGGAGGAACTTCTTGAGCATTGTACCAAGGAAGCAGAATATCATAGTCCGTTAACACTGACATCAAAAATAAATGGTAGAACACTTATATTAGGTGCCGCGGGCTGTATGGCAAGTTATGGGCATACGAGTAGGGGATCAGGGTGGTATTGGACGGCAACATCAAATGGGGAAAGAGAAGCATATGCTTTTACTTTTTGGCAAGGACTTCATTCATGGGAATTTGATTGTTTGTTCATTGGTGTCCATAGAAAAAGAATTGGGCCTTACAGTACACCCTGTGAAAGATAGTAAATAGTTCTTGTCCCTCTTAAGGCACATGCGCAATGATGATGGCTATTTTTGTGTGAAATGTAAATAAATAAAGCTATGAAAATTTGGTTTTTCTTGTTTGTTTTGCTATGTTTGTAAAGTGTAAGTAGAAAAAAAGTTTAATTATTAACAATAAAAACAAGAAAGAGATGAAACGATTATTTACAATTTTGCTTGCGGTAGTTATGGGAATGGTTGCCGTAGATAGTGCTAAGGCTAGTGATGTGTTTGCCAAGAACGATGTGTTGGGCTCTGTAACACTCGGTTTCGGTCATGGATTTGGTCAAAGATTTGCCATTGACTATGGTGTGGCTGATGGTTGGCTCAACAACAAGGCTTCATTGGGTATTGGTGCCTCGTTGAATAATACTATTGGCTGGGGATTTAATTCCGATGTCCTCTCATTAATAGTAAACTGTTCTTTCCACTACCAATTTGTAGATAAACTCGATACCTATGTAGTAGCGGGTATAGGTGGCGGATTAGGTTTTGCCGGTGGCCACGTAGGTGGCGGAGTAGATTGGACCTCGGCATTAGGTGTTCGATACTATTTCTCACCTACAGTAGCTTTCAATGTTGAGGCCGGACACACCAACAGTTGTTACGTAAACATGGGTTTGACATTCCGCTTCTAAGGATAAAGATTATACAACACAAAAGGCGACCATCGGTCGCCTTTTGTGTTGTTGATAACTACGATGTTGTAGGCAAGAGTCTAACAACTATATGGTAGGATATATGAGGTTTTTGTCCTCGATAACGTCAAGTACTTCGCGGAGGTATTTGTCGGCTTCCCAACGAGCCATGGGTAGGTCATGCAGGAGGTAGTTGCCACAGTCGCGGGCAGCTTGACCGGGTACTTCGCCATCGAAGTCGCGAATGAAACGGAAGGTCTCTCGCATCAGCTCTACGATGTCGCTACTCTCAAGGTCGCCTTGCATGAGGAAGTAGTTGCCGGTGCAACAACCCATAGGCCCCCAAAATACAATCTTATCACCCCATACCGGGTGGTTGCGCAAGAAGGTTGCAGCCAAATGCTCGATGGTGTGTAGTGCGCCATAGCCAAGAGCCGGCTCACGGTTGGGCTCTTTCATGCGTATGTCGAATGTTGTTACTACGTGTTCGCCCATATAGTCTTTGCGCGACACATATATACCTCGCAACAGGTTGAGGTGATCGATGGTGAAACTGGGTATTTTTTTCATATCGGTGAGTTCTTAAAGGTTTTCGATAGTGTTGCGCAAGATGGCAAATGATTGTTGCGGAGCTGCCTCCCAGAAGTTGGTGTATTGCTCCCAATGGTCATCAACACCCGGGGTGTCGCTGATGATGCGCATAGAGATGAACGGAATGTGGCAAATGTGGCATACTTGTGCAATGGCACCACTTTCCATATCGCAGGCCATGCCTTCGGGGAAACGAGCCTTGATGGCCTCCAACTCTTTGCGGTCGGTAATAAACTTATCGCCACTGCATATCAGTCCGCCATACACTCGCTTGCCTTCGTTGGCTTTCAGTACTTTTTCTATCAGCACCTTGTCGCCTGCAAAGCGGTCGGGTAGGCCTTGTATTTGGCCATATTCATTGCCTTCGCCACACCATACATCGTGGTAAACGACATCGGTGCCCACTACCATATCCATGATGCGAGTCTCCTTGTCAATGCCTCCTGCCACGCCACTGTTGATGATGATGTCGGGGTGGAACTTGTCTATCAGCTCGAAGGTGCGAATGGCTGCATTGACTTTGCCTATGCCGCTCTGAGTGAGTATGATGTCATGTTTGCCGGCAACGCCTGTGATATACTCATTGCCATTGTCGGTAGTAATGGTCTTATTATTATTCAACAAGCCTACAACACAAGCAAGCTCGTCTTTCATAGCAACTATAATTCCTATTTTCATTGATATTGTAATTGTTATTATCCAATTGCAAATATAGCAAAAGGTGAGTGAAGAAAGACCAAGTTTACTTGGGAATTTCTTCCGAACCGCCCTCTATATTCTATAAATATAGCAAAAGGTGAGTGAAGAAAGACTAAGTTTACTTGGGAATTTTCACAGCCAGTGCAGTATATCGTATGTTCAAGGTTTGTCTTAGAGATACGATAGCCTATTTGTCCAACAAGAGACCTTTGCGGTAAAGGTCGTAGTATTCCAACTCTCTCTTTACCGATTGTACGATATATAATACTACCGTGACATCATCTATGAGACCGCCTATGAGTATGTCGGGTAGGAAGTCGATGGGTGTGACAAGGTAGGCAATTGCCGCTACCGATAATAGCAATGCCCGTTTGTTGTAGTGGGTGTAGCGTTGTGTGGCTACATCGGCTATGTAGTGCAACAATAGCGATGCGCTTTCGTGAATTTTTTTCCAGCCTCGGCGATTGGCATATTTCGTTGCCGATTGTGCCAACTCTATGAGACGTTTGGGGTCGGTGATGATGCTGCTTGCCATGCGCAACCAACGTCCTCGACGGAAGTATTGTATAATGCTCTTTTTCATCTATTATATGACTATAGGACGTGGCAAAAGTTTAATCTTAAAGGTTTATCATGCGCTTGATGCGACGCATGGCTTTGGCCCAAAACGAGTTGGTGCGGCGGTAGTATTGTGTGAGCGAGTTGCGTCCGATGTTGCTCTCAACAATGGGCTCTATCTTGACTACCGGCAGGGGTTGTGTGTAGAGTACCGAAGAGTATAGGTTGTCGTTGCCACAATGGGTACCACTGCCATCGAGTCCTATATTGCGCACGAGCGACTTGCCTACATTGAGTGATAGTATGTCGTTGAGAAAGAGCGATGCGTTCCAGCGAATGGCCCAAGAGTTGTTTTTGCCTTCGACTTGTCGTTGCAACATGCGAGTGTAGGGATATGTGCCATTGAAGTCGAATGTGTGGGTGAGATTGCGGCGTCGCAACTCGTTGAGAAGATATGCCCCATCGGGATTGAAGTGCTTCCATGCTCTGTCCCATGTAGCCCAACCCCAGCTACCGGTAAACTTGATGAGGAATGTATCGGGCAGTGTAGGCTCTTGGGTGTACTCGCACGCATATATGTGTCCCACACGAGGCTCGTTGCTATAGGTATCAAGCGCATCGTTCATAAATTGTAGGAAGTAGGGTGCTGTGACGAGGTCGTCTTCAAGTACAATAACCCGTCCATGCTTGTTGGTTTGAGTGGTGACACCATCGATGATGTTGCGTGCCAGACCCCAATTCTCTTTGCGCTCTATAATTTCTATTTGCTTAAATCCCTCTATGTTGTGTATAATCTCACGCACTTTCTCTACCGCATCTCTGTCGGCTTCGTTCCGGGCAGCATCGGCATATATGTATAGTATACTCTGTGAAGCCAATGTGTTGTTTCGTAGGGCTTCGAGGGTGCTCTTCGTGTGGTCGGGGCGGTTAAAGACAAAGAGTAGTATGGGTGCAAGTGTATTCATACGTTATTTCTTCTGTGTAAGTTTTTGTTTGACGAAGGTTATCGACTCCTTGTAGATACTTACGTTTGTTATGCTCATCAATACAATGTATATAACAACAGCCACCACTATCTTGGCTGTGAATAGTAGGTAAATGTTATCGATATAGATAGTGATATAGTGTGTAGCTATCATTGTAGCCGAGGCCATGAGGGCAAAAGGAGCAATCTCTTTCAATGCGTCTATGTATCCTACGCCGGTATATCGGCGTATATAGTGTTGCCACACAAGCATATAGATTATGTTGAAAACAACATAGGCGCTAACCATTGTGTGAATGCCGTAAGGAGCTGTCAGTAGCAACAATACGATTTGCAGCACACCTGTTATGATAGAGTGCCACATGATGACGTCGGATTTGCCTTGGCTTATTATCATCTGTTGGTATAGCGATAAAATGGGAAGAAAAGCTCCCCATATACACAGCAATTGCATGATGGGTACACAGTCTATCCACTTGTCGGTAACAGCTATTGTGATGAGTTGTTCACTGATAAGAGCCAACCCCAGCATGACGGGGAATGAAATAAATGCAGTGAAACACAACATCTTGCGAAAGACCCTCTGTAGCCGTTCTTTATCGTTGTTTACCTCGGAGAGTACCGGTTGTGCCACACCTCTTATCATGCCGCTTATGAGCGATTGTCCCATTGTGCTCCACTTGTTGGCTTGGCTATAAAAGCCTACGTCCGATACCTTAAACAGCTTGCCCAGTAGTACCGAGAAGATATTCTCGTTGATGTGTCGGAAGATGTTGGTTATAAGCAATTTGATGCTAAAGTTGAGCATGGGGCGTATGGGTGCGAGGTCGATGTTGAGTGTGGGTCGCCAGGGCGAAAAGTACCAAGCAAGCAGTGTAAAGGTAATGATGTATGTCAGGTTTTGTATGGCAATGCCCCAGTATGCCATGCCGCAGAAGGCCATTGTTACACCCGCAACCCCCGATACAACGATTGCTATGGTCTGTGCCAAAGCCGTCTCGCGCACCATCATATGCTTGAATAGGTAGGCATAATGTGCGGTACTTGTGCTCGATATAAGGAATCCCAAAAACAGAAGTCGAGCCAGCGGTGTGAGTTGAGGCTGATTGTAAAATCGGGCTATGAGTGGTGCACCGAAAAACAGTATGATGTAGAGTATAATACCCAGTAGTGTGCTACACCAAAATACTGCATTGAAGTCGCGGTGCGATGCATCTTTTTTATTGGTAAGAGCAGCGGTAAATCCACTCTCCTTTATCGAACTTGCAATGTTGGAGAATATAATGAGCATACCCACCATACCATAGTCGCCCGGAGTGAGAAGACGTGCCAAGAAAATGCCAAATACAAGTTGTAGCAACTGTTGAATAGAGTTGCTCAACCCGCCCCATAACAGTCCTTGCGAGGTTTTACCTTTCAGTGAGTTGTCGGTCATGCTCTATAGGATTATTGATTGTCCTTCTCGATTTTTGATGTGCGATTGTAGTATTTACAAGCCTCGCGTAGTCCGCATTCGAGACATAAGGGACGGCGAGCCATACACACATATCGGCCATGCAATATGAGCCAATGATGAGCCTTGGGTATCAGCTCTTGAGGTATGTGCTTGACAAGTGTGCGCTCGGTTTCGAGGGGTGTCTTTGAGTTGTTGGTGAGTCCTATGCGGTTGGCTACGCGAAATACATGGGTATCTACAGCCATGGCAGCCTTACCCCACACCACCGATGCCATGACGTTGGCAGTCTTGCGTCCCACTCCCGGGAGGCGTTGCAATGTATCTACTTCCGATGGAACTTCTCCGTCAAACTCCTCCATCAACATACGTGCCATACCAGCCAGATGACGAGCCTTGTTATTGGGGTACGATACACTTTTGATATACTCATAAATATCCTCCGCAGTAGCTGTGGCCATCGCCTCGGCGGTGGGATAGGCTGCAAAGAGTGCCGGAGTAACCAGATTGACGCGCTTGTCGGTGCATTGGGCCGATAGGATTACTGCTACCAACAGCTCGAAGGGCGTGTTGTAGTGTAACTCGGTCTCGGCAACCGGCATATTGCGAGTAAACCATTCTATCACATATTGGTAGCGTTGCGATATTGTCATGATGGGCTATGTAAGTAGGTTTATTTATATCAAAGACCTTAAAGCCGTCGGCTTTAAGGTCTTTGTTTACTGACGACTATGAGCAGTCAAAATGTTGTCTATGGGATTATCGAGCCGACTCAAATTCCTCTAAGAAACGAACATCGTTTTCTGAGAATAGGCGAAGGTCTTTTACTTGATATTTAAGGTTGGTAATACGCTCAATACCCATACCCAAAGCATATCCGCTATAAACTTTGCTATCAATGCCACACGCTTCGAGTACATTGGGATCTACCATTCCGCAACCCAATATCTCTACCCAACCGGTATGCTTGCAGAAACTACAGCCTTTACCGCCACAGAGATTACAAGAAATATCCATCTCGGCACTGGGCTCGGTGAAGGGGAAGTATGAGGGGCGTAAACGTATCTTGGTTTCACCGCCAAACATCTCCTTAGCAAAGAATAGAAGTGCTTGCTTGAGGTCGGCAAATGACACATTCTTATCGACATACAAAGCCTCTACTTGGTGGAAGAAGCAGTGTGCGCGAGCCGAGATGGCCTCGTTGCGATATACACGTCCCGGACAGATGATGCGGATAGGGGGTTGTGTATGCTCCATCACGCGAGTTTGTACCGATGAAGTGTGTGTGCGCAACAATACATCGGGCGAACGTTGTATGAAGAAGGTATCTTGCATGTCGCGTGCGGGGTGGTCGTCGGCAAAGTTGAGCGACGAGAATACGTGCCAATCGTCTTCTATCTCAGGGCCTTCGGCAATTGAGAAACCCAAACGGCCGAAAATCTCGCATATCTCGTTGCGTACAATCGAGAGCGGGTGACGTGTACCACTCCATATGGGGTATGCTGTGCGTGTGAGGTCTATCTTATCACCATCTTGCGACTTCTCTTCGATAGCCTCTCGCATAGCGTTGAAATGCTCGTTGGCAGCCTCTTTCAGTTCGTTGATGCGTTGTCCTACCTCGCGTTTTTGCTCGGCAGGAACGTTGCGGAAGTCGTTGAAAAGCTGTGCTATGATACCTTTCTTCGACAGATATTTGAGGCGGATAGCCTCTAACTCGTCGCTGTTACTTGCAGTGAGCGCGACAATCTCACGTTTCAGTTCTTCTATTTTGTTAAGCATAAAGCAAAAATTACATTATAAGCGTTGCAAATTTAATAATAATGTAGCTAATATTGGGTAAACGTAGAGCAAAATCTTTTATGAGAGTTGTTATTATTTGTATGACGAGTGTTTATGGTAGTTGTGATAGGCTGTTTGAGGATAGTTAATCATTGTAAATGGTAAAATATAGTCTGTTGCAAAACGTGTTATAAGAAAATAAATTGTAAATTTGCATAAAACTATAGAAGCATGAGACAGATATTGTTATATATGTTTTGGGTTGTAGCAATGTTTGTGCCTTCGATGGCGCATGGCCAAGGAGCTAAGATTGTATTTGACAATACATTGCACAATTTCGACATCGTACGTGAAGAGGGTGGCACAGTGTCGCACGACTTTGTGTTTACCAATACCGGCGATGCTGCATTGGTTGTTGTCGAGGTAAATACCAATTGTGGTTGTACGGTGGCCGATTTTCCGCAAGCTCCTATTGCTCCGGGCGATAGTAGCGTGATAACCATAACATTCGATCCCAAGGGCAACCCCGGAGAGTTTGCCAAGGAGATTATTGTGAAAACCAATGCCAAGAAGAAAAAGAGCCGTTTGCGCATCAAAGGTGTTGTCTTTCCTAAACAGTAGAAACGAGAATGAAGATGAAACGCTTATATACACTTGCAATATTTACTCTATTCTTTGTCGCTTCGACATACGCTCAAGCAGTTATTGTGTTTGAAAAGCAACGACATGACTTTGGCACAATCGAAGAGCAAGGAGGTAACGTATCTTACGACTTTGCCTTTCACAATAAGGGTAATGAACCGTTGGTGATATCGAAGGTGCGTACATCGTGTGGTTGTACAGTGCCCGAATATTCTGAGGAGGCTATAGCTCCGGGCGATTCGGGTCATGTGAAGATTACTTTCAACCCATCGGGGCGTCCCGGAAAGTTCAGTAAGAGCGTTTACGTACATACCAATACCATACCCGAGCGTACCATCTTGCGCATTCTGGGTGAGGTTACACAATCAAAGACAGCCGTCTTGGCTACTCAATATGCCTACCGTATAGGCGATATTGCACTCAATGCTTTGCATATGCCACTTTCGACAATTGTGAAAGGTCGTGTTGCCATCGATAGTATATCGGTGGCCAATGTAGGGGCGGATACCCTTGTGCCTCGTGCTACCGGTGTCCCGGAGCATATGTGTGTCAAATTTCTTCCCGAAACATTGCATGCCGGTGAAAAAGGAGTGATGCTCGTGACATACAATCCCGATGCAATTGATGATTGGGGTTATCGTCGCGACGATTTCAATATTGAAGGTACGGTTGTTGATGCGACAACACTGGGCGATGCTCGTTACAATACCATTACCGTATCGGGTGTGTTGCAGGAAGACTTTGATAGCTATACCGAGGAGCAACTTGAGAAAGCACCTATCATGGTGGTAGGCCGTCAGCTTGTCGATTTCAAGGTGGTCGAGGGTACAGAGAAAGTGCGCCGAGAGATATATGTTGTCAATGCCGGACACTCTCCCCTTGAAATTCACAAAGTGCGTGTAGATAATGGCGCTATAAAGGCTCAACTCAAGAAGTCGCGTCTCAAACCCGGTCAATCGACATTGTTGGTGATAGAAATAGACCCGATGCGTGCGCGCTCTAATGTCATGAAGAGCGATCTTTATCTCATTAGTAATGATCCGAGCAATCCTTCACAATCTATTCGCATTGTAGCCGAATTTAGATAAATATATTATAAAACACATACACATAAAAGCATATATGATGGAACACCCCGAAAATGACGAATTGTATGCCGGACTTACCGTAAATAAAGGTATAGAGCAGCCCCCTTCGATAAATCCTTATCTGAAGAAACGAGCCCGTCGTAAGTTATATACGGCCGGTGAATATGTTGAGGGCATTCTCAAAGGCGATCTCTCGCTTCTGAGCCAAGCCGTTACATTGGTAGAGAGTAATCTATATGAACATCGTGCCTTGGCACAGGAGGTAATAGAGAAATGTTTGCCTCATACTTGCCAGTCGGTGCGTATCGGTATAACCGGAGTGCCCGGTGCAGGTAAAAGTACCTCTATCGATGCCTTCGGATTGCATGTGCTGAAAAATCCGGACAACAAACTTGCTGTATTGGCCATCGACCCCAGTAGCGAACGTTCTAAGGGTAGTATCCTTGGTGACAAGACCCGTATGGAGAAGTTGTCGGTACACCCCGATGCCTTTATTCGTCCCAGTCCTTCGGCTGGTTCGTTGGGAGGTGTAGCACGTAAGACTCGCGAAACTATTGTTTTATGCGAGGCTGCCGGCTTTAATAATATATTTGTAGAGACTGTGGGTGTAGGACAGAGCGAAACCGCAGTGCATTCGATGGTAGATTTCTTCCTCCTCATACAATTGGCCGGAACGGGCGATGAATTGCAAGGTATCAAGCGTGGTATTATGGAGATGGCCGACGGCATAGTTATTAATAAAGCCGATGGTAACAATATAGAGCGTGCCAAGTTGGCTCAAGCACAGTTCCGCAACGCCTTACATCTCTTCCCCTTGCCCCCCTCGGGCTGGTCGCCCAAGGTACTCACATACTCGGGTTACTACGAGCTGGGTATAGCCGAGGTATGGGATATGATATATGAGTATCTCGACTTTGTACGCAAAAACGGATACTTTGAGCATAAGCGTCAGGAACAAGCCAAATATTGGATGTATGAAACTATCGACGAGCAGTTGCGCAACCACTTCTACAACGATAGTATCATACGTGAGATGCTTGATGAGAAAGAGCATCGCATTCTCACCAATATGCAAAGTTCGTTTACAGCAGCACACGATGTGCTCGATTACTATTTCAGCCACAAAGGAGAGAAATAGAATAGGGTAGCAATTGTTATACCTGCGGGTAGGACTTGTAGTCGTACCCGCAGATTTATTTTTAAAGATTGTGAACAATAAAGGGCACAATTTGTCGTTTATACCTTAGTTATGAGTAGAAGTGTACATATAAAATGTCTGTTGGTGTGTGTCATGACGGTAGTGTGCTGCTGCTGTGTCATGGCGCAACCCGGTGGAGGCGGGCGAGGTCGTAAGTTGCAAAACTTACCCTTTGCCGACTATAAGCAGGTACACTTCGGTTTTTCGGTAGGTACTCATGTGCAGGATCTTACATTTACTCATAATGGTTATACTACCGAGCAAGGCGAGAGTTGGTACATGGAAGTTCCATCATTCTCTCCGGGCTTTTGTGTCAATCTTATGGCCGACTTATATCTCTGTCCGCATCTCAATCTGCGTGTTTCGCCGGGTATATATTTCGGTAATAAAGTTGTGAAATTTCGCGAGTATGAGACCGGCAATATGCAGTCGCAAAACATCAAGTCCAACTATGTCGTACTGCCTATAGACCTTAAATTCAGTGCTCGTCGTTGGGACAATATACGTCCCTATATATCGGCCGGATTGATGGGCACACTCGATGTGGCCAAGCAAGAAAATTCGTTCCTCAAGCTCAATCCGCTTGATTGTTATGTAACCTTTGCCTTTGGTTGCGATACTTATATGCCGTACTTTAAGTTTATTCCTGAGATAAAGTTTTGTATAGGTCTTACCGATGTACTCGACCGCAACCGCGACCTTCCCGATCCGCTCGATATCAAATATACCAACTCTATCAAGAAGATGGTTTCGAGTATGATTGTTCTTTCGTTCTACTTCGAGTAGCGAAATAAATTATCTCTATCGCATTCCTTTTTCTATCTCATTTTTGTTACTTTTGTGGTGTAATACTTAACGACATTATGGATACACCTCTTTTTTCTATCATAACCATCACGTTCAATGCCGCTACTACATTGCCCCCTACGTTGCGCAGTATCGAGGCACAAAGTTATACCAACTATGAGTATATAGTGATAGATGGAGCCTCGCGAGATAATACGGTGCAGCTTGTTGAGCAATCGTCGCTATCGGTGCGACTGGTGAGCGAGCAGGATAAGGGGTTGTATGATGCTATGAACAAGGGCTTGAAGATGGCTGTGGGCGAGTATCTTATCTTCTTGAATGCCGGTGACTCTTTTCATGCGGCCGACACCTTGCAACGTGTGGCCGAGGCGATAGGCAATAACAGACCGGGTGTAGTATATGGCGAGACAGCTATTGTTGATGCCGAGCGCCGTTTTTTGATGATGCGCCGTCTGCGTGCGCCCGAGAAACTTACTTGGCGCAGTTTTGCCAATGGTATGTTGGTGTGTCATCAAGCATTTATTGCCCGTCGCGACCTTGCTCCGCTGTATGATTTGAAGTATCGATACTCGGCCGATGTAGATTGGTGCATACGTTGTATGAAACAAACCAATGAGTTGCTCAACACCCATCTCACACTCATCGATTATCTGAATGAAGGCGAAACAACTCGTCATCACCGGGCATCACTCAAGGAGCGATTTGCGGTGATGTGCCATCACTATGGGTGGTTGCCAACAGTGCTGCGTCACGGGTGGTTTGCAGTGCGTTATGCTTGGGCTCGACTATGTGGTCGAGAGTGAAATGGGTTATCTTTTTTGTAGCATCTGAGTTAGCTCTTCGAAAGAGTGTAATGTTGCTACCTCGTTGTCATGCTGCCAAATGATTTCGTTGCGAGCTTTAATATGCAAGATTACGCTGCAAGGCGATGACAAGTCAAATGCAGCTCCATATCCGTTGCGATTGAGTAGATTGATGGTCCAATGTAACAAAGTTTCGTCTTTGCAATCAACTACAATAGTCTTGTCGTGTTGTACGGTAGGGTAGTAACTGCCATGCAAGGGGTCGAAGTGTATATCGGTGTGATGGAACAGATTGTCGAGGCTACCCGACAGAATGATATCCTCGGTAATACCGGTAGTAAGTCCGCTCTCTCTCGATAGCAACCACAACCGGTCGCTCAATACAAGGGCTTGCTCTATGTCGTGGGTAGAGAGGAGAATGGCTCGATGATGCTCGGTGGCAATGCGATGTAGCAACGACATAATCTCTATGCGACTGACAATATCGAGAAACGCTGTAGGCTCATCGAGTAGAACGATAGGACATTCTTGTGCCAAAGCTTTGGCTATCATTACTTTCTGTCGTTCTCCGTCGGATAGCGATGCCATGTAGCGATGTTGTTTGTCGGTAATGTTGCAAGCCTTGAGTGAGTCATCAACCATCGCATTGTCGTGCGATGATAATCGCCCGAAAAAGCCTGTATGGGGTTGTCGTCCCAACGCTACTACTTCGCGCACAGTTAGTCCGCCAATGGCAGTTTTATCGGTGAGTACCACACCTATGCTTTGCGATAATCGATGCCTGCTAATTTTGCTCAGAGGAGTGCCGTTTATCAAAACATCGCCCGATAGAGCCGGTTGTGCACCCGAAAGTGTGCGTAGAAGAGTCGATTTTCCGGCACCGTTGGCACCCAAAAGACACGTGAGCTCACCGGCATGTAAAGCAATGTTGAGGTTGTGATGTACACACTTCAGGCCATCGCCACCAGTTCGATAGCCTATGTTGAGGTTCTGAGCCGATATGACAGGAGCCGTTTTCATCCGTTGAAGTAGTGTATTTTCTTTTGGTTTACAATGACGTAGATAATGACCGGAGCACCTATGAGAGGGGTGACGGCATTGATGGGTATGATGCCGTTGTTGCCGGGTATAACACTGAGCATATTGCACAATAGCAGTACAACTGCACCGCACAGCATGGTAACAGGCAGTAGCGTGTTGTGATTGCTACTACGCAACAGCAATCGGGCTATATGGGGTACTGATAGACCTATAAAAGTAACCGGGCCACAAAAGGCTGTTGTAGTAGCTGTGAGCAAGCCTGTAGCCAGCAAGAGCATATTGCGTGTTGCAGATATATTCACACCCAAGTTCTCGGCATAGCGTGTGCCCAACAGCATGGCATTGAGAGGCTTGGACAATAAAAGTGCAATGAGAAGTCCGCATACCGATGCTGTGGCATACCATGGCAATTGTTGCAGTGAGACACCACCCAAGTTGCCCATGCCCCACATGGTGTAGGCATGTACCTGATTGGCACTGGCAAAAAAGTTGAGCAAGGATATGATTGAAGAGGTGAGATACCCCACCATCATGCCTATGATGAGCAACATGAGATTGTTGCGAACAAAAGTCGAGAAGAAAAGAATAATGGCTAAGACAGAGGCAGCTCCCACAAAAGCACCCACAATAGTTGCGATGAAACCCGATATGGGGCTGCTTGTAAGCAATGTGCCACCTGCCAGCATGACAATGGCTACACCAAGAGATGCTCCTGTGTCGATGCCGAGTATCGAGGGGCCGGCCAAGGGGTTGTTGAATGTGGTTTGTAGCAACAAGCCGGCTACAGCCAGGCTGCAACCTGCCAATAGGGCGGTAATGGCTTGTGGTATGCGCGACTCGATGATGATATAGCGCCAACTTTCTCGCTCGCATGGTTGTCCTGTGAGTACATTGATTACCTCTTTGGCCGGAATAGATACTGAGCCGATAAACAGATTGCACACCCACAATATTGCAGAGAGAACGACCAACGTAATGATAAGTCGGGTGCTGTATGATATGTGAAGGTTTCTACTCATCTAATGCTTTGAAATAGAACGGTATATATGTTTCAAATAACGAGGGGTGGAAGATGGCGGCCAAGTCTTGCAATAGTCGCTCGGGGTGAAAGGGGGTCTCTTCGTAGTAACGAATATACTGTGTGTTACAGCCATATATATGCTTTTGCTCGAAGGCATTGAAGCGTGAATTGGGGGTGTATTCCTCCTTAAGCGCTTGGTAGGTCAGGTCGTTGTTTGCATGATATTTAATGAGCCAAAAGTCGGCACCTTGGCCACGCTCCAAAACATTCTCAAACGACAAGGGGATAGAGCCGGTATTGTTGTTGTCGCTCCAAGGGTAACGGGCACCGGCATCGGATAGTAGATGTGCCATGTAGCTGTTTCCGCCGGGTACGTACCACACTTGCCCAATGCGTCGTTCGGTTATTACCAAGGGCTTACTCTCTATATTTGCGGTGCGTTGTTGTATGGCAGTATAGTCGCTCTTGATGTTGTTGTATAGCGAGTCGGCTAAAGCCTCGCAACCATATAACCAACCAAACAGTCTTATCCATTCGGCACGTCCCAAAGGGGAAGTCTCCATATAATCGGCGCATTCGATGATGGGTATACCGGTGTTCACGAGGCGTTCGTGTCGGGTGTTTTCAAATGGTGATAGGAGTATAGCTTCGGGGTTGAGTTCAATGATTTGTTCGATGTTGGGTGAAGTTGAGTAGCCGGCATCGGTCAAGTTGCCGGTTGCAAGTCGCTGTTGCAGTTCCTCAACATATACATACTCGCTATCACATATCCCGCCAATTGCATCGAGGCACTGTAGCTCACGCATGAGGCTGCAATGTACCGATGAAAATATGAGCGTATTGCTTAATGGTGTGCGCAATAATGTACCCGAGGGTAGTTGTTGCGGAATGGAGTCGTCTTTGTCGATAAGTATATATGAGCGTAACAAGGCTGTTGTATCCCACGGATTAATAATGTCGATACGACGATAGCCCTCGCCTTGTGCCAGTCGAAATCCTTGTGCGTACTCAATATCAAGCTCTGTTTCGTCAAACTCTTTTTCATCTTGAGATGTGTTGCTACAGCCTATGAAGAGCAATGTAGTAAGCAGAATAGAGGCTATATGTATGAATGTCTTGTTCATGTCCTATTTGTTGTAGTGTTACCAAGCAGTGACGTGGAAACAACTCTGTTTTACCTCATACTTCACATAGCAGCGTCCCTGTCTCCGCAAGTCATACAATACCTCGGCAAGAGTCTCTTTGAGGCGATATTCGGGCATGAAAGCGGTGCTATCGGTGCGGTTGTAGTGAATGTAGGAAATGTCGAATGTTGTGCCAAATCGGTGTGCCGAGTTTTTGCTTGCGTTGCTGTTGCGCCGGCGCAGACGGCGTATGCTGTCGTCGGTGCGTAGCAGGCTTGTGACAATAATCTGGTAGCCCTCAACACCATGTGAGGCTAAGGAGTCTTGAAAGTTCTTTCCTATAGTCATCAGCATCCACTTCGACCGAGGTGTAAGATATGGGGCAGAGTGAGTGAGCCGCTTGATGGCATAATATTGGCAGCTGTCTATACGTGCCAGCTTGTGAAATGGTTGCGACTCGGCTTCTTGAAGACTTGCAAGAGGTTCTATCCCATACTTTTGTGCAACAACAAGGTGTACATCATTCTTGTCGTTGAATGTGCGACGATACCCTTTTGACAATTTCTTGTGTCGGCTTATCTGTTCTTCTTCAACTTGACTCTCGGCCAATAGGCTGTCGCTCTCGATATAGAGTATATCCTCATCATCGGGATATGCCGCATTGTCGGTGGAGGAGGTGTTGCTGCAAGCCGATGATAGCAACAAGACTATAAAAAAGACTATTATATTGTCGAACTTTTTCATTTATCTATTGGCAGGATATCCAACACTTTGAGCCAATAATATATATTGTGCGCCCGAAAGGTGTAGTACTTGACGTAGTTTTTCGCCATCGAAAGAGCCACGAACAACATTCTTAAGACCTGTTGAGGCGCAATATAATGCAATGTTTTGTGAGATGGCACCGCAACACACAGCGCTCATTTCCGAACTGGCACTGAGGTCTTTGTCGCAAACGTATAAGATATTGATAGAGGCATTCTCTACAAAGTCTTGCTTGCCTGTAAGCTTCATGATGTCGCTTTTATGTACCAATTCGAGTGTGTGGTCTTCGGCTTGGTATCGGTAAGTGCCTTGGTGTGTGCATACATATAATGTAATCTCTTGGCGGTCGAGAGCCGATGGTGCTGTACGTTTGTCCTCGCGGTTGAAACCCCAACCGGCCCATAACATGTTTGATAGATTTTGACGGCTTATTCCCAATGTGGCATCATAGTCGCGGTGCGAACAACGGTTTTCAAGGGCATACTTTAAGGTTGCAGTATCGTTGAGTGCGGGGGCGGGTAGGTTGATGACCTGACCCATAGCAGCCACTGTACACAATGCTATAGTGGCTATCAATAGCGTAATTCTTGTTTTCATATCACTTGGTATTGTTTTGCACTGACAAAGATAGTGCAAACTGAGCGCAATAAGAAAAAAAAATGAAAGTTTTACATCTTATTACAGCATATTCTTTTTTTGCTTAAAATATCAAAAACCGATAGAGTGATACCTCTGTTTTGGGTTATTTGTTGTAACTTTATGCCGTTTTTTAGAAGTAGCAGAATGTTAGATAAATTACGCACTTTGTTTGGGGTACTTATGCTGGTTGTACTATCGGCTGTAGAGTCGGTGTCGGCTACGGTATCTCATGCTTATCACGATATTTTACCTGCCGATACCTTGCGCGTGTCGCTTGTTACTTGCGATCCGGGTCCCGATATTTACCAGATATTCGGACATACAGCTGTGCGTGTGCAACGGAGTGGTAACAATGCATTTGACTTGGTATTCAATTATGGTACATTTTCTTTTACTGATGATTTTGTTTGGAAATTCACCAAAGGCGAGACCGATTATATGTTGGCTGTCTATGACTTCAAGCATTTTATCATCGACTATGTCATGCGAGGCTCTACGGTGTATGAGCAAGAGCTAAACTTGACACACAGCCAACGCGAACAATTGTTTGCCAATTTGTTGGTTAATGCTCGTCCCGAAAACAGGGCATATCGTTACAATTTCTTGTTTGACAATTGTGCTACACGCCCACGTGATATGGTAGAAGGCGTGTTGCGCTCCGAGGCCGAGCAAGTTGTGTATGACGATCCCGACAATCTATATACATTTCGTGAGATAGTACGACACTTTGGTGCCAATTATAGTTGGCTCACATTTGGTATAGACATGGCAATGGGTTGCGACTTTGATCGTACTGCAACGTGGCGCGAGCATATGTTTATACCACTCTATCTGAAAGATGCTTATGACAACGCTTCTATTGTGACGGAACATAATAGGGCCGATAGAGATTTGGTACGCGAAACTATCGTGTTGCATCGTGCCGATGGGGTGCCTCTAATGCCCCCTACACCCTGGTATATCACTCCTATGGCATGTGCGCTACTGCTATTAATGCTCACCATTGTTATGACGTGGATTGACATGCGCCGTCGTAGCGTGTCGCGATGGTTCGATACGATAATAGGCCTGCTCACTTTTGTGTCGGGACTGATTATATACTTCTTGGTATTTTTCTCGCAGCACCCTGCTACTACTATCAATCTCAATGCCTTGTGGCTCACTCCGTTGGCAATAGTGCCAACAGTTATGCAGTATGTGCCTAAAGCTGTTGCAGTGGTGCGATGGTATCATATTGTCAATATGCTGCTTCTGGCACTGTTTTTGATATTGATAGTGTGCGGAGTGCAGTGTGTCGATAATGCAGTGTGGCCACTGATTGCTGTGGTAGCATTGCGCTCGTACAATTTTGTTTATTGCAGTAAAGATAAGTTGAAAAAATGAATAAAGTTCTTGCCTCGATATTACTCTCGCTGATAGTGGTGCCGGCTCATGCACAGATGGCACAAGATGCACCTCGACTGGTCGTAGGCATCACGATAGATCAATTGCGGAGTGACTATCTTGAGGCTTTGCAGCAACTCTTTGGAGAGAAGGGTTTTAAGCGCATCATGCAAGAAGGCGTGGTGTGCGACGAAGTGTTATACGACTTCCCACATCTCGATCGTGCTGTTTCTACAGCCGCCATTTATTCCGGAACGATACCTTTCTATAATGGCATAGTGTCTGAAAATGTATTTGATACCTTCACCCGCAAGGAGCGCAGTATCATGTTCGATGATGACTTTATGGGCAATGGTACCGATGACAACTTCTCGGCCAAGGCCCTGTTGGTATCTACACTCAGTGACGAGGTGAAGATTGTAGGTAATGGATTGGGGCGAGTCTATTCGGTTGCTCCCGATGCGACTACATCTATTTTATCGGGCGGACACATTGCCAATAGTGCATTGTGGGTAGATGACGAGTCGGGCCGATGGGTTACAACTACCTATTTCTTTGATGCTCCTGCCTATATTCTGCACCCATACTATACCAACACGCCTGCGCAGATTATCGACAACTTGTCGTGGTCGCCGATGTATGCTCCCGAGCGTTACACTGCGATGCCCTATCAGATGCACACTATACCCTTCACGCACTCTTTCTCGCGGAAGGAACACAATCGTTTTGTCTCGTACAAGACCTCGCCGATGGTCAATAACGATGTGACAGATGTGTCGATAGACCTGTTGCAAAAAGCATCGTTGGGACAGCGGGGACAACTCGATATGATCAATATAGGCTATACGTTGGCTCCCTTTAATAATGGAACTGTTCAGACGTATGGATTGGAGTTGCAAGATGCTTATGTGCGACTTGATGCCGAGTTGGCTCGTCTTTTCGATGCCATCGATAGCAGTGTGGGTCTTAATAATACCGTTGTATTTATCACATCAACCGGATATTTCGATGGCGAGGGACGTGAGCCATCGTTTTATAAAATACAGTCGGGCGAATTTTATCCACGCCGTGCTGTGTCGTTGCTCAATATGTACCTGATGGCATTGTATGGAAGTGGCGACTGGGTATTGGGCTATAGCAACAATCAGATATATCTCAACCATCAATTTATCAAAGATCGAGACTTGCCGTTGGAGGAGGTGTGCGACCATGCAGCACAATTCTTGATTGACATGGAGGGTGTGCAAGACGTATATACCCAACAGCGCATATTGTTGCGCAGTATCAACGAGCACACCGATCGCTTGCGTCGTGGACTATCGTCTCAATTGTCGGGCGATATATTTATCGAGTTGGTGCCCGGCTGGGAGGTTGTCTATGAAGATCAAGATGATAGACGGCAGTATATTCGTCACAATGCTGTGCCCACGCCATTTATGATTATGGCTCCCAATGTGCCGGCTCAAAAGATTGACTATCCTATAGATGTTACCTCCATAGCACCCACAGTGGCGCGTATATTGCGTATTCGTTCGCCCAATGGTTGCACTGCACGCCCCATCGATATAGCCTATTGATAGCTATGTAGCATGGTTATGTGTAATATGTGATAATTTGTAGTGTATCTAATTGCCTATTTTTTAGGCACTGCCGAAAAAAATCACTATTTTTGCACTCGTTTTTTATGGGTTTATGCCCTATACTTTAGTTGAAATAAAATAATACCATATATGGGATTTAATGATTTTCTGAAAAAACTGTTCGGAAACAAGTCGCAACGCGACATCAAAGAAGTAGAGCCTTATATCAAAAAAATTAAGGCTATCTATCCCGAACTTGCCAAATTGTCGAATGACGAGTTGCGTGCTCGCATCGAAACTGTTAAACAAAACTTGCAAAATCGTGTTGCTCAGGATCGTGAGCGTATTGCCTCTATAAAGGCCGATATTGAGAAAACCGACTATGACAAGCGCGCCCCAATGTGGAGCGAGGTGGATAAACTTGAGAAGGATATCCTCAAGAAATTTGAAGAAGGGTTGGACGAAGCCCTCCCCGAGGTATTTGCTGTTGTGAAGGAGACTTCGCGACGCTTTGCCGAGAATGAGGAGATTGTTGTTACAGCCAATCAGTTCGACCGCGACCTGTCGGTTACTCATGATTTTGTTCGTATCGAAGGCGACAAGGCCATCTACCAAAACCATTGGGTGGCCGGTGGTAACGAGGTGACATGGAATATGGTACACTACGATGTACAGCTCATTGGTGGTGTCGTATTGCATAAGGGTAAAATTGCCGAGATGGCTACCGGTGAGGGTAAGACACTCGTGGCTACCTTGCCTGTATTTCTCAATGCCTTGACCGGAAATGGTGTGCATGTCGTTACTGTCAATGACTATCTGTCGAAGCGTGACTCGGAGTGGATGGGGCCGTTGTATATGTTCCATGGTTTGTCGGTAGATTGTATCGACAAGCATCAACCCAACTCGGAGGCGCGTCGTAAGGCTTATGAAGCCAACATTACTTTTGGTACAAACAACGAGTTTGGTTTCGACTATTTGCGCGATAATATGGCCGGCTCACCTCAAGACCTTGTACAACGTCCTCACAACTATGCTATTGTCGATGAGGTTGACTCGGTGCTTATTGATGATGCCCGTACACCTCTTATCATATCAGGTCCTACACCCAAGGGCGAGGATCAAATGTTTGAAGAGTTCTGCCCCAAGGTAGAGGAACTTGTCAAGGCTCAACGTACACTCGTGACCCGCATGCTTGCCGAGGCAAAAGAAAAAATTGCTTCGGAAGACAAGAAGGTGAAAGAAGAGGGCGCTATCTTGTTGTTCCGTTGCTTCAAAGGTTTGCCCAAGAATAGTGCTTTGATACGCTACCTGAGCGAGCCGGGTATCAAGTCGTTGATGCTCGAGACCGAGGCCGTATATATGGAGCAAAACAACCGTCGTATGCACGAGATTACCGACGACCTCTACTTTGTTATCGATGAGAAAAACAATGGTATAGACCTTACCGACAAGGGTATTGATGCCATGACCGGTAAAAGTTCCGACCCCGAATTCTTCGTATTGCCCAATATCAGTGAGCAACTCGCTTTGCTTGAGAACGAAGACCTTACAACCGAGGAGCGCCAAGCCAAGAAAGATGAGTATCTGCAAGACTATGCCATCAAGGCCGAGCGTGTGCATACCGTACATCAACTCCTCAAGGCATATACACTCTTTGCTCTCAACGACCAATATGTGGTGATAGACAACAAAGTGAAAATTGTTGATGAACAGACCGGTCGTATCATGGAGGGGCGTCGCTACTCCGATGGCTTGCACCAAGCTATCGAGGCCAAGGAGCGTGTAAAAGTAGAGGCTGCTACTCAAACTTTTGCCACTATTACTTTGCAGAATTACTTCCGTATGTATCATAAACTTGCCGGTATGACAGGTACTGCCGAGACCGAAGCAAGCGAGTTCTGGGATATATACAAACTCGATGTGGTGACAATTCCTACCAACAAGCCCATTGCCCGTATCGATATGAACGACCGCGTGTACAAGACCAAACGTGCCAAGTACAATGCCATCATTCAAGAGATCGAAGAGATGGTAGCTCAAGGTCGTCCTGTATTGGTGGGTACTACATCGGTAGAGATATCGGAGTTGTTGAGTCGTATGCTCACACAACGCAAGATACAACACAACGTGTTGAATGCCAAGTTGCACCAGAAAGAGGCCGAGATTGTAGCTCGTGCCGGTGAGAAAGGTGTTGTTACCATTGCTACCAACATGGCCGGTCGTGGTACCGATATCAAGCTCACTCCCGAGGTGCGCGAGGCAGGTGGTCTTGCCATTATAGGTACCGAGCGTCACGAGTCGCGTCGTGTCGATCGCCAGTTGCGTGGTCGTTCGGGACGTCAAGGCGATGTGGGTTCTTCGGTATTCTTTGTATCGTTTGAAGATACTGTGATGCGTCTGTTTGCCACCGATAGCGTGGTGAAGATGCTCGACCGTTTGGGCTTCAAAGAAGACGAGATGCTTGAGCACAAGATGGTAACCAACTCTATCGAGAACGCTCAACGTCGTGTCGAAGAGAACAACTTCGGTATCCGTAAACGTCTGCTCGAGTATGACGATGTGATGAACACTCAACGTAGTGTCATCTACTCAAAACGTCACCATGCTCTCATGGGCGAGCGCATAGGTATAGACATTCTCAATACCTTCTATGATATGGTAGAGTCGCTCGTGAACGAGTATGATGCGCCCACCGACTACGAAGCACTCTCGCTCGAGGTGTTCAAAATATTTGCCATCGAGATGCCTGCCAATGCCGATGCCTTCTATGGCATGCGCAAGCCCGAGCGTATCGAGGCCCTGAATACAGCAGTTGTAGAAGCTTTCAAGCGTAAAGGCGATCGCATGGCCGAGATAGCACACCTCAACATCAAGCCGTTTGTTGAGGAGCGTCAGTTGCAAGGCCTCATTCGCGTGCCTATTACCGATGGTAAACGCTTCTTTGGTATTCCTTGCGACCTGCAAGAGGCCTATGAGTCGGAGTCGCGCAGCGTGGTGAAGAACTTCCAAAAGGCTGTGATGTTGATGACTATCGATGAGGCTTGGAAAGAGCACCTTCGTGAGCTCGACCAATTGCGTCAGTCGGTACAAAATGCCTCGTATGAGCAGAAAGACCCCTTGTTGATATACAAACTCGAGTCGTTCAAGCTCTTTGAAGAAATGCTCAACAATATGAACCGCAAGGTGATAGCCCTGTTGATGCGTGGTCAGATACACGTGAGAGAGCCGCAAGATATGCCTCAATCGGCACCGGTACAACGCCCCTCGGCACCGCAATATCGCGAAAGCAAGGAGCAATATCCCGGAGCAAACTCGATGGAGGCGGCTCGTCAGGCTTCGGCCAACCGTGCTCCCCAACCTCGTACTCCTATCGTAGCAGCACCCAAGGTGGGTCGTAACGATCCTTGCCCCTGCGGTAGCGGTAAGAAATACAAAAACTGCCACGGCCGCGAGGCGTAAAGGTGAATTAAAAATATAAAGATAGGCTACATCAATATACAATGTTGGTGTAGCCTATTTCTTTACGGTGTAGCGCAATAGCTATTGCGCCTTTTTTGTTTTAATGATTACTTTGTCAATTCGTGGTCCGTCCATGTCTATGACCTCGAATAAGAAATTGTTCCATTCCATGCATTCGCCGGCTTCGGGTATATGACCCAACTGGTCAATTATCAGTCCGGCTATTGTAGAGTATTCGTAGTCTTGCATTTCCTTTTCTAAATTGAAATGGCTCAAGAAGTCGTACATCATACATTGTCCATCGATAAGCCAACCTTCACCACCTTTGCGTTCTACAATGTCGGGTTCCGACCCCGCATCGTCTTGCATGTTTCCTATAAGGGCTTCTAATATGTCTTTATGTGTTATAAGTCCGCTACAAGAACCAAATTCATCGCAGATAAGAGCACGACTCACTTTTTTAGCCTTCATCTCCTCAAGAATCTTATACACATTCATATCTTCATGAAAGTATGTAGGCTTAACAAGCATCGATTCTAAACAGAAATCATCGTTATCAATATTGATTACATAGTCTTTCAGTCTCAGTATGCCTATCACATGGTCTAAGTCGTTATCAACAACAGGATACTCCTCAAAGAGGTTTTGAGTGATGCATTCGTGTATCATTTCTTTGCTCATATCCTTTTCGAGCCATACAATTTCACTTCGCAGTGTCATAATAGAACTTACAGCTAAGTCGCCAAGTGTAAATACTCGTTCTACTATATTTTGTTCGACAGGAAGAACTTCTCCATCTTCAGTGCCTTCTTGAATCATAGATTTTATCTCTTCCTCGGTAACCTTCGATTCTTTTTCTTTGATGCCGAGAAGTTTTATTATTGCCGAGGTCGATTGTGATAGCGCCCATACTACAGGCTTGGTCAATCTCGAAAATAGACTCATGGGCCCTACTATCAGTTTGGCAATCTTTTCCGAGTCGTTCATTCCTATTTGTTTGGGTACCAACTCACCGAGTACAATTGATAGGAATGTGACAACTATAATAATGATTGTCTGTGCTATGCCCGATGCCAGGCCTTGTCCCAAGCCGATGGTGGTTAATGCGTCAGCAAAAGATGCAGCAATCTTATTTCCCGAGAACATACCGGTCAATAGCCCTATCAATGTGATACCTACTTGTACCGAAGAAAGAAACCTGTCGGGATTTTCTTGTAGCTCAAGAGCCTTTTGAGCTTTTGTATTTCCTTTTTCGGCGTCTGACTGAAGTCGGGATTTTCTTGCCGATATTAAAGAGATTTCCGACATCGAGAAAATGCCGTTCAATAGTATGAGTGCCAGTATTATAAAGATTTCTTCCATGCTGTTATTTTAAGATGTATTATTTCCTGTAATTATATGTTATCTCTATTTCTCTTATAAAATAGAAATCATATTTCATTAACTTTATTATTTCTATCGCAAATCTATATATAATTTTGAAGAGCAATTGTGTGTGGTGAAAATTTTTAATGGAGTTTGAGAAAAATTATAAATTGGCACAAATATCTCAGTGGTAATGTGATAAGTTTACACCCCAATCGCCGGAAAGCGTACAATACAACACCGGCAGGACATTTTATTTGTCCTGCCGGTGTTATTAAGTTGTATGATTTATTTTAAAATTAATACTCCTCCTCGTTAAAGAAGAAGTCTTCTTTGCTGGGATAGTCGGGCCAGATGTCTTCAATACATTCGTAAGTCTCGCCTTCATCTTCCATTTCTTGCAGATTTTCAATTACTTCGAGGGGTGCGCCTGAGCGAATTGCGTAGTCAATCAACTCCTCGCGGGTAGCGGGCCATGGTGCATCTTCGAGCTTCGAAGCCAATTCAAGTGTCCAGTACATTTTATTGTTTTTTGAGGTTATTATTATCGTGTTTTTTTGGTTGCGCAAAAGTAGTACTTTTCATTGCAATATATTGCATTATAGTTGTAAAAAAGCTACCTATAAAACCGCTATTTTGGTTAAATAATGTAAAAATAAAAAGATTTTGCTACGATTGCCTCATTTGATGTATATGCCGAGTATGTATATGACTACTGGTGGTGGTCATAACTTACGCCAAGGGGCAGTTATCAGCTCGGCTTGTTCTATGAGCCATTGTGTGTGTGGGTGTGTGTGTAAACGCTTGGGTATGGTGTGGTGGCGTTGTTTCTCAAATATCTCTCCGCTGAGGTTACTCATATTGGCCGATAGCGCGCTTATGGCTCCTTGTTGCGGAGTGCTGATGAAGGGGCGGAAGAGTGCATCGGCAATGGGGTCGAACCATGCGTCCATGTGTATCATGCCGGTATTGACAATTCCGGGGTCGGCTGCATTGACATGAATGCCCATGGGTGCAAGTTGTTGCGACAGATAGTGAGCCAATAGTGTTGTGGCGAGCTTTGAGCGAGAGTAGGCTTTGAAGCGTCCATAGTTATTGGCTGTAAGGTCGAAGAAGTTTTTATCTACCTTGCCTATGTATCGGGTGAGCGATGTTGTGAAGGTAATGTGTCCGTTCTTGAGCATTGGAGTCAGTAGCCGGGTAAGCAGGTATGTCCCTAAAAAATTGACACCTATGGTCATTTCATATCCCTGCTTGGTTGTGGAGTAATGTTTGTTCATTACACCGGCGTTGTTGATAAGAGCCTTGATGGGGTATTGCTCTTGTATAGCCGAGGCAAAGGTTGCAATGCTATCGAACGATGCGAGGTTGAGTTCCATAATAACTACCGAACCCGGATAGCGACTGTTTATCTCTTGGCATAAGGGGCGGTCTTTGTCGAGGTTGCGACATGCCATTATCACATGCTCGCCTCTCTCTACAAGTGCTTGAGTGATAGCCTTGCCTATGCTACCGCCGGCACCGGTTACTATGGTATATTGGGTACTCATTTGTCAAAGAATTTACGTCTTATCCACATGCGCAGTGGGGGCGGAAGCAGTGTTACCACCGCCAGACCTATGTGATTGATGATACCGGGCATAATCTGTTTGCGGTGGCCAAAGACTGCACGAAGAGCTTTCTTTACAAGTTTTTCGGGTGTGAGCAGTACGCCGAGGTTTACACCGAGTTTGAGCAGGTTGTCGGGCAGTCCCAATAGGCGTGTGGCTACGCCACCGGGGCATATTGCGGTGGCATATACGTTGTGGTCGTATAGCTCCCAATAGATAGAGCGTGTAAAGACGCGTATGTAGGCCTTGGTAGATGAGTATAGGGCAATGCCAAAGTTGGGTATGTAGGCCGATAGTGACGACATGTTTACTATCCAACCGCGTTTGCGTTGGCACATATCTACCGAGAAGTAACGACACATCTGTGTGAGGGTGATGATATGCAGATTGAGCATTGCTTCGATGCGAGCAGGGTCGGTGGCATTGACGTCGCGAAACATAAACATACCGGCATTATTGACGAGTATATCTATCTCATGACCTTCGGCATGACACCAATCGTATAGCTCCTTAGCGGCCTCGGCATGTGCCAAGTCTTTACATACCGATGCTACGGTTACGTTGTATTTCTGTCTCAAATCTTCGGCTACGGTATGTATCTGTTCTTCGTTGCTGACGATGACAAGCGAGCAGCCTTTTTCGGCCAATTGGCGGGCATATTCAAGTCCCATGCCCGAACTGGCTCCCGTAACAAGAGCTTTGAGGGTGGTAAAATCGGGGTATTTAATGCAACACATCTTACATTATCCTTTCTTCTTTATATCTTCTATTTCACGCAATAAGCACGGAGGCAGTGAGCCATCGGGCATGTGTTGATGACACACCATGTCGAGCGAGTACATGCGGGCTATACAGTAGTTTACATGGTCGCAACCACAACGCTCGCGGCCTTCGTCTTTCATGCGATTGACAAAGTTGGGCTCGTTGATAAGAGCGCGTCCCATCTGTACAAATTGGAAGTCGTTGTTGAGTACTTTCTCTATGCCTTCTCTCGACACGCAACCACCTACGTAGATGAGTGGTAACTTAAGAGCCTGACGGAATTTGAGGGCGTCGTCAAGGAAGTAGCACTCCTTGAAGGGCTCGCTCTTAATCATATATTTTCCTACAGCCTTCACACCATACTTGAGCCACCAAGGGTGCATATAATGGGTCATAGATTTGAGAGGCATAGCACCACGCATCACTACCATAGGAGCGCGACTTACAAATCCGGCACTCAATACCAAGGCATGTGCGCCAAGGTGCTCCAACTCTTGGGCTATTGTGATGGCCTCGGGTATCTCTATACCGCCTTTAAATCCATCATACATATTGGTCTTGACGGTTACGGCTATATCGGTTCCGGCAGCTTCCATCACCTCACTCATACATTGACGCATAAATCGCATACGATTGTCGAGAGAGCCTCCATATTCGTCGCGACGATGATTGGTATAGGGCGAAAGGAATTGGCTGATGAGGTAGCCGTGGCCGGCATGAATTTCTACTGCGTCAAATCCGGCTTCGCGTGCCAAGTGTACGGCTTTGCCATAGTCTTTGGCAACCGAAATAATCTCTTTCTTATTCATGCCACGCACGATGGTGGGCGAGTAAAGATTAAATCCGGTAGAAGCTCCTATGGGTATCTGTCCGGCGGTAGATATGTGTGTCATGTTGCCACAGTGTCCCAACTGTATCGATGCGGCTGCGCCATGCGAGTGTATAGAGTCGGTAATGCGTCGCAGACTGCCTACAATCTCCGGACGCATCCATAATTGCGACTCAAAAGAGAGTCCGCTACGCGACACCGACGCATATGCAAGTGTTGTCATACCTACACCTCCGGCAGCTACGCTTGTGTGGTAGTTGTAAAGACGTTCGGAGGGTGAATAGTTCTCTGCCATTCCTTCAAATGCTGCCGAACGAATGGTGCGGTTGCGAAGGGTTAGGGGGCCTATCTGTGCCGGTGTAAATAATACCGAGTCTTTATATTTATTGCTTGTTTCCATAGTGTCAGTATATAAAAGGTATGATGCGTTTGCGATTTTCGCGTGTAAACTCTTCGCCAAACTCTTCGGTGTAGCGGTTGTAGATTTTGTGAGCGCGAGGTGCCAAGTTGGCAAATGTCCACCATACAAATACTACTCCGGCCCACGACCATGTGAGTATGGCAAAGCCTGTCCACTCGAGTAGTTCGCCAAAGTAGTTGGCCGATGATACATAGCGGAACATACCTCCACGTGGCAGGTAGTGTCGGGTATCGCCCGGCTTGCGCAGGTGGCGTATGATGTGGTCGCTATGCAGGTTTATGGCCATACCTATAAAGAATATGATGGTACCGATGATAAATTGCGGTGAGGTAAACCATGCCGTTGTATAGTAGCTGGCCGGCGATACGTAGAATAGCCAGCCACCTTGCATCAATGCATTGAGGGTGTTGAATATTACGCCACATAACATGATGCTTATAGCCATGCGACTCTTTCCTTTGAATAGGAATGGGAATATAAATGAGCGTTGAAAATAGTGCAACTGAAACAAGGCAAACATGGTGAGGCGTACAGGATCGTTGGTGCGGTCGCTCATGAGCCACAAGATGAGCATGGTGATAAAGACGGGTGCTTCCATGATAATCCACCCAAGGCGGTTGGAGATAGATGGCCCCCACTTCTTGCTGAAGAATACACCATAACCGGCCTTGATGAAATATAGTGCCACAAAGACGCACAAGGCTATAGCTGCCATGATGATAAGAAATCCGTTGAAGTACGTGTCCATAATGAATTCCTATTAAAGTCTGTTTCTAAAATCGGTCAAATGTACGAAAAAAAAAGAATATACGGTCTCTATTTTGTGCGGTTTAATAATACCTCTGTTTTAAGTCGAGTATTATTGATGTTTCATGAAGATATAAGTAGCTTGCGGGCGGTTTGTTCATCGGCTTGAAGTGCTCTTTGTAGCTCTTCGAGGCTCTTGAAGTGCTCTTCTTTTCGAATGAATGCAACAAACTCTATAGTGATATGTTGGTTGTACAGATTGTCGGAGAAATCGAGCAGATATACCTCGGCCGAAAGTCTTTCGCCTCCAATTGTTGGGCGAAAACCTATGTTCATCATGCCCCCGTAAGTGTTGCCGTTATTGAGTTTTACCTTTACGGCATATGCTCCGCTCCCCGGTAGTAGTTTGTGTGGATTGTCGAGTTGTATGTTGGCTGTGGGGTAGCCAATGGTTCGACCCAACTGGTTGCCACTGATGACAGTGCCCGATATTCTATACTTATATCCCAACATGGCATTAGCAATATCAATGTTACAAGCCATCAGCGATTTGCGAATGTTTGATGAAGATATAGTGCCTTGCTCTATAATGTGAGGCTTGGCTTCGACAACCTCTACGCCTATCTCTTGGCCATGTGCGCAATATTCTTGGAAGCCCTCACTACGGTTGTGGCCAAAACGATGGTCATAGCCGATGCATAGTGTGTACACGTTGTATTGCGTGTGTAGCAATGCTATGAAATCGTGAGCCGATAGTTGTGCCAATTGCGAGTCGAAATTGAGCACTATTGCGTAGTCGATGCCTGTACTATCAAGTAGTGCCATGCGTTCTTCTTGTGTGTTGAGCAATGGCAAGGGTGCATCGGGGCGCAAAATTTGTCGAGGGTGGCAGGCAAAAGTAACAACAGCAGTAGCCATCTTTCTATCTTGTGCTACTTGTTTTACCTGCTCAATGAGTGAGCGGTGTCCCAAGTGTACTCCATCAAACATGCCTATAGTAGCAACGATGGGGCGGGGTATAGAGTGTGGTTGGCCGATTGTTATCATATCATTTTGCTTTGCGACTGCGAAGATACATAAATCCCGATGTATTTTCAACAAATGTGATAAAATTAATAAGGAGTTTCTTCACAGAAACTCCTTATTATTAGGTTTTCAATAGGTATTAATTTTAAGGTAAAAAAGATTGTTTTAGGTTAGTGCCACAAATGTAGGGTGTTTTTTTGGTTCTACTTCAATAAAAAAATATGTTTTAAAATATGTTTTTTGAAGTCTGTCGGGCACTTATTCTGTTGTATTTTTTTTAATTGTCTTAAAATCAATTAGAAGGGTAAAGTGCTTGATGAATTATATTCAATGTGAAATAAAGTTAAATTATTGGGCGATTATCTCAAATGAGATAGAGCATTGTGGGTCATTCATCGGGCTCAAAGAGGTCTATCACCAGATTGTTGCCATCGAATGTGGCATAGGAGAAGTGTCTTATCCAATCGCCCAATATGATCATGCGGTTGTTGCGAGTGAGCATCATGTCGAGCAGTATATGGCGGTGCCCGAATATAAGATACTCTACATCATTCTCTTTGATGTACTCTTTGGCAAATTGTACAAGAGGCTCACTCTTCTCTCCTCTGAAGCGTTCTTCTCCCTTACGGTCATTTTTCTTTCGGCTGGCCGATGACCATTTATGCGCCAATATCATTGTCAGGTCGGGGTGTATCCATGAGTAGCACCACTGAGCCACTCTGTTACGGAACAACCATTGAATGAAGCGGAAGTTAAACTTGCGCTTGCCCACATCATCGCCATGCGAAAGGAAGAATGTGTGCCCATCGATGTCGAGCTTTTCGTGTTTGCGATGTAGCACAATGCCTATCTCGGAGGGCAGATAATCAAATATCCATATATCGTGATTGCCTGTAAACCAGTGTATCTCTATGCCACTATCGCTCAGTTCGGCCAATTTGCCGAGAAAGCGAATGTACCCGCGAGGCACAACATGACGGTACTCAAACCAGTAGTCTAAGATGTCGCCCAACAATATGAGACGGCGCGCATCGTGCTTGATACTATCGAGCCATCTTATCACCTTCTTCTCGCACATAGTTGTATCTAAATACGAAGCCCCGAGATGAAGGTCGGAGATGAAATATGTCTTGTCTCGTTGTGACATGGCTGTTGAGGTGTGAATATTATAGAAAACCGAGGTCGAGTTTGGCCTCTTCGCTCATCATATCTTGATGCCATTCCGGCTCAAATACCAACTGTATATCGGCATAATCTATGCCTTCGATGCTCTCTACTTTCATGCGAACATCTTCGATTATAAAGTCGGCGGCAGGACAGTTGGGAGCAGTGAGCGTCATATCTATATGTGCAGTTGTGCCTTCTACTTCTATCTTGTAAATGAGTCCCAATTCGTATATGTTAGCCGGTATCTCAGGGTCATATACGGTGCGCAACATCTTCACAATCTGCTCTTGTAGTTCTATTTCGTTGTTCATAGTTTTTGCAATTTTTTGAATGTGAGAACGAAGGTACAAAATCTTTTTTGAGTATGGAGTGTTTTAATAGAAGAAAATGCCGACATGATGTGCAATATTATATTAAAAAGTGCTATCTTTGTCGGCTTAATTTTTACAAATAAAGAATTATATATGAGAAAATTAGCGGTAATTTGGGCACTTGTTTTGATGGTCGTATTAGCCCCAAATACGCATGCACAGTTGCGCTCCGGATTGAAGTTGGGAACTACAATATCCAATTTCGATGGCAATGTGAAGGATTATAATTTCAAGACCTCATCGTTGGTAAACTTTACCGGTGGAGTTATTGTCGAATGGATAATTGTGGGTGGATTTGGTTTTGATATTGGCGCATCGTACGTAGCCAAGGGGTCGGAGTATCATTGGGGTGATAATGTGAGCGAAGCATGGCATTCGGTGAAGAATGTGGTGCATTATATCGAAGTTCCTGTCAATCTGAAGTATAAGTTGCAGATACCTGTTGTAGAAGATGCTTTTGCCCCGTTTGTTTATTTGGGTCCCAGCTTCGCCTTCAAGGTGGGAGAAACTATCAGGGTTGATGGAGATACCGGAAAACTTGTGTTTGACAATCGCGATATCGACTATGCGTTCAACTTAGGTGCCGGATTTGAGCTATTTAAGCATCTCAATTTATCGGCTCAGTATGGTTGGGGATTGGGCAAATCTACCGAGTTGAGTTTCGATAATTTGGTAAGCCCCGAAGCATTCCACTCGGGCATGTGGAGTGTTACAGTAGGGTGGATATTTTGATGTATAAAATGCTATATATGTAACGCCCCGGTACGTAAATTGCCGGGGTGCATTGTTTGTGTCTGGCACTATTATTAAAAAATACTTGGGTAGATATGCTTTAACCAACTTTTTCGTATCTTTGTAGTAACCGCGAAGATATACTGCCCTTGCTGTAAAAAATATTGAGGTAAACTTCATATTTCTCGCTCGTTTCTTATTTTTTTTGAGGTAAACCTCGAAGATAGTGTGCACTCGCTGTGAAAAATATTGAAGTAAACTTCATATTTCTCGCTCGTTTCTTATTATCTTTGTAACAAGATTGTTTTGTGCACTAAACACTTATGGATAACACAGATATGAACATATCCCCTGTGGGGCTTGAGTATGGCTCAGATGCCATACGTACACTTGATTGGAAAGAACACATACGTCGTCGTCCCGGTATGTATATTGGTAAGTTGGGCGATGGCTCGCATAGCGACGATGGTATATATGTGTTGCTTAAAGAGGTGCTTGATAATGCTATAGACGAGTATATGATGGGCTTTGGCAAGCAGGTGCTTGTCGAGGTGAGCAATGGTAGCGTATCGGTGCGCGATTATGGTCGTGGTATCCCCTTGGATAAGGTGCGTGATGTGTCATCGAAGATGAATACCGGTGCTAAGTATGACTCGAAGGCTTTCAAGAAATCGGTGGGATTGAATGGTGTCGGTATTAAGGCTGTGAATGCCTTATCGACCAACTTCTTTATACAAGCCTATCGCGATGGATATTGCAAGAGTGTGAGTTATGCTTGTGGAGAGGTTGTTGAGGAGAGCGAGATAGTTGCTACCGATGAGCCAAACGGAACGTTGGTGCAATTTACCCCCGACAATACTATTTTTCTCGACTATGAGTATAAGTTGGAGTATATAGAGCCTCTTATCAAGAATTATGTTTTTCTTAATACCGGACTTGCCATATTTCTCAATGGTCGTAAGTACTTGTCTCGTCATGGTTTGGTCGATTTGCTCAATGAGTATATGACCACCGAACCCCTATACGAGCCCATTCATCTCAAAGGGGAAGATATAGAGGTGGTCATAACACACACCAATCAGTATGGCGAGGAATACTATTCGTTTGTAAACGGACAGCATACTACGCAGGGTGGAACTCACTTGGCGGCCTTTAAAGAGGCTATCGGACGTACTATCAAAGAGTTCTATAGCAAGGGCTTTGAGTACACCGATATACGCAATGGTATAGTAGCGTCGATAAGTGTCAAGGTAGAAGAACCTGTTTTTGAGTCACAGACCAAAACAAAACTTGGCTCGCGCGATATGGGGCCTGAAGGACCTACGGTAAACAAGTTTATAAATGACTTTTTAAAGAAAGAACTTGATAACTACCTGCACATCAATGGCGATACGGCCGAGGTGATGTTGCGCAAGATAGCCGAGAGTGAGCGTGAGCGTAAGGCTATGGCCGGTGTGGCCAAGTTGGCTCGCGAGAAGGCCAAGAAAGTGAGCCTACATAACAGAAAGCTCCGCGATTGTCATATACACTATAACGACCCCGAGGATCGTCGCAAAAATGCTGTCGATCGTCGCGAGGAGAGTTGCATATTCATCACCGAGGGAGACTCGGCATCGGGAACAATCACTCAAGTGCGTGATGTAGAGACTCAAGCCGTATTCAGTTTGCGTGGTAAGCCTCTCAACTGTTTTGGTCTTACACAAAAGGTAGTGTATGAAAATGATGAGTTCAATCTGTTGCAAGCTGCACTCAATATCGAAGAGGGTCTCGACGGATTGCGATATAATAAAGTAATTATAGCAACCGATGCCGATGTCGATGGTATGCACATACGCTTGTTGTTGCTTACTTTCTTCCTGCAATTCTTCCCCGACTTGGTAAAGAAAGGTCATGTATATGTATTGCAGACCCCCTTGTTCCGTGTGCGTAATAAGCATTTCCAACCCAAGAAAGAGCCTAAGCGACGCAAAACCAAGAAAGGTGACACTGCCGAGGTAGAGGCAACTGCTGAGCAACAGCCCGGGCAAGAGGTTTACTACTGCTATACCGATGAGGAGCGACAAGCTGCTATCGATAAGTTGGGAAGTAATGCCGAAATAACCCGATTTAAAGGTCTTGGAGAGATATCAAAAGATGAGTTTAAGGGCTTTATCGGCTCAGATATCCGTCTTGACCGTGTCGTGTTGCGCAAGGAAGACCTTGTGAATAAGTTGCTCGAATACTATATGGGCAAAAACACAATGGAGCGTCAAGCATTTATAGTTGATAATCTTGTAGTAGAAGATGACACAGAATTGTTGTAAGCGAATAGCTATATTCCCGGGTACATTCGACCCCTTTACACGTGGACACTATTCGATTGTAAATAGAGCCTTAGACATATTTGATGAGGTGGTAATAGCCATAGGGGTGAATGTGCAGAAACGCCCCATGTTCTCGGAAGAGGAGCGCGTAACGATGCTCGGCCAACTCTATGCCGGAGAGCCACGTGTGCGTGTGGTATCGTATCGTGGGCTTACCGTAGATGTAGCACGCGAATGTGGTGCACAATTTATGTTGCGCGGTGTGCGCTCGGTTATAGACTTTGAGTACGAAAAATCTATTGCCGATGTCAATCGCGAAATATCGGGGTTGGAGACAATCATGTTGTTTACCGAGCCGATGTATGCGCATATCAGTTCGTCGGTAGTGCGCGAATTGTTGAGCTATGGTCATGATGTGGCACACTTCCTGCCCGAGGGTTTGCAGTTGCCTCATAAGTAAATAAGACAAAAACGAGAATAAAGATGAAAAGAATATATTGCCTTGTGACAGTGTGTGTTATGTCACTTGTGATGGGCGCATCGATGGCACAAATCAGCGATGCGATGCGCAAACTCAATACAGCTGTTTTTGCTGTGCGTGAAATGTATGTCGATACGGTGAATGAGACTGAGATCGTAGAAGATATGATCAATCATATGCTACAAGAACTTGATCCACACTCTTCATACACTACAGCCGAGGAGACAAAGGAACTGAATGAACCATTGGAGGGAAACTTTAGTGGTATAGGTATCCAATTCAACATAGACAACGATACTCTGTTGGTAGTACAAATCATAGCCGGAGGACCATCGGAACGTGTGGGCTTGCAAGCAGGCGACCGTATAGTGGCTGTTAATGACAGTGTTATAGCCGGGGTCGGACTTAAGACTGCCGATGTGCGCAAGTTTTTGAGAGGTCCCGAAGGTACAAGTGTTGAGGTTCGCGTGGTGCGTCGTGGGGTTGATAAGCCTATCGACTTCCGCATTGTTCGTGAGCAGATACCTATATATAGTGTCGATGCAGCCTATATGGTTGATGATAAAACCGGCTATATACGAGTGAGCCGATTTGCTTCTACTACCCACGACGAAATGATAGAGGCCATGCATAAATTGAACAAACAGGGAATGAAGCAACTGATACTCGACCTGCAAGACAATGGCGGAGGATACTTGATGAGTGCTGTATATATGGCCAATGAGTTTCTCGACCGTGGCCGTCTCATAGTATATACCGAGGGCGATAAGTCGCCCCGTAGCGAGGCTGTTGCCGAGGCGCAAGGCTCATTTGTAGATAAAAAACTGGTAGTTTTGGTCGATGAGGGTAGTGCCTCGTCGAGCGAAATCGTATCGGGAGCTTTGCAAGACTGGGATCGTGCAGTATTGGTGGGTCGTCGTACTTTTGGAAAGGGACTGGTGCAACGTCCTATACCTTTTGCCGATGGCTCAATGATACGCCTCACCGTATCGCGCTATTATACGCCGGCCGGTCGTTGCATACAGAAACCCTATGACAAGGGGGGTGAGGCTTACTTCCGCGACATTTACGACCGCTATAAACATGGCGAGATAATGCATGCCGACAGCATACAGTTTGCCGATTCGTTGCAGTACAAGACTCTTGTAACGGGTCGTACCATATATGGTGGAGGTGGCATCATGCCCGATGTATTTGTGCCATTAGACACTACGCTCTATACCGATTATCACCGCGATATAGTAGCCAAGGGCACATTGAGTCAGTTTGCCATGAAGTATATCGATAAGCATCGCAAGAAGTTGGAGAAGCAATACAAGGATATCGAATCGTATATAGCCGGCTTTGAGGTAGATGACAAGATGATGCAACACCTCAAGGAGGCGGGCGATGCCGACAAGGTGGAGTATGACGCCGACGAGGCTGCCCAGTCGCGCGACATGATGGCTCGACAACTCAAAGCGCTCATAGCTCGCGACCTCTTCGATATGAGTGCCTACTTTATGGTCATGAATCCCATCGACCCGGTTTATCTCAAAGGTGTAGAAATCATCAACAGCGATGAGGAGTATAATAGATTGTTAGGAAGGTAACACCTCGGTAGAATACATATATATATATTATAGACTTATAGGGGTGGTACAGCCCACAATATGTACCGTTTCTACGGCTTGCAAATACGCCCCGTAATCAAGTAAACTGTATATTTCGTTGAATAATTGAAAGTGAAGAGAGGGTGTCTCCGTGTGAGAAACCCTCTCTATTTATGTTTATTGCGCCATTGTATTCGGCCTCTTGTCATTTCCTCTTTTATTCCTCCATTTACGAGGAAATCTTGCTTTATGCGGTCGAAGTAGCGCTTCAGTAAATAGTCAGTTTGACGAATGAGGATAATGGCAATGTTGGCAATGGTTTCGTCAGAACGCTCTTTTATGGCATTTTGGTAATATTCCGGCTCATTGTGAGAGGCACAAGCTCGACGAGCCTGATTATGCTTGTCGCTCGATTCGTCCCATAATTTCAATCCTCTTACCCTCAAGTAGTCTTTGTAATCCTCGAGTAGTTCTTGCAAACTTGCTTTAGCAACGTTAAGTAATTTTATTTCTGTTTCGGCAGATGTCGTAGAAGCCGAACAACCCTCAACAATATTTTGTTTGCCTGAGCGTGCGGCTTGAATCATTTGGTCGATGGTGCGGTCGCCTTTATATAGATATTTGTGCGCAAAGTAGAATGTTACATCATATATGCACACCGATTTCTTGTAGCAAATTAAATCTTCGTAATTGCCTTTCTGCCTGATGAAATCTTGGTTTTGCATAGTAGTTTGTTTTTTGCAAAAGTATAGTATGTGTGCCAATTGGGCAAGTAATCACTCCTATTTTTGTTTGAAAGGCCCAAAAAGGCGAAAAAGGCCAAAAGTCAATACCGTGCAATAAGTAGTTGTACAAGAATAGTCGGCTAAGTTTAGCTTTATCTGTTTGCTATTTTCTTTTAGGGAGTATCCCCCCTTTTTAGCCCTTTTAGCCCCTTTGGCCAGCAATGCTATATATTTTTGTTAGTTCTGTTGGACTTTATAGGTTTTATGAATTTTGTTGGTGTTATCTTCGTTTTTATGTTTGGTGTTGTTTATTAAAAAAATTCTTTCTAATTTTGTTGTGCCTTTGGTTTAAAAGCCATTGGTTTACATATTTACGAAAGTGTTTTTCGTAGTCCTGAATAGAAAATCTGACAGTTTTCAAAGACCAAAGGATCGCGAAATGCATTCATCTCTTGTATAGCTATGTGGCTATGCCCTTTTGTGCATATACCCATACTATCCAAGTGTGGGGCATTGCATCGTTTATTTTGGTCAGGGTTTTGTCAGAGCCTCTATTCGATAAACGAAAGTCAACTCCACACTTTCTTTTTATACGCACACACCATTTAGGAGTTGGATGGTAATATGATGTTGGTGAACATATGTTTAACTAAATTATATTACTTATGAAAAAAAAATTTGTACTTATTGCTCTTGTGGCAATATTGGGCTTGTCGAGTTGCGACAAAATTTATGACGAAATTGCGGCTCTTAATGATCGTGTTACGGAATTAGAAGATACGACAATTGCTGCGATAAATGAACAAATTTCTAATATCAATACCTCTATCTCTTATTTGGAAGTTGTAGATGCCGAATTGAATGGATATATAAAAACTTTGCAAGAGGTTTCTGCTAAATTGCAGAATGATATTGAGGCTGTTGATACTCGTTTAAGTGAGGTGCAAACTTCTATGGAGAATCAAATGTCGGCAATGAAAATAGAGTTGGATAGTGATATTTTAACGACCCAAGCTGATTTGCTTGCACAGCTTCAATCATTGAAGGCTGAGTTGGAGGCTGAATTGGAGCAAATAAATGCAACAATATTGGTTCTTAAATCCAAAGATGATGAATTGGAAAAGAATATTTCTTTGTTGAGAAGTTATGTTGATGATGAGCTTTCGAAAACTGCCGATTGGGTTGCTGCGACATATTCAACATTAGATCAATATGAACTATTGTGCACAGATATTGCAACAATTAAGGCGCAGATTGAGACTTTAAATAGTTCTCTTGTAGAACTTGAAACTCGCTTGAATGACAAAATTTCAACAGATATAGCAACTGCAGTTGAAATTTTAAATGCTAATATGGATACTGCTATAGATGGTCTGTATGCTGAAATTTCATCACAGATTACAGCCGTAACCACTGCATATACATCAGCAATAACAAGTGCAAAAGAAGAGGTGACGGCAGCTTACACAACTGAGATTGCTACAGCTGTGACCAATCTTGAAGCTTCTATGAAACTTTGGGTTAATGAGCAGTTGGCAAACTATTATACTATCGCGCAGGTTGATGCTATGTTGGTAGCTATGTGTGAAGAGTTTGAGGGTAAATTGTCTTCGCAGAAAATATATTTGGAAAGTCTGATTTCTTCTTTATCAGATGTGTTGCTTGCAAAAATAAGTACCAACGGAGACCTTATTGCTGCATTGCGAAATGATATCACTTCATTAGATGCAGAAGTGGCAAGAAATGCAGAAGCTATTGTGGCAAATGCCGAAAAGATAGCAGCAAATGCTAATGCTATTAAGGCAAATACAGAAGATATAATTGAAAATTCAAAGCGGATAGAAGCTAACGCAGAGCAGATAGATTCAAATGCAATTCTTTCAGCGGAAAAAATAGAAGAAGCTACGACTATATTGACGCAAAAGATAGAGGCGAATACTGCGCTAATTAATGAAAATAGACAATTGATAGGAGACGTAGATGCAAAAATAGATAATACTAATAACGTGGAGAATGCAAAGGCAATAGCTGAAAATGCCAAAGCTATTGCAGAACAAGCCGAACTTATTGCAAAAAATAGTGTCGCTATTAGTAATAATGCTACAGCAATTGCTACAAATTCTGTTGAAATAGAGAATATAAAGAAACAAATCATTTCTGTTAAAGACGAAATCACAAAAGCCTATACTGAGTTGATAGAAACATCTATTGAAACTCTTGAAGGTAAACTTGATAATGCTGTTCTTGAAATCAATTCGCGTATTTCCAATGAGGTTGAGTCTATAAATGAGGCTATTGATGCTCTTGAGAATCGAGTTGAGGCTGTTGAAAAGGAAATTGCTGTCTTAAAAGAAATTATTACTTCAATACAAGGTGATATTGCTATTATACAAGATCAAATTTCGGCATTAATATCGCGTATTCAGTCGGTGACTTATATACCTAAGTATAGCGATGGAAAGGCTACTATGGATTATGGAGCGAAGATGTCAGAACTTGATTTCTTGATTTCTCCCAAGAGTGCTGTTGAGGAACTTGCGACATTATGGAATAGTGCGTTAGCCGTAAAGGCTGTATATACACAAACAAGAACTGTTGATTTTATAGACTTGCCTATTGTGTCATTTGAAGCAGATAATGCTAATGGCGTTATTTCGCTTACTGTTTCTGGTGAAAATCTAAATGATAATTTCTTTGTTGAGCAACAAGATGCAGGTGCATTTTTGCAAATATCCGATGGTAATTCCCATATTGCTTCAGATTATATAGCTATGACTCCTAATTATAATATCAAATTTGAGGACTTAAACGTCAAAGCTATTTGCTGTAAAAATTGGGATACTAATGTTGATGGTGAGCTCTCTTATGCCGAAGCTGCAGCTGTTACAAGTATAGGAACTGTGTTTCGTGGGAATGCTAATATATATTACTTTACAGAATTGAAATATTTTACGGGGTTAACTTCTTTTGCAGGTTATGCTTTTTCAGAATGTCTGAATTTAATAGATGTCGAAATACCTATTAATGTCGTTTCAATAGGTGACTATGCTTTTGAGAAAACTTCTGTTAAAAAAATTTCTATACCAAAGAGTACAATGTCAATTGGTAGATATGCGTTTAGAGCCTGTGCGAAATTGCAAAATTTGATAATATCTGATGGAGTGGTAGAAATTTTAGAAGGAGCATTTTCAGGATGTGGAAAATTGAAAAAAATAATGATCCCGAATAGTGTAGAGATACTAGGGAGAGAAGTGTTTAATGGTTGTAGCGGAGTTAAATATGTTTATATAGGTAATGGCGTTTTGGATTACAAGAGCCCGTTCGATAATTATACGTATCGACCTTTTGGGAACTGTGGAGGAGAATTAATATGTTATTCCCAGATTTATGATCCTAAAGTGTTTAGTTGTACTGAATTTTCAAAGGTGACGTTGGGCTATAGTAGAATAATTGGCCGTTTATTTGATGAAGCAGGCTCAAGTATAGAGACTGTTATACTAGATAAGAATGTAAAAGAGATAGATTCATATGCTCTTGATTACAGTTATATAAAATTTGTATATTGCAAATCAAATACACCACCTCAAATTGGACCTTACAGCGCGTTTAAGAAATCGACTTTAGAAAAACTATACGTTCCGTTAGGCTGTGCAGAATTATATAAAAATGCAGAAAATTGGACCCAATATGCATCAAAAATAGAAGAATACGATTTTGAAAATAACCCTATATAATCTTGCAGTTATGAAAACAAAGTATATCGTTATAGCGATTTTTGCTGTTATATTAACGCCTATAATGCTTAATATCTTTTTAGGAGCATCTAATCCGCTTTCAAATATTGAAGTGGTTGGCAATGAGGTGGACTGGCTTGCGTTTTATGCTTCTTATATTGGTGGCTTATTGACTGCTCTGATAGGATTTATCACACTATATAGAGAGGCTAAACGAAACCGACTTTTGCTTGAAATAAGAAGTAAAGAAGATGCTTTGAAAGAACTGAAATTAACTCTTTCGGAAAGGATAGGTATGTTTGAATATAGCAAGGTGATAGAAATAGCATTATTCCCTTATGATACAACAATGTATACTGCACTTCAGCGAGAATTGTCGGAATATCATTTTCAATTAACATCTAAAGCTAATGCTTGGGGGGCTATATATGCATCTGCAACGCAGGAAGAAGTTGTGAAATTCAAAGAAATCTATGTAGAATGCTATGAGATGTTTGTTGAAAAAATAAATTCTGTAGCAAAAGGAATATATTGTTTAGCAAACCCAAAAGATGAAAAAGGAAATAAACTGATGGAAGAAGATTTGCATGAATATAGGAAAGAAATAATTGAAAAATATATTATACCTGCGAGTGAGTGTAACTCGAGTGCTCGTCGAATGCAGAAAATGCTTTTTAATGCTGCCCAAGCGTGGATAAATGCAGAAGAAAGAGAAATAGCACAGTTGAAAGCAAAATTATAATTGCCTAATCTTATATAGTTTCGGGCGTATGCAGGATGTGAAGTCCTATGCATACGCCCGATTTTATTTTGTGTATCACCATCTCTTACTCCTCGTCGGTGTACCAGCGAGAGTACATGAGGTAGTTGCGGGCTATTTTTTGGTTCATCTCTTTCGATTGCTCGGGATCTACCATCTTGACAAATTTGGCAGGAGCGCCGGCCCACAATTCGCCGGGCTTGATGACGGTCTTGCTCTTTACTACCGAGCCTGCTGCTACGATAGCGCCTTCGCCTACAACGGCATAGTCGAGTACAACAGCACCCATGCCTATGAGTGCGCCATCGTGAATGTCGGCACCATGAATGGTTACGTTGTGACCTATAGATACGTCATCGCCAATGTGAATGGTCGATTTCTCATATAGGGTGTGCAACACCGAGCCGTCTTGCACGTTGACACGATTGCCTATGCGTATAGAGTTTACGTCGCCACGCAATACGGTTCCATACCAGATGCTGCAGTCGTTTCCTATCTCCACGTCGCCAATGATGGCGGCATTCTCGGCGAGGAATGTGCCTTCGCCAATCTTGGGTGTAAACCCGCGAACTTTTCTTATTATAGCCATTTATGAGTAGATTTTGTTGTTTGTATATTCTGTTTTAGTGGCTTGTCAGATAGCCGATGTAGCCTCGCGTAGCCATTCGCACTCCTCCGATGAGAGTGACGATTTGAGTCGGTCGTAAACCATGCGGTGGTAGTCGTTGAGCCATGCTATCTCGTGTGGATATAGTATGGTCATGTCTAAGGCGCGCTTGTCGAATGGAAAGAGGGTGAGCGGCTCGAAACGGTAGAACTTGCCAAACTCGGTCTCTTGGGCGAGGGTTGTCAGTACGAGGTTCTCGTGACGAATGCCATACTCTCCGGCACGGTATAGACCCGGCTCGTTGGAGGTGATCATACCGGGTGCAAGAGGGGTGGGATTCTCTTGCAGACGTATGCTTTGGGGGCCTTCGTGTACGTTGAGGAAGTGGCCTACACCATGTCCTGTGCCGTGCAGGTAGGTCAATCCGTCGCGCCACAACGGCATGCGTGCTATGGCATCGAGTTGAGCTCCGCGAGTGCCTTCGGGGAATTGGCAACGTGATAGTGCTATGTGGCCTTTCAGTACCAATGTATAGTCGCGTTTCTGTTGTAGAGTGAGGGTGCCGAGCGATACGGTGCGGGTAATGTCGGTTGTTCCGTCGAGGTATTGTGCGCCCGAGTCGAGTAGGAAGAAACCCTTACGACGTATCTGTACATCGCTCTCGGGAGTGGCCGAGTAGTGTACGATGGCACCATGCTCGTTGTAGCCGGCTATGGTGGAGAAGCTCTCATCGACAAACAGCTCTTGTTCGGCACGGAAGGCTCGCAATTGTCGGGCTGCGCTCAATTCAGTTGCTTTACCCGAGTCGATGTTGGTGTCTAACCAACGGAAGAAGCGTACCAATGCAACTCCATCACGAACCATGGCGCGACGAATGCCGGCTATTTGAGTTTCGTTCTTGATGGCCTTAAACATGGCAATAGGTCCATTGTCGCGAAGGGTTGCTGTGGTGAGCTTATTATATAATGTGTAATTGAGTTTTGCGGGGTTGATGCTTACGGTCTTGCCTTGCAATGAAGCCGCAAAGTCGAAGACTGCGTTGTAGGGTTGTTGCTCGATGCCCATCTCTTGCAAGTAGTTGCTGTTCTCGTCGTTCAGTTTGTTGTTTTCGACAAAGAGTATGCGACGGTCGTTGTCAATGTAGGCATAGGCGTAGGTCATGGGGTTGTAGTTTACATCGGTGCCTCTGATGTTGAACAACCAAGCAATCTCGTCAAGCGCCGAGAGTAGTAGGGCATCGGCACCGCTCTCATTGACAGCTTGCATGACACGTGCAATCTTAGAAGTTGCACTCTCTCCGCTGTACTTCTCATCGTGTACAAAGAATGGTGTGTGGGGTAGTGAAGGTCGCTGTAGCCATATCTTGTCGAAGGGAGTGAAGTCGGTAATCAGGGTAATATGGTGCTTCTCAAAGTAGCACTTCATACTTTCTGCAACCGTTGTGCTGAAGAGAGTGCCATCAATGGCTACAGTAGAGCCTGTCGGAAGTGTAGATGCGAGCCAGCCCTCGATAGAGGGTGTGTCGGGTAGGCCGTCTTTGAAAAGTGTAAAACCCGAGTCGGCCAATTGTTGGTCGGCTTGTAAGAAGTAGCGCGAGTCGGTCCAAAGGCCGGCATCGTGGGCAGTAACCACTGCGGTACCGGCCGAGCCGTTAAATCCGCTAATCCAAGTGCGACACCCCCAATGGTCGGCATAATATTCGCTTTGGTGAGGGTCGGTGCCCGGAATAATGAAAGCATCGATGTTTCTTGAGGCCATTTCGGCGCGAAGTGCCTCTAAGTGAGGTAATGTATTTTTACTCATATATTCATTATATATATTATGTGTAATGGTAGGCTTTTGGTGAATTTAGGCCTTATCATTGCAACGCAAAGATACTCTTTTTGTTTGAATAGTGAGCGAAAACGCTGTCGATAATGTGATAAATAAGTTGCTATATACCTCAATATAACCTCATGAGATAAAGATTGTGGTAAAAAAATGAGAAAAAAAGATGATTTTCTACTCGGAAGTTTTGTTATTAAAGAAACAATGTGTAATTTTGCCCCACATTTTCCAAGCGTGAAAGAAATTAAAAAATAATATAATTACAACTATGATCGTAGTACCCGTTAAAGAAGGCGAGAACATTGAGAAAGCCTTGAAAAAATTTAAAAGAAAATTTGAGAAAACCGGAGTAGTAAAAGAATTGCGTAGCCGTCAAGCGTTTGAAAAACCGTCAGTTACAAATCGTAAGAAGATGATGCACGCTATCTACGTTCAACAACTACAATCGGCCGAGGATTAAATTTTTGCTAAAAAATTTGCATTTCTCGGGACAACTTCTTAAATTCGTAGCGTAAGTAATTTGACTCGCTACTATGAATTTAGAATTGTTTCTAAGGTATTTGCGGTATGAGAAGAATTACTCTTCTTGTACCGTTTTGTTTTATCGCAAAGACCTTGAGCAGTTTGCAGCTTTTCGTAGCAGTATGCGTAGTGATGCCGATGAGGCGCCTGTCGAGAGCGACGATGTGCGTAATTGGATAGTGTCACTGAGCGAGCAAGGCTTGTCGCCGCGCACCATTAGCCGCAAAATATCGGCTTTGCGTTCCTATTATAAATATGAGCAAAGTAGGGGTGCTGTGGAGAAGAACCCTGTTGATGGAGTCAAGTTGCCAAAGACCCGAAAGGTTTTGCCAGCCTTTGTCAGGCCCGAAATGATGGATAAACTGCTCGATGTCGAGTCGCAGCCGTTGCGCTTCGAAGCTATTCGCGACAAACTCATCATCAGCATGCTCTATGAGACAGGTATGCGTCGAGCTGAGTTGCTGGGTTTGCGAGATGCTGCCGTAGATAATACGGTGTGTGAGTTGCGCGTATTGGGAAAACGTAACAAAGAACGTATAATACCCTATGGCGCAGCATTGCAGGAGGCGATAGAGCAGTATAGGCAGGAGCGAAGTGTATTGCCGGTGGTGTCGGATCGTTTTTTTGTTAGGTCAAGTGGAGAGCCAATGTATGACAAACTCATATATAGAATTGTTCATAATGAGCTCAAAGGTGTATCGACGCTACCCAAGAAGAGCCCGCACGTATTGCGACACAGTTTTGCCTCGGCCATGCTTAACGATGGAGCCGGTATAAATAGTGTAAAAGAACTTTTGGGTCATAGTTCATTAGCATCGACAGAAGTATATACACATATTACTTTTGAAGAATTAAAACAGAGTTACAAACGCGCCCATCCAAGGGCAGAAAAAAAGGAGGACATTATGGACGTAAGAATTCAAGCGATTCACTTCGACGCAACAGCGCAACTCGAATCATTTATCCAAAAGAAAGTGTCTAAATTGAGCCGTTTTCATGACGGTATAATGGAGGCCGAAGTTACATTAAAGGTGGTAAAGCCCGAGACGTCGATGAACAAAGAGGCCGCATTAAAACTCCTTTTGGCAGGAAACGAAGATCTCTTCTCGAGCAAAGTGGCCGATACCTTTGAGGAGGCTGTAGACCTTGCAGTAGAGGCCTTGGAGCGTCAGTTGGAGAAGGTGAAGAAAAAAAAGTAAGCCTCTGAATAAAAAAATGCTCAAAATATTTTTGTGTATTAAAAATTATCTATAACTTTGCACCCGCTTGACAATGAGAAAGACTGTTGAGCGGTGCATTTTGCCTCTTTAGCTCAGTTGGCCAGAGCACGTGATTTGTAATCTCGGGGTCGTTGGTTCGAATCCGACAAGAGGCTCAAAAGAAAGTGATCTTAAATGCACAAGGGCGAATACCAGAGTGGCCAAATGGGGCAGACTGTAAATCTGCTGGTTTTTACCTTCGGTGGTTCGAATCCATCTTCGCCCACGCAAGTTGCGGAAGTAGCTCAGTCGATAGAGCATCAGCCTTCCAAGCTGAGGGTCGCGGGTTTGAGCCCCGTCTTCCGCTCAAAAAAAAGAATATTGCCAATGTAGCTCAGCGGTAGAGCACTTCCTTGGTAAGGAAGAGGTCCCGGGTTCAAGTCCCGGCATCGGCTCAGATAAGTACAACATTTATTAAAGAACAAAACTATGGCAAAAGAAACATTCCAACGGACCAAACCGCACGTTAACATCGGTACTATCGGTCACGTAGACCACGGTAAAACTACGCTTACTGCAGCTATTACTACCGTGCTCGCTTCTAAGGGTCTTTCAGAGTTGAAGTCATTCGACCAAATCGATAACGCACCCGAGGAAAAAGAACGTGGTATTACTATTAATACTTCACACGTTGAGTATCAAACAGAGACTCGTCACTATGCACACGTGGACTGCCCGGGTCACGCCGACTATGTAAAGAACATGGTAACTGGTGCTGCTCAAATGGACGGTGCTATCATTGTAGTTGCTGCAACTGATGGTCCTATGCCCCAAACTCGTGAGCACATCCTCTTGGCTCGTCAGGTGAACGTTCCTCGCTTGGTTGTTTTCTTGAACAAATGCGATATGGTTGACGACGAAGAGATGCTCGAGCTTGTTGAGATGGAGATGCGTGAACTTCTCGATAAATATGAGTATGATGGTGATAACACACCTATCGTTCGTGGTTCGGCTCTTGGTGGTCTCAATGGTGAGGCTGAGTGGGTTGACAAAATTATGGAGCTCATGAACGCCGTTGATACTTGGATTCCCCTTCCTCCCCGTGATATCGATAAACCTTTCTTGATGCCTGTTGAGGACGTATTCTCGATCACTGGTCGTGGTACTGTAGCAACTGGTCGTATCGAGACTGGTGTTGTTAAGGTAGGTGATGAGGTTCAAATCACTGGTCTTGGCGCAGATCGTAAGTCAGTTGTAACTGGTGTTGAGATGTTCCGTAAACTTCTCGATCAAGGTGAGGCTGGTGATAACGTAGGTCTTCTCCTCCGTGGTATCGACAAGAACGAAATCAAACGTGGTATGGTTATCTGCCACCCCGGACAAGTTCACCCCCACTCTGAGTTCAAGGCTTCTGTTTATATCTTGAAGAAAGAAGAAGGTGGTCGTCACACTCCTTTCCACAACCACTATCGTCCCCAATTCTACATCCGTACACTCGACGTTACAGGTGAGATTACTCTTCCCGAGGGTGTAGAGATGGTAATGCCCGGTGATAACGTAGAGATCAACGTTAAGCTCATCAACCCCGTAGCTTGCGACAAGGGTCTTCGTTTCGCTATCCGTGAGGGTGGTCGTACAGTAGGTTCTGGTCAAATTACAGATATCCTCGACTAATCTTAGCGAAGATGCAATAAAACTATCGCTCTTCCGATAATAAGGGGGAGCGATTTTATACGGGTTTAGCTCAGTTGGTAGAGCATTGGTCTCCAAAACCAAGTGTCGGGAGTTCGAGTCTCTCAACCCGTGCTGAAAATATATAAGTTATGAAAGAATTGAAAATACTTGCTGATATAAAAGATTCTTATAACGAACTCGTTCATAAGGTATCTTGGCCGACGCAAAAGGAACTTGCGAATAGTGCTGTGGTAGTAATGTTTGCTTCCCTTATTATCGCTGCAGTCGTTTTCGTGATGGACTTTTGTCTTGAGAACATAATGCATTTAATTTACGGCTTGTTTTAATATCGGAGGTTGATCAATGTCTGAAGGAAAGAAAGAGTGGTACGTATTGCGTGCCATAAGTGGTAAGGAGGCTAAGGTAAAAGAACTTCTTGATGCAGAAATCAAGAATACCGACCTTGGTCGCTATGTTTTTCAGGTTTTGATTCCTACCGAAAAAACTTATGTTGTAAGAAACGGAAAGAAGGTTGTGAAAGAACGCAATCTCTATTCCGGTTATGTTTTTATTGAAGCCATATTAGTAGGCGAGGTGATACATCATCTTCGTAATACCACCAATGTTATTGACTTCCTTGGTGCCGATAAGAAATCGAGTAAACCGGTTCCTTTGCGTGCAAGCGAGGTGAGTAGAATGTTGAGCGGAGCCGATGAGATGCCCGAAAGCGACTTGAACTATGTAGACTACGTTGTAGGTGAGACAGTGAAAGTTTGCTATGGGCCTTTCAATGGTTTTGTAGGTGTTATAGAAGAGGTGGATAGCGCCAAGAAGAAGCTGAAAGTAATGGTTAAGATATTTGGTCGTAAAACGCCTCTTGAGTTGGAAAATTCGCAAGTTGAGAGAGAATAATGATGTTACGCATTTGAGGCTCTCAGATTTTAAACAAATCAAAAAAACAAAACAATGGCTAAAGAAATTGCTGGACAGATCAAATTGCAGATCAAGGGTGGCGCAGCCAATCCTTCTCCCCCAGTAGGCCCTGCATTGGGTTCTAAGGGTATCAATATAATGGAGTTTTGCAAGCAATTCAATGCCCGTACCCAAGACAAGGCTGGTAAAGTATTGCCTGTTATTATTACTTACTATTCGGACAAGTCTTTCGACTTTGTTGTGAAAACTCCTCCTGTAGCAATACAATTGATGGAAGTTTCAAAGCAAAAGAAAGGTTCGGCTGAGCCCAACCGTAAGAAAGTTGCCGAAATTACTTGGGAGCAGGTAAAAGCAATTGCTACTGACAAAATGGTAGATTTGAACTGTTTTACTTTAGACTCTGCCATGCGCATGGTTGCCGGTACAGCGAGAAGTATGGGTATTGCCGTAAAAGGAGAATTCCCGGTAGAATAATCATTAAACTTCAATTGAAATGGGTAAACTGACAAAAAATCAAAAGTTAGCTTTAGCGAAAATTGAAGCAGGGAAGGCCTACTCGCTCAAGGAAGCTTCGGAGTTGGTGAAAGAGATTACTTACACTAAGTTTGATGCATCTCTTGATATCGATGTACGTTTGGGTGTTGACCCTCGTAAGGCAAATCAGATGGTTCGCGGTGTAGTATCACTCCCCCACGGAACAGGTAAACAAGTACGTGTACTCGTATTGTGTACTCCCGATCAAGAGGAGGCTGCTAAGGCTGCAGGTGCCGACTACGTAGGTCTTGATGAATATATTGAGAAGATCAAAGGTGGTTGGACAGATATAGATGTAATCATCACCATGCCTGCTATCATGGGTAAAATAGGTGCTTTGGGTCGTGTGCTCGGTCCTCGTGGCTTGATGCCTAACCCCAAAAGTGGTACTGTTACACCCGATGTAGCTAAAGCTGTTAAAGAAGTAAAACAAGGTAAGATTGACTTCAAGGTCGATAAGAACGGTATAGTACATGCCTCTATAGGTAAGGTTTCTTTTACTCCCGAGCAAATCCGTGACAACGCTAAAGAGTTTGTCATGACATTGATCAAGTTGAAACCTGCAACTGCTAAGGGTACTTATCTGAAGAGCATTTATCTTTCAAGTACTATGAGTCCGGGTGTTAAAGTAGACCCGAAATCAGTAGATGAAAATTAATAAAAGCTACGAATTATGAGAAAGGAAGATAAAAGCACAGTTATAGAGCAGATAGCAGCTACCGTTAAGGAGTATTCTTGCTTCTACCTTACTGAAACAACATCACTCAATGCTGAGAAGACCAGCCAATTGCGTCGTGCTTGCTTCAAGGAAGGTATCAAGATGATGGTTGTAAAGAACAAATTGCTTAAGAAAGCACTTCTCTCACTCGAAGGTGACTATACTCCCCTCGATGCAGTGATGAAGGGTTCTACAACTATAATGTTCTCAAATGTCGGTAATGCACCGGCTAAACTTATCAAGGAGTTCTCTAAGAAATCGGAGCTCCCCGCGCTCAAGGCTGCTTATGTTGAAGAAAGCTTCTACATTGGTGCCGATCAATTAGATGCATTGGTTGCTATCAAGAGCAAGAACGAGCTTATTGCAGACGTTGTTGCATTGTTGCAATCGCCCGCCAAGAACGTTATCTCGGCTCTTCAATCGGCCGGTGGTACTATCCATGGCGTATTGCAAACACTCTCTGAGCGTTAATTACTATACCTAACAAAAAAAGATTAATAAACAAATTAAACAAATAAAGAAAATGGCAGATTTGAAAGCTTTTGCTGAACAATTGGTAAATTTGACCGTTAAAGAAGTTAACGAACTTGCTCAAATTTTGAAAGACGAGTATGGTATCGAACCCGCTGCTGCTGCTGTAGCTGTTGCTGCTCCCGCTGCTGCTGGTGCTGCTGCTGCTGAAGAGAAAACTGACTTTGATGTAGTTCTCAAATCAGCTGGTGCAAACAAACTCGCTGTGGTTAAGAAAGTTAAAGAGCTCTGTGGTCTTGGCTTGAAAGAGGCTAAAGATCTCGTAGATGGCGCTCCTGGCGTTGTTAAGGAAGCTCTTCCCAAAGCTGAAGCCGAGGGCCTCAAGAAAGAACTTGAGGAGGCTGGTGCTGAAGTTGAACTTAAATAATAACCTGTTTTACAGGTATTTGGGTTAGGAATCATCGGTGTGATGATTCTTAACCTTTTGTGTTTATAGTTTAAAATTAAGTTCACTAAATTCACTTTTTAATGTCTTCTACTACTCGTAAAGCGCGTGTAAACTTCGCTTCGATTAAAAATCCGTTGCCCTATCCCGACTTTTTGGAGGTGCAATTGAAGTCGTTCCAAGACTTCCTACAGTTAGACACACCCCAAGAGAAACGTAAAAACGAGGGCTTATATAAGGTTTTTTCTGAAAACTTCCCAATTGCCGATACAAGGAATAATTTTGTCCTTGAGTTCCTTGATTACTATATTGACCCGCCTCGCTACACCATCGACGAGTGTCTTGAGCGTGGTACAACATATAGTGTGCCCTTAAAGGCAAAGTTAAAACTTTACTGTACCGACCCCGATCATGAAGATTTTGCTCCCGTTATACAAGATGTGTATTTGGGCCCAATTCCTTACATGACCGATCGTGCTACCTTTGTTATTAATGGAGCCGAGCGTGTCGTAGTATCGCAGTTGCACCGTTCGCCCGGTGTGTTTTTCGGACAAAGTACTCATGCCAATGGTACCAAGCTCTATTCGGCTCGTATCATTCCCTTCAGAGGATCTTGGATTGAGTTTGCTACTGACATAAACAATGTCATGTATGCTTACATTGACCGTAAGAAGAAATTACCTGTTACAACTCTGTTGCGTGCTATCGGTTTCGAGAGCGACCGTGATATCCTCGAGATATTCAATTTGGCTGAGGATATGAAAGTTACTAAGACTAACTTGAAGAAAGCTGTTGGTCGCCGTATGGCAGCACGTGTATTGCGCACTTGGGTCGAAGACTTCGTAGATGAAGATACCGGTGAGATTTCGTCAATCACTCGTAACGATGTTGTTATTGAGCGTGAGACTGTCTTGACTGAGGATCATATTGCAACTATCCTTGATAGCGGTGTACAAAGCATTCTTTTGCACAAAGACGACACTAATACAAGCGATTATGCAATCATCTTCAACACATTGCAGAAAGATACCAGCAACTCTGAAAAAGAGGCTGTCGAATATATATATCATCAACTCCGTAACGCCGACCCTGCCGATGAGGCAAGTGCTCGTGAGGTGATTACCAACCTCTTCTTCTCGGAGAAGCGTTACGACTTGGGCGAGGTAGGTCGCTATCGTATGAATAAGAAGCTCAACCTTACCATCGACCAAAGCATTAAGGTACTTACCAAAGAAGATATCATTGAGATTATCAAGTACCTTATTGAACTTATCAACTCAAAGACCGATGTCGATGATATCGACCACTTGAGCAACCGTCGTGTGCGCACTGTGGGTGAGCAATTGTACAACCAATTTGGTGTTGGCTTGGCTCGTATGGCACGTACTATTCGTGAGCGTATGAATGTGCGTGACAATGAGGTGTTCACACCCATTGACCTTATTAATGCCAAGACCATATCGTCGGTAGTCAATAGCTTCTTTGGTACCAATGCGTTGTCGCAATTTATGGACCAAACCAATCCCCTTGCCGAGATGACACACAAACGCCGTATGTCGGCTTTGGGTCCCGGCGGTCTGTCGCGTGAGCGTGCAGGTTTCGAGGTGCGTGACGTACACTATACTCACTATGGTCGTCTTTGTCCTATCGAGACTCCTGAGGGTCCTAATATCGGTCTTATTTCGTCACTTTGTGTATATGCCAAAATCAACGATCTTGGCTTCATTGAGACTCCCTATCGTGTTGTGAAAGATGGTAAGGTAAATCTTGCCAACGACGAGGTTGTATATCTTACTGCCGAGGTAGAGGAGGGTAAGGTGATTGCACAAGGTAACGCTCCTTTGAAAGATAATGGCGATTTTGTAAACAATCGTATCAAGGCTCGTCTTGATGCCGACTTCCCCTTGGCTACTCCCGACGAGGTTGAGCTCATGGACGTATCGCCTACACAGATTGCCTCTATCGCAGCTTCGCTCATTCCCTTCCTCGAGCACGATGATGCTAACCGTGCGTTGATGGGATCGAACATGATGCGTCAGGCAGTTCCCTTGTTGCGTAGCGAGTCACCTATCGTAGGTACCGGTCTTGAGGGTCAGCTCATTCGCGACTCTCGTACTCAGATTACTGCCGAAGGTGAAGGTGTTATCGAGTATGTTGATGCAACCACTATACGCATTCGCTACGACCGCACTGCCGACGAAGAGTTTACTTCGTTTGTAGATGCAGTGAAGGAGTATAACATTCCTAAATTCCGCAAAACCAACCAAAGTACTACAATAGACTTGCGTCCCATCTGCACGAAGGGTCAGCGAGTTACCGAAGGTCAAATCCTTACCGAAGGTTACTCTACCGAAAACGGAGAGTTGGCTCTTGGTCGCAACCTCAAGGTGGCATTCATGCCCTGGAAGGGTTATAACTATGAGGACGCAATTGTGCTCAATGAGCGCGTAGTGCGTGAGGATATACTCACATCGGTACACGTTGATGAGTATACTCTCGAAGTGCGTGAGACCAAGCGTGGTATGGAGGAACTTACTTCCGATATCCCCAATGTAAGCGAAGATGCTACCAAGGATCTTGATGAGAATGGCGTAATACGTGTAGGTGCACGTGTTAATCCCGGTGACATCATGATTGGTAAGATTACTCCTAAGGGTGAGTCGGATCCTTCGCCCGAAGAGAAACTTCTTCGTGCTATCTTTGGCGATAAGGCCGGTGATGTGAAAGATGCTTCGTTGAAGGCGACACCCTCGTTGAAGGGTGTGGTAATAGGCACAAACATCTATTCACGTGCCATGAAGAAGAAAAAATCGCGCTTGAGCGACAAAGCGAAGTTGCAACAATATGATGATGAGTATGAAGTAAAGCAGAACAAGGTAAAAGAAATCCTTATTGACAAACTTCTCACACTTACTGCCGGTAAGACTTCGATGGGTGTAAAAGACTTCATGGGTGACGATGTCATTGCCAAGGGAGCTAAATTTACAGCTGCTGCGCTCAACAAGATTGATTATACAACCATTCAGGTGAGCAAGTGGACTTCAGATCCTGCCAAGAATGAGCTTATACGTGCTACTATCATCAACTACTTGCGCAAGTACAAAGAACTTGACACTGAGTTGCGTCGTCGCAAATTTGATGAGTCGGTAGGAGACGAGCTTCCCCAAGGTATCGTACAACTTGCCAAGGTGTACATTGCCAAGAAACGTAAGATAAGCGTAGGTGATAAGATGGCGGGTCGTCACGGTAATAAGGGTATTGTATCTCGTATTGTTCGACAAGAAGATATGCCCTTCCTTGCCGATGGTACTCCTGTCGATATCGTACTCAACCCCCTTGGTGTGCCCTCGCGTATGAACCTCGGTCAGATTTTTGAGACCGTTCTTGGTTGGGCCGGTCAAGTGCTCGGAGAGAAGTTTGCTACACCTATTTTCGATGGTGCCTCGCTCGATGACTTGAATGAGTGGACTGATAAGGCCGGCCTTCCCCGTTACGGAAAGACCTATCTCTATGATGGTGGTACAGGCGATCGCTTCGACCAACCCGCTACAGTAGGTGTTATCTACATGCTCAAGTTGGGTCACATGGTTGAGGATAAGATGCACGCACGTTCTATCGGTCCGTACTCACTCATTACACAACAACCCTTGGGTGGTAAGGCACAATTTGGTGGACAACGTTTCGGAGAGATGGAGGTATGGGCACTCGAGGCATTCGGTGCATCTCACATCTTGCAAGAGATACTTACCGTTAAGAGTGACGATGTTGTAGGACGTTCTAAAGCATACGAGGCAATAGTTAAGGGCGAGTCTATGCCTACACCGGGTATCCCCGAGTCGCTTAACGTATTGTTGCATGAGTTGCGTGGTCTCGGACTTAGCGTCACATTAGACTAAAACTAATTCTACCGCTTCCCTCCCCTTTGGGGGACGGGAGCGGATAAATATAAGAAATTCAACTCTTTAGTAAGAAGAAAAATATGGCTTTCAGAAGAGAAAATAAAATAAAGAGTAACTTCTCGAAGATTTCAATTGGTTTGGCATCTCCCGAAGAGATACTCGAAAATTCGAGTGGCGAAGTCCTGAAACCCGAGACTATCAACTATCGTACTTATAAGCCCGAGCGTGATGGTTTGTTCTGCGAGCGCATCTTTGGTCCTGTTAAGGACTATGAGTGCCATTGCGGTAAGTACAAACGCATTCGTTACAAAGGTATTGTGTGTGACCGTTGTGGTGTAGAGGTGACAGAGAAGAAAGTTCGTCGCGAGCGCATGGGTCACATTCAGTTGGTTGTGCCTGTAGCTCACATCTGGTATTTCCGCTCATTGCCCAATAAGATAGGCTATCTGTTGGGTATGCCCAGCAAGAAACTCGATGCCGTAATATACTATGAGCGTTACGTTGTCGTGCAACCCGGTGTTGTAGAAGAATACCAAACCTACGACTTGCTCACAGAGGAAGAGTACCTCAAGATTATGGAGGAGTTGCCTCGTGAGAACCAAATGCTTGAAGACAGCGATCCCAATAAGTTCATCGCCAAGATGGGTGCAGAGGCCATCTACGACCTCTTGTCGCGCATCGACTTGGACGGCCTCTCGTATGAGTTGCGCGACCGTGCCAGCAAAGATGGCTCACAACAACGCAAAACAGAGGCTTTGAAGCGTCTGCAAGTAGTTGAGTCTTTCCGTGCTTCGAAGGAGCGTAACCGTCCCGAGTGGATGATATTGAAAGTAGTACCTGTTATTCCGCCCGAGTTGCGTCCTTTGGTACCCCTTGATGGTGGCCGTTTTGCTACTTCCGACCTTAATGACTTGTATCGTCGTGTTATCATACGTAACAATCGTCTCAAACGTTTGATGGAAATCAAAGCTCCTGAGGTGATCTTGCGTAACGAAAAACGTATGTTGCAAGAGGCAGTCGATTCGTTGCTCGACAATTCACGTAAGTCGAGTGCTGTAAAGACCGAGGCTAACCGTCCTTTGAAATCGCTTTCAGATAGCTTGAAGGGTAAACAAGGTCGCTTCCGTCAGAACTTGCTCGGTAAACGTGTCGATTACTCGGCTCGTTCGGTAATCGTTGTTGGTCCTGAGTTGAAGATGCACGAGTGCGGTCTGCCCAAGGATATGGCTGCCGAGCTTTACAAACCGTTCGTTATCCGCAAGCTCATCGAGCGTGGCATTGTTAAGACTGTTAAGTCGGCCAAGAAGATTGTCGATCGCAAGGGTCCCGAGGTATGGGATATTCTTGAGCACGTAATGAAAGGTCACCCTGTATTGCTCAACCGTGCACCAACACTTCACCGTCTGGGTATTCAGGCTTTCCAACCTCGCATGATCGAGGGTAAGGCTATCCAATTGCACCCGCTGGCTTGTACTGCGTTCAATGCCGACTTCGACGGTGACCAAATGGCCGTTCACTTGCCCCTCGGCAATGAGGCTATTCTTGAGGCTCAAATGCTCATGTTGGGCGCACACAATATATTGAACCCTGCCAATGGCGCACCTATCACTGTGCCTTCGCAAGACATGGTGTTGGGTCTCTACTATATTACCAAACTTCGTCCCGGTACAAAGGGCGAGGGCTTGAAGTTCTATGGCCCCGAAGAGGCAGAAATTGCTTACAACGAGGGTAAGGTAGATTTGCATGCTCCTGTTTCGGTTATAGTTAAAGACATAGATGCCGATGGCAATCCTATAGAACATCTTGTAGAGAATACCTCTGTAGGTCGTATTCTTGTCAATCAATATGTACCCCAAGAGATTGGTTATGTAAACGAAATCTTGTCTAAGAAGTCGTTGCGTGACATCATCAGCCGTGTTATCAAGGTGTGTGGTGTGACTCGCTCGGCTCAGTTCCTCGATGATATCAAGAACCTCGGTTACTTGATGGCATTCCGTGGTGGCTTGTCGTTCAACTTGGGCGACGTTATTATCCCCGCAGAGAAAGAGGCTCTCGTAAAAGAGGGTTATGCCGAGGTAGAGCAAATCATGGCTAACTATAGCATGGGTTTCATTACCAACAATGAGCGTTATAACCAAATCATCGATACTTGGACTCACGTTAACTCGAACCTCTCAAATATCTTGATGAAACAGTTGTCGAGCGACAATCAAGGTTTCAACTCGGTATATATGATGCTCGACTCAGGAGCTCGTGGTTCTAAAGACCAGATTCGTCAGCTCTCGGGTATGCGTGGTCTTATGGCTAAACCTCAAAAGGCCGGTGCCGAGGGTGGTCAGATTATCGAGAACCCCATCTTGTCGAACTTCAAGGAAGGTCTTTCGGTGTTGGAGTACTTCATTTCAACCCACGGTGCCCGTAAGGGTCTTGCCGATACCGCGTTGAAGACTGCCGATGCCGGTTACTTGACACGTCGTCTTGTCGATGTGGCTCACGATGTGATTATCACCGAGGAGGATTGTGGTACATTGCGTGGTCTCGTATGCACCGAGGTGAAAGACAACGAGAACGTCGTTGCAACACTCAGCGAGCGTATCTTGGGTCGCGTTTCGGTACACGATGTATATCACCCCATCACAGGCGAGTTGCTTGTGGAGTCGGGTCAAGAGATAACCGATGCTATTGCTAAGAAGATTGAAGAATCGCCCATCGAGCGTGTTGAGATACGTTCGGTACTCACTTGTGAGTCGAAGAAGGGTGTTTGTGCCAAGTGTTATGGCCGCAACCTTTCTAACAACCGCATGGTACAGAAGGGTGAGGCTGTAGGTGTGATTGCCGCACAATCAATTGGTGAGCCGGGTACTCAGCTTACACTGCGTACATTCCACGTCGGTGGTGTCGCTTCAAATATTGCAGCCGTTTCAAATGTAACATCTCGCTACGATGGTGTGCTTGAGATTGACGAGTTGCGTACAGTAGATTATATAGACGAGAATGGCGGAAAACAACTTATCGTTGTAGGTCGTTTGGCCGAGATGCGTATTGTCGATCCCAATACCAAGATGGTACTTACATCGGCCAATATACCTTATGGCTCGAAACTCTACTTCAACAGTGGCGATAATGTGAAGAAAGGCGATATGATATGCGAATGGGACCCCTTCAACGCTGTTATCGTATCGGAGGCTACCGGTAAGGTTGCTTTTGAAAACGTTGAAGAGGGTGTAACCTACCGCGTTGAGAGTGACGAGACAACCGGTTTGCGTGAGAAGATTATCACTGAGTCGAAAGACCGTACTCGCGTGCCTGCAGCATCTATTCTCGACGAGAATGGCGAGGTATTGCGTAGCTACTCACTCCCTGTAGGTGCTCACTTGCTCATCGAAGAGGGTCACAATATGCGTGCCGGTGAGGTATTTGTCAAGATACCTCGTGCACAAGGTAAGGCTGGTGATATCACCGGTGGTTTGCCTCGTGTTACCGAGTTGTTCGAGGCTCGTAATCCTTCAAATCCCGCTATTGTATCGGAAATCGATGGTGAAGTACACTTCGGTAAGATCAAACGTGGTAATCGTGAAATCTCGGTTGAGTCTAAGACCGGTGAAATCAAGAAATACCTCGTGCCCCTATCGAAACAAATTCTTGTACAAGAAAACGACTATGTACGTGCCGGAACACCTCTCTCGGACGGTGCTGTAACTCCCTCCGACATCTTGTCTATCAAGGGTCCCACAGCCGTACAAGAGTATATCGTGAACGAAGTACAAGACGTGTACCGTATGCAAGGTGTGAAGATCAACGATAAGCACTTTGAGGTAATCGTGCGTCAGATGATGCGTAAGGTTAATATCCTTGATCCGGGTGATACTCGCTTCCTCGAGCAACAAATTGTTGATAAACGTGAGTTTATGGACGAGAATGACCGTATATGGGGTAAGAAAGTCGTGGTAGATGCCGGCGACTCACAAAACCTTCGTGCCGGTCAGATCGTGACAGCACGTCGTCTCCGCGATGAGAACTCTTCACTTAAACGTCGTGACTTGCGTCCTGTTGAGGTACGCGATGCTATACCTGCTACATCGGAGCAAATCTTGCAAGGTATTACACGTGCCGCATTGCAGACATCGAGCTTCATGTCGGCTGCATCGTTCCAAGAGACTACCAAGGTGCTCAACGAGGCTGCTATCGTGGGCAAGGTAGATACTCTCGAGGGTATGAAGGAGAACGTTATCTGCGGTCACCTCATTCCTGCCGGTACCGGTTTGCGCGAATACGAACGTTTGGTTGTTGGTTCGAAAGAGGACTTTGAGCGTAGCATGGCCAATCGTAAGGCTGTTACCGACTTCTGATAATGTAACACATCAATATATGCGGTGCAACGGGTTATCCGTTGCACCGCTTTTTTATGCTATAATGAGATTGGAGGGGGGTTGTGATTATTTTATATATTCGATTAAAAACTTTGAGCTCGCAAAGTTTGTGGTTGAAGAGAAAAAAACAACCCCACACACCTTGGTGTATGGGGTTGTTGATGGTATGTACTACTATGAGTATTATTTAACGGGCTTTTCAAGACCGGGAATATCCCGCAGTTTAATATCGAACACAAGAGTTGAGTATGGAAGCAAAATATCGGACGTGTATTTGTCGCCATATCCGCAAGTGTGGGGTATAATCACTTGGCAGTGGTCTCCCACGTGCATGTTTGTCAAGGCTATTACCCAACCTTTTATGTTGTCGGATAATTTCGAACGATATATGCTATCGCCATAGGCGGTGTTATTGAAAGACGTATCGAAGATTGTGTCTTGATATGTAGTGCCCTTGTATATAACGTCGATATAGCTTGTAGAGTAGGGGCGCATAGCGTTTTCGGTGAGGCTGCGGTCGTTATACCAACGCATGAGTATTGTCGAACTTGCGTCCCACGATGGAGTTATGCGTTCGTAAACGAGCTTGCCGGTAGAGTCGGTTTCGGCATATTTTTCCTCAAAGAAAGCGAGGTTGGCCTTGCGCCAATTGGCATACTCTACCCAGTAGTTCTTTCTCTCTTCCTCATCTTCGTCTTTCTCCTCTTCGCAGGCTACAAAGATGGTAGGCAAAATTATCAAGGCAACTGCCCAAAGCAAAAATTTCTTCATTGTCAGTCCGATAAGTATTAAATCTTAAAACTCTACCACAGGAGCTTGTTCGGTACCCTTCTCAGCCTCAAATTGAGGCTTGGCATCAAAACCAAAAATCTTGGCTGTAATGACGGCCGGGAACTTTCGTATCATGGCGTTATATCCGGCTACTATTTCGCTATAACGACCACGTTCGGTTGCAATGCGGTTTTCGGTGCCTTCCAATTGAGCTTGTAGGTCGCGGAAGTTTTCGTTGGCCTTCAAGTCGGGATAATTTTCGGTAACAGCCAATAGACGACCCAAAGCCTGACTCAACTCACCCTGAGCCTCTTGATAGGCTTTGAGGCTTTCGGCATCGAGGCTTTCGGCATCGACAGTCACTTGTGTAGCTTTGGCGCGAGCTTCTACAACAGCTTCGAGTGTCGAGGCTTCGTGTGCAGCATAGCCCTTCACGGTGTTGACAAGGTTGGGAATGAGGTCGGCGCGACGTTGGTATTGGTTCTCTACCTTGGCCCATTGAGCTTTCACATTTTCATCGGCTTCTACCATCGAGTTGTAGCTACATGATGTCAGCGACAATACGCATATTGTCATTGCAATAGCAAGACGAAAAAACTTTTTCATATTCTATCTCAATTTTAAGTGTGTTTACTTTACAATCTTTTGCAACAAGCTACGGAAGCTTACCTTCTCGCCAATGAGAGCGTGCAGCTCGTCAATAGCTACGCGATGTTGCTCCATGCTGTCGCGTTCGCGCAGTGTTACGGTATTGTCCTCGAGTGTTTGGTGATCTACTGTTACACAGAATGGTGTACCGATAGCATCTTGACGGCGATAACGTTTACCGATAGAGTCTTTCTCATCATATTGGCAACGATAGTCAAACTTGAGTTGGTTGATAATCTCTTCGGCCTTCTCGGGCAGACCATCTTTGCGAACCAGAGGCATAACGGCAACTTTAACCGGTGCCAATGCTGCAGGGAGTTGCAATACGACACGAGTTTCGCCATTCTCGAGTTGTTCCTCTTTGTAAGCTGCGGCCAATACGCTGAGGAACATACGATCCACACCGATAGAAGTCTCAATAACATAGGGAGTATATGATTCTTTCAACTCGGGGTCGAAGTATTGAATCTTCTTGCCGGAGAATTTTTCGTGTTGGCTCAAGTCGAAGTCGGTGCGAGAGTGGATACCTTCAACCTCTTTAAATCCAAACGGCATTTCAAACTCTATATCGGTAGCGGCATTGGCATAGTGAGCCAATTTTTCATGATCGTGGTAACGATACTTGTGGTCGCCAAGTCCGAGCGCTTTGTGCCAGCGCAGACGGAACTCTTTCCAGTGGTTGAACCATTGCATCTCTTCTCCGGGACGTACAAAGAATTGCATCTCCATTTGCTCAAATTCGCGCATGCGGAAGATAAATTGGCGGGCAACAATCTCGTTGCGGAAAGCCTTACCAATTTGTGCAATACCAAAAGGTATGCGCATACGGCCTGTCTTTTGTACATTGAGGAAGTTTACAAATATACCTTGAGCTGTCTCGGGACGCAAATATACCTTCATAGCACCGTCGGCGGTAGAACCCATATCGGTTGAGAACATGAGGTTGAATTGGCGCACATCAGTCCAGTTTTTTGTTCCGCTTATGGGACATACAATCTCTTGGTCGATAATGATTTGGCGCAACTCTTCAAGATTCATCTCGGCCATAGCATTGGCAAAGCGCTCATGCAAGGCATCGCGTTTGGCGGCATTCTCGAGTACACGGGGATTGGTCTCGCGGAACATCTTCTCATCGAAGTTTTCACCAAAACGCTTGCGTGCTTTTTCTACCTCCTTGTCTATTTTCTCATCGTACTTGGCAATGCAATCTTCGATGAGGACATCGGCGCGATAGCGTTTCTTAGAGTCGCGGTTGTCAATCAAAGGATCGTTGAAAGCATCAACGTGTCCCGATGCCTTCCAGATAGTAGGGTGCATAAAGATAGCCGAGTCAATACCCACGATATTGTCGTTGAGCAGTGTCATGCTGTCCCACCAATAGCGCTTGATGTTGTTTTTCAACTCTACACCCATTTGGCCATAGTCATACACTGCTGCAAGGCCATCATATATTTCGCTTGAGGGGAATACAAATCCGTATTCTTTGCAATGCGATACAAGTTTCTTGAAAACGTCTTCTTGTGCCATGATCTTTATTTTTCTTAGTTATTATCGTTATCATTAAGAGCCATAGTTGATGACTCAAATTAAACTGCAAAGTAAGTGATTTTTTTCGATTTAATTTGTATTTTTGCACTGGCTTGTTCTATTTAAGGCACAAAAAAAGTGAAAATATTACGAAATAGCTTTTTTATAGTTATGGCAAGTCGCTGCTTCAACCTTAAAAACCATAAAAATCACCATCGATGAGTGACCAAGACAAAGATATAAACAATATTCCCGAGGAGAATGAAATGCAACCTATTGCCTCGGAGGGTAATAGTACTTCATATAAGACTTCTACAACCGAAGGTGGAGATACCAAATTGCATCTGACCGGTATGTACCGCAATTGGTTTCTTGAGTATGCATCGTATGTAATACTCGAGCGTGCTGTTCCGCACCTTGCCGATGGCCTCAAGCCGGTACAACGTCGCATCTTGCATGCCATGAAACTGCTGGAAGATGGGCGTTACAACAAGGTAGCCAATGTTATAGGTTCTACTATGGCCTATCACCCTCATGGCGATGCTTCGATAGGTGATGCGTTGGTACAGATGGGACAGAAGGAGTTGCTCATCGATTATCAAGGTAACTGGGGTAATATTCTCACCGGCGATAGTGCGGCGGCTCCTCGTTATATTGAGGCAAGACTCTCGAAGTTTGCCCTCGAAGTGGTGTATAGTCCCAAGGTGACTGAGTGGCAGCTGTCGTACGATGGTCGTAAGAAAGAGCCTGTAACACTTCCTGTGAAGTTCCCTTTGCTATTGGCTCAAGGTGTTGAGGGTATTGCCGTAGGTTTGTCATCGAAAATTCTACCGCACAACTACAACGAACTGCTTGATGCCGCCATTGCTTATTTGCGTGGGGAGGAGTTTAAACTTTATCCCGATTTCCGCACCGGCGGTTTCATTGATGTGTCGCGTTACAATGATGGTGAGCGTGGTGGTGCTGTGAAAGTACGTGCCAAGATAGATAAGATAGACAATCGTACCCTCGCTATTACCGAGATACCTTTTGGTAAGACAACATCGACGCTTATCGAGTCGATATTGAAGGCTCAGGAGAAAGGAAAAATCAAGATACGCAAGGTCGATGACAATACTGCGGCTCAGGCCGAGATACTTATACACTTGCCTGCCGGCGTATCGTCCGATAAGACGATAGATGCTCTCTATGCATTTACCGATTGCGAAGTGAGTATCTCGCCCAACTGCTGTGTGATTGATGATAAGAAACCACACTTCTTGTCGGTGAGTGAGGTGTTGCGACGTAGTGTCAATCGCACCCGCGACCTCTTACGTCAGGAGTTGGAGATAAAGTTGCAAGAATTGCACGAGGCCTTGATGTTTGCCTCGCTCGAGAAGATATTTATCGAGGAGCGCATATATAAAGATCGCGAATTTGAGGAGAGCCGTTCGATGGACGAGGCTGTGGCTCATATCGACAAGCGACTCACTCCGTTCAAAACGCAATTCATACGCGAGATAACAGCCGATGATATATTGCGATTGATGGAGATAAAGATGGCTCGTATATTGCGCTTCAACTCGGAGAAGGCCGAGAATTTCATTGCCGAGAAGCTCGAACAGATAGCCGAGACTCGTCACCACTTGGAGACACTTACCGACTATACCATAGCTTGGTACTCGCACTTGAAAGAGACTTACGGAAAGAGTTTCCCTCGCATGACCGAGATACGCAACTTCGATACCATCGAGGCTACTAAAGTGGTGGAGGCTACCGAGAAGTTGTATCTCAACAAGGAAGATGGCTTCATGGGAACAGGTTTGCAACGCGATCCTAATGCCGAGTTTGTGTGCAACTGCTCAAATATCGATGATATCATCATCTTCTACAAAGATGGTCGTTATACCGTAGTCAAGGTAGCCGAGAAGCAATTTATAGGAAAGAATATACTGCATATCGATGTCTTTAAGCGTAACGATACTCGCACCATTTACAACGTGATATACATGAATGGTAAGGGTGGAGTACACTACATGAAACGTTTTGCTGTAACAGGCATTACTCGTGACAAGATGTACGATTTGACCCAAGGTAAGCCCGGATCGCGAGTGAAGTGGTTTACGGCCAACTCAAATGGTGAGGCTGAGACGGTGAAAGTGGTTCTCGAAAAAACCATACGTTCCAACAAAGATCATGTGATGGTCGATTTCAGCACATTGGCTATCAAAGGTCGTGCTTCGATGGGTAATATCGTGACCAAAGGGATTGTCCGGTCTATGTCATTGGCTGCCAAGGGTGGCTCTACATTGGGTGGACGTGATGTGTGGTTTGACCGTGATGTGCTTCGTCTCAACTACGATAAGCGTGGAGAGTATTTGGGCGAGTTCCACAACAATGACTTGGTGTTGGTTGTTCTGGATAATGGCGATTTCTATACAACCAATTTCGATGCTACCAACCACTACGAAAATAATATACTGCTCATAGAAAAATTTGATGCCAATTGTGTATGGACAGTGCTGCTCAACGATGCCAACCAACAAGGTATGCCCTATATGAAGCGTTTCAAACTTGAGGCTACTACTCGCAAACAGAACTTCCTTGGCGATAATGCAGCCTCAAAGATGTTGTGTTACAGTAGAGAGGCTTATCCGCGATTTGAGGTGCGATTTGGTGGTGGCGATGCCTTCCGAGAACCTCTCATTGTAGATGCTGATGAGTTTATTGCTATCAAAGGTTTTACAGCCAAGGGTAAGCGCATCACTCAATTTACCATTGACTCTATAACCGAGTTGGAACCACTGCGCCATGAAGAGCCTGTCGTTGAGGATACTACCGAAGAGGATATCCCTCTTGATGGACAGTTGAGCATATTCCCTTCGCACGATGTAGAATAGAATATGAAACGATTTCTTTATACAGCTTTGTTGTGTGTGACGGCCTTATATGCTGTGGCACAGCAAGATAGTATTAAACCTCTTTGCCCGGTCTTTACGGCTGTAGAGTTTGAAGCAGGAGGTGTGAGGCTGATAGATACATACTTGTCGCCATGGAGCTACAAGGGTTGGGATATTGCCCTTGATGTGGAACTTATGAAGGCAATGAAACTCGATAATTATAGTTGGGTGTGGCAGCAGCGCATAGGGTTGAACTATGGACAGACACGATTGAGTATATCGGGTGCGGGACTTACGCGAGAGGGTGGTTTGGATTATAGTTTTGCCATGATGCGTAGGAGCAACACCCCGATAGATGGGTTGCAACTCTATTATGGAGGAGATGTTTCGTTGCGTGCCCAGGGGCTTTATAACTATCATGGAGGCAACAACCCCACCAGTGTCAAGGCTGATATTTCATTGGGTTTGACAGGTATGGTAGTATATAATTTTTCTTTAGGTAAATTGCCATTGACAGCTCGATATCAGATGAATTTACCACTTGTAGGAGTCTTTGCACAACCTCAGTATGCCGAGTCGTACTATGAGGTGTGGTTGGGCAATTACCGCGATTTTTTGCATTGTGGTACATGGGCCAATCGTTTCGATATGGGCAATCGCATCACAATAGATATGCACATGGGTAGTTGGGCTCTGCGTGTAGGCTATCACAATCGCATCGATACTACTTATGAGAACAACAATCGTTACCAACTTGTCATGCATAACTTTGTAGTAGGATTTGCCGGTGACTTGGCCGGCGTAGATTATAAACATAACAACCGACCTGTTATCAGGGCATTATACAATATATCACAATGAAGATAAAGTCTGTTCTCTATATATTGTCGGCCTTGTTGTTGGTGCAACTACAAGCCTGCTTTGTCGATGACGACAGCCATGTGCAAGATACTGCCAAGACCAATTTCAATGCGTTGTGGCACATTGTCGATGAACATTATTGTTTCTTTGAGTACAAGGGTGTCGATTGGGACTCGGTATATAACTATTATGCACCTCGTGTCAATGACGATATAAGCGACCAAGATTTCTTCAATCTGTGTGGCGAGATGTTGGCTTCTTTGCAAGACGGACATGTAAATCTGGCTAGTGCTTTTGCCTCGAGTTATTATTGGAAATGGTTTCAAGATTATCCTGTTAATTATGACGAGCGCATCGTTCATGAGAATTATCTCAATTTCGACTTTTATCAGGCCGGGGGTATAACGTATAAGAAGTTGCGCGAGAATATAGGTTATATCTATTACGATAGCTTTAGCAGTAGCATCAGCCCCACAACTCTCGACTACATCTTGGCGCATTTTATTACCTGCGATGGTCTCATTATCGATGTGCGCAACAATGGAGGTGGCTCATTGTCGAATGTTGAGGTAATTGCATCAAGATTTATAGATGCTCCTATATTGGCTGGTTATATACAGCACAAGACAGCTCCTGCTCATGATGCCCTGTCGGAGCCGTATGCCTATTATTATCGGCCTGCCGAAGGACATATATTATATGGTAAACCTGTAGTGGTACTGACCAATCGTCACACTTTCAGTGCTGCCAATAACTTTGTGCAAGTAATGAAATCGTTACCTCAAGTAACCATTATAGGCGATCGTACCGGTGGCGGTAGCGGTTTGCCTTTTACCTACAATCTGCCCAATGGTTGGAACTTGCGTTTGTCGGCTTCGCCTATTCTCGATGCCGATGGTAATGATACTGAGTGGGGAATAGACCCTCATATCAAGGTGGATATGGCTCCCAATGCTTATCAGACAGGCCGAGATGCTATTCTCGATTGTGCGATAGAATGTATTGCACAACAACAATATATTATGAAATAATGATGTGATGTAGAGTTTGGAGAGACTCTTATATCATAGATCAGCTTAGATTGGATTTATGAGACTTCGAGAAATTTTTACCGCAGTAGTGTTGTTGGCCATCATTACTGCTTCGGCACAGAACTATCGTGCTATGTATGATGGTGTGCCGTTTGATATGCCCACTGTCGTGCAACCCCAATTCCCCGATTACCGAGTGGATATTTGCCAATATGGAGCAGTAAGCGACGGAAGCACGTTGTGTACCGAGGCTTTTGCTCAAGCTATTGCCGATGTGAATGCCCATGGTGGTGGTACGGTTGTAGTACCGGCAGGTCTATGGCTGACAGGGCCTATCGAGTTGCTGAGTAATGTGTGCCTGCACACCGAGTATGGAGCTATGGTGCTCTTTACAGCCGAACTTGATGCCTATCGCATCATCGACACATCGTTTGAGGGTCTTGATACCCGGCGTTGTCAGTCGCCTTTGTATGCCTATAAAGCGCATAATATAGCTATTACCGGTCATGGTACGTTTGATGGCAGTGGCGAGGCTTGGCGACCCGTCAAGAAGAGTAAAGTTACATCGAAGCAGTGGAAAGAGTTGCTCAAGAAAAGTAAGATAACCAATGAAAAGGGCGATATATGGTACCCCTCGGAGGCTTCGCGACAAGGGGCCGAAGCGTGTTATGACTTTAATGTCCCCGATAATATTGTTACCGATGCCGAGTGGGAGAGTATCAAGCGTTGGTTGCGTCCTACATTACTCAATTTCATCGCTTGCGATACAGTGATGTTGCGTGATGTTACCTTTAAGAACTCTCCGGCATGGTGCTTGCACCCGCTTATGTGCAAGCATGTCACTATAGATGGTGTGCAAGTGAGCAATCCATGGTATGCCCAGAATGGTGATGCTCTTGATTTAGAATCATGCTGTAATGTGTTGGTGGTCAATAGCAGTTTTGATGCCGGCGATGATGCCATCTGTATTAAGTCGGGCAAGGACGAAGATGGTCGTCGCAGAGCAATGCCATGTGAGAATGTGATTATTCGTAACAATACGGTGTTGCATGGTCATGGCGGATTTGTAGTAGGTAGTGAAATGTCGGGTGGTGCTCGCAATATATTCATCTCCGATTGTTGCTTTATTGGCACCGATGTGGGGCTACGTTTCAAGAGTACTCGTGGTCGTGGTGGAGTAGTGGAGAATATCTATATCAGCGATATCGTGATGACAAATATTCCCGAAGAGCCGTTGCTCTTCGACCTGTTCTATGGTAAAAAAGGCAAGGCTACAGCCGATAGTGTACCACCTGTCAGTGAAAAGACACCTGTTTTTCGACATATACACATCAGTGATGTTGTGTGTCGTGGTGCAGGACGTGCCATGTACTTCAATGGCTTGCCCGAGATGAAGATTAGCGATGTGACGATAGAGAATGTTACTATTCTCAACGCCAAGAGTGGTATTCACATCAATAAGGCTCGTGATATAGTCTTGCGCAATGTGATGGTAGAGCCCGCTAAGGGCGATGTCATAAGCCTATCGGGGGCAACCGATATTGTTATCGATGGCTTGCGTACTACTGCAACTGCTGCTTCGGCTACCATAGCTGCCGACTGTGTCGATGTGGTGATAACAAAATCGCAACTCGACAAGGAGCATGTGCGCATTGCCGATGGTGCCGATAATAGAATTGTGAAATTTAAATGATAGTGTAATGAGGAAATTTTTCTTGTGCATAACTTGGCTGAGTGCTGTGATGGTGTTGGCTGCCACGCATGAGGTAGAAGTGTCTATTGAAAACCCTTTGTCGCAACATCGTATCGATGTGCCGGTAGTTATTTCGGTGTATGATGTTGATGCACCCTTTGAGATAAAGTCGGCAACGGTATATGTGGCAGGTGAGGAAATTCCATCGCAAGTAGATGATACCGATGGCGACAAGCATGCCGATGAGATAGCATTCCTTGTAGATGTGTTGGCCGGTGCACAACTCGATGTGCGGGTTGTGGTGAGCGACGAGCCTTCATTGCCCCATCGCTATGCTTCGCGAGTATATGCCGATATGTTGGTGGCATCGAAGAGTAAGAAGCGCCCTCACATGCCTATCAATAGCATATCTACACCCTCCGGCGACTTGTATAACTATCTGCATCATCATGGGCCTGCGTTTGAGAGTGAGTTGGTAGCCTACCGCTTATATTTCGACCGCAAGCAGACAGTAGATATTTATGGAAAATTCAATAAAGGTCATGAGTTGCAGTCGAGCGGTTGGTATCCCAATGACGAACAATTATCTCAAGGCTATGGCGACGATGTATTGCGAGTGAGTGGCAGTTGTGGTGTGGGAACACTGAAAGGGTGGAATGCCAAGAAGAAGAAAGCTGTGCATATTGACCCTGTAAGTAATCGTAGTGCTACGATAGTAGCTGCCGGCCCGGTGCGTACCATTGTGGAGATGGCTGTTGATGGGTGGCAGTATGGCGATAGCCACTTGGATATGAGTTGCCGTTATACACTGTATGGCGGTCATCGCGATGTGCAGGTAGATGTGAACTTTGCACAACCACTTGGCAACGAAATCTTCTGTACCGGAGTGCAAGATATAAAGGGTTCGCAGTCGATGAGCGATCACCGAGGCCTCATAGCTTGCTGGGGTACCGATTGGCCTGTCAATGATACCATCAAGTATGCTAAGGAGACTGTGGGGTTGGCTGCTTATATACCCACGCAATATATTGTGGGTGAAGAGAAGGATAAAGTAAACTATCTGTACCAGATGAGTATGCCCGGAAAAACAAGTATGCGTTATTATATCACTTTCACATCTATGAAGGAGTGTTATGGGTACAAAAGTGCCGAGCAGTGGTTTGAATACGTAACTGCATGGCGCAAAGAACTTGATAGCCCATGCGTGGTAATTATAAAGTAGAGCGATAACTTTCTTGTAGGTCGATTGTCGATTGATGCTGATATATGATAAAGAAAACTGCTGTAAAAGCGTGGATTTGATAAAAAATTACACTCTATTGGTTAAATACTATATCTAATAATCCTTATATTTGTACCATATTTGCATTATCATATATTGTAACTTGTATAAGGAGTGATAATTATTAACCAATAAAATAAATAACATGAAGAAAACACTACTTTTTGCAGCATTTGCACTCTTTACATTGTGTGCACAAGCCCAAGAACCATCAGAGTGGACATTCAATGCCGAGAATATCGAGACCGGCACATACTCGGAAGATGTGGTAAACGGAATTTATACCTTTGTATGTAATGGTAAGACATGGGAGGTAGATGACAATAAGGTGCGTTTCAGCAACGACACAACTATTCAATACACTCGTCGTATCAAGGCCAAATCGAAAAATAACTCTATTCGCATTGAGGCTCCCTCGGCAGGTACAATCATCTTTGGTGCTCGTACAGGTAGCAACTCTGATACAAGCCGTACTCTTGTAGCAACTCAAAATGGCACAGAGTTATACAATGCTGTTGTACAAGAGGCTGATACTGTTGATCACGTTTATGGTGAGACTCCTCGTGCATACTATACAACCAATGTAGCAGTTCCTGCTGCCGGTACTGTTGAGGTGACAATGCCTACAGGTAACCTTAACTACTACTACATACAGTTTACTGCCGAAGCTGTAGAGGACCCCGATCCCGATCCTACACCTGATCCCGATCCCGACCCCGATCCCGATCCTCAACCTACCAGCGAATTGATATTAGACCCTGCTGTGATAGGTGCCAATACATTTGATGCCGACTATACAAGTGGTATCTTCACATTGGTTGTTGTTCCCGGTACCGACGAAACTAAACCTTGGGTAGTTGATACCAACAATGCCAAGTTTGATGTAGCCGGCACAACTGAGCCGTTTACACACCGCTTGAAACCCGGTGGTGCTAACAACTATATCTCAGTAGCAGTACCTCAGGCCGGTACATTGCTCATTTGCCCCCGCTCGGGTAATAAAGATGCTACCGACCGTAATATGGTTGTAGCGCAAGGTGAGGAAGTTTTGCTCGATGTTATCGTTGCCGATGAGCAAGCTGTTGATAAGGTGTATCCTTCTTATAGCGTAAACATTGCACAAGCCGGTGAGGTGACAATCACCAACCCCGTTAATGCTATCAACTATTATTACATCGAATTTAAGGCCGGTGATAGTGGTGTGAAACATGTATGCAACTTGGGTAAACTCTTTATGAGCAACAATGTCGTTGCTGCCAATGGTGCCGAGACTCTATATGTATATAATGTATTGGGTCGCTTGGTAGGTACGGCCAATGCCGATGAGATGGATCTCAACAAGATGGCTCGTGGTATCTACATCGTGAAGGCTGTTTATACCGATGGTAGCTCTCAAACACTCAAAGTTCGCCGTTAATAGTAAGATAGGAATATCTGCCGAATAGAGTGTGGGCTGTACTATACAATGGTGCAGCCCTCACTATTTATATACCCGATTTGTGAAAGAGAGAATTATTTGCTAATTTTGGAGAGTTTATAATTGTTGTTGATAAGAATATTATGATGCGCCAATTGCTTCTCTTTGCAACTGTAATGTTATCGGCTATGGTGTGTGCCAATGACTATGTGTCGGAGGTGTGGTGTGCCGACTTGGGTAATGGTCAATATCAAAATCCTATACTTTGTGCCGACTACTCCGACCCCGATGTGTGTCGGGTAGGTGATGACTACTACATGACATCATCGAGTTTCAATTGTGTGCCGGGCTTGCAGATACTGCACTCGCGCGACTTGGTCAATTGGAGTATTGTAGGAGCTGCTCTGCCCTGGGGCAATGTGCCCGATGAGAAATATGCTACCGTACAACATGGTTGTGGAGTATGGGCTCCTTGTATAAGACATCACAATGGCGAGTTCTATATATTCTGGGGAGACCCTGATGTGGGTATTTTTATGACCCATACTGCCGATGTGCGTGGCGTGTGGAGTGTGCCGGTGCTTGTGAAGGCCGGTAAGGGTTACATCGATACGACTCCGCTGTGGGACGATGATGGCAGGGTGTATTTGGCGCATGGCATTGCCGGCAGCCGAGGCGGACTGAAGAGTGTGCTTTTTGTGTGCGAACTCAGTGCCGATGCTACTCATACCATTACCGAGAGTCGCATTGTGTATGATGGCCATGAGAAACATGTTACTATAGAAGGCCCTAAGTTCTACAAGCGCAATGGCTATTACTATATCTTTGCGCCGGCCGGAGGTGTGCCTACCGGGTGGCAGGTGGTGTTGCGTAGTAAGTCGCCTTATGGACCTTATGAAGAGCAAACTGTGATGGCTCAGGGAGGTACAGATATTAATGGCCCTCATCAGGGCGGTTGGGTAGATACACCCTCGGGCGAAGATTGGTTTATTCACTTTCAAGATGTGGGAGTATATGGCCGATTGGTACATTTGCAACCCCTGACATGGCGCAACGATGGTTGGCCGGTGATAGGTCATGACCCCGATGGCGATGGCTGTGGTGAGCCTGTGACTCGATATAGAAAACCTCGTGTCGATGGTTATTGTCCTATGGCTACACCTGTTGAGAGTGATGAGTTTGATAGCGCAACCTTGGGCTTGCAGTGGCAATGGCATGCCAATTATGATCATCGTTGGCACTATTGCGATGCTTCAAACGGCAGGTTGCGTCTGTACTCATATCCTGTGCCCGAAGATTACGACAACCTCTATGATGTTTCAAATCTTCTGTTGCAAAAGACTCCGGCAAAAGATTTTGTTGTAACGACACGACTCACATTCAACCCTATTGCAAAGTATCATGGCGAGCGTGCCGGACTGCTCGTGATGGGACTCGACTATGCCGCTATGGTGCTGGAGAATACTCCCGAAGGAATAGTTTTGTCGCAAGTGCAATGTAACAAGGCCGATAAGGGTACGCCTGAGAGGGTTATGGCATCGTTGCCATTATCTTGTCCTACAATATACTTGCGAGCTACTTTTCACGATACCGGTAAGAAGGTGCTCAAGAGCGAGGGTAGCGCCGATATGATAGTTGAAGTACGGTTTTATTATAGTGAAGATGGCATCGATTACAAGCCATTGGGTACTACATTTACTCCTCGAGAAGGAAAATGGATAGGAGCCAAAGTAGGTCTGTTCTGCACTCGCCCGGCTGTGAAAAGCAACGATGGCGGTTGGGTAGATGTTGATTGGTGGAGAGTAGCAAGGGAGTAGCCTATTGTTTTTGCTTCTCTTTGTTCATAGGATTCATATTTTCAAGGTCCGATATAGTCAGCTCGCCATTGATCTGCATGAGCAGGTATATGCTTGTGCCCAGATGTGCAATAACCATCTTTTCTACTATTTCATTATCGTTCTTGATGAAAATGCGTGTTGTGTTGTTGTCGTTTACCATCTCGATAGCCGGCTCATAGCCTTTGAGCTGACTTGCCGATACGAATGCAACATATTGGCCTTTAATCTCTTCATCGCATTGGGCCAAGTTTACAATTTTTATAGACTTTATCTTGTCGAGAAATGCTTTTTCCTCTTTACCGGCCAGCATCTTTGCCATACCTATCATAAAAGAATTTACGCTTGTGTACTCGGTATTGTCATATTGCTTCACCGTATCGAATAGTTTGTCGTCCGATATTGTACTCTCGTTGCTATCGGTAACCTCTTGACCCTGTGATATCGTAACACACATGAGCAGTGACAGGCATAGTATAATAGTGCGTAAGGCTTTCATATTGATGTTTTATAAAGAGTTTATAATCAAAAAAAAACGAGAAAGAACTCTTGTGGAGTAGTCTTTCTCGTTGTGGTGCGGATGACGGGACTCGAACCCACACGTCTCTCGACACCAGATCCTAAGTCTGGCGCGGCTACCAATTACGCCACATCCGCTTTGGTGGTGCAAAGATAATAGAAATAAGCCGATGTAGCAAATTATCGTTTCTTTTTTTGAGTGCGAATGGAAAAATAAATGCCAACTTGGCCGGCAAGTTGTTAAGTGTGGTTATATATAACTTCCTTACAAGTGAGTTGTGTGTACCCGGCGTGTATATACAGCAAGAGACAGTGTTTGTGGCACTGTCTCTTGTTATATGATGGTCAAAGGGGCTTAGTGGCGACCTTTGCCATTGTGTTTGGCTTGTTGTTTGCGTTGTTCACGAAGCAGAGCCTCTTGTTGGCGTTGAGCTTCTTCGAGTCGAGCCATGAAGCCACTCTTCTTGCGAGGCTTCTTGGCATTGGCTTCCATTTGTGCCAATACTTTCTTTTCATCGACAAACTTGCGGAATGCCCATGTTTGTACAATGGTGATGAGCAACGATACGAAGTAGTAGTAGCTAAGACCCGCTGCGTAGTTGTTGAAGAAGAAGAGGAACATCAAAGGCATGAGGTACATCATCCACTTCATACCGGGCATGGTGTTCTGTCCACTTTGGTCCATTGTTATCTTGGTGTACAAGATGTTGGTAATGGTCATCAACAAGCAGAAGAGGCTGATGTGGTTGCCAAATGTGCTGCTGATGAGGGGTATGTATGTGTCCCATTCTACAATGGCATCGTATGATGAAAGGTCTTTGGCCCAGAGGAACGACTCACCGCGCAACTCGATAGATGAGGGGAAGAACGAGAACATGGCCACGAGTATAGGCATTTGCAACAGCATGGGTAGGCAACCACCCATGGGGTTGATGCCGGCTTTGCTGTAAAGCTCCATCATGGCATTTTGTTTCTTCATGGCATCTTCGGGATTGGGGTATTTCTCGTTGAGTGCCTGCAACTGAGGTTGTATCACACGCATCTTGGCTTGCGACTTGTACGACTTGTAGGTGAAGGGGAACAAGATGAGCTTGATGAATACGGTGAGCAAGAAGATGATGAGACCGTAGTTGCTGATAAATTGTCCGAGGAAGTCGAATACATTGATGATAATGAGTGTATTGATCCATCGGAACAAAGGCCAGCCAAGGGGTATAACGCGGTCGAGATCCAAGCGGTCTTCTTTATCAACGCCCTTGTCGTATGAGCGGAACAACTTGTAGTCGTTGGGACCCAAGAAGATTGAGAAATTGCCAACGTTGGCGTTGGTCGAAGTGTAGTCAATAAGTGTCTCGGTGTGGAATTTCTTGAGGTACTTGGGATCTTTTTCAAGGTCTTCGGTAACCAAGAATGCTTCACTGAAGTTGTTGTCGGCTATGAATGCTGTGGTAAAGAATTGGTCTTTATAACCTATCCACTTGAGGCTTGTCTTGATGTACTTGTCGTGGTCGCCTTTCTCGCGGAGGTGATCTACGTCATCGCCCGGATATTTATAGTACAAAGCACTATTGTTTTGCTCAAACATGCGACCTTTCTCTTGACGAGGCATCTTGAGGTCCCAATACATGTCGAGGCTGACAATGTTTTGGGGTATAACCTTCTCCATGCCATTCTGAGTAATCTCCATTTGCAAGCGGTAGCTGTCTTGGGGCAGAGTGTAGCGTACGTTCCATTGCGCATTGCCGGCAAGGTTGAGTGTCATATCGACAGTGCTGTCGGTAGCAGAGGGTGTGAAGTAAAGATTTTGAGTGTCTATGATGCGCGCTCCGGCCTTGAAGATGAAACCATAGTGGTTGTCGTTCTCTTCAAAGAGTACCACATTGGTGGTGTCCTTGCCGGTGTAGTTTTTGTAGTCTTTGAGAGTCGCCTTGCGCAGATAACCACCACGGCTCGAGAACTCCAAAGCAACAACGTTGTTTTCGAGTTTTATAGTCTCCTCGGTACCTTCGGCTACGGTAGCAAATGCACCGTAAGTAGCAAAGAGCTCGGCTTTGTGTAGTGAATCGGCTGTAAGGCTATCAATTTCTACAGGAGTCATAGATGCTTTTGCTGCAGCATCGGCTTGTTCTTGCCAAGCTTGTATTTCCAGTGCTTGGGCAGCCTCAACGGCGGCAATAGAGTCGTTGTATCGTTGTTGCGCTGCGATTTCCTCGGCCGATGGTTGTGTAAACCATGAGAAGCCTATCACAACGGCAATCATCAATACAAATCCAATGATCGTGTTTTTATCCATACTTATTATTTGTGTTCAACTTATCTTTATCGTTATTATTTACTTATGGCTGCGCGAATGAAATCGACAAACAAGGGGTTGGGACGTAATACGGTGCTATTGTACTCGGGGTGGTATTGTGTGCCAACAAACCAGCGCAACGAAGGTATCTCCACAACTTCAACTAAGTTGGTGTCGGGGTTGGTACCTACACATCTCATGCCGGCCTTCTCAAAAGCCTCGCGGTAATCGCTGTTGAACTCGAAGCGGTGACGGTGACGCTCGTTGATACGTGTCGAGCCGTAAGCCTTGGCTGCAATTGAGTCGGGCTCAAGCACACAATCGTATGCACCAAGACGCATGGTGCCACCCAAGTTCGATATGCTCTTTTGGCTGTCCATCAAGTCAATAACATTGTGCTTGGTCTTTACGTCCATCTCTACCGAGTTGGCATCTTCATAACCCAGTACATTGCGTGCAAACTCAATGACCATGCATTGCATACCCAAGCATATACCAAATGTGGGGAGGTCGTTTTCACGAGCATATTTCAAGGCAACAAACTTACCTTCGATACCGCGTTGTCCAAATCCGGGAGCAATGAGAATACCGTCCATTCCTTTCAGTGTCTCGGCAACATTACTGTCGTTGAGTTTCTCTGAGTGGATAAAATGGAGGCTAAGTTTGCGGTCGTTGTATATAGCTGCTTGCAAGAGTGACTCGTTGATCGATTTGTAGGCATCGGGCAACTCTACATACTTACCCACCAAGCCTATGTTTACGGTTTCAGTTGCATTGTTCATGCGATGTAGGAAGTTGCACCATTGAGTCAAGTCGGGTTCGCCTTCAACGGGAAGTCCTGTCTTGCTCAACACGATTTGGTCGAGGCCTTGCTCGTGCATCTTGAGGGGTACCTCATAGATGGTAGGAACATCGAGCGATTGTATTACGGCATCGGGATCAACATTGCAGAAGAGTGCCACTTTGCGACATTGCGAAGATGATATTTCGTGCTCGGTGCGCAATACCAATATGTCGGGTTGAATACCCAACTCTTGTAATTTCTTAACCGAGTGTTGTGTGGGCTTGGTTTTCAACTCTTTGGCGGCTGCCAAGTAGGGAACGTATGTAAGGTGTATGCATATACAACGTTTGCCCAATTCCCAGCGCAATTGACGCACGCTCTCGAGGAAAGGCAATGACTCTATGTCGCCAACAGTACCACCTATCTCGGTGATGACGAAGTCGTACTCGCCTTTGCTGCCAAGCTTGAGCATATTGCGCTTTATCTCGTCGGTGATGTGAGGTATTACTTGTACAGTCTTACCCAAATAGTCGCCACGACGCTCTTTGTCGATGACACTTTGGTATATACGACCGGTTGTGATGTTGTTGGCTCGTGTAGTGGGAGTGTTGGTGAAGCGCTCATAGTGACCCAAGTCGAGGTCGGCTTCATGGCCATCAACAGTTACATAGCACTCTCCGTGCTCATAGGGGTTGAGTGTACCCGGGTCGATATTAATGTACGGATCGAACTTTTGGATTGTAACTTTGTAGCCTCTTGCCAATAAAAGACGAGCCAATGAGGCCGAAATGATGCCTTTGCCCAATGATGAGGCAACACCTCCGGTGACGAATATATACCTTGTTTCCACGTTAATAATGAGTTGGTTCTGTTAAACGTATGTGTGTAAAAAATACGAGTACAAAAGTAAGAAAAATAATCGATAATACCTCGACATATTCTCCAATAAATAAAAAATGTGCCTCTTATGGTGTACTTAAAGGTAGAAATGGATAGAAAGAGTGATATATTGAGGTGTAAAAGAGGACGAGTCACCTCATCACTGGGGCGACTCGTCAAGCGAAACTTTGAAAAAAACTATTCTATGCTATTTTGTGGCAACTAACTATTATTTCTTGAAATAACGATTGTAAAGGCCTTCAAAAGCCTTGCCGTGACGAGCTTCGTCTTTGGCCATTTCGTGTACGGTATCGTGAATGGCATCGTATCCGAGTTGTTTGGCGCGTGTGGCAATGCGCAATTTGTCAGCGCAAGCACCGCATTCGGCATTCATGCGAGCATCGAGATTTTTCTTAGTATCCCATACTACTTCACCGAGCAACTCGGCAAACTTGGCAGCATGCTCGGCCTCTTCCCAAGCGAAGCGTTTGTATGCTTCGGCAATCTCGGGATAACCCTCACGGTCGGCTTGACGGCTCATTGCAAGGTACATACCCACTTCGGTACACTCACCCATAAAGTGGGCACGAAGTCCTTCCATTACCTCTTCATCTTCTACTATTCCATCACCTATATGGTGTTCCGATACAAATTGAAGTGCAGCCTCTTCGTTGAGAACTTCAAACTTTGATGCAGGAACTTTACATTGAGGACATCTTTCGGGAGCAGCATCGCCTTCGTGGATATAACCACACACTGTGCAGATAAATTTCATAATCTTAGGTTTTATTTAAATGATTGTTTATAAATATCTCTTTTAGTTGTTGCATTTGGTACATCGTCCTATGCAGTAGGTCTCACTCATATCTACGCTCATACCGGCCGGCATATCGGGTATCCAATGTTTCTCTACATCTATGTCGAGTATTGCACCGCAGTTGCGACAGCGGAAGTGTATGTGCGGATCCATACATGCATCGTATCGAGCGTTTTTCTCCTCTATTGTTATGAGTCGTACTACTCCTCTTTCAACAAGCAGATTGAGCGTGTTGTAAACAGTGGCTTTCGACAGAGTGGGCATTTCGGGATAAAGATCGGTAAAGATCATCTCGGCTGTGGGGTGAGTGCGATGGGTTATGAGATATTCCATCACGGCCATGCGTTGCATCGATGGCTTGATGCCATGTAACTCGAGTCTTTCCTTTGCCAATATTTTAATTCCGTCCATAATTAGAATTATTCTATTTTTGTTTTCGATGCAAAAATATATCTAATTCTTATTCGTGTCAATGGCATTAATATATTTTAACACAATTTTCTTGACAATGGAAATTGGCGACTGTTGTTAAGTTGCTTGTATTTAGGTTGTTGTTGATTATTGGCGAGACGGCCTATCTGAATGTTTTTAGCCAATAAATGTGCCGGGCAATTCGCGCGAATTGTATTGGCTTGCCATCGATTGGCCATAGGCTCCGGCCGATCTTATAGCTATGAAGTCACCTCGCCGGGCTTCGTTGAGCCATACTCCTGTTCCGAAACTATCGGAAGACTCACATATAGGGCCTACCACATCGTATGCTTGTGCGGGCTTATTGGAAGAGAGGTTTTCTATCTTATGCGATGCTTGGTAGAGTGCCGGTCGCATTAGGTCGGTCATGCCGGCATCGATAATAGCAAATCGCTTGTTGAGCCCCTCTTTAATATATAGTATCCGCGCGATGAGAGTTCCGCATTGACACACCACTGAGCGTCCCAACTCAAAGTGCAGCGTCTGACCCGGTTGCAGGTGTATATGTTGTGCAAATGTGTCAAAGTAAGATTGGAAGTCGGGTATGGAGTCTATATCCGGATTTTCGTAGTTTACCCCCAAACCTCCCCCTACATTTATGTAATCGATAGTTATCTCTTTACTCAATAGCTCTTTTTGCAACTTGTTTATTACGTTGCAGAGTTGTATGAACGGATTGACCGATGTGATTTGCGACCCGATGTGGAAATGCAGCCCCCGCAATGTGATGTTGCGCAGTGTTTGCGCATATTCAATAACGTGGTGCATCTGCGTGATGTCTATACCAAACTTGTTTTCGCTTGTGCCGGTGGTGATATAATGGTGCGTGTGTGCATCGATGTGAGGGTTTATGCGAATGGCTATGGGTGCCACCATTTGCATTTGTCCGGCTATATCGTTGATGACCTCCAGTTCGGCCGAAGATTCTACATTGAAGCAATCGATACCCAATTGTAGAGCCATGGCAATTTCTTTGTCGGTTTTTCCCACCCCCGAATAGACAATCTTGTCGGGTGTGATGCCGGCATTAATAGCATGGCGTATCTCTCCACCGCTCACACAATCGGCACCCAGGCCGGCTTGCGCTATGATGCTGAGTAGTGCGGGGTGACTATTGGCCTTGAGCGCATAGTGTACTACACTGCCTTTGGGGGCTGTTTGGTGTATGGTGGCTATGGTGTGTTGCAACAGCTGTGTGTCGTAGTAGTAGAATGGGGTATCGATTTTTTCAAATTGTTCTATAGGGAAAAGAGCCATGCTGAGTAGTCTTATTGTTTTTACAATCAGTCGTCTATGCCAAATATCACTCGGTTGAGGGCTTGCAGGGCTGCTATTTTATCGTCTTGATGAACAAGGAAAGATATGTTGTAGTTGCTTCCGCCATACGACACCATGCGCACAGGTATCTCTTTCAGTGCCATCAGGGCTTGTGATACGTAACCTACATTGTGCCATTCGAGGTTGCCCACGATACATATTATCACCATGTTTTCATCGACCATTACCGTACCATAATGGCGCAGGCTGTCGAGGATTTCGGGTAGATGACGTTGGTTGTCTATAGTAACCGACACTCCCACCTCAGAGGTAGTTACCATATCGATGGTTGTGTGATATGTCTCGAATATCTCAAATACTTTGCGTAGAAAACCATGAGCCAATAGTTTGCGTCCCGATTTTATTTTTATGGCAGTAATGTTGTCTTTGGCAGCAACGGCTTTTATAGCTTGCTCTTTGGGGTTGGCGACGTAGTTTGAGATATAGGTGCCCTGCGCTTGGGGGTCCATAGTATTGAGCAGTCGCACGGGTATGTTGTTCTGCTTGGCGGGTTGAATACAGGTGGGGTGCAAAATTTTGGCTCCGAAGTAGCCCAACTCGGCAGCCTCCTCAAAGTGAAGGTTGCGCACCGGACGGGTGTGCTTGACGTATCGAGGGTCGTTGTTGTGCATACCATCAATATCGGTCCATATCTGTATCTCGTCGGCTCCTATGGCTGCTCCGATGAGCGATGCCGAGTAGTCGCTACCGCCTCGTTGCAGATTGTCTATCTCGTCGTATGCGTTGCGGCAGATGTATCCTTGCGTGATGTATATGTCGGCATTGTTATTGGTCTCAAGTAGTTGTTTAAGATGCTTGCGTATATAACCCATGTCGGGTTCGTTATGCCTATTGATGCGCATATAATCGAGCGCCGGCAACAATATTGAGTTGATGCCTTGCTCTTGCAAGTATAGGTTCATCATGGCAGTTGATATGAGTTCGCCTTGTGCTAATATTATTTTCTCGTCGAATGTGGTAAACAACTCTTTGATGCACTCTCGTATTTGTGCAAAGTTTTCTTTGATGGCAGTGCGAGCTGTCTGTCGATAGCTGTCCGAGTCGTATAGTTCGTCTATCACACTCCAATATAGGCACTCTAACGAGGCAATTGTTTCGCGAGCACCATCGGCATTGCGTTTGTGCAGGTAGTCGCATATTTCAACGAGTGTATTGGTAGTTCCGGCCATGGCCGACAATACTACAATCTTGCGCTCGTTGTTGCATATTTGCTCAGCTACAATTTTCATGCGTCGGGCACTACCTACCGAAGTGCCTCCAAACTTCAATACTTTCATCTTTCTTTACTACTGATATGCAATGTATTGCTATATTGGGTGTGTTATAACTCTTCGAGAAGATGGTTTTCGCAACGGTATATGCGCCCGGGAAAATCGTCGCAGAACGAGAGGTTGTGAGTGGACATGATAACGGCAGTGCCCGACTTCGATATGCGATAGAGTAAATTGACGATTTGTAGGCCTGTTTGGTGGTCGAGGTTACCGGTAGGCTCATCGGCTAAGATAATTTGCGGATTGTTGAGTAGAGCACGTGCTATAGCTATGCGTTGTTGTTCGCCACCCGACAGTTCGTGTGGCATACGGTATGCTTTCTTTGACATACCTACTTGGGCGAGTACCTCTTCAACGCGCGCTTCCATTTCATCGCTTTTCTTCCAACCGGTGGCCCGTAAAACAAAATCGAGGTTTTCGCGAACCGTACGGTCGGTAAGTAATTGGAAGTCTTGGAATACAATGCCAAGTTTGCGACGTAAATAGGGGACTTCGCGTTCGCGTATGCATGTCATATCGTAGCCCAAGACGTTGGCTCGTTGGGCTGTTACCGGAAGATCGGCATACATGGTCTTTAACAGACTGCTTTTGCCACTGCCTACACGACCTATCAAGTAGACATACTCGCCGGCATGCAACTTGAAATTGACCTCTTTCAGTACCGGAAGATCTTCGCGAAGTACCTCGGCATTGCTATACTCTATGAGTAAATCATTAGACATAGTTCTATCTATTAATGGTTTTATTGCTTCCCGGCTTCAATAAGGAGGCTGTCTATTACTTGTGTCATGCGGGCAAATTCTTCTTCGTCATATAGGCGAGTCATCATGACTATACGACCATCGGTATCGACAATTACATTGCGAGTGATACCGGCCAATCTGTGTGCGTAGCGGCAGAAGATTTCGCCACCCTCATCGAGCAGTAGGGGATAAGTTACACCGGTCTTTTGGGCAAATTGCAATACGGTGCTGTCGGGTTCATCGCGATCTATGCCCAGCAATGCAAAGTGCTCATTGTCTTTATGGCGTTGCCATATCTGCTTCTCTATTTCGGGCATCTCTTTGCGACAAACTCCACACCAAGATGCAGTGAATTGTAGCATTACCACGCGCTTGTCTTTATAATCGGATAGTCTTACTTGCTCGCCGGTGCCCGCTACGACTGCACTGAAGTCGGGAGCAATATCGCCTATCTCAACGATGTAGCCTCGCTCATCGGGTACTATGGTGTCGGTTGTTGCAATGGTGTCGGCGTTGATGTCGGTTGTTTCACTCTTTTTATTGCCGCTGCAGCCCATCATCAGAGCCAATGCAACTACTGCATAATGTATCTTTTTCATGACTTATTGTTTTACGAGTTTATTATCTGCGAAGATACGATTAATTCCTGTTAATATCAATAAGAAATAATTATAATTAGAAATAAAAAAAGACCGACAACCTCGATGATGATGTTGTCGGTCTTATCAATCTGGTCGGGGTGACAGGATTCGAACCTGCGACCCCCTGGTCCCAAACCAGGTGCGCTACCGGACTGCGCTACGCCCCGATGCTCTGTTGAGCGCACAAAAGTACACTTTTTATTTGAACCATGCAAATAAATTTGCGATATTGCGAAAAAATGATTTTTATACAAGTGCTATGAGTGGTAAACATGTACCTTAATGATTGAGTCGCCATTATAATTATAAGGTATGTGTTAAATAATTTCGTAATGCGCTATTTTTATATTATCTTCGCAACATAATACATTTTTTTAATATTCAATCATATCCAATATGCGCCGATTTATTTTCCTTACAGTGTTGGTATTCCTGTCGATAATTCCTATGCAATCGCAAGATAAAGCATTGACAGATAGTGTGGTAATGTTGCCCGATTCGATGGCTTTCATTGCCGATGTAAATGATATCTTGAGTAGCGATATGCCCGATTATGCAACAAGTGTGCTCTTTATGCCTCTTGTGTTTGAGAAGCATGAGACAATACCCTACGAGCAACTTGCCGTAGAGCAGATGCCTATTATGCCTGTAGTCAAGCAGATAGATAAGCGCGTGATAGTTGCCGACGAGAACTCGTGGGTGGTGCGTGCTGCGCGTCAGTCGATGCGCCTTCGTGCCGCGCGTAATAGCTTTATTTACAATCGCCCCGATCTTGTTAAGTATAACCTCGATAACCTGCCCAAGGCTCCTAAAGAGTATGTGATAATAAATGACCCTACCAAGCAGACTGTAACTATAGTAGAGAAGTCTACGCTGCCTACAACATCTTCTTTGGAGAAAAAACAGGTAAAGGTGAAACGTTGGAAACCTTCATTCAGTAGCAATATACAAGTATCGCAAGTATTTGTGTCGAAGAATTGGTATCAAGGTGGTAATAGTAGCTTGAACTTGCTGAGCGACCAACTCTTTACACTCAATTATATCGACCCGAATGGTATGCTGTTGTTTGAAAATCTTGTGCAGTGGAAGTTTAACTTGACTACATCGGCCGAGGATACAGTACATAGCGTGCGTGTTAGCGAGGATTTGTTCCAAATCAACTCAAAATTTGGTTATAAGGCCTTTGGAAAATGGTACTATTCGGCATCAATGTTGTTCAAGACGCAGTTGCTTACCAACTATGCCCCCAACTCGCGTGTCAAGGAAGCAGAGTTCTTCTCGCCCGGTGAGTTGAATGTGGGTCTTGGTATGTCGTATTCGCATAGCTATAGTGAGCCTGTTAAGTTGTCACACACACTTACCTTGTCGCCCCTCTCATACAACCTGCGCTTCGTAGCATTGCCCGAAATAGATCCTACACGATTTGGTATAGAAACTGGTCGTGCTCGTAATGAGTTCGGTTCTTCGCTCGACTATACAATGACCTGGGATATACGTTATAATGTGCGATGGATGAGCCATATATATGCATTTACCAATTATAGCAATGTATTGTTTGAATGGACCAACTCTCTCGATTTTGCATTCTCTACATATTTCTCGGCACGTCTTTACCTCGACCTGCGATATGACAATAGTGTAGCACCCGATGCTACATTGGGTTTCTGGCAAATCAAAGAGTTGCTCAGTGTCGGATTTTCGTATAAGATATAGTGTGTTGAAAGCATGCGAGGAAGCTCTCATAATATATGGTTGAGCTTGGTTCTACTCTTCTTGATGTCGGGCTGTAATACAGCCCTCAATCAGATGAAAGTGATAGGCTATCCCGGTATGGAGGTGCATGAGCCTCTCGACCGTGATGAGTTTGTGGCATATCTCGACTCGGCAGCTATTGACGATTGGGAAGGATTGTGGCTCATGGTAGGTCCGGGTGTACATAATTACCTCGCTATTGAACGCATTAATGACCGCAATGACAATGCTTACTATACGCATCGCATCAGATTGTGGAGTAATTTGAGTGTACACGACCCTATGACTTTGGCTTCGATAGATGTAGTAGGTTCGCCAGGTTTGTTGGTGGGCTATTTAGGACAGAGTCTTTTAGATTATACCAAGTATATGACTCTATTGGGCGGTGTAGTGTGGAAACAGGGTGAGACCAATATGTTAGTAGAGCTTGACGAAACGCGACGTTATATAATCTTCAATAAGCCTCGTATAAAGAAAAAGTTTGGTATGCGACGCATCTATCCTATACGCGATGCCGTAGAGCGTGAGTACAAGGTGCGTTATTTGTAGTGCGATTAGTCGAGCTTTACACAATGATAGCAATGGTTGTTATATTCCAGTACCATGTTGTCGCTATCGAGGTTCTTTACGATAAATAGAGGCGACAGTTTGTCGATATATAAGTGTTCGAGACTAACCAGTGTGGCTACAGTGTCTTGTTTGGTATCGATATCATTACCCCAATAGTTGTAGATGTTGAGCATAAGATTGTTGTCGGGACGACGATACAAACCGGTGTATGAGATTGTCTCGAATGATGTGTAATTTACCTTGCGTATCTGAAAAATGTCTGATTGAAAGGCCAAAAATACGGTGTCACACTCTTCTACTTGTGTCCCGGTGGTAATTTGCTCCAATCGCCATTGCCCGTATAAATGACCTATATCGCCACCATTGTGCATACATGCAGTAGAAAACATGGTGAGTATGATTGCTATGAAATATATGATGTGCTTCATGTTGCTTACTTTTGTTTATGGCCGAATGTAAATAGATTGCCGCTCTTGACTACTCTGATACTTAAACCCATGTTGTTGCCAATGAGATTGCCGGCATCGGCTGCAATGGCTGCGCAAAATTCCCAACCTTTGAGCTGTGTGGGTGTATATGTACACTCTATAAGCATAGAGCCTTGGCACAAATCTTCTACAGCCGGTACGAATGGTGTACCCCACGCTTGTCGGTATGAACCCATGATACGATACTTCCAATCGTGTGCTACGTATCCTTGTATGGCAATATGACAACCATTGACACGTGTGTTGAGGTATCGCATATAGCCATTGGTATTGTACATAATTGATGGCGACATGGGTGTGCCCATACCAAATCCTTCTTGTTGCCAACCATTGTAGTGGTAGTTGTTGTAGTAATCGTCGCCTCCCGAGGTCTGTGTGGTGACTTGAGTGCCCGGGAAGTCGGTCGGTTGCCAAGGAATTGGGCCGCTTTGATTGTTTAACCCAACATATTCAACAACAACATCGGACAGTAACGAACGGCGATGGGTGTGGTATGCAATGCCCCATAGACCATCAAAACCATTCAGTTTTGCCATACCCGATCCATCTTCATATATCCATTGTGTATATGCTCTCAGTTCGGTGCCGTCTTTGAAGGTGTACTCGGCAGCCATATTGATCGCACCCACATGGTTGCCATATACAAAGAGTTGGTCGCCAATCGATTCGTTTGAGTCTCCGGCACTAGGGAAGAATGCTTGAGCAAAAGATTTCAGTGTAATATTGGACTTTGACGAAGAGGTAAGCTCTCCGTTGTTGTATTTTTGGTTATCTCCACCAAATTGTACGCCATCTTCCAAGCCTATTGTAAAAACAAATGGCATATTGGGGTTGCTACGGAAGTATAGCGACTTGTAGTGGTAGTATAAATTGGTGGTAATAAATGATGAATAGTAGCTGTAATGGTCGCGTAGGTATTTGTCACCCAGCAACTTGCCATATGCAATATCTCCTTTTATCTGGGCCCAGCCGTTGGTAAACGGGATATCGACAAAACGATGAAATCCGGCCTTGATTTGTGGTATGGGGCGACTATTGCCCGAGTGAACCAGATTTCCCGAAGTGAGTCCATGACCTGTGATGATATTCTCATGCGCATTCTCGCGCATACCTACCGATAGAAATAAGGCTTGATACTTAATATCGGCATATAACTGCTGAATACGCAGTATTTGCGGGCGATTGTATATGGTTGTAAACGCCCCATTTTCCCAACGTTGGGTAGGTGAGGTAGTTTCGTAGTTGCCCATCAAATCTATTCCGGCAGCATAAGAGAAGCGTTTGGTACTGTCCATCTCTATAAAAGCACCGGCTCGCAAATAGGCTCCGCACCCATTTGCTACTATTCCGTATGTATTGGCAGTCATATAGTAGGGCGCAAATGTGCCTGTAGCGGCGTGTGCCATAGTCTCGAGTCTATAGCTCACACCATCTTGTGCCACACCTATACAATGGAACAAGAAAAGGCAGATGATAGTAAGTGCGATTTTTCTCATTGCGTTGTGCCAATTTTTGTGCAAAAATAATACTTTTTCGACAATTATGTTTATGTAAAAACATAACATTCGATATGGCGGTATTGCAAAATCTTGCTAAACGCCAAAATAATGTTGCAAAAATATATTCTAACAGATTGAAATTTAACACATGAAATGGTCGCTTTTGTTTAATTTATTCATATATTTGTCTATGGTTGTGAATGAATATCCAATTATGCCGATTTTTATCTACTTAAAGGGATAAGAGACTTTGTATAAATTACTAATATCTTGAAATAATAATAACTAAATACCATCTATTATGCGTAGAAAATTACTACTTGTGCTATCACTTTTAGTAGCGATAGCTGTCAATGCCGAGCAATTGACTAATACAAATCTACAAGCCGACGAGTCGGTGGGTGTAACTTATAATGTTGAAGTGCCTGCGGGAACTTATGAGTGCTATATTGCAGGCGACATGAATAGTTGGTCGATGCAAGCGATGACCAAAGTAGATGATACGCACTATACCATCTATATGGAAGAGGCCGATTTGTCTCAAAAATATAAGTATTGCAGTGGCCCGTCATGGACCTATGTAGAGAAAGATGCCAATGGGGCAGAAGTGGAAAATCGCTCGTGGAGTGAATATGATGTAGTGGCACGTTGGAATGAGTTGTATGTGCCAAGTACCGAACCGGAAGTTACCGTTAAACCCGAAGGCGACATTGTCGTTTATTTGGAGAAATCTACGGCATATTTTGCTCCTTATCTGTATGTATGGGGTGGTGCCGATTTGGGCGTATGGCCGGGTATGCTCATGACCGAAACAGAGACTGTATATGGTGTGGAGTATTGGAAACATACATTTGTGGCTCCCGAAGCAGCTATCAATATCATATTTAATGATGCTGCCGGTAACCAGACGGTAGATATTACAGATGTCGTGAAGACTACATATTATCGTCTCGACAATCTTACAGGACAGACTACAGTAACTGAATTGACTCCAACCGAAGCTACTTCACTCACTTATAACGTTGAGGTGCCTGCGGGTACTCCGGTATGTTATATTGCCGGAACTTTTACCTCTTGGAATATAGAGTTGATGACACGTGTCGATGATACACATTATACCATGACTGTTGAGAATGGCGATGTGAATGACGAATATAAATATCTCTGTGGAAATGCTTGGGAATATGTTGAGGTATATGCCGATGGCAGTATGAAGGAAAATCGCACTTGGAGCGAGTATGATGTGGTGGAGGCTTGGAACAATACGGTTATGAGGTCGGTAACCTATACGGCTTACTATAGCGATACCAATTGGGGCGATGCTACTGTTTATGCTTACTCGTGGGATATTAACTTTACCGAATTCTTGGGTGCATGGCCCGGCACTCCTATGGAGCGTACCGATGATGGCTCATGGAAAATATCGTTTGAAGCTCCCGAGGTTGTCAATGACCACATGATTGTCTTTAATAATGGCTCGGGTGGCGGAACCAATCAAACCGATGATTTACCTTTTATCAATAATGGTGTTTATCAATATAATGGTTATGTGGGCTCAAGCCAAAACTTAGGTATTGTAGGAGTATATAATGCACATGCAACAAGTGGTTTTGCCGATTTCCCCGATGAGGAGTGGGTTGTAACCATCTCAAGTGATAATAGAGATGCAAACAAGGTGTGGATAGATCCTGTTTGTCTCATTCCTAACCTATCAGACGAAACTATCAATCCCATTTATGGTATATATAATGCCGATGCAGGAACAATAGAAATACCATTAGGTCAGGTATTGTATGAAAGTGAAAATAATAGGCTTGTATTGGCATTGGCCGATATGCTCAATGGTGCTACTCCTATAACCGAGGGTGTATGCGTAGCACAGGTTGTGGTAGATGGATTGTCATCGACCATAACAATATCCGATATGTTGGGTGTGGGTGATATAGTTACCGACCAGTGGTGGTATCAAGCGCTGTACGATATAACTTATAGCAAAACATCAAATGAGGTGCCCGAAGATATTGTCATAACAGTGACAGTAGATAAGCCCGGAACTATGGGTAATGAAATATTGAAACAGGAAAAAGACTTGAGTATCATTAATGAACTCATTGTTATAGGCTCTATTAACGAGAACGATATGAAATTGTTCCCTCGAATGGTGGGTCTCAAGAAGTTGGATCTTAGCCAAACCGATATTGCCACTATCTCTTATTGTAATAATTTGTCGGCGTTGCATACCGTATTGCTCCCCGAAACAGTGAAGACGCTCGACAATGAGGCTTTTTATGAGTGTAGTTCTCTCATAGTGGTGGATATGCCCGGGGTTGAGCAAATAGGTGATTATGCATTCTATGGTTGTGAACAACTGCGTGACATAGATTTGAGTCGTGTAAAGAGAGTGGGAGAATATGCTTTCTATGAATGCACATCGCTTATTGGTGCCAATCTGATATCGGCTGAGACTTTGGGCTATTATAGCTTTAGTTATTGTTCTCAATTGCAGTCGGTAACTTTCAACGATAATCTTCAAGTTATACCCGATGGCTGTTTCTACAATTGTCCAAGTTTGACTACAGTAGATATGCCTGCATCTCTTGTGACGGTAGAAGATAGTGCGTTCTACTATTGTGCAATCAGAGAGGTCATTCTGCCTGCAGGTGTTACAACAATTGGTAGTTCGGCTTTTTATAGATGTCCTATCGTGACATTGAGTTTGCCCTCAACATTGGAGACGATAGAAGACTATGCATTCTATAGCAATACTCTTGTTACGGTCTATAGCCGAATGGTATCACCCATTACAACAAATGCATTCTACAACGTGCAATCGGCAACATTGTATGTGCCGGCATTGAGTCTTGTGGCATATATGATACACGATAGTTGGAGTAAGTTTACTCAAATATTGCCCTTAGAAGAAGAGTTGGATTTGTTGGATATAACTGCAGATTTTACATTGACCGATTTGTCATATCTGGCCGATACAATAGGCCTCAATCTACGCAATCAAGCGCATCTCGACATCGATGCCGATAGTGTGTTGCATATAGGACAATTGGAGCAGTGGGTAGATGTAAGTGAAAAGAAAGAACACTATAACTATGAGACCGGTATGTATGAGTATGATTATCTTCGCATGCCCACTATGATAGTGAACAGCGATGTGAAAGTGGAAAATGCTTCTACTCGTCTTGTGGTTAAGACCGATGAGTGGAACTTTATAAGCCTGCCTTATGATGTGAATGTTGCCGATATTATTTATCCCGAAGGTGTGTTATGGGTAATACGTAAATACTCGGGAGCCGATCGTGCTGCCTTGACAGGTAATACATGGCACAACATGACCGATGGTATGACACTTAAGGCCGGTGAGGGATATATATTGCATTGCAATATAAGTGGCTATAGTAGGGTGGAGTTTATATTCCCATCATGTAATGAAAGCGTACAGAACATTGTAGCTAAAGACGATGTTGTGGTTCCTCTCCATACCTATAATTCTGAGTTTACTCACAATCGCAGTTGGAATCTTGTAGGTAATCCCTATCCTGCATTCTTCGATATCGCTGCATTGGAACATAACGGTATCATTACAGTGTGGGAAGATTGGGCTTATAAAGCCTACTCGGTGCTCGATGACGAATATCTGTTACACCCTTATGAGTCGTTCTTTGTGCAATGTCCCGATGATGCTACAAGTATGACGTTTGGAGCCGAAGGTCGTGCCCACTCGTATAATACCGATAATACCAATCGCGAGTACATCGCACGTCGCCATACCCCGGTGGCAACCCAACGCGAAGTTTATAACTTTACTTTGGGTCGTGATGGCATCTTCGACAAGACTCGTTTGGTAATTAATGAGGAGGCTAAGATGGAGTATGAGATAGCTTGTGATGCAGGTAAGTTTATGAGCGATAATGCTCCACAACAACTCTATATTATCAACAACGGTGTGCGTTATGCAATAGATGAGCGTCCGCAAGAAGAGGGATTTGTCAGTCTGGGTATGACATTTGCTGAGGCCGGTGAGTACACACTTGGCTTGAGAACAGCAGTTCATACACAAGAGGTATTGCTTATAGACAATATGACCGGAAAGCAAGTAAATCTTGTAGATGGCGATTATACCTTTACGACATCTGCCGGAACATTCGATAGCCGTTTTACAATAGCTGTCGATGGCGTTCTTACCTCGATAACCAATCTTGAGCGCGACTTGACCAATGGGGATTATACGATTTATGACCTGAGTGGTCGCAAGTTGTCGAAGGTAGAGCATAGTGGTATCTATATAGTGCAAAAAGGCGAAGTTTCTCGCAAAGTATTTGTGACAAAGTAACTTAACAGAAAGGATACTCTTATGAAAAAGATATTTTGTTTGATAATACTATGCTTCACGGTACTATCCGTCAGGTCGCAGAGTGGCGAGGGTTACGACCCCATCAACCCCTCCGATCCACAGACAATGTATCGACTGGAGTTAAAGGCCTCTCCTCAAGAGGGTGGCTATGTAACACCCTCGGGGCACTCATTCTATCGGCCGGGCGATTGGGCGTATTGTGTGGCTACGCCCAAGCGGGGTTATGAGTTTAAGTGTTGGATGATAGGCGACTCTATCATATCGTACTATAAAGAGTTTAATTATACGATTCCCACCTCTAATGAGGTTCTTACAGCCTATTTCGATAGGAGCAATACGTACAATCCCGAAAACCCGGGAGACCCTTCGGTAGATGCTACTCAACATCGTGTCCGCGCCTATTCTAAGCCTTCGGCCGGTGGTACTTTCAACAAATCGGATTTCTATGTGGAAGAGGGAGGTGCGTATTATATATATGCCTATCCGGCGGTCAATTATCGATTTGATTGTTGGCTGTGTAATGGTGAGGTTGTGTCGCGTGAAAATAAACTTACAGCCAAGATGGGCGATGCCGACATTGAGTTTGTGGCTCAGTTTGTATATGATCCTGTATCACCGTCCGATCCCGGAGCCAATTATTTCAATGCCGAGACCGGAGAGGTAATTGTTGATAATTTTCAAGCGGGTGATCTTGCTTCGGTGATAAGGAACTTGGTGGGATATGACCGCTATGACAAAGTGACCTCGATAATCGTTGCAGGAAAAATGGAAAGTTACGACATCGGTTTCCACTATAGTTTTGATAATTGTATATTATTAGATCTGAGTAGAACTACCGGTTGTGAAGAGTTACCCTTTTATGCATATTCATATATGGCTTATCTCGAGAAGGTCATTTTGCCGGCATCAATCAAACTGATTGATGAGTATGCATTTTATGATTGTTCGAACCTCAATGAGTTGCATTGTTATGCAATGACACCCCCACTGCTTAAGCCCGAGGCATTGTATGGAGTAGATACAGATGCACTTGTTGTACAAGTGCCTGCCGAGGCTTTGGCTTTGTATCAGAGAGCCGATGTATGGAAAAACTTGACGATTTTACCCTTCGACGGCGAAACCCGTTCGTTGACAGTAAATCTTCCGGCCGAGGCCAATGGTGGTCGCTATCGCAATATGTATCTCGAACTGAGCAATATGGTGAGTGGTCAGGTATATAGGTATGTTGTTACCGACCGTCTATCCTATTCGTTCAACAATATTATTAATAATACCGCATGGAGCATAAAGCTACATAATGAGCGAGGCGATGTCTTTGGCAGCCTATATAATATAGAGATTGGCGAAGAAGATGTTGTGCTAAACTTTGACAACCTTCTTACTCCTTGCAATGTGGCTCTCAAGGTTGTTACTCCCACCGGTGAAGATGTTACTGATAGAGTGCAAGTTGCATGGAGTGATAAGATAGATAACTACCTGAGTGGAGATGCGCAGTTGAGAGGCTTACCAGCGGGTATGGAGTTGAAGTGTAGTGTTACACTCAACAAGGAGTTGGCTATGCAGTATCTTGCACCCGATGCGATACAATGTACTGTGAGTTATGATAGTCCGACGGTAGTATGCACCCTCAATCCCATACCACAAGTCCTTGTATCGGGTGTTGTGCGAGATAGCCTGAACAATAGTTTCATTTCGGGGGCTACTATAACGTTCTCACAGAGTTTTGCCGGCAAGTATAGCAAGACTGTAATTGTGAATAGTGATGCCCAAGGTCGTTACAGAGCCGTCATGTATAATGTCCCCACCACGATGACTGTAGCTATGCAAGACTATATCAGTCGCACAATGGCATGTGAGTTTACAAGTGGCGTGGAGAGTGTGACACTGCCTGTGGTTGTACTGAAACCTATCAAGGGTGCAGTAGTGTTGTTGAACTTTACCTATACGGCAAGTACCGTTAAGGGAGAGACCGAACAAGTACAAGATTGGTATAGCGACTACAACAATATAGATTATGCACTGTATAACGTTACCAAGCAACGTGCTATTACAGAGTATAACTTGCAGTATCCTCAAATAGTCCTCTTAGATGAAGTTGATGAGGGTGACGAATTGTGCCTTACGGCAACAAGCCGTAACGGTATGTTCATGCCGGTAGAGACATATGCCACAGTACAGGAGCAACAAGTGCCGGTAGTGTTTGACATTGTGGAATTGGGTAAAATACAATCTACGTTTGTTTCCAATGCCAATAAGGCAGTTGTAGGTTCGTTGTATAATGCAAATGGCCGATTGATAAATACCTACAATTATACGCAAGCATCACTTACCATATCAAATCTTGCCGATGGTACCTATACTCTTGTGTCGATGGGTAGTAGCCCATTTTACAATTCAATATACAATCTATCGCAATTGTCCGAGACCGGTCTGAAAGAAGGTATTGACTATGTGGTGAATACGATAGAAGTGAAGAGTGGCGAGGTGAGTGTAATAGAGATAGAGAGTGTACCTATACTCGATGAGAGTAAGTTATACTATACCGGAGAGAAAACATCTTTTGCTGTAAATAAGACAAATATTACAGCCGGTAACTATCTTACCCTTACTGCCAATATCGATTTCAAAGAAGCCTACAAAAGCAGTGTGGGTGATGTGCAAGTGTTGATTGACCTACCCGAGCATTGTGCTTTTGTCGAGAACTCGGTGATGGTGGGTAATGCTATTGGAGGATATGAGTTGGAAGGAAATCGTCTTACAATCCCCCTGCGTCAATATACCGATCGTGTGCGTTTCTGTGTGATACCTACACTCAGCGGAATATATACCCCAAGTGCATTTGTGCAATTTTCGTTCAATGGTAGTAGTATCTTACAGCCCATAGGCCAAGTGAGTTATACTGTCAAAGATTTGTCTATCTCAGTGCCGGCAGTAATATCTAAACCCGAGATGCACATCAATGGTACAGCTCCGGCCAAGGCACTTGTGGAGATATATAACAATGACCTGAAGATAGCCGAGACGACAACGCTATCGAATGGTGTGTGGACTGCTGTATGCCAACTTGACGACCCTTACAATCAGTCCACTCATAACATTTATGCCAAGGTGACAACTCCACAAGGATTGGTATTGCAATCCGAGTCTCAAGAGTGTGTGTATGATATGTATATGGTTGAGCCCAAAACGGTTACAATGACCTTCTATGGTGGTGGCGTAGGTAATGAGATTGTGTTTGACTTGCAGAAAGCATCGGTCAATAACCGGTCATATACATACGTTTCGGCTACCGATTTTACGTTTGTTATAGACCTTACCAATAACGATCCCGAGATTGTGCAAGGGGTAGATTTGAGGGTCTATACTAACAAGAACCGTTGGATTACGTTGGAGGCCTCGTATAATGCCAAGAAAAACAGGTGGGTAGCAGTGGAGTATTTCGACAATAAAGAGCTGCCTGCCGGTGTGGCGGTAGATATATATGTAGATAAAGATCCCGTTTTAGATGCCGATGTGCTTCATTCGGCTTTGCAACATACCCAAAGCAAGCAAGCCGAGTTTGAGGCGGATCAAGATGCCTTGGAGGTGTTGTTGGATAAAATGCTGGCAATGGTTGATGACCCAGAGGCCGACAATGACTCTATCATCGCATTAATCAACGAGATAGAGATGATGTCGGGTAGCAACAATTTCAATCCTGCAAGCACCATAGATGATGCGCAGACCGATGCGGAGTTGGAAGCCTTCTTGGCCGAGTGTGATGCTGTAATGAGTGAAATGTCGATTACCTCGCTCGATAATATCATCAATAGCAATATCTACGATATGGAGGCCATGTCGGAGTTCTTGGACGGTATGGAGATATATACTTGTGATGGTATTGAGGAAGATGAATTGGAAAACTTAGGCTATACGCGTATGGCCAAGACCGATAGCACTGCGGTATATTTCTTCATGTCGGATATGAGCTATGAGATGATAGACTTTGCATCGAATATGCACGTTATCGTACCACAAAACTCGGAGCTATATGCACCCCTGCGAGCTGTCTTGTTGGGTGAGGGTGGAGTTGAAGCTTCGTTGGCTCGTTTGGAGGCGCTTTGTGAACGACTCAGGTCGATGATAATGCTTGTTGTCGATCTTGTTGCTACTGTAGAGGATATCCTTCAAGACCAAAATAAATTTTTGGACCAAAAAATTGAAGACGCTTTTGAACGGTTGTGGTTCCATCGTACCAATAGAGATTTTATTGTAAGCAAAATCCTATATGCTAAGTTGAAAGTGGAAATAAAACTTATGCAGATGACACGCCTTGCCAATAATAAAGTGTTGAAATGGTTGTCGGAAAATATCAAGTCGTTTAGAGTTGGTAAAGTAATGGGTAAGTGTTTCACTCTATTTTCATTGGTGATGAACATTCGTGACGGAATCCAATCTCTTAAGTATGTTGCGAAGTTGCAAGACAAGTGCCTTCCTTGTCCTGATGATGAGCAAAATGCTATAAATATTCAGAAATCCTTAATTCGTCTCGCCGATGTTACACGTACATTCTATGTGGCACAAGTATTATCTGATATTGCCTCCTTGCTTAGCGTCAAAGTGGGTATTGCCGCTTCTATACCAAGTGGTGGTACGTCGCTGGCGGCTGTTGGTGTGGCTGTTGGAATTGTTGTTGCCAACTTCATAGCTTGTGAGGCCCATTCAAGGTATTTCGATGCAAAGGTAGCATTGAGTCGTGAACAGATAGCAGCTCTCGAGTGCAACAAGGACGACGATGATAGAGACGATGAAGATAACGATGATAAGAATAAACCTCCTTATCCGGTGGTAGAGCCTATCATCGACCCGGCGGGTTATGTATATGAAGGTGTGACCTCCAATCGTGTGGAGGGTGTAAAGGCTACAATATACTACAAGGAGATGGTAGAGGATATGTATGGCGTGCAACAAGAGAAGATTATGTTGTGGGACGCTGAGGCATACGCTCAAGAAAATCCGCTCTTTACCGACAAAGATGGTATGTATCGTTGGGACGTGCCTCAAGGCTTGTGGCAAGTGAAATTTGAGAAAGAAGGTTACGAGACTACCTATAGTGAGTGGTTGCCGGTACCACCTCCCCAATTAGATGTCAATGTTGCTATCAAGCAACTTCGTCAGCCCGAGGTGAAGATGGCCAATGCCTATGAAGATGCTGTAGAGGTGACCTTCGATAAATATATGCAGCCCGAGTTGCTTACTACCGACAATATTGTTGTCATGCTCGACGACCAGCCTGTAGAGGGAAGTATTGCACTGCTTGATGCGGAGGAGTCGCTCGAAGGTGAGACTTTTGCCTCGAAGGTGCGTTTTAATGCCGCAGAGCCATTCAATGCTACCGAGGTAACTCTTATGGTCAATAATCGTGTGAAGAGTTATGCCGGTGTTGCTATGCAAAGCAACTTTATGCAAACTTTTGGTATAGAGCTTGAGGTACGTAATATAGCGTGCGACTCTATATCTACCATCAATTCAGGAGAGACCGTGTTTGAGACAGTGTATGTACAGCCGGCCAAGGCGGCTGCCGGTAAGACCTTATTGGTGAAGTCATCGTCTGTGATGTTGCTCACAACCGATGCTGATAGTTATGTCGTTGGTGAAGATGGTCGTGTAGATATACAAGTAACGGGCGAGTTGCCCGGTACGGCTATGCTCACCTATACCATCGATGGTATGGATATTGATGGACGTACATTGTTTAATATAGTAGAACTTGCGGCCGATGAATGTGCGGCTCCTATAGCCTCTATAGCCTCGGGCTCAGAGGTAGAGCGTGGTACAGAGCTGTATTTGACTTGTTCTACGCCCAATGCTACCATCTACTATACGCTCGATGGCTCGTGCCCTTGCGATGTTGCAACGCGCATACTATATGATGGCACACCTATCATTATTAGTGACAATGTGGTGGTGAAGGCTATGGCTGTGTCGGCCGATATGGTAGAGAGTGAGATTGTTGAGTATTACTATACGGTGAGATTGTATGATGGTGTAGAGGGTGTGAATGATGATAATGCTATATGCGTATATCCAGTTCCCACACGACAAGTACTCAATATCAGCGCAGGTAATGCAACAATGAGATATGTGCAATTGACCTCGATCAATGGTACACCGGTATATGCTCAAGAGGTAGATACTGAGAAACTTACTATCGATGTATCGGCTTTGCCCAAGGGTATGTACATGCTCAATATTGTCACTGATAAGAGAGTGTATAGTCGCAAGATTACGATTGTAGAGTAATCTTACCTATCTATAACATAAAACCGGTTGCCTCGTTGTGGTATGAGGCAACCGGTTTTTGTTTATATCTATTATCTATCTCTTATCAGAATGTAACACCAAGGTTAAAACCGATGTTATTGAGACCATTCATATTGTACAATAGGCATTGACTTTGGTTGGTAGAGTAGTTGTAGTAAATACCAATGTGAATACCAGTTCTGTTGCTTGATGAGGGGAAGATAGAGACACCTACCTCGGGCTGAACGTTAAATCCCCACTCTTCATCGTAGAATTCGACAACTTGGCTTGAAGAGGACATGCGTGAGTACATGGCACCCATCTTGGCTGTAACGTATGGTTCAAACATAGAGTCCTCGACAAAACGGTATTTCAATAAAGCTCCAAAAGGTATTTGGAAAACCGATTGTACTTGGTCGGTGTAAAGATGGCTTGAAGGACTTAGCTCCAACACTTGAGGCTCTACATATTTGTTGTTGGTGTGGAACGATGCATACAGACCCACTGCTATCTTAGAGGTTACATAGCGTCCGCCCTCAAAGTTCATACCCCAGCCACTTGGTGTGTTGGCAAAATCATTGCCAACAATGCCGTTGAATTGCCAATCAACGTTGAAATAGGTCGATTTGTAAAGTTGTGCACTGAGTGTACCGGGCAATACGATGCATGCAAGCAGTGCTATAGCCAATATTCTTATGCTTTTCATTGTTTCAGTTTTTATGTGTTATTGGGCTTTGTGGTTGATATAGGGCGACTGCTCAAAGGCTTGATAGATGCCCGATATAGCTTTTGATATATTCACTTGGTTGCTCGACTCGACACCTGCCATACAAGCAGTCCATATAAAGGGCAGTTGTTGAGACTCTTTCTTGGCTTCTTTGAGAGCTATCATTTCTACAACAAGTGTACCTGTTGTGTATGAGTATGTTACGGGGTATGGATAGTAGGGATACCAACCGTTGTAATAGGGATCCCAGTAGTCAAAGGGCCAATAGTAATAGAAGTCATACCACCAATAGGGATAGTCATAGCCAACGTATGTATTGGTGCGTTTGATGTATGAAGTGATAATGCCTATATCGGCTCTTGAGTTGTCATGCACTTCTACATATCCGCGGCTGTTCATCTCGCTCTCGATACTCTCAACAATATTGCGGGCGCGAGGGTCTTCTACCGATATATATCGAGGCTCTTTCTCGCTATCGTCGAGCATGAGTACGCTGTCGGGGAGATAATAAGTGTTGTATTGCGAGAAGTCGCATGAAGTGTCGTGATGTGTATATACCAACAAGTCGTTCGATAGTTTGCCCCAATCGGGCTCTTTCTGACAGCCTGTGAGGACTATGCCTAAGAGTAATAAGGGAAGTAATTTCTTCATAATTGTTTTATCTTTTTTATGTTGCTATTGTTTGATATTTCTATTAAGATTTGACAAAGGTATGAAATAGGAATGTACTTTGAAACTTTTAGAGGGTATTTTTTATAAAATGCTTCCTATTTTATATAAATTTTGTTGTATTGATGAACAGATGATTGCCGGTGTGAGGTATTGGGTACAAGGGACATTATAAGAAAAGGCTATACCAATTGCGCCGGTATAGCCTTGAGGTGTAGCTGAATATGTAATATATTGTATAGTTCTCAATAGGTATTTTTAGTAGTAGAATTAGAACGATATACCCAAGTGAAATCCTATATTGCTATACCCATCGATGTTGTAAGTGAGTACTTTACTTTTGTTGGTCGAGTAGTTGTAATATACTGCCATGTGTATTCCTACACGATTGAGGGGCATAGGGAAGAACGACAAGCCTATCTCGGGTTGTACGTTAAAACCCCATCGGTCTTGGTAGTAGGTATATACCTGTGTGTTCGACTCCATGCGCGAGTACATTGTACCCAACTTTACACCAATGTATGGCTCAAACATATCCTCAGTGGTAAATCGCCAGCGGGTGGCAATACCAAAAGGTACTTGATAGATAGAGTGTTGTTGGTCGGTATAGAGGCTTTCGGTACTACTCAGGTGTAGCACTTGTTCTCCTATATATTTGTTATTGGTGTGGTACGACACATATAGTCCCAATGACATGTTGGGTATAATGTAGTATCCGCCCTCAAAGTTCATACCCCAACCACTTGCTCGGTTGGCATAATCGTTTCCTATAGGTGCGTTGAACTGCCAATCGACGTTGAAGTATCCGCCTTTCATAATCTGAGCATTAGCCATCTGAGGCATTGCCATGGCTGTGGCTAAGAGTAGCATACAGCCTATTGATTTTATTCTGTTTTTCATTTCGGTAGATTTTAAAAAAATAGATTGTTGAGTATATAGCAAATAGATAGTTGATATAGGCTATTCTACGCCCGAACGAATGTAGCTCGATTGTTCGAAGGCCTGATATATACCCGATACGGTGCGGTTGATGTTCATTTGGTTGCTTGATAGTATGCCCGCCATGTATGCCGTCCATATAACCGGTATCTTCTTGGTTGTGGGGTTGGCATCTTCGATGGCAATCATCTCGATGATGAGTGAGCCTATTGTATAGGTGTAACTGATGGGATAGGCATACGATGGCCCCCAGCCGTACCAATAGGGGTTCCAATAGCTACCCGGCCAATAGTAATCGTAGCCATACCACCAATAGGGGTTGGTAGAGGCGTACGAAATGATGGTATTGGTGTCTTTGACGTAACTTACCTGTATGCCTATATCGGCATCGGCGTTGTTATCTACTTCTATGTAGCCACGTGTTTTCATCTCGCTGTTGATAGCACGGACGATGGCAATGGTGCGAGGATCATCGGCCGCGTAGTATGAGGGTTTTTCTTTGTCGTCGAGTATAAGTATGCTGTCGGGTATAGCATAAGTTTGGTACTCGCCAAAGGTGGCACTCTTGTCGTAGTTGGTGTAAACGATGAGGTCGCTTGACAACTCGTTAAAGTCGGGGTTCTTTTGGCAGGCTATGAATGCCAGTGCCAAGAACAGAATGGGAATTGCCTTTTTCATAACACTGTTTTTAGGTAAGATAAGTACTATGTTGTGGCATACAGATTATGCTGTTGCCGTACATAGAAAACAATGTTATGTAATCAAAAGTTCTTAAGGAGTAATAAAAATATGTACCGAAATCCTTTTTACAACTTGTACACCTCTTCTACTTGTTGGGCTATGTAGTCCCAATTATAGGGGCTGAGGTCGTATTGGCGAGGTGTATGTAGGTTGCTGAGTTTTGTGTCGAGCAAGGCCGAGAGTGACTCGATATTGCTCGTGCGGTGGAAGTCGTTCTCATCGAGACACGACAATCTATTGGCCGGAATGTCGCTTACAGTAACATCGAGGTTGTAACTGAGAGCCTCCAACAATGCTATGGGGAGTCCTTCGTGCGATGAGGGAAGTACGTATAGTGCGGCATGCGATAGTATCTCGTTGAGTTTTGCACCGCGTATAAATCCGGTAAGAACTACCTTGTTGTCATGGGCCAACTGCTTGAGGTATTGGCTGTATTGGTCGGGGTGGTCGGCATCGCCGGCAATGACCAATCGATAGTCGGTGTGGCGTAGCATACTGTAGGCCTTGATGAGAATGTCAAATCCCTTCTCCTTGACAAAACGACCGGTGGCCAAGATATACTTGCCCGGTTGTAGTCCCAACGATTCGATATATAGGGTTGATGTAGCCTTGTCGGGGGTATTCACACCATTGTATATGAGGTGGGTGTCGTGGCGATTGTGATTTGTGCGGCATATCTCTTCGATAACTTTCGATATGACAATGACCTCGTTGGCATATCTGACACCCATTTTTTCGCCGGCTTTCAGTATAAATTTGGCCAACTTACCCCATTTCTCACGGTCGTAGTCGGGGCCGTGGTGTGTCATGACAACTTTCAGTCCCAATAGTCGAGCCAATGGGGTGAGTAATGCCGGACCGATGGCGTGGATATGAATAATGTCGGCCTTCACCCTTTTGGCATATAGTATGGCCAAGAAGGTGTGTACTATGGCCTCGAAGCTTTTCTTTCGCGGGGCATATATGTCGTGGAGCTTTACACCGGAGTAGGTGTCAATATGGTTGTCGGGTGTGATGTAGCAAGAGCGACGCACCACCGTTATGTCGTGTCCCATCTTGGCAAGGCGAGGGTACAACTCTTCGCAATGAGTCTCTACGCCACCCATGATATTGGGGATACCTCTTGTTCCTACAACGACAATTTTCATGCGCCCGTTCTCTTTATTATCTTGGTTGCAAGTCGCCTTGTCGAGGATCTTGTCCTACATCATACCACTGCTTGTCTATGCATACGGGGCGACCCAACATCACGTTGAGTTTGTTGCGCAGTACCCACTTAAGAGGGTGCTTGATGTATGCCGGTTTTTTCATGACAGGCGATGCTGTTCCTACCATCCAACAGTTTTTGGGGCAAGAACGCACTTTCTCTCTCACGTGGGCAGCTTGTTCGCTCTCCCATATCTCGGCAAAGTTGCGAACTTGTCGTATGTTGCCCATGCTCTCTTTCCAATATTTTGGCTCAAGACCATTGCAAGGATATACTTCGCCCCATGGGTCGATAAAGAAGTTGATTGTACCGGCCTCGCAAGGTAGCATTCGTCGATTGCCCTCGATGTAGTTGATGAGTCCCATGTTGAAGAATGCTCTAAACCACGACTTGGGGTGTTTCTCTTTGAGTTGCAACTCTATGAGCTTGGCAAAGTTGTTGCATACTTCTTCTTTGTTGCTGATGACATTGTCGTCTTTGTGGAAGTAGTATGAATTGTGGAATGCGGCTGTAGCAAACTCCATGTTGAGTTTCTTGGATAACTGATACAAGGAGAGCATGTCGGCCGAGTTGTTGTTGGAAACGGTAATGCCAAATCCCACATCTTTTATACCCATCTCGCGCAGGGTGAGCAGTGTGCGCAAACCTTTGTCGAAACCACCTTCGCGACCACGCAACTCGTCATTCTTTTGAGACAAACCTTCGATACTGATGCGAATACCTATGTTGGGGAAACGTTTGGCCAATGCTATGACTCTATCTTCAAACCAACCCGATGTAGATATGACAACGCGAGGAGCCTTACGGAATGCTACCTCTACAATATCGGCCAAGTCTTCTCTTACAAAAGGCTCTCCACCGGTAATGTTGATAAACTTGACGTTGGGCAGTATTTCAAGGTCTTTGGCTGTTATCTCTTCCTTAGGATTGGTAGGGTTTTGCCAGATATTACACATCTTGCACTTCATCGGGCAACGATAAGTAGTGATGATGCTTATATCGGTAGGTGCAGGTACTTGCATAGTTATCTCTCCTTTGTAACGTAATTTATACAAAGGTACAATATTTATTGTAAAGAAGAGTGTGTCGTACTAAAAAAGTGCGATTAATTGCGATAAATGATTCTCTTCCGAGAAACGCATGCGTGATTTATTTGCTATTTCGGCTCGGTTGAAGTGGTTTTGTTCAAAAATCGTTTTGATGTGCGATTGCAATTCTTGACTGTTGTCGTTGTCGTATAGCAATCCTGTTTCATGCTCATCTATCAACTCGGGTATGCCACCCATGCGAGCACCGATAACCGGTGTACCCATACATAGCGACTCGATAACCGATAGCGGATTGTTCTCGTACCAGGCCGATGGTATCACCATTGCCTCGGCATTGGTTACCAACTCTACTACTTGGTTGGCTGTAAGATGGCCGGTAAATACGATATTGTCGTTGTTGGCATATTGTTTTTGCAACGTGTCGGCAAGTGGCCCTGTGCCGGCAACGTACAGCTTATAGGGCAGTTGAGCCGCTGTGACGAGTAGTTGTTCAATGCCTTTCTCTTGGCTCAAGCGTCCCACATAGCAGTAGTATGGAGTGTCGGGCTTTTGGTAGGTAGCTTGCGCGAGGAGATTGGACTTGTTCTTGTCTATGCAATTGCATATAACACTTATCCTATCGGCATCATATCCGGCCTCTACCATCTTGCTGCGCATAAATTGGCTGGGGGCTATAAAGTGGTGTACATACTTTTGCAGGGTCGATTTGTTCCATCTTAGTGCCTCGATATAGGCCAAGATGCTGGCGGGGAGGCTGTTCTTCATGCAGCGATGGCGTAGTACTTGCGACTTGTCGTTGAAACAAAGTTGGCAGGGCTTGCCATTGCGCAAACAGCTATATGATGGGCATAACACCTTATAGTCGTGCATTGTCCACAACACTTTGCACCCAAAGTTGTATGCCTGCTTGACGATGATAGGTGATAGGTAGGAGTGTATGTTGTGAAAGTGTACGATGTCGGGACGGAATTCTTGCAGGATATTGTTGAATGATTGCACAATATCGCCCAGGCCGAGTGAACGCATGGCTGCTTTGATAATGCCTTTGCCCGAAAATTTTACCTCCGAAGCAAAGAGAGATGAGTAGGGCGATGCAATATTTTGCTCATAGCTCATAGCATAAACAGCTACCTCATATCCGGCTGCTTGCAACAGATGTTCGGTGTTCATCATGACAAGACAGTCGCCTCCACGCGAGTAGTAAAATTTATTGACTAATAGTATTTTCTTATTGCTCATGTCTATTGCTTGGAAGTTTGGGTTACAGCCTCTTTATATGCTTCTATATATTGGTCGGCGATGGTGCCGTCCCAGTTGTAGTTTTCCACTATTTTGTTGTGGGCGAGTTGCTTCATGTTATGCAGTCGTTGTGTGTCGCTGCATAAATCGGTTATACACTCTATCCACTTATGAGAGTCGAGTTGAGGGATAATCAACCCGTCTTTACCGTTGTCGATGATTGTCAATGCTCCGGCATTGTCGGTTGTAATAACCGGTAGGCCAAAGTACATCGCTTCAAGTATGACCATGCCGTAAATCTCGTAGTTGGTGGGTAATAGAAATAGCTGCGCCTTACTATATATTGCGGGTAGAGCTTCTTGAGGCATTCGTCCGGTAAAGATACATTTGTTTGGTGCTATTTGTGCTGCTTTGTTGCGACAAGTGTTGTATAGTGGTCCTTCTCCAACAATTACCATGACATAGTCTTCGGGAAGTTTGCCGGCTATCTCTATGAGGAATATAGGATTGCGACGATCTTCCAAAACACCTACATACAATAGCACTTTCTTTTCTCCTATTTGTGCTTGCAACTCCGGGTCTATTGTTCTGTCGGAGTTGAAACGTTGGGTGTCCAAGCCAATACGTGTGGGTAATGTTGCTTTGTCGGTGTATCGATGTATATAGTCCGATGCCATATTGGTTTTACAACCAATACTTCCCACCTTGCGCAGTGCTACCCTACCTATGGTGTTGTTGAACGTGTTCTCGAGTTGCTTGAAGATGGGCTTTTGTGTCTCTTGATATGTGCCCTGAATGAGTGTTGAGGGTATATTGTTGTTGTGTGCATAACAAATGGTACGATATGTACCCCAAATACCCATATCGTGTGTTTGAATAATATCGGGACGGAGTGTGTCAAGCAAATTATTTAGACCCACGAAATGAGACATGGCTTGATGAATGCCATAGAACTTGAGATGGTATATATCTATGAACTTCCCATTCTCGGCTTCGATTGTGTGATGAGAGGCATTCTCTCCTGCCATGATTACCGATACTCTATATCCTCTTCGGCGCAGTGCTTTGCCCAATCCTATCTCTTGGCAATTGTATGAGTTGTGATTGATGACACTACCTCCACTACGTACAATAACAATGTGCTTGGTGTGTGCTTCTTGGTAGAACTTGAGATAACGTTGGGCTACAGCTTCGTCGGCATATATCTGTTGGTAGAACTCTAAGTTTGTCTCTATCTCTTGCTGACGTTGCTGAGACGTAGCCTGGAGCGTGAGTTCAAGAGTATGTTGTAAACTAACTCTATCGCCAGTGGCAAATAGGTGTGCTGCTTTGCTGGCGTTCTCTTTGAAAAAAGCTATGTCGGACAATACCAATGGCGTGCCGAAGTAGTATGCAATGGAAAGAACACCACTCATTGTTGCGGAGAGGTATGGATATACCACACACGATGCCTTCCGGAAGAGTTGGCCTATCTCACTATCTTTGATGAAGCGCGAAATGTGTATTACATTGGGGTGCTTCTCTCGGTTTATAGTACCACGCCCGGTTATTACCAATTTGTAGTTTTGAGATATAGAGGCCGATTGGGTGAATGCGTCGTACAATAGTTCTACACCCTTGTAGTGAGTGATGCCTCCAAAGAATAATATATACTTGTCTATCCCTTGTAATTCGGGGCATGAATCATTGCCCTTGCGCATCTCATCAGACACCAATGATGGGAATGGTGTGAGTGTGGCTGCCTTTTGGTATATCTCTGATAGTTGTTCGATTTGTCGAGGTGAACAGGTTGTGACATGATGCGAAAGGCGCAACATACGCATTGTGCCACGACGTATTATTTTGTTGAAAATTTTGTCTTTAAGTGGTATATTGCCATAGGCATGTGGCTGTATGTCGTGGGCTGTGTAGAAGATGTTGTATTTCTTACGTAACTTCTCTATCAAGTAGCCCATTGAAAAATCGCCGGTAACAAAATGTATGTCGCTGATGTCATGCTTGTCGGCTGTATCGCAGATGGTGCGGTAGAGTGCGTATGGATAGAATTTATTTACTAAGTTGGTTGCCTTGCCGGCATTATTCTCAAGAAAGATAACTCGAGAATGTAGTGCGGGGTCTATCAAACTACGATAGTTGCGGTTGCCTTTTGAAAGAAATATACCATATACCTCCAAGCCTTCGCATCGCGACAGAATGTTGAATAGATTGCTTCCAAAGGGAAGCATACCTATTGCATATTCGGTGGCAACAATCAGGAGTTTCATATTGGTATTTTTTCTTTTATATTGTTATGTAGGAACTTGCGACTTTAATGTGTATTGAGTGTGCTTTCTATCTCATTCCCTATGGAGTATAACATCTAAGGTGACTCGGGTGAACGCATTTTACACTGGGGTGCTGTGTGTAGAAAGAAAAACAAAATCCATAATTGAGCTATCTGTAATCCTAACGGGGCGGGGTCTCCCATACCTTGCACCATAAAGCAGCAGATAATACCTATCGAGGTCATTGATGCAATTTTATTTTCGATAGATAGGTCGCTGCGCAATGTGGGCTTGATTTTGTAGAAATGATAGATAAAGTACGATACGATAAAGATAAATCCTATAATACCAAATTCGGCAAGCCAAATTATCCATATATTGTGTACGGGACGGTAGAAGAGGAATATATCGTATATAAGGTTGATGTCGCCCAACGAGCGGAAATTGAAGTTGGCGGTCATATATTGTACGTGGCTGTTGAGCCCCACACCCAGTACGGGGTTCTGTGAGAATACAAGCAAGCCAAAGTAGTAATGAAGCAAACGAGCTATCATCATCTCGTCCATGTTGCTGCCAATGAAGCTGTTGCGTAGTGGTGTGAGGAACACAGCAGCCAATGCAATGATGATAATGGGCAGTATGCGGGTAAATATGTTCTTGACTGAGAATATAGATGAGTTTTGTGTCTTGAACAGTGATATGATTATTATAGAAGCAAAAACAATAGACATCAGTGAACTACGCGAGTATGTGGGTATAAGTACCATTACTGTGGCTATGGTGAGGTACAGACTGCGACGCTTGCGGTAGTTGAGCATATAGCATGAGAGAAAGAAGCAATATATATAGCTCAAGTAGATACCCAATGGGTTGGGGTGGGCAAAAGTACCCGGGGCTCCGGGGCGCAACTCCGACCGAATAGATGCACCTTCGCGGAAGAATGTAGCAATCTGTTTTATGCCTATTGCGTAGGCAAACACGGCTATACCTTCTAGAATGAGTGTATAGGTGAGTCCCTCATATACACCCTTGATAATGACATCGGTAGAGGTGCTTGAGGTGACAATGTATAGGAATATGAGATAAGAGACGATATTGAAGATGGCTATTATTGTTCCTGTTTTGTTGATATTGGCCGGATTGAGTATATTGATGGCTATAAAAACAGCACCCAATAGTATCCACAACCAGTGTATGTTGGGGAGTCGCCACTGATTGCGTTTGGCCAGCAATGTAATAAATACGGGGGCTATAATCATATATACCTCTATACGTATCGTACTGCTGTATGGGGTGCTATCGGGTATTTCAAATAGTGTGAGACCGAAGTTGAGACAGTTTGTAAATACAAAAAAAGATATGAATATCTCGCTCCACTTGTCGTAGCTGAGGTTGCGGGAGTTTTGCAGTATCTTTATGGTATATATGATTACCGATATTATGATTGTCAATATCGCTCCCATGGCCTATTGTTTTTGTCGGGTTAGTACTCTCTTGGCATAAAACGATAGTGCTACTATACCTATGACAAGCGTGGGTATTATCACATAGTTGGGAAGGGGGAGATATGATAGACAACCTCCTACAGCAAGTACAAGGAGCGATACATAGAAAAGCTTGTTGAGCGATATCTTGAAGCAGAAGCGTATATCAAACAAGCGATATATCATCAGGTAGCAGTAGGCAATGATGAGCGATATAGATATACCCATCAGTCCCCAACGCTCAACGGTGAAGTAGTATAGTGCTATAGCTAATATGGCTGTTGAAATGATTGAGGGTAACCCGCGATAGGTCTTACGCGAGCATTGGTATGCCAAGTCGAGGAATGAGCCTATGGCATGTAGTTGTACGGCTAAGAAGAGCGGGAATATATATATATAGCTCTCTTGATATGCCTCGGCCACGATGTAGGGGTAGATTATGCGCAGTACCAATGTGGCCAATACAAGTGTCGATGATAGCAACAAGAAGTAGTTGTTGAATATCTTAGAGAAGAATGAGTTGCGATCGTGGGCATCGATCTCTTTGATGGCTGTCTCTTGCCATGTCTGGTAGAAGATGCTCGCTGCTATTTGCAATATATTAGAGAACTTGATGGCTACGGCAAAGATACCATTGTAGTCGAGTCCGAGATACTCTACAATAAACACCTTGCTCGAACTTTCTATGGCCCACCATGCCAATACATTGGGCAATAGGGGAATCGAATATCTCAACAATTCGCTTCCTACGCCTTTGTTATACTCCTTGCGGTGTTTGAAGTATTGCGGAAGGAGTCGGAGTTTCCACTCAATGATGACGAGCGATATGATGCGACTGATGAGATTGGCCATGAATATTGCCAATACGCCCCATTTCAGTACTACCAAGAATATTATGCTCAGAATAAGTATAATAGAGGTATTGACAAGGCCTATGATTACAAAAAACTTGGTATGTCCCATGCCTCGCAACACTTGTATCATCACCTCGTAGCATGAGTAGGCTATGAGTGTGGCTACGATAATGGGGTAGTAGGCCAAGTGCGAAAGGTAGAAGTAGCCTATCACCGACAAGATGGCCACTATGATGCTATTGCGTGTGAGTGTTTTTATGATATACGAAATAACATCTTTGTGGGAGTAGGGGCAAGTCTTGTCAATGAGAAAACGGAATGCACCATCGCGCAGGTCGAAGGTTACAAACGGTACCAACAACATGATGAGTGTTATTGACATATCGAAGTAACCCATCTCCTCCTTGGCTAAGAAGAAGGTGTATAATGGCATCAGGGCAAAGGCAATGAGCTTTGCGCCCACTGTACCTACAGCGTATATCAAGAAAGTGTTGAGAAATTCCTTTCCTCGACTTCGTGCCATTGTTATGATTTTTGTGTATTACTCTATATACTCTTATTTGCGTTTGCTCGACTGATTGTACCCATATCCATATCCTGCCTTTGCTGTTGTAGCATTGACAACAAGTGATACGTTGCGTAGACGCTCATCAGTAACAAGTGTATTGCAATAGCGTATATAGTCGCGTTGTGTGTAGTTGGCTCGGCATACATATACCACTGTGTCTGATACGCGTGTGAGCGAGAATGTGTCGGATACCATGGCAACAGGTGCCGAGTCGATGATGATATAGTCATATCGGTTGCGCAACTCATCGAAGAGTTCGGTCAAGCGGTTGCTCAAAAGAAGCTCTGATGGGTTGGGAGGTATAGGACCGGCTACAATCACGTCTAAGTTGTTGCTTACACCACTGGTATTGATAATCTGGTCTACTGTCATTTCTTCCGATGCGAGGTAGTTGGTGATACCTGTGCGGGCAGGGATATTGATGTAGTCCGACAGACGAGGATTGCGAATGTCAAGACCTATCACAACTACTCGTTTTTTGAGAAGCGACAATGATAGGGCCAAATTGACGCTGACAAACGACTTACCCTCACCGCTGATAGATGATGTAACCAATACCACTTTGTCATTGCGGCCTGTAAGCAAGAATTGCAAGTTGGTACGCAACAGACGGAACAACTCCGATATTGGGCTGTTTTCGCCATCTTTGACAACGATAGCCTCTTTGCTGTTGTTGATACATACCTCGCCAAGTACCGGCAGACGTGTGATTTGTTGTAACTCCTCGACGGTGCTGAACTTGGTGCGGAAGATAGCTTTGAGGTATAGATATACGGCAGGAATTACCAATCCTATCACAAAGCCTATAAATAGCAACATGAAGGTTGAGAGGCTTGAAGGCTCATTGTAGTTGTAGGCATAATCGACAATCTGACCTTTAGGCGATGCCATGGCCAATGTGATGGCGTTCTCTTCTTGTTTTTGTAGCAAGAATACGTACAACTCTTCTTTGATGGCTTTTTGGCGGTAGATAGAGATAAATTCACGCTCTTGTGTGGGCATATTCTTGATGCGCGACATGAATTTTTCATCTTGAGCGCGCAAGTCGGCAAGGGCTATCTCGGCACTCTCTTTGCTTGTCTCAATGGTGATGATAACATTGTTGCGAGAGGCATCAATTTGCTCCTCGAGCATCTTCAATGTGGGGCTACCGGGCTTGGCTGTATTGCTCATATTGAGGCGTTGCAATGCCAATTGGTTGTACTCCGATACGGCTCTTGATGCCGATTCGCCCATGTCGGCCGAGAAGGGAACAAGAGCAAAGCGGTTTTCGGGGCGTGCTATAAACTCAAGAACGTATCCGAGTATCTTTACCTGAGTCTCTGTTTCGAGTAGGCGTGCGCGGAATTGCATGTCGTTCTCAAGCATAGCTTTAGCCTCGGCCTCTATGTCCGAGAGGTTGTTCTCTTTTTTGTAACTCTCTACTTTGCGTTCGGCATCGTCCAACTCCTTGGCTATGATGGCCAGACGCTCATCGATGAACTTGGCAGTGTTGCTTGCCTCAATGTTTTTATCGGTTATGCCTCTCTCGTTGTAGAGGGCAACGATAGTGTTCAAAAGCTCTTTGCCATAGGCTACATAGGGTGTCTCGATGGTGAGTCTTATGAGGCTCGAAAGTTTGTCGGGAAGGAATATGTCTATGTTCTTAGCTATCTTTTCGGCCATGTTGTCATATCCGCTCACCTTCACATTGTAGTCGTATTTCTCGCCTTGTATGTAGTCGGGTGTTGTTGTTACAATAAAGTCGCCATAAATAGTGTTGATTGTAGCAGGCAACTGCGCATCTTTTACGTTGGCATACGAACCGAAGAAGCCTTTCTTTATCTTTATGTCGGCAGTGCCATCTTTATCTACTTTTATCTTGAAGTTGAGTGTGCGACCCAGTGTGTCGCAAACATTATTGATGTCGATAACATCAATGGCATAGCCACTATATTGGGTAAATCGTTTCAAGAAATTTTTCTTGTAGATGTGCGTTTTGTTGAGTTGCATATCTACGGCTGTCTCACGGAAGAGTGAGTGTGATGTGATAATGTTTATTTCATCATCTACCGAAACACCTTGTCCCATGAGCGCACCGAAGCCCATTTGTTGCATAAAGGCTCCTCCCAAACTGTTGCTCGATGACATATCGGTGCGAATGAGCACATTCGATTCTACGATATACTTGTCGGGTGTGATAATCGCGTAAGCTAATGCCAATCCTACACAAGCTACTACCGAGATAACAAAAAGATACCATTTGCTGGTCACTGTCTTAACTATGCTCGATAGGTTTATGCTGTCGTTGTTGAGATTATTTGATGTTGATGAGTTCATATAAACGAGTGTGTTTGTTGCGATGAAATATTATTTAACGAACAATGCAATGCAAAGCGAAACTATAACCGATACGGCCGATGTAACAGCACTGACAACCGAAACCATATACTGCTTGTCTTGGCTATAACCGGCATATCCTTGACGAGCATCGTTAGGCTCAACGTAGATGATGTCGTTGCGTTGTATGTAGTAGTAGGGCGATGTGAATACATCGGGTTGCGATAGGTCTATGCGATGGAATGAGCGCACACCATTTTGCTCGCGAATGAGCAGTACGTTGGTGTGGTTGCCATATATGGTCATATCGTTGGCTTTGCCCAGCGCATCGAGTATGGTGATGCGTTCGCTGCCAAACTCATAGGCACCGGGTTTGGTGACCTCGCCCAAGATGGTAAATTTGTAGTTGGTGCATTGCACCGATACGATGGGGTCTTCTACATATTCGCTTATGCGCTCCTTGAGCATTTGGGCAACTTGGTCGCGTGTCATTCCCAATACTTTGATGCGACCCAGTACGGGGTAGTCAATATAGCCATTGCTATCTACCATATAGGTCTTGAGCGAAGCTGTTGTAGTAAGGGTAGTCTCGCCCGGTGCAAGGAAGTTTTGCATGGGAAGATTGAAGATTGCTACAGCATTGGGGTCTAATGCTGTAACGGTTATCGCCAACATATCATCGGGCGCTATTGGAGTCTCATAGTTTTTTACCGAATCGGGTATTAACTGTGCTATATCACCGTCTTTGGCCAATTCGGGGAAGTATAACATTTCCTTTTGTGGCTTGCATGAAGTGAGTACTAATGCAAGAGCCGAGATAAAAAGTAGTATTTTTTTCATTAGGTAAAATTTTAGCGTGGCAAAGATATTACTTTTTTCTTTATTATTCTTCTTTTTAACGAATAAATACCCCATATTATTGTAGAAGAAAGTGTAAAAAAACATGCCTATGACACTATTTTTATGTATGCAGTTGATATTTAGATGGAAAGGTATATATGGTTTTGTTTTGTTATTGGTTGTATGAGGTCTATTACAAAAGATTTTCTTAATTTTGTAGCATTAATACCTTTTATAGTAGTAAATATGTCCTCAAGTATATTTTTAGGTTTCACTCTTTGGCAAGTTATTGCGCTTGCATTGCTGTTGGTCTTTTTTATTGTTACACTTGTATATCTTTATGGTGTATACTATAGAGTGTATAGGTATGCTCGTTGTGCCGATAATGGTAAGGTGGCTTATGCACAAGAGTTGCCATCGGTATCGGTAATTGTGTATGCCAATGCGCTCGAGGCTGAGGGTCTGCTTGAGTTGTTGCCTCTTTTACTTGCTCAGAAATATCCTTGTTTTGAGGTGATTGTAGTGAATGATGGAGTGTCGCTCGAGTTGCAGAATGCCATTTCGGCCTTTGAGTGCGAATACAATAATGTTTACCAAACTTTTGTCCCCGAAACGGTGTACAATGTGAGTCGCAAAAAGTTGGGTATAACATTGGGTATAAAAGCGGCCAAGAATGATGTTATAGTTCTTACTGAGGCTAATTGCAAACCTTTGAGCGATAATTGGTTGCGTGCAATGGCTCGCAATTTTGTTCCCGGCATAGATGTGGTGCTGGGATATACCCGAATGGCGAGTGAAGCGGGGGCTAAAGGTCGAGGCTTTCACCTTTTCGATCGCATGACTTTTGCGCTACGCTTTCTCTCTTATGCTATCATGAAAAAGCCTTATATGGGAGTGGGTAGCAATTTGGCCTATCGCAAGGAATGCTTCTTCGACAACAAAGGTTTTTCGGCTACTCTCAATCTGCATTACGGCGATGATGACCTATTGGTCAATGAAATGTCCAATAAGAAGAATACGCGCGTTGAGTTGTCGGCCGATAGTATTGTCGAGAGCTATTATGATAATAATATGGAGGCTTGGAACGAGCAACGTATGAAGTATAATTTCACAGCACAGTTTCTACACACATCTTCACGAGTAGTATTTGTGTTAGAGACAATATTTCATTGGCTGTGGTGGTGTGCGAGTGGATTTGCCATAGCTATGTTGGTACCACGATTGGCAACAGGTGGTTGGCCTATCGTTGTAGCAATGGTTGTGGTGTGCTTGTTGATAACATTGTATTGGGTATTGACATGGCTGGTGTATAGTAGGGTAGCCCGAATGTTGGGTGAGCCATGCCGAGCCGCTTTGGTGCCGTTCTATCAAATTGTGCGGCCTCTCTATTCGCTTTATTATGCCATTGTGGGCAAGGACTTGAAGAAATGTAATTATACATGGCAGTCGATACGTTGAAGTGGGCTTGTTGAATATAAAATATATAGTGTATGAAAAAAATGTTTTTCTTTATGGCTGTAATGTTTCTGTTGCAGTCGTGTGGTAAAAGTCAAGGAGTTGTGGTTGAGGTGAGTAACCCAACCGATATGGTGCGAATGAACGAAATGGTTGAGATAGACTATGCCGAGGTTTCGCATCGCCTGAACTTGGCTGAAGATGCAACAATAGTGGTACTGAATAGCGAAGATGCTCAAGTTCCTTATCAAGTTACTTTTGATGGGAAGCTGATATTTATGCCTGCGGCATTAGAGGCAATGTCGTCAAGCCTATATCGCATTGTAGAGGGTACTCCCGATACCTTTGCCACCTATGCCATAGGAGCACAATATCCGCAACGTGTAGATGATATTGCGTGGGAGAATAGTTCTATCGCATTCAGAACATATGGCCCTGCTTTGCAAGCCAGTGGCGAACGAGCTTATGGCTATGATGCTTGGGTCAAATGTGTCGATTATCCTGTTGTTGCCGATCGATATGCTGCCGAGCTCGATTCGGCAACTATTGCCGAGATAGCACGTCTTAAAGAATTTGCACCCGACTCGGCAGCTGCATTATATAATAGTGTGTCGTATCATGTCGATCATGGTAATGGTCTCGACTATTATAAGGTAGGTCCTACATTGGGTGCAGGAACAGCTGCTTTGATAGATGCGCAAGACAATATTGTATACCCCTATTGCTATGAAGCCTTCAAGATACTCGATAATGGTCCATTGCGTTTCACTGTAGGATTGCGTTATCGTCCTTTCTTGTTTGATGGTGATACTGTGGTAGAAACTCGTGTAATAAGGCTCGATGAGGGTAGCCAACTCAATCGTGTAAGGGTTGTCTATCACAATCTCAATAAGCCGGCCCGAGTGGTGAGTGGTATAGTGCTGCATGACAGAGATGGTGTGATGGAGTATGATGCGAGTCAGGGTTATGCTGCCTATGCCGAACCTGCAGATAGCACAAATGGACAAATGTATTTGGGTATGGCTTATGATTCGGCGGTGCAGACTGCCGAGGCTCGATACTTTGATGATAAAGAGCGTGAAGAACGTGGTGCTGAAGGCCATCTTATTATGGAACGCTTCTATCAACCGGGAGAGGCGTTTACCTATTATACCGGTGCCGGTTGGAGCAAGTGGGGCTTTGATACGCCCGAAGATTGGTTTGTGTATATGCGTTATTACGCCAATGCTTTAGCCAATCCGTTGCTTGTTACTATCAAGTAAAGAATGTTTGTGTTGTAATGCAAGGGGTATCGATTTTTTTGATATCCCTTTTGTTTTATCTTACACCAATAATTCCCAAAGCGTTTGCACCATGTTATTACGATTGTGTGTAATGTTTCTATGCTTGTTATATGTCGTAGTAACTCTATGCTTTTAATCTTTTCGGTTGGGCAAGCCACCATCAATAAAATCAAAGAGAGATTTTCTTTGTCTTAGAAAATCTCTCTTTGTATGTCTATGCGATTCAAAATAAAAAAGCAAACACTCAACCGGTCTGTGTTACTTTCTTTTGAAGCGTTCTCGTTTTATGAGCTGTTAGGATTATATTTACTTAATGAGGATTATAAGTTGTCAATGTTGATTTTTACTTCTCCTGTAACCTTATTTAAGGTGTAAATGCATGATTGTAATACTACGTATACCATATCACTTTCATCTACAATAGCTCTTATCTTATCAACACAAACAGCATTTATAGGATTGTTGCCTTTGCCAAACGAAACTTCGTCACCTTCGTATTTAATATCGAAAAGTTCAACGTATTGCGACAGTTGAGCTTCAACGCTATTGCGGTCGAGGGTGGGAAGACCGCTGTATTTTTTGTATAGTTCGGTAAAACCGGCCATGATACAATTTTTTTTGAGTTAGAAAATTAGTTGTTTTATTGTATATAATGTTCTTCCAACCACAAGGGTCGGAAGAACATTATGTTTGATTTTAGAGTAAGAATCCAAGAAGCACACCGGCGGCAACAGCCGAACCGATTACACCTGCAACGTTGGGACCCATTGCGTGCATCAACAAGTAGTTGGTGGGGTCATATTCCAAACCAACGTGTTGTGAGATGCGGGCAGAGTCGGGCACTGCCGATACACCAGAGTTACCAATGAGGGGATTGATTTTGTTTTCTTTCTTCAAGAAGAGGTTGAAGAACTTCACGAACAAAACGCCCGATGTGGTAGCGATGATGAATGACAACGCACCCAAACCAAAGATGAGGATAGAATCGACTGTGAGGAACTCAGATGCTTGAGTTGATGCACCTACAGTAACACCCAGGAGAATAGTGATAACGTCGATGAGCGGACCGCGAGCAGTCTCGGCCAAACGGCGAGTTACACCACTTTCTTTCAAAAGGTTACCGAAGAACAACATACCCAAAAGGGGAAGACCCGAAGGTACGAGGAAGCAAGTGAGCAACAAACCGATGATGGGGAACATCACCTTCTCGGTGTGCGATACAGCGCGAGGAGGTTTCATGCGGATAACGCGCTCTTTAGATGTTGTGAGCAATCGCATGATAGGCGGTTGTATTACTGGCACGAGGGCCATGTAAGAGTAAGCCGACACAGCGATAGCACCCATCAAGTTGGGAGCAAGTTTCGACGAAAGGAAGATAGCTGTAGGACCGTCAGCACCACCGATGATACCGATAGCACCTGCTTGCATGGGGTCGAAACCAAGCGCGAGGGCAATCATGTAGGCAGCGAAGATACCAAATTGGGCAGCAGCACCGATAAGCATCAATTTGGGGTTGGAGATAAGAGCCGAGAAGTCGGTCATAGCACCAATACCCAAGAAGATGAGCGGGGGATACCAGCCTTGTTGTACACCTTGGTAGAAGATGTTGAGTACCGAGCCTTGTTCGTAGAGACCTACTTGCAAACCGGCGTCCATGTTGAATGGAATGTTACCGATGAGCATACCAAAGCCGATAGGAATAAGGAGCATAGGCTCAAATTCCTTGGCAACGGCGAGATAAATGAAGAATATACCGATGGCAATCATGGCGAAGTGTTGCCATGTAGCGTTGTATATACCGGTATATGTCCAGAAATCGCCGAGGTTTTGAACTAGAAAATTACCAAATTCTCCCATATTACTCGATTGTTACGAGAGCAGCACCTTCGAGAACCGACTCTCCTTGTTTAACATTGATGGCCGAAATCTTACCGTCGCGGTCGGCTTTGATGGCGTTCTCCATCTTCATGGCCTCGAGGATCATGATTGTGTCGCCTTTCTTCACTTCATCACCAACATTAACCTTAACGTTGAGAATAACGCCGGGTAGAGGCGATTTGATGGTGCCGGCACCGGCAGCAACCGAGGGGCGAGTGAGTTGTGTAGTAGGAGCTGCGGGAGTTGTGGGGCGTGCTTTTACTACAGGCTTCATAGCGGGTTTTACCACTTTTTCCATTTCGACAAGGTAGGGAGTTCCGTTTACCTCTACGTGAGCAACGTTTTCTTCGATGTCTCCGATTGTTACCTTATAAATATTGCCGTTAATGGTATATTTATAGTCTTTCATTGTTCTGAATTTTGAATGTTAAGAATAAAAATTATTTTTTAGGAAGGTCACGCAAAGAGTAAATCTTAGAGTTCCAAGGTGAGTAGCGACGCTCTATTTGATGTATAGTAAGGATTGTATCCTCAACGTCGTGTACGTCGTCTTGCATCTCATGCATAGCCATTGCGATAGCGGCAAATACTTCACCGGGAGTTGCACCTTTGGCCATGGCCTCTTTGGTCTCTTCTTCGCTGAGGCCTTTAGCCTTACCGGCCTTGCGCAAAGCCCACCAAGTCGATATTTTGCCAATTGTGCGGAAGATGATGTAGAGCAACAACAAGCCCGAGAACACAACAGCCATGGCCGATACTGCCATACCTATACCGTTCTTGTCTTGAGTTTGGAATTTATCCATCTTCATGTTCTTGTCGAGGGTATAGTTGTTGGAGCTGGGTGTTACATACTTGGTAGTGCCTGCACCACATATTTCCCACTCACTCTCTCCATCTACGGTGCGAGCATAAGATTGGTCGGTAGTCAAGATGTTGGCGGGGATAGTAATTTCATTGAGAAGTTTGTTGCCACTATCAAAGATACCTATCCACGACTCCTTAGTGGGGTCAAGTGTGAAATTAATGTGGAAAGTACCACGGTTGGGTTGTCCGTCGGCCCAGAAAAGTGTGTGCTGACGAGGTGGAATGAGTGTGAGCACGTCGCCTTTGGGGATAAAGTAAACAGCGGTATCGCCCGGAGTGTCGCTGTATTTGAGCATGTGAGCTGCTACGTTATAGCTACCGTACGATTTGTTGAATAACTCTATCCAAGCGCTGTGCATACCGTAGTCGTCTTGGAAGTTGGTCTCGTTGGTCATCAATACCTCATTGATGAGGATTTTGCTACCCGATTCCTCACTTTCAGTGGCGGGCTTACAAGAAGCGAAAGCCACGACAACTGCCAGCAACATGCTCAATATTCCAAATTTATTTTTGTTCATATTGAATTGTTTTTAATGATTATAGAGGAATATTACCGTGCTTCTTGGCAGGGTTGGTGAGTTTCTTGGTGCGCAATTGCTCCAATGCACGAATGATGCGGAAACGAGTGTTGCGAGGCTCGATTACATCATCGATATAGCCGTAGCGAGCTGCGTTGTAGGGGTTGGCAAACAACTTGTTGTACTCGGCTTCTTTCTCGGCGATGTATGCTTTGGGATCGGCTTGCTCTTTAGCTTCTTTAGCATAGAGAACGGCAGCGGCACCCGATGCACCCATAACGGCGATCTCGGCAGTAGGCCATGCATAGTTCATGTCGCCACGGAGTTGCTTACAGCTCATCACAATGTGTGAACCACCATAAGACTTACGCAATGTTACAGTTACTTTGGGTACTGTAGCCTCGCCGTAAGCATAGAGCAACTTGGCACCGTGAGAGATAACGGCGTTGTACTCTTGGCCTGTACCGGGCAAGAATCCGGGAACGTCAACCAATGTTACCAAAGGAATGTTGAATGCGTCGCAGAAACGAACGAAACGAGCTGCCTTGCGAGATGCGTTGCAGTCGAGTACACCTGCGAGGTATTGGGGTTGGTTGGCAACGATACCTACCGACTGACCATTGAAGCGAGCAAAACCGATGATGATGTTGCGTGCGAAGTCGCGTTGTACTTCGAGGAACTCGCCGTTGTCGATGATAGCACCGATAACTTGGTACATATCGTAGGGTTGGTTGGGGCTGTCGGGGATAATTTCGTTGAGTGAGTCTTCGAGACGATCGATGGGGTCTTCGCAAGGAAGTACGGGAGCCTCTTCAAGGTTGTTTTGAGGTATGTAGCTGATGAGCTTGCGGATAACGGTGAGACCTTCGTCGCCTGTCTCGCAAGCAAAGTGAGCAACACCCGATGTCTTAGAGTGCATCTCGGCACCACCCAATTGCTCTTGTGTTACGTCCTCGCCTGTAACGGTCTTAACAACCGAAGGACCTGTGAGGAACATGTATGAAATCTCTTTTACCATCACGATGAAGTCGGTGAGGGCGGGAGAGTAAACGGCACCACCGGCGCAGGGACCAAAGATACCCGAGATTTGGGGTACTACACCCGAAGCCATGATGTTGCGTTGGAAGATTTCAGAGTAACCGGCCAAGGCGTTGATACCCTCTTGGATACGAGCACCACCCGAGTCGTTGATACCGATAATGGGTGCGCCCATCTTCATGGCCATATCCATTACTTTGCAAATCTTCATAGCCATTTGCTCAGAGAGTGAACCTCCGAATACGGTGAAGTCTTGTGCAAAAACATAAACAAGACGACCTTCGATTGTACCATAACCTGTTACAACACCATCACCAAGGTAAGATTTCTTCTCTTGGCCAAAGTTGTAGCAACGGTGGCGTACAAACATGTCGATTTCTTCAAAACTGCCTTCATCGAGGAGTTGGTTGATGCGCTCACGGGCTGTGTATTTGCCGCGTTCGTGTTGTTTGGCAATAGCTTTCTCGCCACCACCAAGACGAGCTTCATTACGCAGTGCGATAAGCTCTTTTACTTTTTCGAGTTGATTGCTCATTTTGTATTATTTGTTAGGATTTTCACAAAGTTCGGTTAATACGCCACCTGTCGATTTGGGGTGGAGGAATGCGATGTTGAGGCCTTCGGCACCTTTGCGGGGAGCTTTGTCGATGAGACGTACGCCCTTGCCTTCAACTTCGGCGAGTGCATTGGCTACGCCGTCGGCAACGGCAAATGCCAAGTGGTGTATTCCTTCGCCACGTTTCTCTATGAAACCGGCTATTGTGCTCTCGGGGCTGGTGGGCTCGAGGAGCTCAATCTTGGTTTGGCCCACTTTGAAGAATGCGGTTTTTACTTTTTGGTCGGCTACTTCTTCGATTGAATAGCATTTGAGACCAAGAATGTTTTCGTAGTAGGGAATAGCCTCTTCGAGACTTTTTACAGCTATACCCAAGTGTTCAATGTGAGAAAGTTCCATTGTAATTTGGTATTAAGTTAAACTATTGTTTTTATGGTTTGATTGTAGGCCAATATGACCATTGCGATGCAAAGGTACGATTTTATATCCGAAATATGGTAAGAAAAACACTAAAAAACACATTATAAATTGCGCTAAAGTGTAGATTTTTTTGTTCTGTTTCTCTGTTGTCTGTGTGTGAACTGAATGCGGATAGGCGCGAGTGGGCTGTCGGCTCTTTATCGCATTACTTTCAAAAGTTCGTCGAAGTTATCGGGAGATTGTGCCTCAAGACTCTCTTTCAGGCCGGGTATGTTGGTGAAAATGTGTATGTTGGGGTGGTCGGCAAATGAGCTGATAAATTTGCCTATGGCTGTGGCGTTGAAGCGTTCTTTGTGGGCGTTGTCGTGTTGAGGCTTGTCGAGTATAAGGAGGATAAGCCGAGGTACACTTTTGATGCACTCGCGAGTGGCTGTGATGTGTACGCCGTGACCGAAGGTGAGTGATGATATCATGTAGGGCGAGTCGGATATGTTGTACAATGATGCTTTTTCCCATGACGCCCCGGGCGAGTGAGGGTCTATGTCGAAGATGCTGCAATGAAAGGGTGAGTCGTATGTTTGCATTACTTGTTGTGCGGCAAAAAAGTTATCGGCGTTGTATTGTATGCCTCGCGATATAGGTAGGCTGCGAGTGTAGTTTGTAATGATTTTTATGCGGCATATATGTGGTTCTATGGGGTGTATTTGTGAGTTGTCTATGTGGTTGGCTGTAAATAATATATGCTTGCTTAAAGGCTGCTCTGAGACGGGGCGGTTAAAGTGTGTGAAAAATTCGTTTGTTTGATAGAAGTGGATTTTTTCCCATCTCTTATCTATTGCGTGCTTTTGAGCCCAAAAGTCGAGTATTTTCTTGCCTACTTCTCCTCCCGGTATGGAGAGTGAAAAGCGCTCTTTGAGAATGATGCTTTTGTACAATCTTATGATGGGTGGTAGGGTTGTTACTTTGGGTGGACATTGAACAAAGCGGGTAGTGTCCATGTGCTTGAAGAGGCGTTGTGTCATGCCTTCGTAGAGTTCCGACTCGTTGTTGAAAGTGTGTATCCAGATCATACCGAGATTGTGTTTTTTGTGATTTTTTGTTGTACTTGTGTGTTGGCGTAGTGTGGCCTATCTGTTGCATTATGTCGCAACTACCCCAATTTGTTCCATGAGTAGTGAAAAAAAATTTGCACAGACTTTATACCAAGGGTTCTTGAGTATAAAGCCTGTGCTAACTTACAATCATATAACCTAATATTCCAACTGCATCGAGTTGTGGTTCTTGGCGTTGTCGCATCGTCGCGTGTGTCGTTACGAACCTGCCAATCGCACCGATTGGCTACGTCATTAAAAACAATGCAAAGATACAATGCTCCTTGTGTGTGCTGCAATAACCCAATATAGCTATTTTAAATGGGTTTGCTACCAATATGTGGCTATAATGGGTATGGGATGTCATGCAGGCGGCGTTGATTGTGATGTGTTTAATGTGTTGATTTATAATTGATTGTCAAATGATGTAAATTCCTTGAAAATTATTCGATTATTATGGTGCAGAAGCTAATAAAAATTAGTATTTTTGCAGACAAATATTGAAAAAAGAATATCTATGGTAGAAGAGAGGAAAATAAAGACTGCGTTGGTTTCGGTCTTTCATAAAGACGGATTGGACGATATTATCAAAATGTTGCATGCCGATGGCGTGGAGTTTTTGTCAACAGGTGGTACTCAGGCCTTTATAGAGTCGTTGGGTATTCCTTGTAATGCGGTAGAGGATCTTACCGGCTATCCCTCGATATTGGGCGGCCGTGTTAAGACACTTCACCCCAAAGTGTTTGGTGGAATACTCAATCGTCGTGATAATGAGACCGATGCGTCGCAAATTGCAGAGTATGAAATACCTTCGATAGATCTTGTGATAGTAGATTTGTATCCCTTTGAGCAGACTGTTGCCTCGGGAGCCGACGAAAGTGCCATTATTGAGAAGATAGATATAGGCGGTATATCGCTCATACGTGCGGCTGCCAAAAACTTCAATGATGTGGCTATTGTAGCATCTAAGGGTCAATATGGTATCTTGCTTGATATACTCAAACGCAATGGTGCCAAAACAACACTTGCCGATCGTCGTTTGCTGGCGCGCGAGGCGTTTGCTGTATCGTCGGGATATGATTCGGCGATATTTAACTATTTCGATGCTGGTGAAGGGTCTACTTTCCGTGCGGCTGTCAATGGAGACAAGGCATTGCGATATGGCGAGAATCCCCATCAAAAGGGTGCATTCTATGGCGACTTTGAGGCGATGTTTGAGCAATTGCATGGTAAGGAAATTTCATATAACAACCTGCTCGATATAGATGCTGCAGTGTCGTTGATTGCCGAGTTTGATGAAGTGACATTTGCTATTCTCAAGCACAACAATGCATGTGGTATAGCTTCGCGCGACACTATACTTGATGCTTGGACTGCTGCTCTTGCGTGCGATCCTGTATCGGCTTTTGGTGGTGTACTTATTGCCAATCGCCCCATCGACTTGGCTACAGCCGAGGAGGTAAACAAGATATTCTTTGAGGTGATAATAGCTCCGGCCTATGCTCCCGAAGCCTTGGAGGTACTCAAGCAAAAGAAAAATCGCATCATTCTTGTACAAAAACAACCCAATACCACAACCAAACAATATCGCTCGTTGTTGGGAGGTGTATTGGTACAAGATCGTGACTTGCACACCGAGCAGCCTGCCGAGTTGCAACAAGCAACCGAGAAAGCAGTTGAGGCCGACCGCATTGCCGACCTTCTCTTCGCCAACAAGATAGTGAAGCATAGCAAATCAAATGCTATAGTACTTGCCAAGAACCGTCAGCTGTGTGCCAGTGGAGTTGGCCAAACATCGCGTGTAGATGCCTTGCGTCAGGCTATTGAGAAAGCCCATTCGTTCGACTTCGATTTGCACGGTGCTGTGATGGCTTCCGATGCCTTCTTCCCATTTGCCGATTGTGTAGAGATAGCACACAAGGCCGGTGTTGATGCTGTGATACAACCCGGTGGCTCGGTGCGTGACCAAGAGACTATCGACTATTGCAATGCCAATGGTATAGCGATGGTGATGACAGGTATTCGTCACTTTAAACACTAAAAATTAACCCCTTAAAAACGTAGAAACAGATGGGATTTTTCTCATTAACACAAGAGATAGCTGTAGACCTTGGAACGGCCAATACCATCATCATTCATGATGACAAGATAGTGGTAGATGAGCCTTCGGTAGTGGCTCTCGAAAAGAAAACAGAGAAACTGGTGGCCGTAGGAGAAAAGGCTCGCCAGATGCACGAGAAAACGGCTCCACATATCACTACCATACGACCCTTGCGCGATGGCGTTATCGCCGACTTCTATGCTGCCGAGCAGATGATACGCGGTATGGTGAAGATGGTAAATCCGCAACGTCGTTGGTTCACACCTTCCTTGCGCATGGTAGTGTGTATCCCTTCGGGTAGCACCGAGGTAGAGATACGTGCCGTACGCGACTCGGCCGAACATGCCGGAGGTCGTGATGTGTATATGATTTATGAGCCTATGGCGGCAGCGATAGGTATTGGTATCGATGTTACAGCTCCCGAGGGTAACATGATTGTCGATATAGGTGGTGGTACTACCGAGGTGGCTGTTATTTCGCTGGGTGGTATCGTAACCGACCGTTCAATACGTATTGCAGGTAATGACCTCACAGCCGATATTCAAGAGTATATGCGCCGTCAGCACAACGTGCGTGTGGGTGAGCGTACTGCCGAGTTGATTAAAATCAACGTTGGCTCGGCATTGACCGAGTTGGCCGATCCTCCCGAAGACTATATTGTACATGGTCCAAACCAAATGACCGCTCTTCCTATGGAGATACCGGTATCATACCAAGAGGTTTCGCACTGTATCGAGAAGTCAATCTCGAAGATTGAAGCAGCTGTGCTCAGTGCATTGGAGCAGACTCCTCCCGAGTTGTATGCCGACCTCGTGCGCAATGGTATTTACCTAACCGGTGGTGGAGCCATGTTGCGTGGTCTCGACAAACGTTTGACCGACAAGATAGGTATCACATTCCATATCGCCGAAGACCCCTTGCATGCTGTTGCTAAGGGTACAGGTATTGCGCTCAGAAATATTGACAAGTTCAACTTCTTGATTCGATAATCGTTCTATAGAGAAATATATGCCTCGCGAGTTACACCCTTTGGTAAGGAGTGTAACTCGCTGTAGGTAAGATGGATATCGTTTTAATAATGCCGACAATAGATGCGCTCACTTTTTGACTTTCTCATCAAACACTTTTCGTGGATAGTTTTCCTTATCTATGTTGTGCTAAGTTGTGTGTTGCTCGTTACGTTCAACCCCTATCAGCGTAGTGCTTTCTTTGGCTCTTCCAATGTGGTTGTTGCCTATGTATATGAGTTGTCGGATAGAGTTTCCGGTTACTTTGGGCTACGTGAAGCCAACGAAGAATTGTTGTACCAGAATGGAGAGCTGATGCAGGAAAATTTATTACTGCGCCGACAATTGCAACGTTATAGTTACGTTGCTGCAGCCGATTCTATTGCCTGTAACGATTCCATACTCAATCAGTATGACTTTATATTGGCGCGAGTTATAAACAATAGTGTACGGCATCTCGAAAATTATATTACCCTCGACAAGGGTAGTGCCGATGGAGTACAACCCGAGATGGCCGTGGTAGATCATCGTGGCATTGTGGGTATAGTAACGGTTGTCAATAAGCATAATTCGGTAGCTATCTCGTTGCTCAATACCAAGTTGCATGTGAGTTGTAAGGTCAAGGATACCGATTGTTTTGGTTCGTTGGTGTGGGACGGACGCAGTGCAGCCTATGCTGTGCTTGAAGAGATGCCTCGCCACGTCGAGTTTGCCCCCGGCGATACCATTGTTACAAGTGGTTTCTCGGCAGTATTTCCCGATGGAATGATGGTGGGTACTATTCATGATTACGCTAAGCAGAAAGACGATAATTTCTATGCTATGCAAGTAAAACTATCGACCGATTTTACTCAATTGGGTACTGTGCGCATAGTGGCCAACCGAATGCAAGATGAACAGCAAAAACTTGAAAAGGAGGCTCGGAGATGAATATAAATATGTTGCGTGAAGTGGGCATCGCATTGCTCTTCATACTATTGCAGGCTGTAGTATTTAACCGCATACAGTTGTTTGGTGTGGCCATTCCTATTGTTTTCATCTATGTTATCTTCCGCTTGCCTATAACGCTCTCCACGTCGTGGGTGCTTACGGTCTCTTTTGTGTTGGGATTGGTAATAGACATCTTTAGCGATACACCGGGTATGAATGCTTTGGCTTGTACTATTGTGGCCTTTATGCGCCGTCCGATATTGTCGCTCTATATACCGCATGGTAGCGACTATGTCGCCGAAGTACCGTCGATAAGAGGGTTTGGTATGTGGCTCTATGTTCGATATGCATTGACATTGACATTTCTATATTGTACATTGCTTTTTGTCATAGAGTCGTTCTCGTTGTTCGACTTGCCTTATCTACTTTTGCGCATAGTTTGTAGCACGCTACTCACGTTTGTTCTTATTCTTTGTATCGATAGTTTGAGTCAGGGCCGTGAGAAAAGATTATAATCTCGAAAAACGAAAATATGTTATAGCAGCGGCTGTACTTACAGTCGTGGCTATTTTTATAATACGATTGTTTTCATTGCAGGTAGGCGATAACGACTATAAGCGATATGCCGATAGTAATGCCTTTCAGCGCAAAGTGTTATATCCGTCGCGCGGATTTATTTACGACCGTAATGGCGAGTTGTTGGTGTATAATCAGCCTGCCTATGATGTGATGATGATACCCCGCGAGATACGCAATCTCGATACGCTCGATTTCTGTAATACGTTGGGTATAACGGTAGAGCAGTTTGAGCGTTATATGAAGGATTGTCGCAAAAATCCGGGTTACTCTTCCTATACACCACAAGCTTTTATGACACAGTTGTCGGCACGCGACTATGGCCGTCTGCAAGAGAAGTTGTATCGTTATCCCGGAGTATATATTCAGAACAGAGTGTTGCGAGAGTATAACAGACCCATCGCGGCCAATGTGTTGGGTAATATACGCGAGGTGTCGCAAAACGACATTGAGCGCGACGAGTACTACCGCCGTGGCGACTATACCGGCGACCTTGGGGTAGAAAAGTCATTTGAACACATATTGCGTGGTGTCAAGGGCGAAGAGATATTGTTGCGCGATGCCTATGGCCGCATCAAAGGCAAATATGAAGACGGTCGCTATGATGTCCAACCTATATCGGGGCGCAATATCACCCTATCTATCGATGCCGACTTGCAGGCATATGGCGAGAAGTTGATGCAGAACAAGACGGGTGCGATTGTGGCTATAGAACCTTCTACGGGAGAGATATTGGCACTCGTTTCGAGTCCTACCTACGACCCATCTATGTTGGTGGGACGAGAGCGTGGCAAGAATTATGCACAGCTTACACGCGACCCGGGCAATCCACTCTACGACCGCGCCATCATGGCTGTATATCCCCCGGGCTCTACCTTTAAACCTACTCAAGGACTCATCTTCCTCGAGGAGGGTATCATTACTCCCGATACACACTTCCCTTGTGCCGGTGGTTTTGTGGTGGGCGGCTTGCGTGTAGGTTGTCATGCACATGCCGCACCGCTACCGTTAATTCCCTCGTTGGCAACATCGTGCAATGCCTATTATTGCTACGGACTGCGAGCCATGCTCGATAAGCGCACCAAGTATGAGAGTACTGCCGAGGCCTTTGAGATATGGAAAAATCATCTTGTCTCAATGGGATATGGATATAAACTGGGCATTGACCTGCCGGGCGAGAAGCGAGGTTTCTTACCCAATAGCGCCTACTACGACAAATTCTATGGTAAAAACCGTTGGCGCGCACTCACTATCATCTCTATAGCAATAGGACAAGGCGAGATTTTGGCCACTCCGTTGCAGATAGCCAATCTAGCTGCGACAATTGCCAACCGTGGCTACTTCTATACTCCTCATGTTGTCAAGGCTATACAAGACAGCATAATAGATAGCACCTATACAGTGCGTCGTTATCCCACCATCGATGCCGAGCACTATGATGCTATTGTAGAGGGTATGCGCATGGCTGTGCTCAATGGTACATGTCGTACGGCCAATCTTGATAGTATTGCCGTATGTGGCAAAACCGGTACTGCACAAAATCCTCATGGTCGCGACCACTCGGCATTTATGGGATTTGCCCCGATGGACAATCCGCAGATTGCCATTGCCGTCTATGTTGAAAATGCCGGATTTGGTGCAACTTATGGTGTTCCCATTGGAAGCCTGATGATGGAATACTATCTGAAGGGCGAAATCACCGATCCCGCACGCAAGGATTTGGAGCAAAGAATGTTTAACTCGAAAGTTGTAGGTAATAGTGGCAAGAAACGTTAATGTATGGAAATCGGTAGATAAGTTTACTATCTTCCTATATTTTGTGCTGGTCCTCTTTGGTTGGATAAGCATATATGCGTCGAGTTACGACTTCGACCAAGCGAGTATTTTCGATTTTGCCGAGCGTTCGGGCAAACAGTTGGTGTGGATAGGCTTGTCGTTTGTATTGGCTTCGATTATTATGTTGGTCGATTCGCGAATGTTTGAGACCTATGCCTACATCATCTATGTCGCGTTGATACTATTGCTTGTCGTCACCATATTTGTGGCCGATGATGTGAAGGGATCGCGATCATGGCTCACTATAACGTCCTCTATACGATTGCAACCGGCCGAGTTTGCCAAGTTTGCTACGGCCTTGGCTGTGGCTAAGATGTTCAATGGATATAACTTTAAGTTTACCGCACCGGCCAATTTCTTCAAGGTAGTAGGACTTGTCATACTGCCCATGTTGCTTATTGTCATGCAAAAAGAGACCGGCTCGGCACTCGTCTATCTCTCATTTGTGTTGATGATGTATCGTGAAGGTATGACAGGATTGGTATTGGTAGGAGGCCTGTGTGCTATACTATATTTTGTGTTAGGCATAAAGTATAGTGCCGATATGTGGCTGGGAGCTCCATTGGGCGAGAGCATAGTTCTCATTATCATTTGTGTGGTGCTGGTGGGCATTGTAAGGTTTTTTGCGGCCAATAAGATTGTTGCGCGCAACCTCTCCATCTTCTATATACTCTCGGCTATTGTAGTATATATACTCATAGCTTGTGGTATCGCAGTACCCGTGTTATATGTTTTGTTGGGCATTGTGGGTGTATCGATACTCTACCTTGTGGCTATCTATTTCACCAACTTCTCATCGAAGATAATGGTAGCCGTTGTGGCAACAATAGTGTCGGTAATATTTATGTTTTCTTGCAATTTTGTCTTCAATAAGTTGCAACCCCACCAACGCACACGCATCGAGGTGCTGTTGGGTATGACCGAGGACTTGCGCGATGCGGGATATAACGTCAATCAGTCTAAGATAGCTATTGGCTCGGGAGGCTTGTGGGGTAAAGGATTCTTGAATGGGACGCAGACCAAACTCAAGTATGTACCCGAGCAAGATACCGACTTTATATTCTGTACAATTGGCGAGGAAGAGGGCTTCTTAGGCTCTTGTTTGGTGTTGCTACTCTTCACGATGTTTATATTGCGCATCATGACTATTGCCGAGCGACAGCCACGACCCTTTGGACGAGTCTATGCCTATTGTGTATTGGGTATATTCTTTATACATCTATTTATCAACATAGGCATGGTCATTGGATTGTGCCCGGTGATAGGTATTCCGTTACCATTCTTTAGCTATGGAGGCTCGTCGCTATGGGGTTTTACCATCTTGCTGTTTATCCTACTGCGCATAGATGCTTCTCGCAATGAACACTTCTGATGCCAGAGCATTTCTACATTATTCCCAGGGGTGAGGGCTGAAAACCAATGCTTTGCCTCCCTGAAAAAAAACAAGCCACCGTATTGTGTTATTACGGCGGCTCGGTGTATGGGTTGAACATCTATAGCTTATTGTTCCTTGGCACGTTCGCGGGGAATCATGATAGATGTGTAGAGTTGCAAGAAAGCCGATATGGTGAGTAGCACAATCCAATCGTTACCGCCACGGAACATGAGGTATGATGCAAAAATGAGCATCAGGGTTGCCAATAGCTCAATGAGCACAAGACGACGCAGGCGGGTGTTGTTGCCTCGGTAGGGAGTAATGAGACGAATAACCGACATGCCGGCTGCTCCTACAGCAAAAATATAGGGTACCCATGTTGCGTGCACGAATAGAGGCAATGCAGCACCTGCTACAACGAGTAGTGCCGATGTCTTGAATATAATATCTTTTAGATCTATTTTCATCTCTTTTATTGATTTATGGGGCTGTAGTGACAATATAGACATCTTCGTGGGCGCGTTGCATACCATGTTTTTCGCGAGCAATGCGGTCAATGGTTTCGGCGTCCGACTCCGAGTTGTTTATCTCTTCTTGAAGTTGCCTTATGGCAGCCTCCTCTTGGGCTATTTCCTGCTTAAGCTCCCTTATGCGTTTGTCGTTATTGCAAATGTCGAGGTAACTATTGTTTTGGGGTACAAACAGATGCCACACAACAAATCCTACAATGAGGATTGCCGGGAGGAATTGTCTGATGTACTTCAGTATCAGCAGGCTTTTTTCTTTCATAGCATTTCTATACTTGATATAGAGTTATAGTATCAGAGTATCGGCCTCTACAAGTTTGTCGAGGTACTCGGCTACAATCATAAGGCTGTTGATATCTTTCCACTTGATTTTATTGGTTTTCAAGAATGAGTTGAAGTCTTTGCGTTGTTCTTTTGTGAGCAACTCATTTACGCCACGTTTGGTAGCCTGGCATATAGCGCGGTCGTTTACCACCATTACAGTGCGTTTGATGGTAGGGAGTGTTCTGGTGTTGTGACGGTCGGCAATCATCTCTTTGTAACGCAAAGCTGCCATGTTGCCATGATCTTTAAACGATGCAACATTTTGTGTAGCCGCAACAGTAGTGGGTGTGCCATAGGCTCCATTGCTATCGCCCAATGCATTGAAGTCGCATTCACAAGTAGTTCCTATGAGTACATATTGGCTGTGGGCTTTGAGCTCTACATATAAGTTGCCACGACGTACCAATTTTGTATTGTCTTCACATACTACCGAGTCTATGCGGGTAGCGTTATCAACAACCATTATTTTGTCATTGTCGGTAAAGTGTAGAATGTTGCTTGCCAAGTGTACGTTGATGTCGGCACTCTCGGCTTTGCCGTCTTGGTAATAGACAATGGCGGGCTTGAAGTCTTCGTATAAGTAAGGCCAGCCCTCGGTTGGCTCATATTCGTTGGCTGTACAAAGGATTGTTGCACAAATGAACAAGGCAGTAGAAAGTAATTTTTTCATAATCGTGTGTTGTTATTTGTTAGTGTACTTGCTTATCGCTACGAAATTACACATATTTTTGTGTTCTCCGAAGTTTTTGTCTTTATTTTATATACATTTTTTTTCTTTTTAGTTTTTTCTTGATTTATATCATCTCCTTGATAATATTATTTCAATCTTAAAATATCGAAAAACGATAAATTTTTATTGAAAATGTTTTGTTGTGAAATCCTAAATGTTTAATTTTGCCTCGAAATAACTTTATTTTAAAAAGGTTATATAAGATTGGGTGAAAAATAATGTATATTTGCGACAATAATAGAAACCTTAAATAAAAAATGAATAATATGAAAACAAGAAAATTAGGACTATTGTTACTCCTTTTTATTACCACCTGTTTCTACTCGGTGGCACAGTTGAGTACGTTCACTCTTCGCAACGGAGCAACAGTGTATGTATGGGAGGACAAGTCTCAGCCCGATGTGTATGGTATGGTTACCTTTAACGTGGGATCTATTGACGATCCTGCCAACTATACCGGTTTGGCTCACTATCTCGAGCACGTGATGTTTAAGGGAACTCAAACTATCGGTTGCCTCGACTGGGAGAAGGAGAAACCTCTTTATGAGCAAATCATAGCCAAGTATGACGAGATGGCTGCTACTACCGATGCTAAGGCCAAAGAGGCTTTGGGATTGGAGATTAATAAGCTCTCGGTTGAGGCTGCTCAATATGCTGCAGCCAATGAATTTACATTGTTGGTTGATGGTATGGGTGGTCAAGGTCTCAATGCCGGTACAGGATACGATCAGACCATGTACTTCAATACATTCCCACCCACACAACTCGAGAAGTGGTTGGAGCTATATAGCGAGCGTCTTATCGACCCCGTTTTCCGTGGTTTTCAAACAGAGCTTGAGGCTGTGTATGAGGAGTATAATATGTATCAAGACAACATGGGATCTAACCTCTCGCAATTCCTTTTTGGCGAGGCATTCAAGGGTACACCCTATGGCCGTGCTATCATCGGTTTGCCCGAGCACTTGAAAAATCCCAGCTTGAGCAGCCTTATCGATTTCTATGACAATTGGTATGGTCCTGAGAACATGGCTATCATCTTGGTAGGTAATGTAGATGCTGCAACTGCAGTGCCTCTCATTCGTCAGAAGTTTGAGCGCATACCTCGTCGCAACGCACAAGCGCACCAAGAGATTGTGCGCACTCCTTTCCAAGGTCGTCGCGTTATCAGCGAGAAGCTTTTCTATCAACCCTTTGTGGTGATGATGTACAATGGTGTAGCATCTAACACTCCCGATGAGATACCTTTGTCGGTTGCTACTCAATTGCTCACCAATGGACAGTCGAGCGGTATTCTCGACAAACTTGCTGTAGATGGTGAGATTATGGGTGCTGCTGCAGGTCCGGCTTCGTTCCGCAATGCAGGTATCGTTATGATGCAAATCTTCCCTGCTTACGACCAAAGCCAAGGCAAATATGACAGCCACAGCTCGGTTGAGAAGAAGATGTTGGACGCTATTGAGCAATTGCGCCGAGGCGAGTTTACGGTAGAGCAACTCGAAGCTGTAAAGAATGCCATGATACGCGACTTCCAATTGAGTATGGAATCGAACGAGACCAAGGCTCAAAACCTCTCGAGCCTCTTCAATACAGGTACCAATCCTGTCGAATTGGTTAATTACACTCAAAAGGTAGCTGCAGTTACCGCCGAAGACGTTATCAACGTAGTGAATAAATATATCAACTCTGATGTATTGGTTGTGAACGTACAAGAAATTCGTGGCGACCGCAAGACCGAGAAACTCGACAAAGTGGCTAAGCCCGGTTATCAAGCTGTAGAGGCTGTTCGCGGTGTGAAGAGCGACTATGCTCAATACCTTGAGTCTATGGACGTGCCCACACCTCAACCCGACTATTGCGACTTCAACTCTGTACAAGAGATGCCTATCAATACTCGTAGCAAACTCTACTATACACTCAACCCCGAGAACGAAGTGTACAGTCTCACATTGCAATATGGTGTAGGTACACGTCGTATGCCTATCCTTGAGTATGCAGTACCCTTGATGAACAATGCAGGTACTATGGCCCACCTCACTCCCTATGAGTTCAAGCAAGCATTGGCCCACCTCAATACCACTATCAATTATTCGGTTTCGGAGGACTATATGACTGTTACTCTCTATGGTTCGGAGAGCTCGCTTACTGCAGCATGCCAACTCTTGCAACGTCAAATCCTCATGCCTCAATTGGACGAGAAGCAATTGCAAGGTATCATCGGTCAGGAATACAGCTCACGTATGAGCGAGAAGGAGAGTGTAGAGTCGCAACAACAAGCTCTCTTGCAATACCTCTTGCATGGTGAGAACTCTGATTTCCTCACTCGTATGCCTTTGCAAAAGGTTGTTGAACTCTCGGCCGGTGAGCTCTCGGCTGCGTTCCGCGAAGCTACCAACTATGAGTTCAAAGCTCACTATGTGGGTACTATGCCCTTTGAGCAAGTATATGATATCTTGAGCAAGAACTTGCCTCTTATCGAGAATGAGACTGTTTCGATGTCGCCCGAGTTTGAAGAGCGTGTTGCGTATAACGAAAACACAGTTTACTTCTTGCCCAACGACAAGGCTAAACAAAGCAATATCTACTTCTTTGTAGAGGGTGAGCCTTTCAATATCGACGACTCTATTCTCTTGCAAGCCTTCACAACTTACTTCGGTGCCGGTTTTGGTAGCTTGGTAGTTGATGAAATCCGCGAGAAACGTGCTATGGCTTATACTGCTTATGGTGCTATCAGCGCTCCTAAAGTGCCCAACAAAGACTGGATGTTGATGGGTTATGTAGGTACACAAGCCGATAAGACCATTGAGGCATTGCAAGTATATACCGACTTGCTCAACAATATGCCCGAGGCTCGTGAGCACTTTGATGTAGTGAAGACCAATATGCGCGAGTCGCTCTTGAGCGAGAAACCCGGTTTCCGTGCTCGCAGTATGGTATTCGACTATTGGAAACGTATGGGCTATACCCAAGATCCCGCTATCGAGAACATGAAGCGCATTGACGAACTTACATTTGACGATGTTGTGAAGTTCTACGAAGAGAATATCAAGGGCAAACCCATTGCAATTGCCATCGTAGGTAGCCCCAAAGATGTCAAGGAGAAAGACCTTGCCAAGTTTGGTAAAGTTGTGAAAATACAACGCTCGAAACTCTATACCGACGACTCTTTGTCGTTCTAATAGATACCGCAATACATATACAAACGGAGGCTGTCACGATTGTGATGGCCTCCGTTGTTTTTTAGCGAATAAGATTGATAGTTTTTGCAATGGAGGTGACTCTATCTCTATGTGCAATAGTTATGAATGCGTTTTGGCGTAGAAATACCATACATTTCGGGCTTTACCATTCGTGATGATTGCTTTATTTACTAACCCTTTAAAACAAATAGTTATGTTAGTTTCAGGTACTCTTCATGCGTTGTTTGTACTCGGTTGCACTTATGCTGCAAAAGAGATTGGTAAAAAGATTGATGACCTTCGTAGTAAGCGTTAGTCTTAGCCACTTGGTATTACTATGTGGTCGAACTTGCTTCGACCACAACTTTTCTATGTTTATAACAAATAACTATTAACTATGGATACAATCAGCACAACAACCCGAACCGTACGTCAAGCCATAGAGTGGCTTGAGAAGATGGGAATAGAGGTTAAGGCTCAACCCTTGACAACCGATATGTATGACTTCAAGTATGACGATGTGTATATGTTCATGCCTTCTATTACGCCCAACGATACTATCAATATCAATTGTCTCTTTGAGGTGCAAGGATCGACTGAGCAGAAACGCAAGGAGGTCTTTGATATAGTGCGTAGTATAGTGTCGAAAGACTTGAATGACTATGACATTGTGTATGCGCAAGATGGATTGGCTTGGGTGGGACAAGAATGGGTGATGCCCCGAGGGCGTTACAAGTTGCGTCGTTATCAGCTCAAGAAGATGCTTGAGGAGATGAAGGCTGCCTACTCGAGAGTGTTCTTTATAAGTCTTGTAGCATCGGCTGTCTGCGATAAGTATCGAGAGCTATTAGACAAGGCATCGTTTCCCGCACCTTAAGCCGGAGGAGGCGATACCATACTCTGCTATGGCCACGTAAACTCAGTGGCTTGAAATGAAAAAACTGCCTTAAAGACAATTGAGTTTAAGGCAGTTTTTTTCATGTAAGATTTCTATTACTTGGCCATTATACTATTTCAATAAGCTCAACGTCGAATATGATGGTTGCGCGAGCCGGAACATAGCCGTTCCCATCACCAAAGGCAAGCTCGGCGGGAATGTACAAGATGTAGTGTGCGCCTTCTTTCATTAGTTGCATTCCTTCGCTCCACCCCGGTATGGTATTGGTTAGGTTAAACCGAACAGCCTCCTTTCCTTTATTGCTGTCTATCACAGTTCCATCTGTAAGCGAGCAGGTGTAGTTACACAATACCTCGCTATCGGCATCGGGACTCTTGCCTTTGCCTTTGCTTATCACTTCATACTGCAGTCCGCTTGGCAGTGTCTTAACCTCCTTTCGGGTGGCATTCTCTTTTAGATACATTTTGCCCTCGTCTATAGCCAAGAATTTGCTGCTTACCCAAGCCTCATTGCCATAGTAGCTGATGCGGGCAAAACCGTTTCTTATCTCATATACTTCCACTTCTTCGTTATATTTAAGGCCACCCAATTGTTTGGCCGATGAAGAGGGCTCTTGGCGCACGATTACTCCCGACTGAGCTGTGCAGTAGTAGGTTGTTGTATCATCATTTACTACATATTCGACAGCCGAGGTAGGTTCATCGTCCGATGAGAATATTGAGAAAAAGGCTCCTATGGCCGGTAAGATATTGAGCGCAATTACAATAAATGCTGTTATGAGGAATGACCATGCACTGCTGAAGATTAATTGCAGTACCCATAGTGCAATTGTGGTGATATAGCTCATCACAACCGTGGCAAGACTAGCTAAAGCAAATCCTATAATTCCTACTATAATGGCCCATATAATGCCCTCCTCAATCAATGTAGCTACAACGGCGACGACAAGCACAATGTAAATGAGGATAGTTATCAAGCCCGAGATGTTTTCTTCGTGGTCTTCAAACCACTCGCCTATATCCCTAATCTTGTTGTCGAAGCGTGTCCATAGTGAGTCGTCATAACTGTGAGTGTGAGTGCTTGTTTGTTGCTTGCGCTTGAACACCGTAGGCTTGCCTATCTGTACATACGAGGTACTGAGTACTTTGCCCTTATAGCTGATGATTACTTTTATTTTTTCCGGCTCGGTATAATAGTCGCCTTCGCTACGACCCCAACCGCTCAGTGTGTATTGTCCGGGACCATTGATTGTCACATCGCTATCGGTGCGCGATGTTTTGCGATTTTCATACTGATACTCTATGTCGAGCGTTATACTGCCTCGGAAGTTGTTGGAAACAACGATGCGGGGTTTCAGGTAATGAATGCCGGTGGGTATGGGTGAGCCGAAATTGACCTGTATGTTGCCATCGTAGTCGGTGGCTCCGAATATAACATCAGTTATGACAGGATATTGTGCACTATTGGGGTCGGGCTGTATAGTTGCACGGCCTTGCCATATCTTCTTGCCTTTCCACTTGAAGGTATATTCGACATAGCTATAGTGCGAGTACGAATCTCCACTCTTGCTACCCCAGCCGGTAACTTGGTATTTACCCTTGCCTTTGAACTCAATCTCATCGTTGTAGCTGGCTGTTTGGCCATCGGGATACTTGATAATTATCTCTATCTCCTCGGTCCCATAATAGTCGCTCGACACGATGAGTAGTGGCACAATGTATTGGGTATTGGTGTACAATACCTTACTGTAATCTTTTATTATATCATTATCGTATGTGGTATCGGCAAATATCACATCGCTGATGAAGATTTGGCTATCGTGTTGTTGAGGAATGGGTGTTTGTTGTTGCTTCTTCTTCTGCGGTATAGGGTCGCGACGAGGTGGCTGGTGTTTCTTGTAAAACTCGGTAATGCTCTTCTTGAATAAGTCGAACGTCTCCTTGTTGTCATACACCTTGCGAGCTACTGCGCACAAGTTCTTGCTGTGTTCTATAATCTCACGATTGGACGAGTGTAGCTTGTGTGATGCAACCAGCACCTTAATCAACTCATCAGCCTCCTCCTTCATCATGGGGCTGTAGGCCGGTTTTTGCCAGAAACTATTCAACTGCTCTATAGCAGTCATTTCGGCAATATCGAGTAGCGGGGTTATAGCCTCGCTCTTGAGGAATTGTATGGCTTTGCTCCACTTCTCGATGTTTATCATCATCATAGCCTCGTTGTGTTGAGGCGTGGGAGCTGTTTGAGGGGTTGGTGTTGTCTTGGGTGTAGGTACAGGGGTAGGTTTGCGAGTGGGGGTCCAGCCCATTTCTTTGCGAAATTGGTCAAACGTCGCGCTGTCTTTGGTATAGAATGTTTGTGCAATACCTCTCAAGGTCTTGCTCTTTTCTATAATTTCGCGATTGGACGAGTGTAGCTTGTCGCACTGTTTGAGTAGCTCGATGCGCTTTTCGCATGCACTTTTGTCAAATTCGTTGTTCCTCCAATAGTCGCACAAAAAGACAATGGCTTCCTGCTCGTCCGATGCCAGTTGCTTCTTTATATCGGGCGAAGCAAAGAAGTCGCAAGCCTTTTTCCACTCGGCAATTTTTTGTAGGAGAAGTGTCTTATCCATTGAGTTACTTTGTCAAAAATGAGGTTGTGCCCTGTTGTAAGACACAACCTCTATCCTTAGGCAAATAGTTAGTTTTACTTGTCTTATACGGTGGCGTTCGCGATGAAGTTTTGCGATTTTTTCAGTTCTTCTTCGTTCTTCACGCCGGCAACTTTGAGTTTGAAGTCAATCACATCGTTCTCGCGTGTGGCATTGACACTCAAGATACCTTCGTTGTCGATACTGAATGTTACTTGTATCTCGGTACCTTTGGGGTGATTACCGGTAATCTTCAACTCTTGTATCTCTTCGGTAGCCAAGTTACAGAAGCGGTCTTCTACGGTGCGATCTTTCTCCTCATCGGTGAAGTCGCTCTCATAGATGGGCAGTGTAACACCGGTTTGACCATCGCGAACTGTCTCGAATGTGCGAGTGCGAGATACAGGAAGTGTTGAGTTGGCAAAAATCATGTTACCTACTTGGTTGTCGATAAGTCCGAGTCCATAGGTCTTGCTGGTTACATTGACAATGCGAGTACGACCCGATGTGCCGAGAGGCATGGGACGAGGACCTTCGCCTTCGTCGGCTTTTTTGAGTGCTATATCGTATGCCTCGTTCATGGCGAAGATTGCAGCTCCCTTGGCAACACACTCATCGGGGTCGGTGATGTGTGTGGGAAGGCCAAACTCTGCTTCTACGCGCTCTTTGATTTGAGGCATTTTACTGCTACCACCCACGAGAATAATCTCATCGATAGTATTATAGCCTTTTTCCTTGGCAATGTCAATAATCTTGCGAGTGGCATCGATGGTCTCATTCAAGCGATCTTCGGTAATGGCATTGAATGTTTCGCGGGGAAGGTCGAAATTGACCGATTTGCCTTCGTAAGAGAAGTTGATTTTGGCTGTTTGACGAGCTGTAAGGTTTTTCTTCCAACCCTCGGCACTGAGCAACAAGTCATACTTGGCATTGGGCGAGAGTGTCTCAAAGTCGTAAGAAGTGCCGTTTTGTTGGTTGAAGGTGTTGAGTACATATTTAGCCAACTCGGTATCCCAATCGACACCACCCAAGTGGTGGTCTCCACCGGTGGCAATTACCTTAATGGCACCACCATTTACAACGATAATGGTAACATCGAATGTACCGCCACCCAAGTCGTAAACGAGAATTGTGCGACGCTCGTCAACCTTCAAGCCGTATGAGATAGCCGCAGCTGTAGGCTCATTGATGATAGCCAATACGTTGAGGCCGGCACTGATACCTGCTTGTTTGGTTTGCAAACGCTCTTTGTTACCAAAGTATGCAGGGCAAGTGATAACAACATCTTTGATGGGCTCGGGGTTTTCGCCCATGTCGTTGGCATCTTTTACAAGTTTCTTAAGAATGAGTGCCGAAATCTCTACAGGGTCGCAGTGGAATGGAGTTGTATTCTTGGTCTTGTCGAAAGCCTCATCGTTACCAATCTGACGTTTGATGAACGATACAGTCTTTTCAGGCTCTATAGGCAACATGTTTTTAGCCTCTTTACCAACAATCATATTGCTTTCCGACTCGAAGTAAACTACCGATGGAGTGGTTGAGTCGCCTTCGAAGTTGCGTAGTACGACTGCTTGATCATATTTGTCAACTTGTGAAATACAACTGTATGTTGTTCCCAAGTCAATGCCGTAAACGGCTCTGCTTTTATCGTCTGCCATAGTTTTATATGTTTTTAATTGTTATTCTTATTCTGTTGGTTCTTCCCATTTGTAGCAAGCTACACGTGCCGGACGTATGATTTTTTGTGTGTCTACATCGCGGAATCCACCATAGTATGTTTTGGCTATACGGCGGTTTTGCTCGGGTGTAGTAGCGGGTATGACGTTGAAAGGTTTGTGTGCTTTGGGGTTAAATTCTTCATTCTCCTCGGGGGTGAAGTACTCTACACCGAAGTCGTTGTACACTTGGTTGCTCAGAGCATCTACCGCACTCTTAAATTCATTTAGCAAGTTTTTGTACAACTCAGTCATATCGGTGGCTGTGTTGTCGAGTTGGTCGAAGTGTGAGTATGTGTCGAAGAAGCGACGGTGCAGGTCGAGAAGGGCTACCAAGTAGGGTTGCGTTACCTTGGCAAAGAAGTCTCCTTTGTAGCGTTCCAATTCTTTGTGCATAGCACGCATATTCTCGTCTTGTATGTCACGATGGCCTATCAAGGTTTTTAGTTCATCTTGTTGCGCTTTCAGTTCGCCTATTGATGCAGTCAATGCTTCTAACGCCTTCGTGTAGTCAATAGACTGTGCATCGGGGACAATTGAGGGCTTAGGCTCCTGCTCGCATTCGCATTGGGGTGTAGGTGTTTCTTGGGATTGCTCACCTTGTGACTGAGCCTCCAATTGTGCAATGCGCTCTTTCAAGCGTACTATCTCTTGGTCTCGTTGAGCAATCTCTTGTTTCTGTTGTTCATAGTCGGCCTTGATTATTTCAAGAGCTTGTTCAATGCTCTTTCGGTCGCTCTCTTGATTGCTAAAAATACTCATGATATATTCTATTATTGGTGATTTCATTGTTCGGAACTACTTGTTTCTGCTTGAATATCGAGTGTATAAATACTCATGCTATTACAAAGGTACTAATAATTATTAGATAACCAAAGGAATGTTCAAATTTTTTATGCATTCACTCTATCGCACTCAATGTTGCAAAGTCTATTGCATCTTTGCAATAAAAAAGATATGATGAAGGTAGATAAAATGACAATACAACTATGGGTTGCATGCATAATGTGTATGGCCGGATTGGTTTTGATATTTTCGGGGTTCTGGGTAGCTCCAGAAGGGGAGATACACCAGAGCGTGTTGGTCGCTTTTGGCGAGGTGGCAACTTTTGCCGGTGCTTTGTTTGGGGTTGATTACAGTTATCGCATGCGTGGTAGAGGTGCGAATGATGATAAACAGGGAGGCGTGTCATGAAGTATTTTGTATTGGCCGAACTGACAGATAGCGCCGTAGCTCGTCGGCTGCATATCGATAATACTCCTACACCCCAAGTGACAGAAAACCTGATAGCTTTGGTTGAGAATATTCTTGACCCGGCTCGCGAACTGATGGGTTGCCCGGTGCGTGTTAATAGCGGGTATAGGTGTGAGTTGCTCAATAGGTGTGTAGGTGGTGTGCCCGATAGTCAGCATCTGCAAGGACAAGCTGCCGATGTGACAACAACCTCGTTGAGTGAAAATAAAAGGTTATTTGAGGTGTTGCTTTCGCTCCCATTTGACCAGTTGATATGGGAACGTGGCAATGAGCATGGGCCGGCTTGGATACATGTGAGTTTTTGTAAAGATGGTGATAACAGGAAGGAGGTGCTGAGATTATGAGACGAATTGTTTGGGTGCCGGTTGTATGTGCTGTAGCGATTGCGTTGTCTTGCACCAAAACGGTATATGTGCCTATACAACAGCATCGTAGTTGTGTAGCTCAGTTGCGCGATACGATGGTTGCAATTGTTGCCGATGGCGAGCAGTATGACAATAAAACAATCGATACTATTAGTTGTATTTATGGTAATAGAGCAATGAGTTGTGCCACTGTGTCGCAAGGCGTTTTGTCGCATTCGCTCACAATATATCCACAACGCGATACCATAGACATGCAACTGCGCGATACCTATATTATCGACTCGGTGCCCTACATAGTTGCACCACCCGATAATGAAGGACGGTCGAAGCCGCATTTTTCATACTGGCCTATAGTTGCATGGTCGCTACTTGTCATGGTATTGTGTATTGTAGTGTTGCTACGCAGTGTGAGAAATTGAAAAATATTAAGATTTATTTCATGGGTTTGGCTCTTTTTTAGATGATATTGGCCTCCTTGACAAAAAAAAGCGGTGCGAAATTTCGTATATCGAAAGAAAACAATTAATTTTGTCGGTCGAATTGAAAAATGCACATTAAAAGCAAAGAATAAAAAAATTATACAAGAATATGGCAGAAAAAAAACAAGACGAAATGGTAAATGAAGTAGTTTCGTCGTCAGAGAAATTCTTAGTGAAAAATCAAAAGACAATTATCAGTGTCTTAGTAGCAGTTATCGCTTTTATTGCGATTGTATTGTCAGTAAAACAATTCTACTTTGAGCCTCGTGAAGCAAAGGCTCACGAAGCAATGTTCCAATCGGTATTGGCATTTGAGAAAGACTCGATGGATCTTGCATTGAATGGCAACGATGAGTTTGATGGTTTGCTCGCAGTTATTGACAACTATGGCTCAACTGAAGCAGGTAATCTTGCTTGTGCATATGCAGGTTTGGCTTACTATGAAAAAGGCGAGTATGAGAATGCCAAGAACTACTTGAGCAAGTTTAGCGCCAATGATGTATTGTTGGCACCTGCTGTAACAGCTGCTATCGGTAATGCTCTTGTTAATATGGACAATGCTACTGAGGCTGTAAAATACTTTGAAAAAGCTGCTAAAGAGGCTGCTAACGAAGTTTTCTCTCCCCTCTATCTCATCAAGGCTGCCAACGTTTATGAGAAACTTGGCGATAAAGCTGCAGCTTTGAGAGTGTATGAGCAAATCAAAAAAGAGTATCCTGCATCTCAACAAGCATCTACAATCGATGCTTATATTGAGCGTGTAAAATAATAGAATGATAAAATCATTATGTGGGGCTGTGCTATCTTCTTGTAAGATCTCAGCCCCCTTTTTATAACTTGTAACTTGTAATTTATGGCTGTTGTAGCAGAAAACACACAGGTGTTTATGATGGGAGTGCCCTCAATGGAGCATTGTGGTAAACTCAAGATAGGTATCGTCGCTGCCGAGTGGAACGATAATGTTATTGCTCCGTTGTTGCAAGGAGCTGTCGATACACTTGCCGAGCGAGGCGTGAAGGCCGAGAATATATATGTGTCGCGTGTGCCGGGCACTGTCGAGCTCACTTATGGTGCGCGTCGTATGATGGAGGCATTGCACCCCGATGCTGTTATTGTGTTGGGTTGTGTAGTGCGTGGCGATACGCCTCACTTCGACTACGTGTGCGATAGTGTGACACATGGTGTCACCGAGCTCAACCTTATGTGCAACTCGCGCATACCGGTTATATTTGGTGTTATCACTACCAATACGATGGAGCAAGCTCTCGAGCGTGCTGGAGGTAAAGTGGGCAATAAAGGCAGTGAGTGTGCTGCAACTGCACTCAAAATGACTGCTATGAATGCTATGACTCTGGCTGGAGTTGTTAAAAACATAAAGTGATAAAGACTTTATTTATAGTCGTTTACTGATGATGTGAAATAAAAATATCGATAAACGGTAAAAAAAGTGATTGCAAAGTTGCATGTTTAATATTTTTATTTGTATCTTTGCAATCGCAAAAAGGGCGAATACCAGAGTGGCCAAATGGGGCAGACTGTAAATCTGCTGGTTTTTACCTTCGGTGGTTCGAATCCATCTTCGCCCACAAAGAGAGCTGTCACAACCGACAGCTTTTTTTGTATAGTTACTATACATAGGCATTGCATGGCGCAGGCCTTGAGTGATATTGGTTAATAATAAAGTGAGTGATGGATATATTAGAGATGATGCGCAATAGACGCACAATAAGAAAGTATGCCCAGCGTGATGTAAGTGACAAGTTGCTACAACAACTTCTTGAGGTTGCGTTTCGTGCTCCCACTACTGGTGGCATGCAGTTGTATAGTGTGGTAGTGACTCGTAGTGATGAAATGAAACGTCGTCTTGCCCCTACGCACTTCAATCAGCCTACAGTAACAACAGCCCCTATAGTACTTACCATTTGTGCCGATTATAATCGCTTCGTTAAGTGGTGTGAACTGAGCAATGCACAGCCCGGATATGATAATTATGCCTCTTTTACCACTGCCATGATAGATGCCTTGTTGGTGGCACAACAATTCAATACCGCAGCCGAAGCTGCCGGCTTGGGCTGTTGCTATCTGGGTACTACAACCTACAATGCGCCTCAAATAGCCGAGATACTCAATCTGCCCCGTAGGGTAGTTCCTATCACAACATTGACAGTAGGATACCCCGATGGTATGCCCGAGCAAGTTGAGCGACTGCCACTTGAGGCTTGTGTGCACTATGAGCAATACAAAGACTATACAGCTGATGACATAGCTCGCCTATATGCCGAGAAAGAGCAACTGCCTGCCAATCGTCGTTTTGTAGAGGAGAACGGCAAGCAGACCTTGGCACAAGTCTTTACCGATGTGCGCTATACCAAGAAAGACAATGAATACTTCTCGCGTATATGGCGCGACTTTATTGCCACACAAGGCTTTGAGTAATATTAATTCTTATTATAATCATAAAAAACGACCGCTTTAATAGCGGCCGTTTTTGTATTCTATGCGATTGTATTATAAGATTAGTGGTTAAGCTCTACTTTCTGTGTAGCGGGTTGATTTGCGTTACGTTGGGCTACCGCATCTATTACCTCCGAAGCAAGCAGACGGAAAGCTACGCCCGAAGCTGTGTCGTCGAGTGCTACCGGGTGTCCGGCATCGCCACCATCGCAAATACTTTGTACCAAAGGTATCTGTCCAAGGAGTTTCACACCCATCTCCTCGGCCAGGCGTTTACCACCTTCTCGACCGAAGATGTAGTAACGATTGTTGGGTAACTCGGCCGGTGTAAACCAACTCATATTCTCAACAAGACCCAATATGGGGACATTTACTTTGTCACCCATAAACATGCTTATGCCTTTGCGGGCATCGGCAAGCGCCACCTCTTGTGGTGTAGTAACAACAATAGCACCGGTGATGCCAAGTGTTTGTACAAGCGTGAGGTGTATGTCGCTTGTGCCGGGAGGAAGGTCGAGTACAAAGAAGTCGAGCTCGTCCCAGGCTGCATCGGTGATAAGTTGCTTCAACGCATTGCTGGCCATACCGCCACGCCATAGTACAGCGTCTTCTTTATTGACAAAGAAACCTATCGACAGTATTTTTACGCCATATTTCTCGATGGGTATGATGTAGCTGTGGCCGTTTCGCTCCTCGGCATATACCTTCTCGTCCTCTATATCGAACATCTTAGGAGCCGATGGACCAAAGATATCGGCATCGAGCAATCCTACTTTGTAGCCCGACATGGCAAGTGCTACGGCGAGGTTAGATGCTACGGTCGATTTTCCTACACCTCCTTTGCCCGACGATACGGCTATAATATTCTTGACACCGGGTAGCGGATTTTCGCGGGTGGGACGTGCAGCTACGCGATACTTCACTGAAATATTGCCTTGTATCTCTATGTCGGGAGCTGCAAATGTGAGTATGGCAGCCTCGGCAGCTTTCACAACCGAACGGATAAAAGGGTCGTTCTCTTTCTCAAAGATAATAGAAAACGATACCTTGCGTCCATCAATGCGAATGTCGTCCTCTATCATGTTGTTCTCAACAAGGCTTTTGCCATTGCCTGGATAACGTACCTGAGCCAAAGCATCAAGTATAAGCTGGGGGTATAATGCATTCATATCTTTTATCTATAAATAATATATGTGCAAAGATACGATGAAACGAGCGAGAAATATGAAGTTTACTTCAATATTTATCACTGCGAGTGAAAGTATCTTCGCAGATGTCTGCAAAGATACGAAGAAACGAGCGAGAAATATGATGTTTACTTCGATATTTTTCACAGCGAGTGCGCCATATCTTCGAGGTTTACCTCAATGACACAACAAATAGATGAGAGTATATTTGTTGTAATAGTAAAATAAAGAGTACTTTTGCAACAGATTATAAACGCAAAAGAACTACAATCGCATGGAATTGCTAAAAAAACTATTTGGATTTGATGCTAAAAAAACAACGGTGCGTACCGAGATTATGGCCGGTATAACAACTTTTCTTGCCATGGCTTATATTTTGGCTGTCAATCCCAATATTTTGAGCGATACGGGTATGGATAAAGGTGCCTTGTTTACAACGACAGCTCTTATTGCCGGTATTGCTACTATATTTATGGGACTATATGCCAAGCTGCCCTTTGCATTGGCACCGGGCATGGGTCTGAATGCCTTTTTTGCCTACTCGATATGTTCGGTAATGGGTTACTCATGGCAGTTTGCTCTCACAGCGGTTTTCTTGGAGGGTATTATATTTATATTACTTACGATAACCAATCTGCGTGAGAAAATTGTTGATGTTATACCCGAGACATTGAAGAATGCCATCAGTGTTGGTATTGGTCTTTATATTGCATTTATAGGATTGCAAAGTTGTGGTATCATTGTCAATAACGACATGACCCTGGTGAGCCTCGGTACGCTATCTACTCCTGCTCCGTTGTTGGCTATTGTAGGTATTATATTTACCTCTCTATTGCTTGTTAAGAAGGTGCAAGGTGCCTTACTCTGGGGTATATTGGTTACTACTATTGTAGGTATCCCTATGGGTGTGACTCATATGACCGGAGTTCTCAGTGTGCCACCTTCGATAGAGCCTATAGCAATGAAGTTTGAGTGGGGTAAAATCTTTACACCCGATATGTTTGTAGTTGTCTTTACCTTGCTCTTTGTCGATTTGTTCGATACCATAGGTACGCTTATTGGTGTTTCGGCCAAGGCCGGCATGGTGAAGAATGGCAAAATTCCTCGTTTAAAACAAGCATTCCTTGTCGATGCGGTTGCCACAACAACCGGTGCCATGATGGGAACAAGTACTGTTACTACATTTGTAGAGAGTGCTGCGGGTGTAAACGAAGGGGGTTGTAGTGGTCTCACTGCCTTTGTTACCGGTGTGTGCTTCTTGTTATCGTTGTTTTTTGCTCCGTTCTTCTTGGCTATACCAGCATCGGCAACTGCTCCAGCCCTTATATTGGTGGGTCTGATGATGATGTCGTCGGTAGTTAATGTCAAGTTTAATGATTATAGCGAGGCAATACCGGCATTTGTATGTATTGTCTTTATGCCTCTTTCGTATAGTATATCAGATGGTATTGTGATGGGACATTTGTGCTATGTGCTCATCAACCTACTGAGTGGTAATTATAAGAAAGTGACTATGGGTATGTATATCTTGTCGGCATTCTTTGTGCTCAAGTTTTTCTTGTAAGAGCATAGTAATAGATAAAAACAACGCGCAGACTCCATTGTGATGTCTGCGCGTTGTTTTCTATATAACCTGTTTTTTACAATCTCTCGCGTATGGCTTTGCTCTCGGCCTCATAGCCGGGCTTGTCGAGTAGGGCAAACATGTTGCGTTTGTAATCCTCAACACCGGGTTGGTTGAAGGGGTTTACGCCCAATATGTAACCACTGATGCCACAAGCCTTCTCAAAGAAGTAGATGAGCTGACCCAGGTAGCGCTCAGTGAGAGCGGGTATCTCTATCTTGAGGTTGGGTACTCCTCCATCAACGTGGGCTATTTGTGTACCAAGCTCGGCCATCTGGTTTACTTCATCTACACGCTTGCCGGCGAGGAAGTTGAGACCGTCGAGGTTGTCTTTGTCGGAAGGTATGATAACGGTATGACGCATCTCACCAACCGACAACACTGTCTCGAAGATGGTGCGTTCGCCGTCTTGTATCCATTGACCCATCGAGTGCAAGTCGGTTGTGAAATCGACCGATGCGGGGAAGATGCCCAGATGATCCTTGCCCTCACTTTCGCCGTATAGTTGTTTCCACCATTCGGCAAGGTAGTGTAGCTTAGGATTGAAGTTTACAAGTATCTCTATCTTTTTACCGGCTTGGTAGAGTGCATTGCGGGTAGCTGCATAGATAGCGGCAGGATTTTGGGCAAATGGTACATCTTCGTCACAAGCCTTTTGCATCTCAACAGCACCGGCTACAAGAGCACGAATGTCAAATCCTGCTATGGCTATAGGCAATAAGCCTACGGGAGAGAGTACCGAGAAGCGGCCACCAACATTGTCCTCGATAACGAATGTCTTATAGCCTTCGGTGTCGGCCAACTTGCGTAGTGCGCCACGAGCAGCATCGGTTACAGCAACGATACGGCTACCGGCTTCTTCTTTACCCACTTGCTTCTCGAGTTGCTCTTTGAGCAGACGGAATGCAATAGCAGGCTCGGTGGTAGTTCCCGATTTGGAGATAACCACGATGCCAAATTGTTTGTCGGCAAGCAACTCTTGCAATTCAAACAGATAATCTTCACCAATATTTTGTCCGGCAAAGAGTACAATGGGGGCATCATGCTTGCTACGAAGGTGCTCAAAGCTGTTTGATAATGCTTCGATGACAGCTTTAGCTCCAAGGTAGCTACCGCCAATACCTATTACCACTACAATCTCACATTTCGATTGCAGTGTACGAGCGGCATTTTCTACGTCTTGCAGATGCTCCTCGGTTATTTCAGCGGGAAGGTTGAGCCAACCAAGAAAGTCGTTGCCAAGACCTGTCCCTTTGTGTAGTTGTTCTATGCCGTTTATAGCTTTACCTTCCAAGGCAAAGATTTCCTCACGGCTTACAGCTCCAAGAGCTTTGTCTATTACCAAATTAATCTTTTTTTCCATCTCTATCTATTGAAAATTAGTGGTCGTTGTTCTACAAGAAAGTATCGGCCATGCGGGCAATAGCTTTCTTGACGGGTGTGCGACGATATAAAATTTCATACATACAATCGAGGATAGGCATTGCTACGTTGTAACGTTTGTTTACCTCGTGCATACATTTTGTACCGTAGTATCCCTCGGCTATCATATCCATCTCTACTTGGGCAGCCTTTACCGAGTAACCTCTACCTATCATGGTTCCGAAGTTGTGGTTGCGGCTGAAGCGTGAGTAGGCTGTCACCAACAAGTCGCCCAAATATACCGAGTCGCTCATGTCGCGAACAATGTCGGGTGATGCTGCTTGTAGGAAGTGCGACATCTCTTTGAGTGCATTCGATACAAGCATTGCTTGGAAGTTGTCGCCATTGCGTGAACCTTGGCACACACCCGATGCTATGGCATATACGTTCTTGAGTACGGCGCAGTACTCAATGCCTATCACGTCGGACGATACGATGGTGCGAAGTTTGTTGCACGAGAGCGCCTTGGCAAAGCTTCGTGCGCGTTCTATATCTTGACAACCTACTGTCAGATAGGATAGACGCTCGAGCGCTACTTCCTCGGCGTGACAAGGACCGCCGATGACGGCCATCATATTATCTTCTACACCATATACTTGCTTGAAGTAGTCGGTAACAATCAAGTTCTCGTCGGGGACAATACCCTTGATGGCTGTTACGATAAATTTGTCTTTGAGGTCGGCTGTCAATTTCTCAAGGTGCGACTTGAGATACGGCGAAGGAGTTGCCAATAGCAATGTATCGGCTTCTTCTACCACTGCATTGATGTCGGAACTGAAATCGATGCGGCTGGGGTCGAATGCCACGTCGGACAAGTATGCGGGGTTGTGACCATCGCGAATGAAGTCGGCAATACGATCATCGCGACGCATATACCATAATATGCGTTTCTCATTGTTGAGTATCAACTTAGCCAATGCGGTAGCCCAGCTACCTCCTCCCATGATGGCTATTTTACCGGTGGGCTGCATGATATTTATTTTTGTATTTGCGCAATCCATTCGGCTACGTTATCGACTGTAGGATTGGGCAAATTGAGTTTGTATTTTTTGTTTACACCACATATCTCTTGATGTAGTTTTTGCGGATTTACCTCGGCCATGTCGGCAACTGTGAGGTAGCCGGCTTTCTGTATGGGAGCTACCCACTCGGCCGGTACACCAATGGCTGTGTATGCTGCTTCGTTGTCGCGTTTTTGTGTCTTCTCGGGACGCATTTGGGGGAAGAGCAACACCTCTTGTATGGTGGGCTGATTGGTCATGAACATAACCAAGCGGTCGATACCGATACCAATACCAGCTGTAGGTGGCATGCCATATTCGAGGGCTCGCAAGAAGTCTTGGTCGATATACATAGCTTCGTCATCGCCCTTTTCCGATAGACTGAGCTGGTACATGAAGCGCTCGCGCTGATCTACGGGGTCGTTCAACTCCGAGTATGCGTTGGCAAGCTCTTTACCATTTACCATCAACTCAAAGCGCTCTGTGAGGTTGGGGTTGTTGCGGTGACGCTTGGTAAGGGGCGACATCTCAATGGGATAATCGGTAATGAATGTGGGTTGTATATAGTTACCCTCACATTTCTCTCCAAATATTTCGTCGATGAGTTTGCCCTTACCCATGGTCTCATCGGTCTCAATACCCAGTTGGCGGCATACATCGCGAAGTTGCTCTTCTTCCATGCCGGTGATGTCTATGCCGGTGTGCTCCTTGATGGCCTCTATCATGGTTACGCGTTTGTAGGGAGCCTTGAAGCTGACTTGGTTGTCGCCGATGGTTATCTCAGTAGTGCCGTTTACGGCTATACATATCTTCTCGAGCATCTCCTCGGTAAAGGTCATGAGCCAATTGTAGTCTTTGTACGACACGTACAACTCCATGCAGGTAAACTCGGGGTTGTGAGTGCGATCCATGCCTTCGTTGCGGAAGTTGCGTGAAAACTCATACACACCCTCAAAACCACCTACGATGAGGCGTTTGAGATACAACTCATTGGCAATACGCAGGTAAAGAGGTATGTCAAGAGCATTGTGGTGAGTGATGAAGGGTCGAGCCGATGCACCACCGGGGATAGCTTGCAATACGGGAGTATCTACCTCAACATAGCCGTGCGAGTTCATAAAGTCGCGCATGGTGTTGAATACTGTTGCACGTTTCATGAAGATGTCTTTCACGCCTTCGTTCACCACCAAGTCAACGTAGCGTTGGCGGTAGCGCAACTCGGGATCGGAGAAGGCATCATATACCACGCCGTCTTTCATCTTGACAACGGGGAGTGGACGCAATGACTTCGACAATACGGTGAGCTCTTGGGCATGAATGGTTATCTCGCCCATCTGGGTGCGGAAAACATATCCCTTGATACCTACGAAGTCGCCTATATCAAGAAGTTTCTTGAATACTGTGTTATACAACTCTTTGTCCTCGCCGGGGCATAGGTCATCGCGCGAGATATATACTTGAATACGACCTTGCGAGTCTTTCAACTCCATAAACGAAGCCTTACCCATGATGCGACGGCTCATGATACGACCGGCAACCGATACTTGTCGAGGCTCGGCATCATCGCTAAAAGACTCTTTTATCTCTGTTGTATATGCGTTTACTACATATTCGGCGGCGGGATAAGGTTCAATGCCTATGCGACGCAGTTCCTCCATGCTATTGCGGCGGATAATTTCCTGTTCGCTCAATTCTAAGATATTCATAAGCTTCAAAATCTACTATTTTGTGCAAATGTACAAAAAATATGCTTACGACATATACTTTATGAGGCAATTTCGCATAGTGCAACTCTATGTTGTATGTAATGCTCTAAGTATGAGTGTATATTGTATGCTAAATGTAATTTAATTCAGATAACTATGGCTTTGCAAACGTTTGCGTTTTTCATTTGCAGAAAAAATTATTTTGTTGTTGCCCAATTTGTTGTATGCTCGTACCTTTGTGTCGTGAATGAGAAAGTAATCAATTTCACACTCCACATATTGCATGTGGACCTCATACAATAGGTTAAGGTAAAGATTGGTTTTATTATTACAGAGATTAAGGTTAAAAATAGGTTTTTAGGTAAGATTGTTTTAAAGGTAGATTTGATTGTTTGTAAGGTTTTCAATAAGATTAAGAAGATTGTTAGTGAATATGGTGCTGTCGTGAGATAGGGAAGCCATCAAGTCCCCGAAGGGGCAAACATGCAGGTTGCGAGTAATCGCAACCTTCCGAGAGAGCAGGAAACTGCCTCCTCAAGAATACACAAAGGAGAATATCGCGAGATGTTCTCCTTTGTTGCTTTATGTGATAACGATGTTTAACGGGTTTGTTTTAGCTCTTTGAGCATTTCTTGATTGATAGATACTTGTGTGCGCAAATAGTCAAGTTGGCTGATGAGTAAATCTATCTTTTCTTGTTGTTTCTTTAGCATTGCATTTTGTGATGCAATGGTTGTAATGATGTTTGACATGGTATTGACAGTATCGGCTGCACCTTTGAGTAGCATATCGCCTGTTCCCATGATAAACCATGTAGGGTTGAGTTCGGGGTACGCTGTAAGGATTTTGACTATTGTGTCGTAAGACAATCCCTTGCCCGACCGTCTCTGTTTGCCCAGAGTGCCCACGGCTATCTTGGCTTGTATCGTTATGCGATTGTCGTTTAGGCCTTTGTATTGCATGAATTCATCAAGGCGGGTGAATAATGTGCTCTCCATTTTGTAAATAATAATTGGGTAGTAATAGGTGAATATATTTGATGCTTCTTTTACGGTACAAATATAAATATAAATCTTAAATCCTTATATACAAATGTTTCAAAAATGCATATTTTTTATAAAAAATGAGCCTGAACTTAAGTTTAGTTCAGGCTCAAATTATATTTCGATAGAAAAATGTCAATTATTTTTTTACAAATTTCATGCTTTGATTGTTGTTACCATTGGCAATGTTGAGTATATACATACCGGCGGGGAGGTCACTTACTTCTACGCAGTTGCCCTCGGCCTCGCGTACCATTGCTCCCGACAGATTGTACACTGTGAGCTTGCCTTGTGCGTTGGTGTAAACGTAGTTGGTGGCGGGGTTGGGATATACAGTATATTCAACCTTGTCGCTCATGGTGTTATCCACTCCTGTTACCTCAAAGTTGGTGTATATAACGCAACTATTGGCGGGAACGGTGTGTGAGAAACTATTGGTGCTTACTTCCAATGTCTCGTCGGTGAGGAGGTTGGTCCATGTGCCGGTCTTGGGGAACATGATGGTGTAGTTGCCATCTTTCTCGGTGAGGTTGATAGCTGCCACAACGCTCTTGTTGCCATCGGCACTCACAAGAGTGACAAAGCGGCCATTGCTCCAATTGCTCTCGTTGAGTTGGTAGGTAAATGAAGCATCGTCGGCAAACAACTCTGAGTGGAAGTTGCGCAAGGTATTGAGTTGTGCATAGGCATAGCGCAGACGATAGCGGTCTTCGTCCTCGAGATAGTTCCATACTACGGGCTTTTCGGCAGTGCGGTCGCCGTTGTAATTTATGCTATAGTCGTAGCCGAGTTCGCCAAACTGCCATATCATCTTAGGTCCGGGAATGGTGAGGAACTGAGCAACGTTGGCAATAGCTTGGTTCATGCGAGTTTTGTGGTCGGTCTTAACTTTCAAGTTGCCCCATTGAGTAGCCTTGTATGTGGTGCGCTCCTCATCGTGACTCTCCATGAAGCCTACGTAGGCATTCTTGGGCATACTGCTACCGTTGGCATATATACCGGCAACACCGCTACGCTCTTGGTGTCCCATAGCCGATTGACAGTAAGCATCGTTCATGTTGCGCCACACCATCATACCTTCTTGAGCCAATGCTTTCTCCTCATTCTCGGCACAGAAGTGCTCAAGAATTACACAAGCATCGGGGCGAACGGCCTTGATAGCATTGTTGTACTCCTTGAGAATGTTGATACGAGATTGGTCGTAGTTGCTTGCTGTGCTCTCGTTGCAATAGCGATTGGTAAAGCCTTTGGTCAAGTCGAAGCGGAAACCGTCAATCTTGTACTCTTCGAGAAGATATACAAGGTTGCGTTTGATATACTCCTTCACCTCGGGAACTTCGTGGTTGAAGTCGTGGAATACACTATAGGGGTGGGGGGCATCTACGTTAAACCAAGGGTTGTTTGCGGCTGTTTTGTTGTTCTTCTCGTCCCACCACAACTTGCAGTAGGGGAAGTTTCCTGTAGCGTGGTTATATACCACATCAAGGAATACGGCTATACCCAACTTGTGACACTCGTCGATAAACATGCGGTAGTCCTCATCGGTACCGTATGCCTTGTCGAGTGCAAAGAAGTAGGCGGGGTTGTAGCCCCAGCTGAGGTTGCCGTCAAACTCTTGTACGGGCATCAACTCAATGGCATTTACACCCAAACCTTGCAAGTAGGGCAGCTTGCCCATGGCATCTTTGAGCGATTTTTTCGATGTGAAGTCGCGGAGCAACAACTCATAGATGACAAGGTTGCTACGGTTTTCTACTTTAAAGTCGGTCACTTGCCATTGGTAGTCCGAGCCTGTGGTTTTGAATGCAGTTGCGGGCTGTTCCCAAGCCTTGGCGGGGAAATCGCGCAAGCCGGGATATATTGACTCGTCTATCCATTTGTCGTTCCAAGGGTCGAGTATCTTGGTAGAGTAGGGGTCGGCAAATCGTATGGCGTTGCCATTTTGGGGTACAACGTGGTACTGGAAGGCATACTCTTTGCCGGGCTCCAAGCCATCGATGGTAATCCACCAGCACTTGTTGGCAAGGTCGCGTTTCATCATGTAGTCGTTGCTGATGTTCCAGTCGGTGTTATCACCTACCCAGAATACATATTTGCTGTAAGCACCATTCTTGTCACAGTCGAAGAGAACGAATGTAACAGTGTTCTCATCAATGATATTGATACCTTCTTTGGTTCCCTCGGGGCGTGATTCATTTACTACAGCACCGCAAACGGTGAGGGCAGCACTTGTATCGTGTTGCTCGGTAGCTGTAGCAGCTTGAGCATCGATTGTGTAGTCGCCCGTAGTGGCAAAAGTATAGTTCTGAGTCAATGTAGTAGCGTTGTCGGCTGTAAATGTATCGGTACCATTGGGGCCTGTGATAGTGAGGGTGATAGTGGCACTCTTGGTAGATTTTACAGTGATGGGCATTTGAGTTCCCTCCGATGCGATACCCGATGTGGGAAGTCCGCTTATCTCGGCATAGAGGGCGGCATCTTCGCAAGGTATCATGATGTCGGGGCGTGTTTGCTTTGAGCCATCGGCGTTGCGCACTACTACACCAATAGTGTTAATCTCGATTGTAGCACCAAAATACTCACGTACAGTGGGGCTGAGAGTTATTGACCATGTTTTGTCGGCATCTTTGGTCATCTTATATTTGGGACTGTTGTCGCACCATTGTGCGGGACCGTTGTGCCATGTTTCGGTTGCATCTACTACTCCTATGTGTACATACAATTCGTCTGTATCCGAAAAGATGTTATTGGTATCAATCCAAGTTATTTTACCCTCCTTGTCGGCATTAAGAGGGTTGGGTGTTGTCATATATGTTCCCGTTCCCTGTGCCCATGCCATCATTGCTGTGGCGATGGTTGCTATAAGAAGAAATAATCTCTTTTGCATGTGATTGTTGTTATATGTCATTATTAAAATAAACAAGGTGGCATACACCAATGGGTATGCCAGCCTTGTAGTTATTTACACACTCTTTATTAGAGTTTTGTTACTGTGTAATAGGGCTCTTGAGCGCAGAAGTAGAAACGTACCTCATAGTCGCCAGCTTCGGCAACAGAGATGTCAGCTCCATCGCGAGCAAGAGTACCATTACCGGCACCTGCATCACCATAGTTGATAGGCCAATCTTCGTTGGCACGAATCTTGAACTTGGCATCAGCTTCCAATGTAACTGTAGCTACCAAGTAGTCGGCACCGGCCTCGGTAGAGAGGTTCATAGCTACGTCGGGAGCAGCCCAACCATTGAAGGTACCAACAAGACCCCAAGTGTTCACTGTGTTGAGAATGTTGAGTGTCAAGTTTGTTGCATCGAAAGCAACTTCGTAGCTGAATGCGCTGTATTGAGTGATGTTGCCTGCGCCACCGTCGGTAGAGAGGAGCATCGAGGGAGCCTCGGCTGCTGCTTCTTCACCGGCACCGTAGTTGATACCATTCCAGTCGGCTTGAGTAGAAATCTTCCAACCATTGGCACCTGCGCCGTTCAATACAATCCAACCTTGTGCGGGAGCACCGGCTACACTGTAAAGACGTTGGCCATCAACTTGGCTCCAACCGCTGAAGTCACCTACTACGAAGTACTCGATAACATCGGGAACTACCTCTACAGTGTAAGTGTAAGACTCCATGTTGAGGGTAATCTTGTAGTTACCGGCACCGGGGAATTTCATGGCACCGGCAGCTGTAGCGTTGTCGGCGAGTGAGCCTTCGGTAGATGTGCTACCATCGGCCTCAGTGTTACCAAGAACTGTATCCCATGAACCGCTGTCGATAGCCGATTGAGGAGCTACCTTCCAGTATTTCTCACCATCAACTGTTACTGTGAGGGTGAAGATAGGATCTTCGTAAACATCTTTACCACTGTGGCTGAAGGGCATAGTAGCGGCAGCAGCGAAGTCCCAACCGGGTACATCACCGATGAGGTAGTATGCACTCTCGATGGGAGTGGCAATGGGAGTAGCTGTAGCAGTAACTACATTTGAGTAGAGTTCGATGTTACGGCCTGAAGGGCTGCTGACAATACCTCTTACCGATGCATAGAAAGTATCGGGTTGAGGACGTTTGCCAAAGAGTGTTTGAATCTTGGCGTTGAGGTCGGCAGCTGCAATAGCAACGTTATCACCTGTAATAGTAGCAGGAATTGTTACTTTGCCTTGCATGTCGGCTGTAGCAGCCATGAAGAGTTCATACGCAACTGTTGAGCCGGCCTCCAACTCAGGAGTGGCGCTCAAGTCGATAGTAAATGCTGCAATTGAGTCGGCAGTATAAGAGTTGAGGTCGATAGGTTGAGCCAACTCATTGGCTGCGATTGTGATAACAGTCTCAGCGGGATCTACGGGGTCGTAGCTTACAGGAGGCAATGCGGGCTCTATCTCGGGAGTACATGCCGAGAATGCTACCACTCCTGCCAACAATGTGCTGAAAATCGATATTTTTTTCATTTTTATTCGATATTAATGGTTTTTGTTGAGAGAGGGGAGCGGGGCGGTTTCTGTCCCGCTCTCCTCGTGATATTATCTCGGTCTGTTATTTCGCAAAGAAATAGTAGTTACCGTCGATATCGTTGAATACAACTTCGTAAGTACCGGCTTTGATTTGAATGTTGTTGCCCGACTTAACTGTTGAGTAGGGGAATGAATCACCACCCCAGTTGTTATCCCAAGCAGAATTGGCGCGGAACTTACCTTCGTAGTCGGCATCGAATGTCATGGTAGCATACCAGAGGTGTTTCATGTTCATAGGAGTCATCATGATGGGAGCCTCACCCCAGTTGTCGAATGAGCCAACGAACTCCATCGAGGTGTACTCGTTGGGAGTAATATCGGCAGCCTCAAACTTACCTTCGAATTTCTCTGAGTTGGCAGTGAGTGTGTAGTAACCGCTCTCGGCAACAGTGATGTTGCCCGAACCACCGTCGTTGAATACGAGGTTGGTACCGTCCGAACCTACTTGGATATCCCAGCTACCGGGAACGAGAACGAGCTTGTAGCCCAAGCCTGCCTCGAAGTAGCCTGTGAATGTGAAGTCACCGGCACCTGTTACAGTGTTGTAGCTGAAGCCATCTACCAAGCTCATAGGAACAAGACCGGCAGCGGCACCATCGGCGCTGTTTGACCAGCTGTTGAAGTCACCAACAAGCCAGTAGGGTTGAGGAAGTGCATCTACCAACAACATGTAGTAGGGTTGAATGCTCAATTTGATAACGTTAGAGTAGCAATCCTTGATAGTGGGAACAGATTCGGTCACAGAGGGAGTTGCGTCAGAGAGGTGTGCGCGCAAACGAACGTAGATGTCCATAACACCGGGGTTCTCGTTTACGTTGTCACCTTGCAACAATGTGATGGCTTTGTTCATATCCTTGGTGTTGATAGGATATGTTTGACGAGAACCTACCGACTCGAGTTCTACGAAAGTAGCCTCTTCGAAAGTCTCACCAAAGCTCACTTGAGCATAGTATTGTGTAGCGGCAGTGAAACCATAGTCGGGTTGCTCGCGTACATAGATAGTCTCCATAGTCTCGGCACCTTTAGCTTCGCTCAAGACGTATGTGTAGCCGGCATAGGCGGGAGTATTGATCTCAAATGAGAGTGTGCCTTCTGTTGCAGCCGGATTGATGGTGGTCATGGGGTGCTCTTGGCAACCTACAAGAAGTGCCAACCCCATTACGCCGGAGATAATATAATTTAACTTTTTCATATTATTTCAGTTTTAAGGCAGTTTATTAATAACCGTCGTTTTGTTCCAAATTGGGGTTAGCGTTCAAATCCGAAACGGGGAGGGGGAGAATGTTGTACTTGGCATCGAATGAAGTACCGTTGGCAACACCTGCTTTCCAGTCCCAGTTGTAGTTTGTATTACCACCGAAGCTGTTGAAACGAACGAGATCGATACGACGACGACCCTCGAAGTAGAACTCACGGCACCACTCGTCGCGGAGAACATCGAGTGTGAGGTTGCTTACCTCTTGAGCGTTGGCACGTTGGCGCAATGCGTTGAATTTCTCGATAGCAGCTGCTGACTCGCCCAAGCGGAATTTAGCCTCGGCATAAGTCAAGTAAGCCTCTGCAGCGCGAAGGAAAGGAATGTCGGTCTCGGGAACCTTCACCTCTACGTCGTTGCTGGCAACGGGAAGACCTGTCTCTGAATCGAGGTTGTTCCATTTGGTTACACCCCAACCGCTTGTGAAAGCATTGGGATCGCTGATGGTGGGATCGTTAGATGTTTGGTAGAACAAAGCACGGTCATCGGCACCATTTTGGAATTTCTCAACGAGCGATTTACGAGCGCGGATACCACCCCAACCATCGATTGTACCCCACTCGGGCATGCCTGCAGTGTGAGTAGAAGCAACAAGGAAGTAAGAACCAGAGTAAGTCTTGGTGTAGTTACCGTGTTGTGCGATGGGAAGAATGATTTCTTGCATAGCATCGGCATTGGTGTCGTTGTTACCCATGAAGAGGGCAGCATAGTTGTCGGCCAATTTGTAGTTTGAGTTGATTACTTTCTCGGCATAAGTAGCAGCATCGGCCCAGCGAGCAGTACCGGTGTAAACCTCGGCGTTGAGGTAGATACGAGAGAGAAGCAACCAAGCAGCAGCGCGGTCAACACGATAGTACATGCCGGCACCGGGTTGGCTCATGTCGTTTTGCATTTCGAGCAACTCTTGCTCAAGGAAAGCAAAGATATCGGCGCGAGTGCTTTGTTTGGGCGACTCACTCTCAACCTTGGTTACCAAAGGAACGTTGGCGTACATATCCATGAGGTAGTAGTAGTTGAGGGCGCGGATAAAGCGAGCCTCGGCACGTTGCAATTTAGTCTCTTCGTTATCGATGTCGGCAGTCATCTCCAAGAAGTGGTTGCAGAGAGTAACACCGAAGTAGAGACGATAGTAAAGACCTTGTACGAATACGTCGGTATCGGTCCAGCCTGTATAGTTGGCTTCGGTAACACCTTGGTCGCTAAACCAGCAGCAGAGAGCCTCATCACCGGCCAAGTTGTTGAGATACCACAATGTTCGGTAGAAACCCGATTGACCTTCGTCGATACCCATGGCATCGAGGTCACCACCACCGGCAGTACCGGTCATACCGGTCATACCCATAGAGGCATAGATTTTGGTGAAAACGGCTTGTTGGTCGAACTCTTGCGACACTTGGGGGTTGATAGGTGTCACATTCAAGTCGTCCACGCAAGAGGTAAGTGAGAGAGCCAATGCCATCGCACTACCTACAATTATATTTTTGATATTAAGTTTCATGACTAATAATTTTGCGTAGTTTTAGATTAGAAATCGAGAGTCAAACCGATCAACGATACGAGAGGACGGGGATACATGTTGTTGTCGATACCACCATTTACCTCGGGGTCGATACCATTGTAGCCGGTAATCACGAAGGGATTTTGTACTGTTGCATATACACGACCGCTGAATACGCTACCCTTGAATGAGTAACCAAGAGTGATGTTGTCGCAGCGGAGGAATGATGCGTTTTGTACATAGTAGTCGCTTGCATAAGAGTCGTCAGTTCCGAAGAATTGAGTGTCAAGAGCCGACAAGGGACGGTTCGAGAAGAAACCGAGTGTCGAGTAGATGTCGAGGTTAGAGTTGCAAGCATCGTTGTTGTTATATACGTAGTTGCCGAGAGCAGCACGCAATGAGAAGCTGAAGTCCCAGTTCTTCCACATCAACTTAGATGTGAAGCCCATAGTAACGTCGGCTGCGGGGTTCTCATATACATATTTATCGGCACCTGTGATTTGACCATCGGCGTTGCGGTCAACGAAGCAACCTTGAATGGGTTTGCCTGTCTCGGGGTCATACACTTGCTCATATACATAGAATGAACCGGCGGGATAACCTACCTTGTGGATCTTGATGGGCGAACCTGTACCGGCCGAAGCATAACCTGCCTCTACGTAGTAGTCGTCGCTTACACCATTAGAGAGTTTGGTAATCTCGTTTTGGTTGTATGTTACGTTGTAACCAACTTCCCAAGTCCAGTCTTTGGTTTGTACGGGAGTAGCCTCGATAGAGAACTCAACACCTTGGTTGCGGAGTGAACCTACGTTGCTCATCACAGCGGGACCGAAGTTAGTACCGGCCGATACGCTTGTCATGTTCAAGAGGTCTTTGGTGTCGCGCAAGTAATAGTCGATAGCACCACGGATACGGCCGTTCAAGAAACCGAAGTCAAGACCGGCGTTGTAGGTAGTAGTCTCCTCCCACTTGAGGTCGGGGTTGTATGCATCGGGACGAGCATAGGGATAGTAGATGTAGTTGCCATTCTCATCGATGCCGATGGGATAGAAGGCGTGGTCTTTACTTTGTGAGTAAACGGGGATATAGTCGTAGTAACCACCAATCTCTTGTTGACCGGTGATACCCCAACCCAAGCGGAGCTTGAGGTCGCTCAACCAATTAACGTCTTGCAAGAATGACTCTTCTTTGATCTTCCATGCGAGAGCAACTGAGGGGAAGAGACCCCAACGGTTGTCGCCAGAGAAGCGGCTGGTACCATCGTAACGTACTGTTGCAGTCAAGAGGTAACGGCTGAAGAGTTGATAGTTCAAACGACCGAAGAACGATACCAAGTAGTTCTCCATTTTCCATAGATCGCCAGTGGGGTTGTCACCGTCCAAGTTGTTGTATGCGCTTTCGCCTTCGTTGTAGAAATGTTGCCACTCGTAACCGGCCATCACGTCAATGTTGTTTGCACCAAACTCCTTGGCATATTGCAAGTAGGCATTCAACATCTTGTTTGATTTGTACTTGGTTGTGTAACCGTTGCTACCTTTGTTCAATGTGCTGGCAGCTTCGCGGGGCAAATAAGTGTTTTGAGTACCACCAGCAACGTCGATACCGATGTTGGCATGAACGCGCATGTCGGGGAAGAAGTGGAGCTTATAGTCGGCCTCGATGTTACCGATGAAGTCCCATGAAGTAGCCTCATCACGTTTTTGCTCGAGCAATGAAACGGGGTTGATAGGAGCTTGAGTGTTCCATACGTTGCCGTTCATCCATTGCCAGTAGCCACCATTGGCAGCGATGTCGCTATTTACGGGTTGAGTGGGGTCGAAGGCAGCTGCACCACCAATGGCACCACCGTCGGCATAACGGTTGTTTACCAACATACCCTTAGCGTTGATATTAAATTTCAAATAGTCTTCGAAGAATGTGGGAGCCAAGTTCACCGATGCAGTGAAACGCTCGAAGTTAGAAGTCTTAACGATACCGTTTTGGTTGGTGTAGCCAACAGAAACGCGGTAGGGCATCCAGCTGAGACCACCGGCGAGAGTCAAGTTTTGGTCGTGGCTGAGCGCATTGCGGTAGATAAGGCTTTGCCAGTCGGTGTTGGCAGTACCTAACAGGCCAAGAATGTCGCTGGCGTTCTCACGCTCGCCATAGATGTCTTGAGCAAGAGCACGGAATTGGTCACCGGTCATCACCTCGCGCAAGCGAACGGGAGTACTTACCGATACGTTGCCGTTGTAAGAGAGACGGGGCTTAGAACCTTTGTCACCCTTCTTGGTAGTGATGATGATCACACCATTGGCAGCACGCGAACCGTAGATGGCAGTTGCCGAAGCGTCTTTGAGGACTGTGAAAGACTCGATGTCGTTGGGGTTGATTGTGCTTAAGGGGTTGGCAACACCTTGGATACCATTGTTGTCGAGGGCAAGACCGTCGATAACAACGAGGGGTGAGTTGCTAGCCGAGAGTGAAGAACCACCACGAATAGTGATAGTAGCACCAGCACCGGGAGTACCACCGTCCGAAACAACGTTTACACCGGCGATTTTACCGGTAATCATGTCTTGAGCGTTGGTAACGAGACCCTTGTTCATGGCATCGGGCTCGATGGCTGTTACAGAACCGGTAGCATCGGCTTTCTTAACAACACCATAACCAATCACCACAGCCTCTTCGAGAACGTGAGCATCTTCTTCAAGAGTGATCACGAGCGAAGGTGCAGCTGCAACTTCTTGGGGTTTGTAACCAATGTAGCTAACCTTGATGGTAGCTCCTTGTTCGGCTTTCAATGAGAAGTTACCATCGATGTCGGTGGTAGTTCCCGTTGTCGTACCTACTAGCATAGCGTTTGCGCCAATGATAGGCTCGCCATACGCGTCTTTTACGTGTCCCGATACTACGATTTGCTGTGCAAATGCGGCGATAGAGAAGCAGAGCAGCATGGCTGCTGCGAGCACTCTGGGGACTTTTTTACTAACGTAATTCATGCAGATTAGATTAAAAAAGTTGTTAATATTTGGGTTTTTGTGTTAGTCATGATTATAAATGGCTACAATGAGCCATAATATTCCGATTGCAAATATAAATTTATTTAGCATCTTGTCTTATTTATTTAAGTGAAAAAAAATAATTTAACATTGCAAACGTTTGCGTTACTTTTTTTCTTTATTATTTTTGTGCAGGGAATTAAATTCCTCAATAAGTTGCAAATTTGAAACATGAAATAATACCTTAATTCTAATCGGCTTATGTCTTCACACATTACCATTAAAGATATTGCCAAGGCAATGGGCTGCGCCCCCTCTACGGTGTCGCGTGCGCTGAATAATAGTGCCAATATCAGTCCGGCTGTGCGCGAGGCTATACAACGTTATGCGCTCGAACACAATTATCGTCCCAATGAGTTTGCATTGAGTTTACGCAACAATCGCTCCAACACGATAGGTGTTATATTGCCTCAGATAGTACACTACTTCTTTTCGAGTGTCTTGTCGGGTATTGAAAAGGCTGCTGCTGCTGCCGGATACAATATTATTGTGGCACAGAGCAATGAGGAGTATGAGAAGGAGGTGGCTATCGTGGAGTCTTTTCGTAAAGCAAAGGTTTGCGGAGTGATAGCTTCGTTGGCCAAAGGTACGTATGACTTCACTCACTTCCGTCGTTTGGTCGATGAGGAGGTGCCATTGGTCTTTTACGACCGCATATGCACCGAACTCAATACGTCGCGCGTGGTGGTCGATGACTATACAGGAGCCTTTGCCGCAGTCGAGCACCTTATTGAGACAGGGTGTAGCAAGATTGCTTTTTATACTTCGCCCTTGCATCTGGAGATTTCGAAAAATCGTCGCAATGGCTATGTTGATGCCCTGCGCAAGCATCGTATTGAGGTAGATAATGATATGATAATAGAGTGTGACAATCGTGCCCGTGCACGCGAGCTTACTATGAAACTCATATCGAGCCCGGAACGCCCCGATGCCTTCTTTGCCGTCAATGCCGATACGGCAGCGGGCATCTTGTATGCTTGTAAAGATGCCGGATTGCGTGTGCCCGAAGATGTGTCGATATGCGGCTTCTCGGATAACGAGATGGCACGTTCTACCGAGCCTCGCTTGTCGATGGTAGATCAGCCGGGCGAAGCCGTTGGGCAAGGGGCTATGGAGTTGCTCTTGGCCAAGATTGATGGCAATGAGGAGAAACTTGTGTATAAAAATAAGATAGTAAAGACCTCGCTCATATTGCGCGGAACTACTCGTGAAAAATAATGAACAAATCGAAATCATAAATCTAAATATTAATATGTATGAAAACTAAACCCGACTTGTCTTTTATGAAACTCTTCAACTTGAGTTTCGGATTTTTCGGTGTACAGATTGCGTATGCCTTGCAGAGTGCCAATTGCAGCCGTATTTTTGCTACTCTTGGTGCCGACCCACACAGCCTTAGTTTCTTTTGGATTTTACCCCCGTTGATGGGTATTATCGTACAACCCCTTGTGGGAAAATGGAGCGATAATACTTGGACTCGCTTTGGCCGCCGCATTCCTTACCTCTTCTTGGGTGCGCTTGTAGCTGTATTGGTGATGTTTATGTTGCCCAATGCCGGTAGCTTTGGCCTCTCGGTGAGTGCCGCTATGCTCTTTGGTGTTGTGGCTTTGATGTTCCTCGATACTTCTATCAACATGGCCATGCAACCCTTCAAGATGATGGTGGGTGATATGGTGAATGAGAAGCAAAAGACTCTTGCCTACTCGATACAGAGCTTCTTGTGCAATGCAGGTAGTTTGGTGGGTTATTTGTTCCCCTATATCTTCACTGCGTTGGGCGTTGCAAGTGTTGCTTCGGCCGGTGAGATACCCGACTCGGTGAAATGGTCGTTCTATATTGGTGCCATTATCCTCATACTTTGTGTTATCTATACTACAATGACTGTGAAGGAGATGCCTCCCAAAGAGTATGCCGAGTATCATGGTATAAAGGAGGAGGATAACAGCGAGAAGGTGAGTATGCTGAAACTGCTTGTCAAAGCTCCTAAAACTTTCTGGACCGTAGGCTTGGTACAGTTTTTCTGTTGGGCTGCCTTTATGTATATGTGGACCTATACCAATGGTGCTATCGCCGAGACTGCCTTCAATGCTCCCATCGTGAATGGTATGCTCGATACTGCATCTGAGCAGTATCAGGCTGCCGGTAACTGGGTGGGTGTGCTCTTTGCCGTACAAGCTGTAGGCTCGGTTTTGTGGGCTGTCGTGTTGCCTATGTTCCGTAGTCGCAAGTTGGCATACTCTTTGAGCCTTGTATTGGGTGCGGTAGGTTTTATTTCAACCTATTACATTCATGACCAATATATGCTATTTGTCTCTTATGCGCTCATTGGTTGTGCTTGGGCTGCTATGTTGGCTATGCCTTTTACAATCCTTACCAACTCATTGTCGGGCAAGCACATGGGCACATACTTGGGCTTGTTCAATGGAACTATTTGTCTGCCCCAAATCATAGCAGCCGCTACCGGTGGTCTTGTATTGAGCTTGATGCCTCACACAGCCAGTGGCATTGCTCCGCAAGGCATGATGCTCGTATTGGCCGGTGTATTCTTGTTGTTGGGTGCTGTTTCGGTATTTATCATCAACGAGAAGAAGCAAGACGAGGAGGCTTGATTGTAGATTACTAATTATATAATGTATAGATAATATGAAAAAAATATTATTGGTAGCTTGTAGTGCTGTCATGGCAACTATGTTGCTGACAGGTTGCAACAATACATCGGCCGACAGTGCTGCTATGGCACTGCCCGATAGTGTGGTGGTGAATATTGACAAAGTAGATCCTCCCTGTTGGTATGTGGGTATGAAAAACCCCTCATTGCAGGTGATGCTATATGGTCAAGGTGTGGGCAACGCATCGACCGCAGTGACCGACTATGCCGGTGTGAAGGTAGATAGCGTGGTGCATCTCGATAGCAAGAACTATCTGCTTGTGTATATGAATGTAGCCAAGGCTCAACCCGGTACAGTGAACCTGAACTTGGTCTTTGATAATTGCAAGCAACCGGTTGCCTATGAGTTGCGTGCCCGCGATATGGCCCCCGAAGCTCGTATGGGATTTGATGCCGGTGATGTACTCTATATGCTCATGCCCGATCGCTTTGCCAATGGCGATCCTACAAATGACAATATAGAGGGTATGAAACCTTATAAAGTAGATCGTGAGCAACCCAGTGCTCGTCATGGTGGCGATATCAAGGGTATTGAAGACCATCTCGACTATTTCAACGAGTTGGGCGTAACTGCATTGTGGTTTACTCCTCTGCTTGAGAATGATATGAGCGACTTCCACTTTGGTGATCGCCGTCAGAGTTGCTATCATGGCTATGCCACAACCGACTATTATGCTGTCGATCCTCGTTTTGGCTCGAATGATGACTATCGTCGTCTTATAGACAAAGCCCACGAGAAAGGCTTGAAGATTGTCATGGACATGATTTTCAATCACTGTGGTAGCGACCATGTGTGGCTGACCGATATGCCATCGAAAGATTGGTTTAACAACCCCGACTATGAAAATAACTTTGTGCAGACTTCATACAAACTCACACCTCATGTAGATCCTTATGCTTCGCAATACGATTTCAGCGAGATGAATGATGGTTGGTTTGTATTGACCATGCCCGACCTCAACCAACGCAATCCCCACGTAACTCGCTACTTGATACAGAATAGTTTCTGGTGGATTGAGACTGTAGGTATCGATGGTATTCGTATGGATACTCACCCTTATGCCTACTACGATGCTATGTCGCAATGGCTCAAAGAGTTGAATGAGGAGTATCCCAACTTCAATGTTGTAGGTGAAACATGGTGCGAAAATCCTGCTTTCACAGCTTGGTGGCAGAAAGACTCTAAATTGTCGGCTCCTCTTAACAGTAATCTTAAGAGTGTCATGGACTTCCACTTGTGGCAAGTTGTCAATAATAGTCTTACCGAAGAGACCGATAGCTATATGATGGGGCTTAACAAGGTATATCACCACTTTGTATATGACTATCTCTATCCCGATCCTTCATCGGTTATGGCATTTGTTGAAAATCATGATACCGACCGTTTCTTGCGCAATGGCGAGAATATCGATGCCCTCAAGCAAGCTATGGTGTTGTTGCTCACTACTCGTCGCATACCTCAGCTCTATTATGGTACCGAGGTGATGATGAATGGTACAAAAGAGGTGACCGATGGTTATGTGCGTAAAGACTTCCCCGGTGGCTGGGAGGGTGACAAACGCAACCTCTTCAATGCCGAGGAGCGCAATGCCAAAGAGGCTGAGATGTTCAATTTCTTGAGCAATATTCTCCATTGGCGCAAGGGTAATGACGTGATAGCCAAGGGCGACTTGAAGCACTTCATTCCCCAACAAGGTGTGTATGCCTATGCACGTAGCTATGAGGGTAAGACTGTGTTTGTGTTGCTCAATGGTTGCGACAAGGCTGTAGATCTTCGTGTTAAACCCTATGCCGAGGTTTTGGGCGATGCCAAGCAAGGTCGCGATGTGATATCGGGTAATGTAGTAGAGTGGGATACCACAATAGCATTGCCTGCTCGTGGCAATATGATTATTGAGTTGTAAGCACAATTATATGTATAGTAATAAAATGGCGTGTGTCATACTCGACACACGCCATTTGTTTTGGTCTATCCTATACATTATATGTTCTATGGCATTGCTGTCCGTTGCATTACTATGGCATCGATGTATCCATGAGGAGTCTTTATCCACATAGGGAGGGTAGCGGTATGTGTAAATTGACATTTGGCAAAGATGCTAATAGAAGCAGCGTTGTCGTTGCCTATGTGTGCATAGAGCATGTGTATGCCTAAAAACTCTTGAGCATATCGGCATAGAGCGTGCAAGGCCGATGTGCCATACCCTCGATGGCGCATGGAGGGTGTAATGTATATGCCTACACCGGCGCGACTATTGCGCACGTCGTAGTCGTACAAATCTACAATGCCTATGCGCTCGCCGTTGTCGGTGCGCTCGGCAATGAGACGTAGCTGGTGGTCGCGATAGAGATCGGCGCTATACTGTTCGATGTAATGTTGCAACATGAGTCGAGACATGGGTGCTGTTGTCGATGCAATATTCCATGCTTGCGCATCGTTCTCGGCGATGTATAGAAAGTCGAGGTCGTGTGGTTCGACCGCTCTCAATACTATATTGCCCTCTTGGGTTGCTGTTGTAGTGATCATATCGATTGTGGCTTGGTTAGGAGGGTGTATCAACCCTTGAAACTATCGCTGAAAGGAGTGCGGTTGAGTATAGAGCGACCGAGGGTTATTTCATCGGTGTATTCGAGTTCATCGCCAACCGAAACGCCTCGGGCAATGAGGCTGATGCGTACATCGTAGGGGGCAAGTTTGCGGAATATATAGAAATTGGTGGTGTCGCCTTCCATAGTTGCGCTGAGAGCCAATATTATCTCTTTTATATCACCGGCGGCAACACGTCGCACAAGGCTTTCTATCTGAAGGTCGGCCGGACCTATGCCGTCCATAGGCGATATGACACCTCCCAATACATGATACAACCCCCGAAATTGGCCGGTAGCCTCTACAGCCATAACTTCGCGCACATTCTCTACAACGCACACTGTAGAGCTGTCGCGAGTGGTATCGGCGCATAGGGCGCATACCTCGGTGTCGCTGATGTTGTGGCAAACCCTGCAATATTTTATGTCGTGGCGCATACGTGTCAGTGTATGAGCAAAGTTATCGACCGAAGAGGTGTCTTGACGCAATAGATGCAGTACAAGGCGCAGGGCGGTTTTGCGTCCTATTCCGGGCAGTTTGGCAAATTCATTGACTGCATTTTCGAGTAGTGTCGATGCAAAATTTTGCTCCATGAGGTTAGCTTGTTTGCGGGTTGTTGATGTGGTTGCTAATGAAATATATTGGATATAGCAGTGTGCGATTTGTTTCTCTTCTTGAATGCTTGGTCGATGTATGCTCTTACGACAAATTGTTGTTGCCACCCCAGTTTTTCGGGGGTAAAATAGAAATTGACCGATGCAAAACAATTGACAAAACTATTGCGGAAAATGTATGCATAGATATCGAGTCTGTCGTGCCATGGCACACGGTAGTAGCTCTCGCCTTGGTACAACTCGCTTCCCATGCGGTCGTAGAAATTCATAGCCGGAGTTCCGTAGTAGAATTTGTTACGTAGTCCCAAGAAACGCCATTCGACTGTGAGGTCGGCAACAAATGCGTGCGATACTATCCAGTCGGTAACGCTACGTTCGCGGTCGAGAGTGACCAAATATCCACAGCGCAGTGTGAGCGAATCGAGTACGGTGCGATGTGAGAAATCGACTCCGACGTATGGACGTATCATAAAGTTGTCGGTAACATTGTCATAGAAGTCGGGCGATGTCTTTTGCTTGAGTGCCAAATGGTTGAGTGCTACGGCGCCACCTGCGTTGAGCCAAGGATTGAGGTAGGCGCGACCTTGTGCCACAACCATAAAGGCTTCGCGGGTTGTTTCTGAAACTATCCCTCGCCAATCTATCAGAGCCTCGACATAGCCTTTGTCACTACGATGCTGAAAGAGAGCGCCTTGTATGTTGGGGCTGTAGAATATGGTGGAGTCACTACACATAAAGTCGTCGAGTGGCTCGATGAGTTGTGTGCGTGGGAATATACCCATCGACATGGCAAATGGCTTAGTGTCGTAACGATAGTAGATGGTGGGCTTAAACTTGGCAGTTTCCAATCGGCTGTCGATGGGTTGTATCCACGATATGCCGGCCGATATGCTATGATGCTCAAATGCAACGCCAAGGGTGGGGGTGAGTCGGGTTGCAAAGAGTGTGCCCAAAGGCATATCTTTGTATTTATACTCCCAGTTGTCAAAGAATGAAACAAACTCGGCACTCCATATAAAATTTTGTGCCGAAATAGAAGCAGTGCCTGAGAGTATCAGGCACTGCAAAAGTGTCAATATGCGAGGGAGTATCTTTTGCATCAGCCAAGACGCTCTATTGCTGTGCGCAGACGTGCTATGGTCTCTTCACGTCCCATTATCTCCGATATCTCAAACATGTGCGGGCCTTTGCAATAGCCTACTACAGCCAATCGATAGGCATTCATGACGTTGCCCATGTGATAGCCTTTGTCGGTAATCCAGCCGAGTACCACCTCTTCGGCAGCTTTCGACTCCATAGAAGGTAATCCTTCAATGATCGCTATAAGCTCGTTCATGCGAGCACCCATACCTTCGTCCCAACGTTTGCGCACCGATTTCTCTTCATATTCGGTGGGAGCCTCAAAGAAGAATGCTGTTTGCTCCCACAACTCGGTTACGAAGTTTACACGGCTTTTGACGAGCGAAACAATACGTGTAAGAGTCTCTATATCGCATGTGTGTCCTTTTGCCTCAACGATGGGCATGAACATCTCGGCTACCTCTCGATCGCTACGCATTTGCAAGTATTGGTGGTTGAACCATTTGCCTTTTTCGTAATCAAATTTTGCTCCACTCTTGCTGCAACGTTGCAAGTCATACAACTTGATGAGCTCGTCCATCGACATAATTTCTTGTTCGGTACCGGGGTTCCAGCCCAACAGAGCCAAGAAATTGACTACGGCCTCGGGCAGATAACCGGCTTCGCGATAACCCGATGATACCTCGCCGCTCTTGGGGTCGTGCCACTCCAAGGGGAATACGGGGAAGCCCAAACGATCGCCATCTCGTTTGCTCAACTTGCCTTTGCCATCGGGCTTGAGCAAGAGGGGAAGGTGGGCAAAACGAGGCATGGTGTCTTCCCAACCAAAGGCGCGATATAGCAGTACGTGCAAGGGGGCCGAGGGCAACCACTCTTCGCCGCGAATAACGTGCGATACTTCCATCAAGTGGTCATCGACAATGTTGGCCAAGTGATAGGTGGGCAGATTATCGGCCGACTTATATAATACTTTATCGTCGAGTATCGATGAGTTGATGACAACCTCGCCACGAATGATGTCGTTTACTTTTACATCTTCGCCCGGCTCTATCTTGAAGCGTACTACGTATTTCTCTCCGGCTTCTATGGCAGCCTTTACCTCGTCGGCACTCATTGTGAGTGAGTTGCGCATGCTCATGCGAGTTGAGGCATCGTATTGGAAGTTGGCTATCTCGTTGCGTTTGGCATCGAGTTCTTCGGGTGTGTCGAAGGCAATGTAACCTTTGCCGTTCTCAAGCAGAATATCAACGTATTTGCGATATATATCTTTGCGTTCCGATTGGCGGTAGGGACCATAATTGCCACCATAACCTACACCTTCGTCAAATTTGATACCCAACCACTCAAGAGCCTCCATGATATACTCTTCGGCTCCGGGTACAAAACGTTGCGAATCGGTATCTTCTATGCGGAAAATCATGTCGCCGCCATGTTGGCGAGCAAATAGGTAGTTGTACAATGCAGTGCGTACACCGCCAATGTGAAGTGCCCCTGTGGGACTGGGTGCAAAACGCACTCTTACTTTACGTTCGGTCATGCTTATTATAGTGTTTATTGTTCTATTAATGCTTTGTTTATCTCTTTTGTTCTCGCTCTGTTGGCGAGACAACTTTCATTCTGCAAATATACAAAAAGGTGAGCGAAGAAAGACCATGTTTACTTGGGTTTTTCTTCCGAACAGTCCTCTATATGCTACAAAAATAGCATGAAACGAACGAGAAATAAGAAGTTTGCTTCGATATTTTTTACTGCGAGTATGTGTAGTAGGCTGTGAAATGCCGTCGATAGTTTCTGTATGACAATGAAAAAAGTCCCTAAATGGTGTGATTTAGGGACTTTGTGGCTTGCTTCTAAGATGTTCTTATTTAGGATCGAGTGCTTGTTCTATAAGCAGTAGTTGATAGTCGTAGAAGTTGCGTGTTTCGCTATCGGTTGTATTGGCGCGAGCTGTGCGATAGATCGATTGAATCTTTTTGAGGGCACCCAGCATGTAGGGTGCTGCCTCAAATTTGTTGAAGCCCGGAGTATTGATGGTGATGCGAGAGAAGTCGTCGCTGAACTCGTCATCGTGATGGTTGCAACCATAGTGGCTGCAGGGCATGGCAGGAGCTTGTTCATACAAGCGGTCGTACTCTTCAGCCAATGCTGTTTTGTCGTTCATCTTAGTGCTTGGTGTGTAGTGTGTTATGAGTTCGCGTACTACGGCACTTTGCATATCAAGCTCAACGAGTGACAAGCGCTTTCCGGCTTGTGAGTCGCGGAATACCTCGCCGATGAGGTCGTTGAGATATTGAGTTACGGTGTAGTGTGTGGCTGGAGAGAGTTTGCCTCCTTCGTATATGCGATAAAGCACATCTTTGCTCAACAGACGGCCAAACATCGATGTATGCATGGTTTGATATGCATCGAGGGGTAGCCCCAATTGCAAGAGAAGAGAGTCGGGCATGAGCCATTCGCGGTAACTGCGATTTTGTTTCATAAGCCACTGCAAAGCCTTCTTTTGCTGTGCTTTGTCGATATAGCGGTAGGGCATCGCGCCATCGCCTTGTCGCACCTCTTTATGCTCAATGCCACCAATATAGGGTACTACGTGGCCTATGTGGCGACGGTATTGCGATACGATGGCCGAGTAGGTGGTGACCATATCATCATAGTCTTCGCCCTCTTCTTTGAGCCAGTCGAGCATGTTGGCTGTGATGATGCGTAAGTTGCTGATGCTATATTCTCCGGCACGCAGGTGGTCGTTGCCCAAGTCTTCGGTTTGGTCGGTGGGGTCGATGGTAATGGGGAATTGTTGTGCGCCAAATTCATACATGGCGTCATCGCCTTTTGATAGAATGAGGGCTGTGAGCGCTTCGCGTTCGTCTTGGGGCTTCTCTATGTTGGGGTAGTAGCGATATCCCCATTCTACGGCAAATATGTCGTGAACGCCCAAGATGGGAGGTGTGAGGCGTACACCGCGTTCAAAGTCGCCCGGTTGGGCAACAAAATTGTTGCGGGCATAGTCCATGATACTGGGTGTGGTGCCATATTTCTGTGTGAAAGAGGGACTGCGAAGAGAGTCGAGAGGGAAAGAGAAGCTCGCACCCATGTTGTGCATGAGACCTATGGTGTGGCCTATCTCGTGCGATGCAACATAGCGCAATGACTCGCACATTACATCATCGTCAAATATGTTTTTGCGTACACGTTCATCGACGGCGGCAGTCTGTGTGAAGCGCCAGTTGTGTACCAATGACAAGATGTTGTGAAACCACAAAACATCGGCAGTGAGTATCTCGCCACTACGGGGATCGACATAGCTGGGACCTCGCGCATTGGCTATAGAGGTGGTAGCATATTTTACACAGCTATAGCGAATGTCGTCGGGGTTGAAGTCGGGATCTTCCTCGGGCGATGGGTAGTCGCGTGCGATGATGGCATCTTTAAAGCCGGCTTTCTCAAAGGCTGTCTGCCAGTCCTCGACACCTTGTCGTATTGTGGCACGCCATTTTACGGGAAATGCGGTATCGATGTAGAATACAATGGGTTTGGCTGGAACTACCAACTCGCCACGGAAGTATGCTTCGCGGTCCTCCTCGCGAGGTTCGAGTCTCCAACGATGAATGAAGGTCTCTGTATCTACCTTGTCGATGTTGCTCGAATATATGCGCTTGGTGGTAGAGAAAAATCCTACTCGCTTGTCGCGCAAGCGGGGCATCATGGGCTCCTCGGGCAACAGAACCAGCGAACGGTGCATGGTGAGTGTCAATGGGTTTTCGTCGGAGTAGCTGATGACCGAGCGTACTTCTATATTGTTGGGGAAGTTCTTTACTTGCTCAAAGTGTCCCTTGCCGCCTTTCTTGCGATCTTTTTTGGCAGTTTCGCCTTGAGGATTGATGATGTCGCTGTTCTCGTTGAAGAACTTAGTGACGTTTACAACAACAGCTTTCTTGTCGTTGGTTTTAGCCTCTATCTTGAAAGATGCAACAATAGGGTCGGCAAAGTTTTTGTTGAATGAGGGTGTAATCTCATCGCCCTCGGCTACCACATCGCGCACTTGTGCACGGTGTAGAAATACCATCTGCTCATTACGGCTGAAGCGTATCATAGTAGGACGTCCTATCATTTGTCCGGCTACGGTTGTGGTGGGATTGCTGGTGGCAGCCATGCGATTGGTTATCAGGTAGTCGCGCTCAAGTAAAGAGTCGGGTATCTCAAAGAATAATTCATTCTTGTCGTTGAGGTAGGTTGTGAATAGGCCCTCCTGCTTCTGGCAACCCTTGATTAACTTGGCGTAGGGTGTTTCGGGAGGAGTCTCCACTTGTTCGGTCTTTCCTTTTTTCTTTTTCTCCTTTTTCTTGGGAGCGGCTTCGGCAGTAACTCCGGTAAGCGAAATGGCAGCTATGAGCAACCATGAGAAGATACGTGTCAATTTCATAGGTATATTGTTTTTATGTGTTGCAATAATATTGTTCTGAATATACGACCCGAATGCGATGGGTTTTGCAGGGGAGTCTTGTATATTCATGATTTACAGCAAACATAGCTATTTTATTTTAAATGAGAGGTGTGATTTCTTCTTTTTTTTAAAATAAATAAGCCCTTTCGGGGGTGAATGTAATTGTCGATGAGTGATAAAAAGGGTAGAACTTGTTTTTTTCTTCTCTTTCCTTTCATTATCTTTGCACACCACAAATGCAAAAGAAGTATGGAAATAAAGAAGGCCCAATTTGTGATAAGCAATAGTGATGTGAGTAAATGTCCCGATACGGGGCTGCCCGAGTATGCATTTATCGGACGGTCGAATGTGGGTAAGTCGTCGTTGATTAATATGCTTACCAACCGCAATGGAATGGCTAAGACCTCAGCAACGCCCGGAAAAACTACTCTTATCAACCATTTTATTATCAATGATAGTTGGTATATTGTAGATTTGCCCGGATATGGATATGCTCGTAGAGGCAATGAAGGTCGTGAGGCTATATGGCGCATTATTAATGCTTATGTGCTCAAGCGTGAAGCTATGACCTGCCTGTTTGTACTGCTCGACTGCCGTCATGAACCTCAGAAGATCGACCTCGAGTTTATGGAGTTTTTGGGCGAAAATGGTGTGCCTTTTGCCATTGTCTTCACCAAGGCCGATAAGTTGTCGAAAGGTGCTCTGGCTCGTAATGTAGAGGCTTATAAGGCTCGTCTGTTGGAGTCTTGGGAGGAGTTGCCTCCTATCTTCTATACCTCTTCCGAGAAGCGTCAGGGTAGGGAAGAGTTGCTCGATTACATCGATGAGATAAATAGCTCGTTGGCACATAATGATTAGACCTTTTTAGTTTTATTATAAGTAAAATCGTTGCGTAGGGCGAGTATATTGTTTATCTTTGAGTGCTAATTGGGAAGTTGATATGATAACAGAACAGCAGAAAAAGTTGATGCGTGAGGCAATAGCACTCTCATCGCGCAATATCGATAATGGCGGAGGACCGTTTGGTGCTGTCATTGTGAAAGATGGCAAGATATTGGCTCGTGGAGCCAATAGGGTAACGGCCGATAATGACCCTACTGCACATGCCGAGGTAAATGCTATTCGCGAGGCAGCACGCATATTGGGTACCTTTGACTTGTCGGGGTGCGAGATATATACCTCGTGCGAGCCTTGTCCTATGTGTTTGTCGGCCATATATTGGGCTCGGATAGACCACATATATTATGCCAACACGCAGTATGATGCCAAAGCCATAGACTTTGACGATTCGTTTATATACGAGGAGCTATCATTGCCCAAGCAACAACGCTCTATCCCGGCCGAACGCATGCTGGGAGAGGAGGCGATTGAGGCTTTTGACAAGTGGCGCAATAAAGAGGATAAAGTAGAATATTAATCGTTTATATAAGAGATAAAAACAATGGCAAACTGGTTTGAATGTAAAGTAAAATATGGTAAGACTCTTGAAACAGGCATACAAAAGACTGTTACTGAGTCGTTTCTTGTAGATGCACTATCGTTTACCGAGGCCGAAGGTCGCATCATTGAGGAGGTGCGTCCCTTTGTATCGGGAGAATTCTCTGTGTCGGCTATCAAGCGTGCCAATTACAGCGAAGTCTATTTTGATGCAACCGGCGATCGTTGGTTTCGTTGTCGTGTCAGCTTCATCACTATCGATGAAAAAACCGGAGTAGAAAAACTTACTCCCACCAATATTCTTGTGCAAGCCTCCGAGCATGCTCAAGCAGTAGAAAACCTCAACCTCTGCATGAAGGGTACTATGGCCGATTGGCGTATTACTGCTGTCAATGAGACATCATTGCTCGATGTGTATCGTTATGAGAGCAATACCCCCGATATGCCCAAAGAATAATAATGTATGACTACCGTAGCGCAACGACTCAATAGTGTAAAGGCAACGCTCCCTGCCGAGGGTGTGACGTTGGTAGCAGTGTCGAAGTTTCACCCGGCATCGGCTATACTCGAGGCATATAATGCGGGGCATCGATGCTTTGGAGAGAGTCGTGTTCAAGAACTGCAAGTAAAGTTTGAGCAGCTCCCTCGCGATATAGAATGGCATTTTATAGGACACTTGCAGACAAACAAGGTGAAGTATATAGTGCCCTATGTGTCGCTGATACATAGTGTCGATAGTGTTCGTATTCTTGAAGAAATAGAACGACAAGCAGCCCGAATAGACCGTGTTGTAGATTGCCTGTTGGAGGTGCATGTGGCGCAAGAAGAGACCAAATATGGTTTTTCGCCCCAAGAGTGCATGCAGTTTTTGAACGATTTCACCCCATCGCAATTTGCTCATGTGCGCCTTCGTGGTATAATGGGTATGGCCTCGTTTACCGATGACGAAGAGCAAATCAAACACGAGTTTGCTATACTCAAGCAACTTTTTGATGAATTGCGAGGCGGTGTGTTGTGCGGTTGTACCCACTTCGATACACTATCGATGGGTATGAGTCACGACTATCTCGAGGCCATAGCTCAAGGTAGTAATATGGTGCGTATAGGCACAACTATCTTTGGTGAGCGCGAGTATTAATTATTAATATAATATATGTAGTAATAGCAACGGTGCACTTCCAATGAGCGAAAGTGCACCGTTGCTGTATGTGGTAAGAGGTGTTATTCGGTTAAGTAGTCGTCCTCTTCTTGCTCGGGCAGGTATATGATGAATGTGGTAGCACCAATGGTCACTACATCTTCGTTCTTGATATTGGCACGCTCGCGGTCGTTCAGTATCTCACTGCGCAAAAAAGTGCCGGTAAGACTGGGATTGTCGCGTAAGGTATATCGTGCCGAGCCATCGGACAGAGGTTTGACGTTAATGATACAGTGGCGACGGTCCATGCTCATGTCGCCACTCTGGATAGAGATGTCGGCAACACTACCCGGCGAGTGGCGACCGATAATATTGTCGCCCGGCTTCAAGGCAAATCTCTGTCTATAGCCAAACTGGTTTTCCAATACAACAATATAGCCATAAGGAGCATCTAACTCCTCGTTGTTCATCTCATCAATCTCTTCGAGTGTCATCGAAAAGTGTTTGCGACAAGCCGGACAGGCAAAAGAGATGCTCTGTACCTGATGATAACGACTTTCATCGAAACTAAATGTGTGTTCGCACTTGGGGCATGTTATACGTTTCATTGTCCAAATCTTTTGTGCAAAGGTACTCCTTAAAACAGAGATTGCCAAATTTTATCCCGATATATGATAGGTCGAGTGCAATATATTACGCAGTTGTTCGTTTTATAGATATGGATAAAAATGCTTTTGAAAATTATGTTGTGCAACATATTATTGATATGTAACACATTGAACATGATAAAAAATAATGACTTGATGAATGTTATGTACTGCTAAAAATCTGTCACAATGCTTTTTTAATCCGAAAAATAGTACTAAATTTGCCTCGTGAACTGTAGTGCTATCCTTTAGAGTAGCCTTTATCAGTTCTGCTTAGGCTTGCAATGGTCTTGCATACTTGAGAGAAAATCTGATGTGGTAAATGTGCATCATGCTGAAAAAGAGAGAATTAATAACTAAATATTAAACTTTTAACCAAATTAAAGATTTAAAAAATTATGGCAACAAAAAAAGCTGCGACTAAAAAGTCGAATGTGATTGGCGTTAAGAGTCCCATCTGGGTTATCTTGCTTTGCGCTGTAGCAGGTTTCTGCTTCTATCAATTTGTTTGCGGTGCTCCTCACCGTTTCTCTGAAGGCGACCCCATTAACGGTCACCCCCTCAATGGCGACCTTCTCGCTACAGTTTACAAAGGTGGTTTCATCGTGCCTATCCTTATGACTTGTCTTCTCACAGTTATCGTTCTTTCTGTAGAGCGTTTCATCGCTATGTGGAGTGCTAACGGTAAAGGTAACACTACTAAATTTATTGCTGAAGTTAAAGCTGCTCTTGAGAACAACGATCTCGCTAAGGCTAAAGACCTCTGCGCTAAGAAACAAGGTGTAGTTGCTAGTGTTGTTGCTTCTGCTCTCATCAAATATGAGCAAGTAGAAAACGATGAGACTTTGACTAAGGAGAAAAAAGTTGAGGCTATCCAAAAACAACTCGAAGAGGCTACTGCTCTTGAGATGCCCGCTCTCCAACAAAACCTCCCCATTATCGCTACTCTTACTACACTCGGTACTCTCGTTGGTCTTCTCGGTACCGTTATGGGTATGATCAAATCGTTCGCCGCTCTTGCTTCTGGTGATGGTGCTGCCGACTCTCAAGCTCTTTCTACCGGTATCTCTGAGGCGCTTGTAAATACTGCTACTGGTATTGCTACCGGTGCTTTTGCGGTAATTTCTTACAACTACTACTCAAACAAAATCGATACTCTTACTTACGCTATCGATGAGATTGGTTTCTGCATCGTTAACGCATTTAACAAAACTCACTAATCATCAGCTAAAAGAAAGGACTTTGTAATATGGCAAAGGTTAAAGTAAAAAGGAAGAGTACGCTCATCGATATGACCGCGATGAGTGACGTTACTGTGCTTCTGCTTACTTTCTTCATGCTGACATCTACATTCGTTCAACAAGAGCCTGTGCAGACTATTACTCCTGCTTCGGTTTCTGAGTTCGAAATTCCCGAGCAAGACGTTTTGAAGATTCTTATTGAGCCTTCTGGTAAAGTGTTCTTGGGACTTGACAACTTCAACGACCGCGCAGCTGCACTCGATGAGATGCTCAAAGTGCATACAGATGTACAACTCACCGATGAGCAAAAGAATACTTTCCGTCTCTCTGAGTGGTTTGGTGTTCCCGTTGCTCAAATGCCCGAGTTCCTCTCAATGCGTTTTGAAGATCAAGCCGGCGAGCTCAAAAACTATGGCGTACCTTGCGACTCTATCGACAACCAATTCAAAGAGTGGGTAGATTTTGCAACTCGCTGTGGTAGCCAACGAATGAAGGACGATCCTGCTTATGACGAACTTGAAAACTCTCAAAAGAGACTTAAGATTGTTATCAAGGCCGATAAGAAGACTCCTTATGATGTTGTGAAAAAAGTAATGGATACGTTACAAGAATTGCGTCAAAACCGCTTTAGTCTAATCACTACCTTGAACGAAGGTTAATAACCTGTTCAATGTAATTTAAATGTAAAATTAAATTATGGCACAAGTAGAAGTAAAAGATAACGGCGGTAAAAAGAAAAAAGGTCAACAGAAGAAAATGAACATCCACGTAGACTTTACGCCTATGGTGGATATGAATATGCTTCTTATTACCTTCTTCATGCTTTGTACAACTATGACAGAAAGTCGTACCATGGATTTGGTAATGCCCAGTAAAGACGCCGTAACCGAAGAACAACAAAGCAAATTGAAAGCTTCTGAGGCTATTACTATCCTCATTGGCGATAACGACCAAGTGTTCTATTATCTTGGTGAGCCCAACTATCAAGACTATACTTCGCTCGTTGAGACTACTCTCAACCCCGAGGCCGAGAATAGCATTCGTGCTCTTCTTCTCGAGCGTAACGAAGAGGTTATCGGTTTGGTAGATGAGGCCAATAAAGCTTATGAAGATGCTCAAGCCGAGGTTAAAGCTCGCAAGCTCTCTAAGGCCGACACTGAAGCTCAACTTGCCGAATTAATGACTGTTCGTGATGATGCTGTGAGTGAAGCTAAGAAAACCAAAGGTGCTCCTATGGTGGTTATCAAAGCTAAAACAACAACAGAGAACAATGACTATCTCAATGGCCCCGGTGCTACATACTCAAGCCTTGTAGATGTTCTCGATGAAATGATTGTGTGTAGCGTTGGTAAATATGCCGTTGTAGATATGACCGAAGGTGATCTCTTCCTCATTGGTAACTACCTTACTAAAGGTGAGTTGGCTGCTTCAAGCGATTTTGGTAAATAATAACTAATTCACACAACTAAGTAAAAGAGACAAATTATGGCAAACATCGATTTGAATTCAAAGAAGTGGTGCGAATTAGCATATGAAGGCAAAAACCAAGCTTTTGGTGGATTTGTTATCCGTCAAGAAATTGGTAAACGCCACCTTATCGCTTTCATCACTTCAGTTGTAGCTATCGCCTTGGCATTCTATCTCCCTACTCTTATCGAAAAGCTCCCCAAGGAGAAAGAGGCAGAGATTGAATTTACAGTGACCGAGGTTGAGATGGCAAATCTCGAAGAACAAGAAGTAGAGAAAAATGACGAAATTGAGCCTATTGTTGAGGCACCCCCTCCACCTCCTTTGAAGAGCTCTATTAAGTTTACAGCGCCTGTGATTACAGCCGATGAAAACGTATCTGAAGAAGAGGAGATTAAGACTCAAGATGAGATGACACAAACAAGTATCAATATCTCTATTGCCGACGTGCAAGGTGTTGATACCGAAGATGCTCAAGACATTGCCGACTTCCAAGAGGTAATCGCCGAGCCCGAGCCCGAGGAGGAGAAACCCTTCGAGGCCGTAGAGCAAATGCCTCAATTCCCCGGTGGTGACGCTGCTTTGATGAAATACATCAGTAGCAACCTTAACTATCCTCCCGTTGCCGCCGAAAACGGTATTCAAGGACGTGTTATCTTGCGTTTCGTCGTTTCTAAAACAGGTGAAATTGGTAACATTCAGGTACTCCGTAGTCCCGACCCCAGCTTGGAGAAAGAGGCTATCCGCGTGGTTAAGAGCATGCCCCAATGGGTACCTGGTAAACAAAATGGTGTGAGCGTACCTGTGTACTTCACACTCCCCGTTACCTTCCGTCTCCAGTAATCTTGCCTTTAGGCTTATCTATAAAGCGACTTGCATCGTTGATGCAGGTCGCTTTTTTATGCCCGATAAACCATTGCGTACTTTTTGTGTCTATATATTAAATAACGGTTTTTAATATATGTTTTTTTAATAATGTACCTATCGTGTGATGGTGTTGCATCGAAATTTGCTATCTTTGCAACTTGTAAGTGAATACTTAACAATCGGCATGTATGGAAGATAATAAAAATAATAATAGTGAGTTGCCGGAAGTGGAGCAGCCTTCCAACGAGCAGGGTAAATCTACCCTCTTCGCGGTTATTACCGGCATTATTATGGTAACTATTTATTTAGGAATGGCGTTTTTGCTGGTGTTTACAACGCTGTTTGTAGGTAAAGTGCCGGAGTGGGTACGATACATGATGGGTGTTGTATTCTTTTTGTATGGCATATATCGTGGTTACCGTGTGTATGTTTCTCGTAAATAATATTGTTATGAAAAAGTTGCTGGGTATATATGTATTTTTGTTGATGCTTCTCTCTTGTACACCGCGAGTCGAGGTTGATCATCGCATGCATGAAGGAAATATAGATTTCCTTTGCGATGCCTCTTTTGCCAATGTTTTGCGTCAGCATGTATTCGTATTTACTCGTAGCAATCCCGGTGCCTACATCGATATGACAACGGCCGGTGATCGCGATGTTGTTCAGGCTTTGCTCGATGATAGTGTACGTCTTGTTGCGATGACTCGCCGACTTACCGATGCCGAGAAGAATCGTATCCTTCAGAATCAGCTCAATTGTAATGAAACGCAGATTGCTGTTGATGCTGTGGCATTTGTTGTCAATAAGCACAATGCCGATTCAGTACTCACTGTCGATGATATAAGAAGAATACTTACGGGTGAAGCAACTCAATGGAGCGACATATTCCAGGGCTCGAAGTTGGGTAAGATACAAGTGATTTTTGACAATCGCAATTCAAGTACTGTACGATATGCCATCGATTCGATATGCGCACCGGCACCGCTTTATAACGGAGTGTCGGCTGTTGAAAACTCCTTGCAGGTGGTTGATGAAGTGTCGAAACGTCGCAATGCAATAGGAGTGATGGGTGCAGGTTGGATAAATGCACTTGACTCGGCTCAGACACCGGTGCGAGCTTATGTTTCGCCTGTTCGTGTCAAGAAAACGCCCGATGCCCCGGCTTTTGGCCCTTTCCAAGCGTACATCGCTTCGGCCGATTATCCCTTTTTTAGAAGTATTTATATGATTAATACCGAAAGTCATAACGGACTTTGTACGGGATTTACTATCTTTGTAGCCGGACAGCGAGGACAGAAAATTTTTGAGAAATCAAATATCTCTCCTGCTCGTATTGAAGAGCGTGTGGTGAATATTAAAAGCGAATTTTAATCAAACATAAATAACACTATTACAATGAAAATGAAATTTTTTACTGTGCTGACACTTGTCGTAGCTACTGTGGCAGCCGCTTTTGCCAGTGATTACAAAGATGGTATCGAGTATTTCAAGGCCGGTCAAATTGATAATGCTAAGACTATCCTCGAGCGTACTATCAATGATGCTACTACCGACAAAGCTGAGGCATACTACTATTTGGGTGAAATTGCTTTCCTCAACAAAAACTACGAAGAAGCAGCCAAATATTATGCTGAAGGTTTGGTGGTAAACCCCGAGTATCGTTTCAATCTTATCGGTCAAGGTAAGTTGCAACTTATGAGCGATGTAAAAGTAGCTGCTAAAACATTCAAAGAGGCAACCAAAGGCTACAAAAAAGAGGCTTTGGCCGAGTTGCAATTGGCTGTAGCCAAGGCATACTATGAGACTGCTGTGCCCGGATACGAAAAACCTTTGGCTCAAGCCAAGAAAGCCAACGCTCGTTTGGCCGATATCTATATCTTCGAGGGTGATATCTTCGCTGCCGATGGTAACAAAGGTCAAGCTGCCGGTTACTACGAAATGGCTAAAAATTTCGATGTAAACTGTGTTGAGGCTTATATCAAGTATTGTCATGTATATTTCGATATCAACTCACAAATGGCTATCGCTATGTTGGAAGAGTTGAATCAACTCGCCCCCAATTCGGCTCTCGCACAACGTGAGTTGGCCGAGGCGTATTACAAAGACAAACAATACACTCGCGCCGCTGCCGCTTATGAGCACTATGTTGCCAACCCCAACCACTTCGAGGAGGATCGCGTTCGTTTGGCTACTCTCTTGTTCTACGGCAAGCGTTTCGATGAGTCTTATGCTTTGGCTCAAGAGATTTTGGCTCATGATCCCCAAAACTTTGTGTTGAACCGTATCGTTATGTACAACCTTTACGAGACAGCTAAGTACGACCAAGCTCGTGAGGTAGCTCGCAAGTTCTTTGCACTCACTCCTTCTAAAAATCAAGTATTCATCGACCGCGACTATAAGTGCTATGGCGATATCTTGATGAAACTCAAAATGTCGCGTGAGGCAGCTACTGCTTATATCAAAGCTTATGAGTTGGATAAAGAAGAACTCGCATATCTCATGGACGCAAGCCGTGCCTACGAGACTGCCGAGATGTATGCCGAGGCTATCAACTACTTCGACTTGTATATCGATGCTGCAGGTGATGGTGTGCGCATTATGGACTACTTCCGTTTTGGTCAAACTTGCTACCGTGTAGGTATGGCCGACACAATCAACGGCGAGCAATATTTGATTAAGGCCGATACTCTCTTTGCTTCGGTAACAGCCAAAGCTCCTGAGAACTATCTCGGCCACCAATGGCGTGCTCGCGTTGCTGCAGCTCGCGACCCCGAGACATCGCTCGGATATGCTAAGCCCTATTATGAGAAGACTATCGAAGTTCTTGATGCAACAGTGGGTGCTACTGAACCCAATAAAGCACAAGTTGCTTCTTATATCGAGTGCTACAAGTATCTTGGCTATTACAACTATCTTAAGGCTTATGCCGAGCCTGCCAAGGCTGCCGAGTATAAGGATCAAACTCGCTACTATTGGAACAAAATGCTCCAATACGATCCCAACAATGCCGAGATTACTGAGGCTCTCAAAAACCTCTAATAATATATATTATATATAGGTATAAGAAAAGACCTGTGCTTCGGCGCAGGTCTTTTCTTTGTATATAGGAGATTGATATTGTCTTAAGAGTGATGTTGTCTTAAGAGTGATGTTGTCGGTTTCTCATATATATAGCATGGTAGTAGAGGCCTATTTTTCTTATCAAACCCCGTTGTGATTAGGGTATTTTGTGTGTTTATTGCATTTCCTCGAACGAAAATCAGGTCGCGCTTTGCTGCTAAATCGGGCTATTTGTAGTGTAGGCTCTCAAAACAAGAGAAAAAATGTGTAAATTTTTATCTTTGTAATCAATTGAAAGTGAGATGTTTGAAAAATTGTTCGAAAAATAATTGAAAAAATGTTTGAAAAATATTTGCAGGTATTGAAAAAAGCAGTACCTTTGCAACCGCAAACGAGAAACGCTCGAATGCACAACAAGAGATCATTGGAACAATAAAAGAGAGACAATAAGTACAGAACGGGATATATCGCAAGATATATTTAAGACGTAAGTACGAGTCACGTCAAGTTTAACCCGAGCTAAGGAAAAGAAAAAGACTTAGAGTTTGTCTTTATAAACAGAGAAAAAAAGAA
>JAFQRE010000018.1 GCA_017410245.1 Bacteroidaceae bacterium
ACAAAGCACAGCGACACAATATGAAACAATGCGACAGAACATGATTGAGCACCTGAATGATTTATGCAGTAAAGAACTGAACAGATTGATAAACTCACAAGAAAACAGATAGCTCACAGAGGAGGGCAATAGCACCTAAGAAGGCCAATAGTTACCCCAATCGACAAACATATTTAGCTCCATAGTCCGGCAAACCGATTGGCTTAGACTATTGGCTTTTCTATCGGTCTTCCGTTGCATATATACCCCTGATTGAGTGTCGCTTGTGTGTTGCCTGGTTGTTCCGGGCGGTTTTTACCCTATTCGGCAAAAGAGATTGTTCCTATATTGAGGTAATCCTAGATTATTTTATACAGCACTTGCAGTGAAAAATATTCAACCAAATTTGGCATTTCGCTCATCTTTTTGTATATTTGTAGAAAGAAGATAAACATTTTAATAATTAGAAAAACAATAGTATATGAAATATATAGGAGCACACGTAAGCGCACAGGGTGGGGTAGAGAATGCCCCTGCCAATGCGCATGCTATAGGGGCGAAGGCTTTTGCCCTTTTCACTAAGAATCAACGTCAATGGCTTGCACCGGCACTTTCGGCCAAGAGCATCGAGGCCTTTCGTGCAGCCTGCGAACAGTATGGTTTCTCGCCGGCATATATACTTCCTCACGATAGCTACCTTATCAACCTTGGTCACCCCGAGGCCGAGGGGCTTGAGAAGTCGCGCAACTCATTTATAGGCGAGATGCAACGTTGCCAAGCATTGGGACTCACCATGCTCAACTTTCACCCCGGTAGCCACCTCAAAGCTATCGACATAGACACCTGCCTCACACGCATAGCCGACAGCATCAACATTGCTCTTGAACGCACACAAGGTGTGACAGCTGTTATCGAAAACACGGCCGGACAGGGCTCGAACGTAGGCTACGACTTTGCCCACCTTGCCGCTATTATCGATCGTGTCGAGGATAAGAGTCGCGTAGGCGTGTGTATCGACACTTGTCATGCATTTGCCGCAGGTTATGACCTTGCTACCGACCAAGGCTATCACGATACATGGCAAGAGTTCGACCGCATAGTAGGCTTCCAATACCTGCGTGGTATGCACCTCAATGACACCAAGAAAGGCCTCGCCTCGCGTGTCGATCGTCACGAAACCCTCGGGCAAGGCATACTTGGAGCACGCTGTTTCGAACTCTTGATGCAAGACCCCCGCTTCGACAACATTCCCCTTATACTCGAAACTCCCAACGAAGACCTCTGGCCTCAAGAAATAGAGTGGCTATACGGCCTCGCTAAATAAATGGGGAACGAAATATAGAAAAACACATTTATTAACTATGCCTGCGCAAAATATTGCACAGGCATAGTTTTATCTTTGTCGCAGAAATAATAAAAACTCACATTATGGAAAACCTTAAAAAATTTACCAACCTTTATTCTAAACCTATCACATTGCGATTTTCGGCCGAGCCAATTGGTAACACTGGAAAGAACTTCAGAGATAACATTCTTCAAAAAGACAAAGATTTAGATGAAAGTTACCAAGAAGCCAAATTGATAATTGACAATTATCATCGTTGGCACATCGACACAGTTCTCAAAAGGACCAACTTAGACGAAAACAAGCTATTGGAGTTTTACGCAATCTACACAGATAAGCGTTACAAAGATAGAGATAAACTCTTGGCCTCGTTACAAAAAGGTTTTAGGAAGGTATTAAGTGATTCGCTACTCCATAACGAAAAAGATTTGTTTGGCGAGAAATTAATTACCTCATTAATTCCTCAATGGCTTGAACTTTGTGGTAACAAAGAAGCTCTTGAGGTAATATCGAAATTCAATAAGTTTACTACCTATTTTACCGGTTTTAATACTAATCGGAAAAATATTTATACTGAAGAAGAAAAGAAAAATTCTATAACCTATCGTTTAATACACGAAAATCTTCTCAAGTTTATCGATAATATCAACTTATTTGAGCGAATAAAAGAAACCGAAGTTGCTAATAACTTTGATACGATTAAGAATGAGGCAAAATTAAACATTCAGCTTGAGGAGGTATTTACCATCACATATTTCAATAAGTTATTGACTCAAAGTGGTATTGACCTATTTAATCTCATTATAGGTGGATATAGCACCGAGAAAAGAGTCAAATATAAAGGCCTTAACGAGTATATTAATGAATACAACCAAACTCATGCAGGTAATCAATTGCCCAAATTCCGACCTTTATTCAAGCAAATCTTGAGCGAAAAAGACTCCACATCATACATTGACAAGCAGTTTGCCGACAGCAAAGATGTCATCATTGCTATTAATCAATCATACGATGCCATCAATACATATGTATTGCCACATCTCACTCAAGTTTTAAGTCTTATTACACCCGAAAAACTATCCTTAATATATATAGAAAATGGTGCAGATATAACACGTATCAGCAACGAACTTTGTGGCAACTATGACTTTATAAAACAGCATTTTATAAAAGAGTTTGAACTACAAAGGCCTCGCACGTCAAAAGAAACCATCGAAAAATATTATGAAAAGATAAATAAAGCTTGGTCTAAAGATAAGTTTGTGACCTTAGAATATATAAACACAATTCTTCGCCAAAACAATAAGGAAGATATTATTTCATACTTTACAAAAGAGCGCTTGGCTACAACTCTCAAAAAGATAGAGGAGGCATACAAGAAATTCCAAAGCATTCTTACAGTGGATTACAATGGTGAACTAAAGAGTGATAAAGAGAGCGTATCGTTAATCAAAGATCTACTCGACAGTATTAAAGATCTACAGCTATTTATAAAGCCCCTTAGCAAAGGAGAGTTTGAGACTCAAAAAGATAACAATTTCTATAATGAGTTCATTCCTATATATAGTGTTCTTAACGATAATATATCGCATCTCTATGACCGCGTGCGAAATTATGTAACACAAAAGCCATACTCAACCGAGAAGATAAAATTGAATTTTGAAAACTCGACATTGATGAGTGGTTGGGACGTAAATAAAGAACCGGATAATACTACAATCATATTGCGCAAAGATGGATTCTATTACATAGGAATTATGGATAAGAAATCCAACAAATGCTTTAGCTCTAAAAATTTACCATCTGAGGGAGAATGTTATGAAAAGATGGAATATAAGCTACTGCCCGGAGCAAACAAGATGTTACCTAAAGTATTCTTTTCAAAATCTCGTATCGAGGAATTTGCTCCAAACCCACAATTATTAAGAGCTTATGAGAAAGGGACTCATAAAAAGGGAGTTGGTTTCAGAATAGAAGATTGTAGAAATCTCATCGATTTCTTCAAAATATCAATTGAAAAACATAATGATTGGAAACAATTTAACTTCCGATTTTCGCCCACAAATAGTTATCAAGATATAAGCGACTTTTACCGAGAAGTAGAACACCAAGGATACAAAATAACATTCCGCAACATATCGCAATCATATATCGATGCGCTCGTTGCAGAGGGTAAGTTATATCTTTTCCGCTTATACAACAAAGATTTTTCGCAATATAGCAAGGGACAACCCAACTTGCACACGATGTATTGGAAGATGTTATTCGATGAAGACAATCTTGCCAATGTGATGTATGCCCTCAATGGAGGTGCCGAGCTGTTCTTCCGCCCGGCAAGTTTAGAGCGTAAGATTACTCACCCCGCCAACGAGCCTATAGCATGCAAGAGTGTCGAAAACAAGGGAAAAGCGAGTACCTTTAAATACGATTTAATTAAGGATAAACGATACACCCAAGACACATTCCAATTTCATGTGCCCATCACTCTCAATTTCAAAGGGCGAGGTATAAATACACCTAAAGGTTTTAATGAACATATAAACAAGTACTATCTACCCCATGCAACTCACATCATCGGTATAGACCGAGGTGAGCGCAATCTGCTATACATCTCGGTAATAGATATGAATGGTAGGATTGTAGAACAATTCTCTCTTAACGACATTGTCAACGAGTATAATGGCAAGCAATATCACACCGACTATCACCATAAGTTAGATGATCGTGAAAAAGCACGTGCCAAAGCCCGCGAGAGTTGGCAAAGTATTGAGAATGTCAAAGAACTCAAAGAAGGATATCTCAGCCAGGTCGTGCACAAGATTGTTCAGCTGGTACTGAAATACAATGCAATCATCGTTATGGAAGACTTAGAAAAGGCTTTCAAAAACAATCGTTTGAAAATTGAAAAATCTGTGTATCAAAAATTTGAAGATGCACTTATCAACAAACTTTCATATATCGTAGATAAAACAGCCGGCAAAGAAAATGTGTGTGGCCTGCTCAATGCTTTGCAACTTGCATATATACCGCAAAAGAAAAACGATATAATTAATCAATGCGGTATTATCTTCTATATACCGGCATGGTGTACCAGTAAAATAGATCCTGTCACCGGATTTATAAATAAAATTGACACCCGATACACCAGTATCGAAAAGGCAAAAGAATTGATTGGTAAATTTGCCGACATTTGCTATGACGATGAAAATGAATGCTTTGAGTTTAAGATTGAAGATTATACAAAACTTGGAGGCATAGACGATACACGCAAAGATTGGGTACTTACAAGTAGAGGTATGCGTATAGAAACCGTATTAAACCCGACCACTCAAAAATACTCCGAACAAGTAGAGATAAATCTTACCGATGAATTTATGAAGCTTCTTCAAGGTGGAATAGGCACCAATCTCAAGGATTATATTCTACATCAAGACAATAGTAAATTCTTCAAAGACCTATTGCGTTGCATCAAACTGATGTTGCAAATGCGCAATAGTAAAATCGGCACAGACATAGACTATCTCATATCGCCCGTTAAACAAGATAATGGCGAGTTCTATAGTAGCAAAGAGGAGAAACAGAAAGGAACAGATAGCTGTGGGCAATGGAAATCTACCCTGCCCATCGATGCCGATGCCAACGGAGCTTACAACATTGCACGCAAAGGTCTTATGGTTGCCAATAAACTCAAGAGTGGATCGATACCCAAAGAGGCATTTGCCGTTAGCAATAAAGATTGGCTCAACTTTGTGCAACAAAACAATGTATAACCACATACCCATCTCGTGGTTAAATGACTTTATCTTTTGTCCGTATTCTATATACCTTCACAACGTATATATGAGTACGGACGAGAGTCTCTATCACGCATCACCACAAACAAGAGGTAGAGCAGCTCATAACACTATTGACAACAATACCTTTGCCGACCGCAAAAGCATCACCTCTTTATCGGTTATAAGCAACAAAAAACTACGGAGTAGTTTTGCCAAAATGCTATGCGCAAATGGAGCTATACGGCTACAATATTCTGTTTATGAGGTAAACAATACCAAGCGTGTACTCGACAATATCGTCATAAAAGTAGAGTCTCAGTTTAAAAGATACTTTACCGGAAGCGATAGTGTACTGATATTCAATGCACATGATGAGAATATTATAAAATTGGGTAATGCAATACATAGAGATAGCGAATTGCTTATTCTTTAGGCAAACCTATATCTACCCATCAATCGCATGTCTAACCTTATGCGCTAAACATCAATAATTTATGCCATAAAAATACTTTTGAGGTGGGGTAAAATAGTCATCTGTCGAAATATTATTTTCACTATTTCTATTGTGTTGTAAATACTTTTTTATACATTTGCCGGGTCTAGTAAAGACATGTAATTTCTACTATTGTAGATAGCACGACAAAAATGATTTCAGACATAAAGTCTAGTAAAGACATGTAATTTCTACTATTGTAGATTAGTAAGTGGAGCAAGACAACGCATAATGTCTAGTAAAGACATGTAATTTCTACTATTGTAGATTAGGAGTATGTGAGTTGGTAGGCCGATAGTCTAGTAAAGACATGTAATTTCTACTATTGTAGATTTGATATATTCGTACTGCTTTCTTGCCCGTCTAGTAAAGACATGTAATTTCTACTATTGTAGATACAACCGTTGTAGGCGGTGTACCACCATAGTCTAGTAAAGACATGTAATTTCTACTATTGTAGATTCTTGCGCCAATGTAGCTAACGCTTGCCGTCTAGTAAAGACATATAATTTCTACTATTGTAGATGCGCGTGTTGCGTTAATTCGTGTGTAAGTCTAATAAAGACATATAATTTCTACTATTGTAGATAACATCTCGCCACACTCCATCATGTCGCGTCTAGTAAAGACATATAATTTATACTATTGTAGATCAATACTGGCAGCACATATTCTATTGTTTGGGTTAGAATTGTCTTCAATATCTTTAGCTAATTATTGTATGATAATCAATATTTTTTAACAATCCGATTACAAATCTCGGCACAGGGGTGAGTGTACATTTGCATTGTTAATCGATGTGTAACCATTTACTGAAAGGATAATGCTATGATGACAAATGCAATGGAACGTTTTGTGATGCAGCGTGGTGAGAGTGCCGGTTGGTGGATTGTTGTAGATAAGGACAATGGTATTTCGGTACGATTTAAGGAGGGTGAGTTTGACGACACAATGTTACCCATAGTACATTCTAAACCGGGCGACAGTGCCAAGGCTAAGGCTGAGCGTATGATACGTTCTATCACCGATATAGAGCAGTATGTCGAGGAGTGTTATCACGATATAGCTTTCGGTAGCAACAAGCGTGTCCTTTCTTGGGCATTATGATAGAACTTTGCAGTATGTGAGTTGTGTGATGTCAAAGGCAACATTTTACAACACCATAAGTTTCACTATAAATAGTAAGAGATATGTTTGGAGTGTGTTTTGTACTATGGCTTTTTATCAATGTTATGGGTTACATGACAGGGCATAACAAAGATTGAGGAGAGCACCCCGGCATGAAGTGCAAGGTGACTATGCTCCAATGGGTTTTAGGGGGGGCGTTAACAAAAAACAATACCAATAACTTGACACGCAATCAATAATGTAGTATCTTCGCACTCCCAACGAATGTTGGACAAGGCGTTGTCCGCGTTTCGTACATGCCACAAGGGGCTGACTGGCTTTGACAGCGGGTAGAGGTGGTGTGTAAGCATGCAGAGCTTCGTAGCCTGGCTCTTTAATCTCAGACTTCAAAAATTTAATTGGCGAAAATTCTTACGCTCTCGCTGCCTAATCGAAGCACAGTAGATTGGCTTTATTCCCCCACAAGGTGAGGGAACGAGACATCACCCAGATGCTGTTGTTCCGAAGCGGTCTGAATAGGTGGTGCAGATAATATCGGAAATAGCCTGCGGCTTGTCCTGCGCCAAGGGTGAAGTTCTTAAGGACTAAGGTTGTGGTTGGTAGCTTCGCACTCGCCGCTTCCCTACAATAGCAGCGAAGATAAGCATGTAGAAAGCACGTCAGTTCCTCGTTTGGACGAGGGTTCGATTCCCTCCAGCTCCACAAATAAAACTTTTGTATGGAATAAAACTGCTGATAATCAATGATAAAGCAGTTTTATTTTTTGTACATAGGGATATGGGTGTAATAACGTTTGCAGCTGCTGATATGTGTGACAAGTGATTGTATGCGCTCCATTGTGTATGAAATAAATATGTTACTGATATGTCATTATTATTTCCCCTCATTCGTTAGATTATTACGTAGATAAACACTAACTTTGTGCGATAATAGAATGGTTGTTGATATGTTGCAAAAAGAGCGTATTTTGGTAGGCATGAGTGGCGGAGTTGATAGCTCGGCTGTATGTATGTTATTGCAAGACGAGGGGTATGAGGTCGTAGGGCTCACCCTGCGTATGTGGGATACGCCCAATCAATTTGCATCATCGTCACAACAAGAGCCCAATCATATCTTGGAGGCTCGCGAGTTGGCCCAAAAATTGGGCATAGAGCATCACACACTCGATATACGACAAGCATTCCGCAATGAAGTGGTGCAAGAGTTTATCGATGAATACTTGCGAGGACGCACTCCCAATCCTTGTGTTATGTGCAATAGATTTTTTAAGTGGAAATATCTGCTTGAGGAAGCCGACCGTTTGCATTGCAGTCGTGTGGCTACGGGGCACTATGCGCGCATTGTGGAGTGTGATGGAAGTGTCATGCTGGCTTGCGGAGTGGACAAGAAGAAAGACCAGTCTTACTTTTTGTGGCGACTTACTCCCGAGCAATTGCAACGTACGCTGTTCCCTCTTGGCAATCGCACGAAAGAGGAAATAAAAGAGTATGTAAGGGGCAAGGGATTTGAGCAGAAAGCGGCCAAGAAGGAGAGTATGGAGGCCTGTTTTGTGCCCGATGATTATCGCGATTTCTTGCGCGAGATGGTGCCCGATCTCGATAGCCGAGTTGCGGGAGGTTACTTTGTTGATGCTCAGGGACGTAAATTGGGCCAACATAAGGGTTTCCCCTTTTATACCATAGGCCAGCGTAAGGGGCTGGAGATAGCGCTCGGACACCCTGCCTACGTGGTGCGTATCAATGCGACCAAGAATACCATACGATTGGGGGTTGCCGAAGAGTTGTTGCAAACTACAGCAGTGTTATCGGGCGTGCGATTTGACCCCACTTATACTCCGCAATCGGCACTCGCTGTTCGCATTCGCTATCGTAGTGCTGCCGTTGAGGCTGCTATTGAAATGCAAGAAGATGGCAATGCCATTGTACAATTTGCCTTGCCTGTGTCGGCTTTGACTCCCGGTCAGTCGGCAGTCATATATGATGACGATATAGTGGTGGGTGGTGGCATTATAGAAGATACTAAATTGCTGAAGAAATACTTAACGAAATGAAAAAACGCATACTGCTTCTTGTCTTATTGAGCTATATATCACTATCTATAGTCGGCAACAGTACCGGCGATATGTATCGCGTGTGGCTATCGGATAAAAAGGGAAGCGAATATACCATACAACAACCCGAGAAGTTCTTGTCGCAGCGATGTCTCGATAAGAGAGCTCGATATAATATTGATGTTGATGCGAGCGACCTTCCTCTCAGTGCCGATTATATAGAGCAACTCAAGTCGAAGGGGTGTAGTATTGTTGTTACATCGCGTTGGATGAATACTGCTGTTGTATCAACGACCGATAGTATGGTTATTGTATCTATCTCCAAGTTGCCATTTGTAACAAAGGTAGAGCGCGTAAAGAGTGCATCTGCGCGCAGTGTGGCGATTGTTACACCTATGCCGGCCGATGGCTTATATAGTAGTAATGCCGCACCTTGTGCAACAGCTGCTCACTCCGCTTTTTACGGCGACTCGTGGCAGCAGATACAAATGCTCAATCTCGACTCATTGCACCTTGAGGGCTACTATGGCGAGGGGGTGATGATAGCTGTACTTGATGCCGGATTTCCCAAAATCGATGTTCACCCCTATATCAACAATTCGCGTATAAAGGGCGCATATAATTTCCCTCAAGGCCGATTTTCATATAGCGGAGGTAACAATCATGGCTCATCGGTATTGTCGTGCATGGCCTCATACATACCCGGTCGATATATAGGTGCAGCTCCTGAGGCCGATTATTGGCTCATTGTTACCGAAGATTATACTTGTGAAGTTGCTGTAGAAGAAGACTATTGGGCAGCCGGTGTTGAGATGGCCGATAGTATAGGTGTAGATATTATCAACTCGTCGTTGGGATACAATACTTATGACAATCCCGAGAACGATTATACGCACGACGATCTCGATGGCAAGACAGCGTTCTGCTCGCGTGTAGCAACTTTGGCTGCGCAAAAGGGGCTGTTGGTGGTATCGGCTGCCGGCAATGAGTATAGTACCGACTGGCAGAAGATAAATGTGCCGAGTGATGCCGTTGGTATCATGACCGTAGGAAGTGTCAATTCAGATTCTACCCATAGCATATTCAGTAGCTGTGGATATACAGTCGATGGACGTGTCAAGCCCGAAGTGATGGCGATGGGAAAGGGAACTCGTGTCATAGACCACAATGGCGAAATACAATATATCAACGGAACATCTTTTTCTACTCCGCTCATATCGGGTGCTATGGCCTGTTTGTGGCAAACTCACCCCGAGTGGACTGCCCAGGAACTGATTGATAGGGTAGTGAAATCGGCCTCGCAATACAACCGTCCCGACGAGCTTTATGGCTATGGTATCCCCAACTTTTATTCGGTGTATCGCAATAGTGCAAGTGTTGGACACATCAATGCCTCACGACAACAATTATATGTATCGGGCCGTATGCTATATTTGCCATCTCTTGACGAGCCTGCTACATTAGCAGTGTATGATACTGCAGGGCGTATGGTGATGAAAACTACGGTTAATCCACAGGATAATACATTGAACATGCAGCACCTGGATCGTGGTATATATATTGTGTATATGCAATCTCGCAGTGAGCGCGTGGCTTGTAAGGTAAGCATAGAGTAAGATGTCGATACAAGAAGAGCATATCTATACACTCACCGAACTCAATACCGATATTCGTGCCACATTGGAGGACGCGATGTCGCTACAATATTGGGTATGTGCCGAGATAAGCGAGTTGCATCACAATCGCAACGGACATTGCTATCTGGAGTTGATTGACAAAGATACAAAGGGTCGTACTACAGCCCGACAACGAGCTGTGATTTGGAGCAATACGTTCAATCTGTTACGACCCTATTTTGAGCAAGAGACCGGACAAGCATTTGTAGCCGGGATAAAAGTGTTGGTGCTTGTAACGGTAACTTACCATGAGTTGTATGGCTTGAGTCTTACCATATACGACATCAACCCCTCTTACACGATAGGTGAGGCTGCAAGGCGCAGAGCCGAAATCTTGGCTCAATTGGAGCGAGATGGTATTATCAACGATAATAAGGAGTTGCCCATGCCTATGTTGTTGCAGCGCATTGCAGTAGTGTCTTCGGGCACAGCTGCCGGATATGGCGACTTCATAAAACAACTCACAAGCAATAGCTACGGCTATATATATTATCCGGCACTATTTCAGGCGGTAATGCAGGGTGAGCGAACAGAGGCATCGGTCATAGATGCCCTCAATCGCATCAATGCGCGGATAGAACAATTTGATTGTGTAGTGATAATAAGAGGAGGAGGCTCGACTGCCGAGTTATCGAGTTTCGATACCTATCCATTGGCTTGTAATGTGGCACAGTTTCCTATTCCGGTTATAGTAGGTATCGGTCATGACCGTGACGAAACTATACTCGACCATGTTGCTGCCATTCGTGTCAAGACACCTACTGCAGCAGCCGAGTGGCTTATTGAGCATAACAGATTGGCCGAGTGTGCAGCACAAGCGGCTCGACAACAGATAGTAGATATCGTGAAGAATAGGCTACTGCTCGAGCATAACCGATTGTTACAGTTGTCTCGCAATGTGCCATACATGGCTATGCGACGCACGCTCTCCGAAGCTCAGAAACTACAGACCATAACACACGACATCGTGCGGCACACTCAGCAGCACATCAGTGTCCAAACAAACAAGCTGGCACTATACTCACACATCATACCCAACCGAGCCATAACCTTGTTGCAAACTCGGCAACAGCAGCTCGACAATGTAGCACATTCTATTAAACTGCTCTCGCCCGATGCAGTGTTAGCTCGTGGTTATAGTCTCATTGTAAACAACAACAAAGTAGTTCGTACGGTCAATGAACTCCCAGTTGATAGTCATGTAGAACTGCAACTTGCCGATGGCACTGTGCAAGCACAAATAGTAAATAACAATAAAACAACAGAATAATGGCCAAAACACAAATTTCATACACCGAGGCAATGAAGCAACTCGAAGATATTGTGCAACACATGCAAGACCCCGAGTGTGATATTGACAACCTGCGCAACTATACTCAGAAAGGGTTGGAACTGTTGCAGGTATGCAAGCAACGCCTTAAAGAGACCGATGCCGACGTAAAGAAAATAATAGCACAAATAGAGGCCGATGAGTTGGCGTAAATATTGAGGTACTATTTCTCTACAACCTATGGGCCGAAAGGTGGCTTGCCTAATAGCCTAAAAACTAAGAGGTTGCATCATGATTTTGTGTCTGATGCAACCTCGCTTGAATAGTAGCTGTTTTATTGAGACTTAGGGGCTGTGTGTATAGCTATTTTACTATAACTTTTTCAATTATATTGTTTGTTTTTACGATATATATTCCTTGAGGTATATCTATCGTGTTCTGTCCTATGCGTATAGGCATATTTGCTATTTGAACACCCATCATATTATATATCGATGCAGAGCTTTCTTGTGACGCTATAATGTATATCGTACCATTGGTGCTATATACAACATCGGCATCAGTATCATGGTTCTCTATAGCAGTAGGTAGCTTTACCTCTATAGTTTCAGAAGGGTCTGATATGTACTCAATAAAATTCTTGGTTCTATGAGCTGTCAAACTGTAGTAGTAAACAGACGATTCATTAGGTAGATTGCTGAATATATGATAATTGTCTTGAGGCAACAAGATTTTATAAGGACGTACCAGCGAAGTGCCTTTTTTAGGAACAAGAGCCGTGATAGTCACTTCGTCGATATAGAATGCAGTACCCAATTGGCTCATAAAAGCAATATGTCGAGGTTTGTCGCCTAAGTCGATGCCTTCGAGAGTGACGCTTCCCGATGTATAACCTTTTTGTGTAGTGCTAAATCCTATTTGCTTGCCTGTAATGGCTTGTGACGAGTTGTACTCATCTATTACAATTACCCATAGCGTATCACCGGGCACAGTGTTATAGGCTGTTACATCTACCTTGATGGGATAGTTATGAAGTACCATTTTAGGGCTCATTACCAATCCGGCTTCTCCTGACCAAGAAGTACCTCGCGAACCGGCCATACCGTTTACCCATTGGGGTTGAGTAAGCATCCAGTCTTGTTCCGACATCTCATAATCGGCCAGGTTGTATGTTGTGTAATACTCTACTGTAGGATTTTCAAGTGTGCCGGTTGTGATTTTAGAAAAATCTTCATGCAATAGTAGTACTTCTTGATTTTCGGCTGTAGTAGTGATGAGTTGTGAAACATTGAGTTTATAGTGGCTGGCGTTGTACATCTGTTGCCAATTGGCTGTAAAGCTATCCTTTGTTATATCTGTCGCCGGTAGTGCTTGAGGTTGTAGTCCTGTCAAGCCATCTACCCATACGTGTTCGGTAGGATCGGATAGGAGATCGTCCTCCATCACTTGCACATAATAGTAATGCTCTTTTGATGGATCTATGTCACTAACTACTCGGTAGGTATTTGTTACAACTTCGTTTTCGATAAGAGGGTAGGCTATAGGTTGAGTAGCATACTCAAGGGTGATATCGTCTATGGCAAAGGTAACTAAGATAGATTGTTCGCAAGTAATCTTTACTTGATATACGCCTTCGCCCACAGCATCACCATCTATGGTATATAAACCGCCATTCTCTTGCATCCAATAGTTGGGAATATTGGCAATGTGTTCCCACTCTTTATCTTTCTGTTTGATGTAAATACCTACAAGCGAATAATCATACTCTTCGGTTTGCATATTGTCGGGTTTCACCCAGAACGAAATGCTATGTATGGGAGCAGGAGTTTCGGGTGAGATGATGTAGTCGCCGGCGGCATCGAAGTTAATACTTTGTTTACCAGAATGATAGTCGCCTTCTTGAGTACACATGTCCTTACTGCCATTTGATGATACATCAATAGTCCAGCCTTCGGGATAGCCGGGATTGGTATTGTCTATGCTTTGGCCATCACTAAGAAGGTTGATGCTCTCGAAGTCTTGTGTTATAGTGCCGGGTTCAACAACCGTCTCGGGCATGTCCTTGTAATATACATTGAACAGATAACCGGTGGCAATATCTACCGGTTGCCAGTGTGCGGTAAATTCGGTTTGGGAGTTGTTGGTCGGTTCAAGTGCAATGGTAGGCAGTGTTTTGTTTTTCTTGCGTATGATAACTATATCATCAATGAGTATTCCACCCTCTTCGGGTTTAAATTGGAATATATTGTTGGGGTAGAAAGTAGCTTGATTGCTACTCCATTCAAACGACTGCCATTTGTCGGTAAGCTCATAGGTGATGTCATCTACCGGTCCGGTGTAGTTGTCGCACAGTGCAAGCCATAGTTTGCCTTTGTTGGGGTTGGCTGTCGCTCTACGTGCTCTGAATGAGATTGTTACCTCGCCATACAACTCCATTTCGGGTGTACTGATGTGGCCATATGATGTGCCATACCAATCGTCTTCATACTCAAGGATAGCGCAAGCACCACCTGCCTGATATACATGGTATGCGCTCCACCCGCTTGTATGTGTGTAGCCTTCATTGAGCATATAGTTGGTGGTAATATTTTCACTATCGGGATTACTTTCGCTACCTTTCTTAAACAACGAGAAGTCTTCGCTCAGTACCATTTGAGGTTTTACTTTGGCAGCGGGGGCCGATTGGCGTTTGGGGCTGCTACTCGATTTTAACCAAGCATTGTGCTGTTGTTGTGCATATAACATGGTTGTCATTGAAATGCACAATAGTGCAATAAAAGAGTATAAATTTTTCATTCTTCTATATTATTGGAATTAAGTTTTCTGATACAAAAATATTAATAATTTACATATTGGTCAATTGATAATAGTCAAATAATATGCTAATGATCGAAATAATATGCTATTTGTATCATTCGGCTATACTCTTTTGCTGCAAAAAAATAGGAGCGTACCTCTCGGCACGCTCCTATCCTTTTCATCATGAGCTAATATTTATTTTATAACAACCTTTTCGGTAATTACTTTATAGGGCGTAGTTGCTCTAACTATATAAACTCCGGCAGCAAGGCCTTCAGTTGATATGCTGTTTGATGCAATAGAAGCTACTTGGCTACCATTCACACTATAGAGAGCAAGTTGTGTTACCTCTACACCTTTTACTTCAATTGCGCTGTTGGTCATTACAATATTGGCTTGGCTTTGCTCAATATTCTTAGCTGCGCTGAGTTCGCCACCATATAGGCCAATGTTGTCGAGAATGAGGTGCTCGCAATTCTTAGAGCGGAGACGGAATGCAACATATATAGTATCGCCTTGATAGCTGCTGAGCTCTACACCACGAGTCTTGAATGATGGACTCTCGGCAATAAATTCCTCTTCGGTGAAGTAGTACCAAGGGTCATCTCCATTGTTAGATATCATGATAGAATAGCTCTCAAGATAGGCGGGATTGAACGATGCAGCGTCCCATGTGAGGTAAGACTCGCCAGTGGGGCAGAAGGGAGGCAATACGCACCAACGGTCGGCGCGATCGGTACCATCGAGCCATGAAGTAGCGGCTAACATGTGCTCGCCAAATTGGGGGTGTTCTTGTATGTTGAAGATACCCCAACCGGCCTCATTGAACTCGTCACCGGCAGAGGGATTAACTGTACCCTCGTCTTCTGAGCGGAATGTAAACTCGGCGGGAAGTTGGCCGTCCTCAAAGTCCCAGCTACGGGTAGGAGTTCCCATTACTACAAACGATAGTGTGTCGGTGTTATTTTCTACAGCGGTATCGTCGCTATTAGTTACTTCTACAACGAGAACGTGCTTGCCGGGCAGTACAGTTGATAGTGCGTCTTCAAGAACAAATTCTTTGATTTCTTGAGCTTTGATGGTAGTTTGCTCCTCGTTTACTACAACGTCGTCAATCTTAACACGTACTATAGCTGTTGCATCTGTAATACCTAAACTGCGTACAGCATATTCGATGCTTTGTTTGCAACCTTTGTGTACATATCCCGAGGGGTTGGTAATACCATTGATAGTTAAATCTACAGTCTCGCTCGAAATTTTTTCTAAAGTTACATCATCAACACACAACCAGTTCTCGTCTTTGTCGCTGAACGCATAGAAACCGATATAGACGTCTTGTGCTTTATCCAAGTAGAAGATATTGATAGACTCTTCGTATGCACTGCGAGCAAAAGGAGCATACTCTACAATCTTATTGGTCATAGCATCGGGAGTACCTTCATTGCCATAATATACACCCAACTTCTCGGGGTGAGTATCGTCGCCCGAGTACCAGAACTTCAATACGTAGTAGCCGGGTTCTTCAATTTTGATAGGTTCAAGGATTGCCCAGTCATTGCCATTATTATTACTATCGTAGTTGTATGCGAGGCAGTAGTCGCCGGTATGAGCCAAGTTCCACCAAGGATCGGTGTATATGTCCCAGTTGCCATCATCTTCGTTGAGGTTGAATAATGTAATACCATCGGTGTATTCGTTTGCCTCAAAACCCATGGTGTAGGGGATAGATGCGGGAGCTTTATGCAATACCTCGGTTCTACAAGTGTCGTTGGTAGTATTTACATCATCAGCGTGGGTTGTCCAAGCCTTCAACTCATACTTTTGACGAGGAGTAGAGAGGTCGGCTTTGGCGTTGAATGTGTATTCCATCTCGGCTCCTTTTGCAAGTGTTTGGTTGATAGTTTCGGTTGCGATAGTCTCTCCATTAACAGCGAAAGAAAGGTCGAAAGATTCAACATCAACATTACCATTGTTTTTCACCTTCACAGTAACACCCTCTTGTGCAAGACCGAAGTCACTTGCAGGAGCTGTGAACTCGGTAGCGCATATATCAACGGGATTGGTTGTGAATTGAGCCGTTACACTGCAGAGGTACAAACGCCATTTGTCAATATCGCTACATGCGTGCAGACCAAGATATATAGGCTCATTGGCAGTAACATTTACAAGAAACAGGTGAGAAGTTATATCGCCATTCAACTCCATTACATCGCTTATACGATTGGTCATGGCTTCTGCTGTTTGGGCCGATCCGTAGAAGACCTCGAGTTTCTCTGTGTATGAGCTACCCTTAACAATGATGTTAATGGCCAAAGTACCGGTCTCGGTAGATGTGATTGCGGGCGAAATCAACCAGTCATCGGCTGCCGATGAGCCACTATAGCTATAAAAAACACGACCGGGATCGCCAGCGGCGTCAAATGTCCATGTTTTGTCATCATTGTTGGCATTGACAACCACCCAAGAGTTAAATTCTTCTTCTGTCTCAAAGTTTGTGGTGAAAACAACTTGTGCCATCAGTGTCGATACTGATAAAAAGCACATTGCTACCAATGTTGTAAAAAATCTTTTCATAAGGTTGTTATACGGCCCAGTTGTTATACCATTGCAAGGATAGGCCTTTAAATCCTTGACGGCTGTTTTATTATTTGTTGGGTGCAAATATATATGATTGTTTTTAAAATAAAATTGATTTTTGTCAAATTATCATTTATTATGAAATAATTTTGTATCTTTGGCAACGAGAAGGCTAATATTTAACATAAATTGAAAGATGAAAATGGATTTAGCGCATTCATTTAGAGAAATATACCATATTGAAGACTCTACTTTAGAAAAATTATCAAGTCATCTTACTCGAGAGAGCTATAGTAAAGGTTGTCGCATTATCAGTCAAGGAAAGAAGTCGGAGCACTTGTATATCATTGCCGATGGTATAGTGCGATGTCTGCATGAAGATGGTAAGAATGAGATGACTATTCTTTTTGGTGTGGAAGGCAATTTTTTTGTTTCGTTGGCTTCTATAGTTTATGGACAACCGTCGCAAACATCGTTTGAAGCTATCACAGATGTCGAGGTCTATAGTATATCGTTTGATGAATTTTGGACTCTTTGTGACGAGTGCCCCGATTTGATGCGTTGGCAAAGTCACTATCAGCTATATCAGCTCTATACCCTTGAGAAACGAAGCACCCTTACCAGCATAGGCGATGCCTATACACGTTATCAACAATACATCAAGATGCGAGGTAAAAAGACGATAGCTCAAATACCGCTTAAATATATATCTCAATACCTGAATATTTCACAGGAGACTCTCAGTCGCATACGCAATCGCATAGCTCGTGGCGAATAGTAACCTATAGATTGTGTCATGTCACTCGTATTTGTTGTTATATACTTGTTTGTATTGATTGCTTGCTCAGTGTCTCTATGGCTGTTGGGGAAGTATATAGCCAATGGCAAAGGCGATGCATTGATAGCCGGATACAATACGGCCTCGGTGCAAGAGAAAGCAAAATATGACATTGTGCGTATGCGCAGGGATATATCTCTCATTATATATATTGTTGCTACTATATTGCCACTCCTGGGTGTAGTGCTATGTTTGCCATCGCATTATGCTATAATAGCAGCAATAGTCTTGGCTGTTATTATCGTGATTATTCCTATAGCAGCAGTCTTGCTTAGGAGAAATGGGTGGGTAAAAAAATGAAATATATTTGCGCCCTGTCATAGTGCCAAGCTACTATATCAGTTCGTTGTTGGCATTGACACATCTCTCCCATTTTTAGAAACAAAAAAACAGCGACAAGTTTATGCTTGTCGCTGTTATATTTTACGAAGTATCGTTTCCGATTAGTTCATGGGTTCTACCGATACATATGAACGGTTATCTTTCTTCTTGCGGAAGATAACTGTACCATCAATGAGAGCGAAGAGAGTGTGGTCTTTACCCAAACCTACGTTCTCACCGGGATGGTGAACTGTACCTCTTTGACGAACCAAAATGTTGCCGGCTTTGGCGAATTGACCACCGTAAACCTTAACGCCGAGTCGTTTGCTATGTGATTCACGACCGTTCTTAGAACTACCTACACCTTTCTTATGTGCCATTTTTCTACAATTTTAAGGTTAAGCAACTATTTCTTTAACTAACACTTCGGTGAAGCTTTGACGGTGACCGTTCAAACGACGATAACCTTTACGACGTTTCTTCTTGAAGACAATAATGCGCTCACCCTTTACAAGACCGGGTTTGCCATAGTTGCCGTCGGGCGAAACTACTTCACATACTACTTTGGCGCCTTCTACGGTAGGAGCACCTACGGTTACATCACCGTCTTTGTCTACCAAAAGCACTCTGTCAAACTCAAGTACTGCACCATTCTCAGCACCCAAGTAATGAACGAACAATTTTTTGCCGGCTTCGACTTTAAATTGTTGTCCCTGAATTTCTACGATTACGTACATTTTATTTTTTAATCTTTCAGGTTTTCTCTGCCGGGCGGTGTCTTCGTGACAACTCTTTTTGAGCCCGTTACAGATTGAGCGCACAAAATTACTGCTTTATTAGTTAGCTTCCAAATTTTTCTCTTGTTTTTTTATTCTTTCACAAACTCCATCATTGTCCAGCGGTTGTCCTCGGCATGACGTACATAGCGAAGATTGTGTCGTGAGGCTTCTTCTTGTAGCATGGGCATGTCTTCTATGTAGAATCCACTCATGAATATTACCGAGCCTTGGTGCATGTGTTGTGCATAGTGCGACATATCGGCGAGGAGTATGTTGCGATTGATGTTGGCAAGTATGTAGTCGAATGTTTCGCCCTCCCTCAGCACATCTACTCCGCCTAGTCGTATCTCTATATCGTCGGTGTTGTTGAGGCGAATGTTTTCGAGGGCATTTTCGTAGGCAAACTCGTCGATGTCTATACCTGTAACTTCGGTAGCTCCGTGTTTGCGAGCGAGAATGGCAAGTAAGGCTGTACCGCAACCCATATCAAGCACTCGCTTGCCTTGCATATGGGTCGATAGTATGGCACGCAACATGTGGCATGTTGTTTGATGATGACCTGTGCCAAATGCCATTTTGGGGTCGATGAGTATGTCATATTGTGCTTGAGGTATGTCGGTGTGGAATGTGCTGTGTATTACGCACAAGTCATCTACTACGATGGGTTTGAAGTAGTTCTTTTCCCACTCGGCATTCCAATCTTCGCCTTCTATCTTCTCGGTTGAGTATTCTATGGTATAACCCTCTAAAGGAAACTCCTCGATAACTTGTTTCAGTGCATCGGCATTGTAGGCGTGATGGGGTACGTATGCTGTCATTCCATCGGTTTCGGGTACAAAACTTTCATAACCAACATCGGCCAACAAGGCTGCTAATATGTCGGTAGCTACTTCTTCGGTGGGTGTGACGGTAAATGTTACCTGTGTGTAATCGTTCATATATAGCTGTTGTTTAGTGTTATATAAATCGCTTTATTAGTTGTCCTATCTTTTTTATGTTGCGCCAGCTACTCCCAATGATACCTATGAGTGATATGCTGTTGCGCAGCCCCTTTAGGGTTATGCCCGTTAGTACATTGGTAATGGTGCGAGGCGACAAAATATGCTCGGCAAGTCGAGCTATATGTGCCTCTTGGTGTGCAATGTTTGCCTCGCAAATGCGACGTTGGTTGCACAACTCGTTGTATGACCAACCCGGGTGTTGTGTTGCAGATGTATCTGCTTGTCGGTGTTTTTGCTTCATGGTTCTTCTTCGTTGTCTATCATCGTACGTGTTATGATACGCGATATGGGATCAAGTAACCAGCGTTTGCGTTGCCAATAAATGAGTATAACTACTGCAATCAAGGCAACTGCTACCAAGGCATTGGCGCAGACCGAATTGACATAAAACTGTAGCAAAAGTACAAAAGAGTTGCTAAAATAGCAAATGGCAAAGCCTATCAATAGCATGGCAAGGCTTGCAAATGCTGTCATTGCTAATATGAAGGTGATTTTTTCTACTATTGACAGTCGCACATGGCGCATGCGCAAGTCGATGTAACGACGCAGTTCTTTTATGAGTGTCTCTTTGTCGGAATATTGTTGCATACGATAATGGTAAGAGGTGAGCAGATAGTCGGATACATGGTTCTGTTGCTCCGACTATCTATGAAACAATTGCATCTGTTATAGAGCATCACTTTCTTCAATCTTCTCTACAAAGTTTTCTATTCGCTCTTTGTAGTTGCTCAATCCACTGTTTTTAGCTACATCGCATACCCGTTTGCGTAGTTGCTTGCCATCGTAGGGTGTCAGTAGCATTGCAATCGCAGCTCCAAGCATTGCGCCACCCAATAGAGTTGCTATACATTCCATTGCTTTCATTTTGCGTAATATTAAGGGGTTTATAATACATCGATATAACATCATCTTGCGTGTAAATGTTTGGCGTAGGCATAGTAATATACATTAAACATCGAAAAAATAGACTATCTTTGTACAATGGAAAAAATAACTGATATAGTGGCTGAAACAACAGCCGATGGATCTACTACACTGTATATAAAGAGGCTCGATGAGCATTACCACTCGGTGAAAGGTGCTCTCACCGAGTCGCAACATATCTATCGTGATTGTGCTTTTAAGTATCGTGCTATAGGAGAGCCTATACGCTTGTTGGAGATAGGGTTTGGTACAGGACTCAATGCGGCGGTTACAGCGATGGCTGCCGGTGAGGGTAATCCGGTGCACTATATATCGCTTGAGAAATACCCCCTTGATATGCAGTTGGTAGAGACGCTTGGATATCAAGATATTGTTGATGCCGATATATTGGAAGCTATACACAATGCTCCTTGGAATGTACCTACGGTCATAACACCCTATTTTACATTGGAGAAGAGAGAGGCTGACTACTTGGCCGATGAACTGCCCACTGACATCGATGTCGTCTATTTTGATGCTTTTGCCCCCGAGAAACAACCAGAGATGTGGAGTAGGGAGGCTTTTGAGCGCTTGTGCCGAGTGCTCAATGATGGTGCTGTACTCACCACATATTGTGCCAAAGGCAATATAAGACGATTGTTTGCTCAATTGGGCTTGGTTGTAGAGCGGTTGCCCGGACCGGTAGGCGGGAAGCGCGAGATATTACGAGCCTCTAAGCCGATAGAGGCTCTATAATATCTTACATATCGTTTTTATTGTGGTAGCACCAGCAGTTTCTGCGACTTAGTAGAGTAGTGAGTGTCGTCGGTAGAGATGGTGGCTCGGTATAGATATACACCACCGGGTATTCTTGCACCACTGCTTGTTGTGAGATTCCATGTGATGGGGAAACTCTTGAACATGTCGGCAATGCCGGTCTTCTGAGTTTGCCACATGAGCATACCATTGATGTTGTAAACCGATATTGCTACGGTAATGGTCTCATCGGGACGGTCGTGCTCAAGATAGAAGTTGGTTGTTGTTCGTGCCGGATTGTGGTCGGCATATAGTTTGTATATCTCTGGGGCTAAGCCATTCTGTACGGTAAAGTGTAGTTGTGTGGTCGATGAGTTGCCCTCGTTGTCCCACACTTTGAGTTGTAGGGTATGCTCGCCCTCGGCAATATTGCTGATGGGATAACATATAACACCCGAGTAACCTGTAGTGTCGGGGGTGTAATAGTCGCTTACATCGGTATAAGTGGTTGTTTTGTCGAGAGTTATAGTCATGTTGTGACCGATGCCTGCTGTCGATAGGTTGATGCCCGATGAGTCGTTGATGGCTGCAACCAACATGGGCGATTCGTTGATAATGTCGCCATCGTTGAAATGGATAGAGTTGAGGTAACAATAAGTTATGTCGGGCCCTATGGTATCGGACACTTGCACGTTGGCAGCCTTGCCTATCTTGAAGTCTTGACAAGCTCCGCAAGCCTCTTCTCCGGTGAAACTGTATGCGTAGATATCCAACAACCCATTTTTGTTGGAATAGCTGGTCTCCTTGGGCATGTGGAATGTGAGATTGAACTTACCATTGCGCACGTTGCATCTACTTGCAAATAGTTTGTTGCTTCTCTCCTTAAACTCTATTTTGGGGCAATCGTCGTAGCCGTATGAGGTTGTCGTTTTCTCCGAGTCATACAGTGTTATATAAGCCTCGCCATTGAAGTCGTCGGCCTCTTCTCCATCGGGAGTGAGAATGATACCCTCTATGGTTACTTGGGCACTTGCCTGTAATGTAATATCGTTGCCAATTTCTATGCCATTGATGGCTATAGCCTTGGCTTGATAAGTGGGGTATCCAAGACGCATGGCCGGGTCGCCCAACAGACCATAAACAAGTTTATTACTATCGGGCGAGTAGCGATTGGGGGCAGCCAAATATTGTTCGGTGATGGAGTTTTTGCCTTTTTGTACGATATCGCCCAATCGCAGGTATAGGTTGTTTGAGTCGCGTTGGAACATATATTCACCTATAGCATTATTGAGTCGTCCGTTTTCGTTTATCCAAGCTACGCGGGTCGATGATAGCAAGGCTATAGCTCCTCCATATTCGTTGAGGAAGAAATACTCGCCTCCCGACACTTCTTCCGAGTCATATCGGCTGAAGTCGCACGTTGCGGTAAACATGAAGGGCAGATTTTTGAGATACAGGGTCTTGATATCATTGATATTGAGCAAGTCCTCGGCGGTCCAACCTACCGAATTGGCGTGTCCTATGTAGTCAAGTACGAGTTGTCCCTCTTTAAGCAATCGCATCATCTGTTTTTTGGCCTCGGGGAATGTGCGACCGGTCGAGGTATTCTCTTCCTTGTAGGCATCAATATATATTTTATTGACAAACAAGTCGGGCTTGTCTTTCAACCAATATTCCACTACACTCTCGGCCTGGCGCATGTGGGTGTTGGAGTTACCATCGTCAGCAATAATGATGGCTTGGTTGCGCCAATTGCCGTAGTTGGGCTTATTGACATAGTTATATAGCTTCTCAACCACAATATTGGCTTCTTGCTCACTCTTGACGGGGAAACGGCCTACGCTTATGTTCATGATATTGGCACTATTGCGGGCTGTTGTCGTTTTGTCGTCGAGGAAGGTAAAGAAGTCGTCGCTTGTGTAGGAGTAAGTCTCATTTTCACTGCGCAAATTTTGGTAGGTAAGCAGTGTCTGGAAACCACAATTCTTTATCTCCGATGTGATGCGTCGGTTGTCGTAGAAACCTCGACCAAATAGGAGTAGGTATTTTATCTTTCGGTTGTCAGTACCGGCAAGTGAGCGGTCGTAAAACATCTTGAGCAGACGACGGTAGGCTACTCCATCGGGTGTACCTGAAGAAAATTCATTGAAAACAAGCTCGTGGTTGATAACATGCACAACCATCGAATCTACACTTTCGTGCAATGCTGCCACTTGTTGAGCTTGAGTCAAGAACTGAGCCGGTGCCAAGATGACCATGTCGGGAATAGGCAGTGCATGCAAGTCTTGATTTTCGATGTGTCCCACGCTTGTCGGAGTCGCGAATGTTGCAGCCGGGTCAAATGCTACATATTCGCGATTTTTTACTGCCGGACTGAAGATGGCTTGATTGTCTTTTACAACCACCTCTACTTGTTGGGGTGTGTGACCGGTTGTCACGTCCCATACAATGCATTGCTCATTCATATCGCCTATGACAATGTTGTCGCCAAGGTTGAGGTCGTGAATTCTGAATTGCACTTCGCCATTGTAGAGTTTCAACTTGCGTTTATATGAGAGGCGAATGTAGTCGAGATTGGCATTTACCGAGGTGCCTCCGGCTTTGTAGGTAAGAGTAAACTCTTCCTTACCGCCTCGTGGTGTAGTAGTGGCCGTAGGTGTGATGTACTTCATAAACTCGTATGTGACATCTCTGTTGGCTCCAATGTCCCATTTATCACCTCCCGATATTAATGTTCCGTTGTGATATAGTTTCAAGGAGCCTGTCGCGTCCATGATTTTGGCTCCGAAGGCAACATCTACTCTCAGTGGAGAGCTTGTATCAATACCCGGAATGTCGAATGAGAATGTGCGTGTCTGTGTAAAACGAAAGTCTTCTCCAAGAAATATTTGTCCCGTTTTACTCACCGATACCAACTCCTCTTCGTGTAGCGAATAGGCATCATACATATCTATGTATGAACTGCTTGTCGAAGTTATTAGCTCGGCAGTGGTCGGGACAGCTTCTTCGACATCGCTCTCGGTGATGAAGTAGTGACCTGCAGTGGCATAGGTGTTCTGGCGTTGAGTAGCACGCCTTTCATCTTTGTTATACAACCATTTTATTGTTCCTTTGGCATAGAACAAGATGCGATTGTTGTTATGAACGACAGGTATTTGAGGCAGGTCATCTATGTCGTTGTGGCTGTATATTTCTGATAGCACTTCTCCACCATAGCCGTAGATGCGCACTCGTGAGGGGTCGTTAAATCCCCAACTCTTCAGTTGTGAGTAGCTTATTTGATATATACCGGTTTGTTCAACGCTCACTTTGTGCCATTTGCCACTGCTCAATACCGAGTGTGTGGCATAATGTTCGGGAGGAAGAGCCACCGATGTTGTAATGTTGAATGCAATAAACATCAATGCTAATCCCCATACAACCCATTGGTGTAGAAGTGAAGATGTATGTGTGTATATATTATTGTGCTTCATTTTATATGCTTTGTAACCTTTATTAATAACGATATAGGTAGCTCTTTATTGTATCAAGGGCGAATTTACATATTTTTGATGTGATGAGGGCTTATTTTTGGCTGCTTTTTAGTATCTTCGCTTAATAAAATTTTTGTATCATGGCAAACGATAATGATTGGAAAGACCGATTGGCAGTAGTATATTCGACTAACCCCGATTATAAGTACGATACCGGAGTGGAAGAAGAACCGGACACCTTGCCTCCCGGTAAGCAAAACTTGCGTATAAAACTCGATAAACGTCATCGTAACGGCAAGGCTGTGACCCTTGTAACCGGATTTGTGGGTACAACGGCCGATTTGAAATCGCTTGCCAAGATGCTGAAGTCGGCTTGTGGAGTAGGTGGCTCGGACAAAGATGGCGAGATACTGGTACAAGGCGACCATCGAGAGAAGATATTATCGATACTTACTAAGGCCGGCTATAGAGCTCGCATCATCTGATAACTGTTTTTATGCTGAATGTTTATAGGGCATCGGCCGGCTCGGGTAAGACCTATAAGTTGGCCTTTGAATACATAAAGATACTATTGGGGCATCTTAATGGCGATAATAACAAGTATGTCTTTTATAAGAACTATAACAATCTGCATCGTCGCATCTTGGCCGTAACCTTTACCAATAAGGCTACCGAGGAGATGAAGCAGCGTATTGTTAAGCAGTTGGAAGTGTTGGCTTATAATACGTCTCAGTCGGACTACTGCAAAGACTTGTGCCAAACTTTTGGTTGTGACGTGGCAACGTTGCAAACCAATGCCCGACAGGTATTGGTGCAGTTGTTACACGACTTTTCCTATTTCAATATCACTACCATCGATAGTTTCTTTCAACAAGTATTGCGAGCATTTGCCCGCGAAGAGGGCTTGCATGGAGGATATGATGTAGAGATGGACGCTACATACATTACCGAGACGGCTATTGATCAGATGTTTAGCGAGTTGGAGGGGAATGAAGATATGTCCGATTGGCTATTGCGGTATGCCGAGGAGAGCATTCGTAACAATGGCAGTTGGAATATTTACGGTAGTTCCGAGATACAAAATATGGCCAAGCAACTTACCTCCGAGAACTATAAACAATACAGAAAAGAGTTGTCGCAGGTAACATTCAAGGAGTATGGCGAATACATTGCAATATTGAATGAGCATCGTGCCCATTTGTGCCAATGCTTGAGTGCGAAAGCTGTCAATGTTGCCAATGCTATTCAAGACCACAATATCTCTTGGGAATGGTTCAATAGAGGTTGGATAAAATGTGTCGATGTGATAAAGAGTGCTTCGAACGACAATATATCCTATGACTCGTTGAAGAAGGCCTTGGATACTTTTATCAAGAACTATAGTGAGCCCGATAAGTGGTTTGCCAAAACAAAATTGCCCAAGGGAGGTGGCTGTGTTGATACATATGTAGGTATAGTACAACCTTCATTCGATGCATTGGCTCTCGCTATTGACCATATAATGGTAGAGCTCAATTCTATACCTGTATGTCTCAAGCATATATATGTCTTGGGCTTGCTTGCTACAATAGATGAGTATATCTTGCGATATGAGCGAGAGAATAATACGTTGCTTTTATCTAAGACTCCCGAGATATTGAGCGGACTTATCAACAAAAGTGATACTCCGTTTATATACGAACGTATAGGAACACGCATTGCTCATTATATGATTGATGAGTTTCAGGATACTTCAAACCTACAATGGCACAATTTCCAACCCTTGGTCAATGAGAGTCTTGATAACAACTACGAGAATTTTATAGTAGGCGATGTGAAGCAGAGTATATATCGGTGGCGTAACTCCGATTGGCGACTATTGCATAGTGGACTTGAGTCGTATGAGTACAATCGTATTAATAAGGGGCGAGATACCAATTGGCGTAGCTGTGGCGGTATCGTAGCATTCAATAATACATTTTTCAAGAAAGCAGCTTGGGAGCTGCAATCGATGTTAGATGCTGAATTGCCCGCTAATAACATATTGCCCAAGCACTCGTTGCTCCGTGAGATATATGATGGAGTAGAGCAAAAGGTGGCCGATAAATACAAAGATTATAGTGGCAGAGTTGCTCTACATCTATTACCCAATAAGACTGTTAAGGACTTTGAAGAAGATGTCATGAGGCGCTTGCCCGGTGAGATAAAGTCACTGCTTGAGCGAGGGTACAGACAGAAAGATATAGCTATATTGACGCGTAAAAATGCGCAGAGCAGCAAGATTGTAGAGATGCTGCTGGATATCCCTACTGAAGGTCAAGGTGTATTGAGCGATATCAGAGTTGTTTCGGACGAGTCGTTGTTGGTTACAAATTCGCCTGCCGTAAAACTTATTGTCGCTATATTGAGGTACTTACAAAATCCTCATTACCCTATTAATAGATTGGTGCTTGCCTACGAGCAGGCTATGATGAATGCCGGCGATGTTATTTCTCCATCAGAGGCACTTGCTCGTTACTTCGATAATAGTACCGACAATCTGGCTTTTAGCGAGGAGATGTTATCGTTTATGGAAGGGATTGCTGCCAAACCTCTATATGAAATGTGTGAGGCTATTATCGAAAAATTCAACATGCATAAGAATGCCTCCAATATCGCTTACATTGAGGCTTTCCAGGATATTGTCCTCGAGTACACACGTGCGCACTCGGCTGACTTGCATTCATTCTTGCGCTGGTGGGACGATAAAGAGAAAACTGCGACTGTGAAGTCTCCCGAAAATCTTGATGCCATTACTGTTGTCAGCATACATAAGTCGAAGGGACTTGAGTATCCGGTGGTATTGATACCATTTGCGTCGTGGAGTCTGTCGAGTGCCGGACAAAAGCCTGTAAGTACGATGTGGCTTGTTCCCGATCGTGCTCCTTTCAATCAATTACCTGTACTGCCGGTAGAATATAAGAAGGATTTGGCAACAACAATTTTTGCGCCTCAATATTTCGAAGAGATGACTAATGAGTATGTCGATAATATCAATCTTGCATACGTGGCATTTACACGTGCGCGTCAAGAACTTATCGTTTATACCAATGTTGCCGGCAATGATGCCAAGAATATGGGGGGAATGATAAAACGTGTTATGGAGAATACCCCTGCCGGTGGTGATGATGAGTCGCATGTTGCATTTGATAGCTATCGTAAGGAGCTCGAAACCGGTGAAGTGGTGTATGAATTGGGCGCCGACTGGCAACCTCTGGTTGAGAAAGAGAGTAGTACCAACTCATTAGATACATCGTATAATGTCTTCATTCCTTCTAACGATCGTTTGCGCCAACGTATGTCGTCGCGTGGTAAGACCGGCAATCGTAAGCAGGCCTTAGGTATCTTGATGCATGAGTTGTTTGCCGAGATTGATAGTGTAGCCGATGTACACAATGTTGTGCAACGATATGTGCGATGCGGTAAAATAAAAAATAATGAGGCTGCCAAGATTGAGCAGAAAGTGACAGACCTTATCTCGGCCGACAATGTGGCTCGATGGTTCTCTCCCGAAGTACGAGTTATCACCGAAACTGCTATTTTGCAGAAAGGCGAGAAGTGCCATCGCCCCGACCGCGTAGTGATTGATGGCGATGCAGTTGTCGTTATCGACTACAAGTTTGGCTCAATAGAGAGCGAAGAATATACTACCCAGGTGCAAAAGTATATGTCGCTGGTGCGTGGTATGGGGTACAATGAGGTTGAAGGATATATATGGTATGTGACCAAAAATAAAATAGTCTCGGTCGTATAACTATCCAATGCATCTACTGCTATAAATACAAAGCCACGAGTAACTATTGCTGCTACTCGTGGCTTATTAGTTGATTATATTCTGCTATCTTATATAGTCTTTGTGGCTCTTTACCGTACCATCATCGTAGGTATCTACCACTATGTAAATGCCTTGCGATGGCCTATTGGTAGCAATACCCTGCAAGTCATAGTAGAGGGTCGATATCTTGGTTGCTGATGAGGAGACCTCTTTGACTGCCGATTTCTTGCCTATATGGGCTTTAGCGGCATTGACTACCTTGCCGGTTTCGCTATCGATGAGCATAGCTACTACCTCAAGTTGCTCCTTGTCTTGTATAAGGGTGGCATCGGGGGTATATAAGCTCTTTGCATCGGCGAGTTGGAAGTTGTAGTCGATATTGTGCCATTTAAATGCCGGCATTGACAATGGTAGCGAACTCTCTATGCCGTATGGCTCTTTCGATATAAGTACTACATCGTCAAATATATATCCTTCGATGGGATTGCCGGCATCGGCTAACGGGCGGAGTAGGGGGTGTAAATTGTCGGCCTCACTGCGACTCAGTGAGTTTACCTGTGACCAGTTTTTACCTTCTCCACACAATCCGTTTCCTACCAATACAAACGATACACGATATTCGTGGTCGGTAACATCGGTGGTGAATGCAACGTATGCTTGTGCGTTGATGGCAGTCTTCTCTTCATCGGCCCATGTCGATGCTACGTCGATAGCCGCTATGACCGGTTGTGAAAAGTCCTCGACAATAAGCGGCTCTATAGCAAAGTCTTCATTTTGAGAATTGTCGGCTCCATAGTATGGATCGACCATTCTGCCACGATTGATGTAGGCTGCCGGAAAATGTGGAAAATCGACCGGAAATTCGGCCATAACCATCATGGGGTCTTTGCTATGGTATGCTATACCAATGAAGTTTTCGGGATATAATCTGTTCAACTCTTTGATGGCAACAGCACCTCGAGGGCAAGCACTGCACCATGCTCCGGTACCCTCTTCAAGCAGTGTGCGATGTATGGGTACCAGCTCTTTTACCTCTATAGGCAAGGTGCGTGATGCCATATTGGCTGTGTTGGCTTGGCCGTTCACTTGGTCTATAGCAATATTGAGTGTGTGGCTGCCTAAGTTGTCAATAGCATCAATGGGTAGCTTTACAGTATAGGGGTCAGTGATGTTGGGTGTAAGGGGTGACGCAAAATCGATGTGATTGCTGCCATTGCGACCATCAACCTCATAGGAGTAGTCAATAGAGTTTATCTCATTAAGACCTATATTGTATAGCCTGAATGGCAAAGACCATGCAACATCTACTTGTACATGCGGGTACTCTGTACCATAACCTGTAATAGCCATTTGATTGTCGCCATATCCATCTTCAACCGTTACAAATACAGGCAATATGCCTTTGAGAGTCTCTTCATAATCTTTCCATTTGATTACTGTCATAGATGTGTGTATAAAGAAACCTCCCTCGTGGCGGTTTTGGCTGTAGGCTATAGGGCCTCTGTTCTCTTCGTTATATACCGAGTTGGTAAATGTGTAGCCTACATATATAGGCTCTTCGGTGAGGGTATATGGCTCATCGAGTGTAGCCTCAATCCAACCATCTTCGCTCAACGTGGCACTTTGTGTCAATATGTTGGGTACATTGACTTTCTTGCCATTTTCGTTTTTCTCAAGTAACAACTCGGAGGTGAGCCATACCGAGCAGTTACTTATCTCTTGTGCCGGCGAATTGACTTGAGCCCTTATCGCTGTGATGCGTTTTCCGGCCAAGGCGGGGTTGTCAAACTTTATGGCGAGATCGTAGCTTTCAACACGTCTTGTACCATAATATACTATAGGTTGGTCGCCTACGTAGGTATATTCCATGGCATTGTCAGTGGCATTTGCTGGTAGGAATAGTAGTAATGAGAGTAGTGCTAAAATATTTCTTTTCATATAGCAGGCATTAAAAAAAATACCGGTATAACCCGCTATATGAGTTATACCGATAGATACTGGTTAACGATTGCGACGAATGATGCTCTTTTGAGTATCTACACTACCATCTGAGTAGCTCTTGCGGATAATGTATATACCCTTGTCGGGGTTGATGACACGTTGGCCAGTGATGTCGAAGTATTCGGTGTTGATTACTTCCTTATCGGCCTCAATGCTCTCTATTGCATCTATCTGGTCGGTGAGTTTTACACGATTGGCATTGCGAACAAAGTGTTGCTTGTAGTTGCTGCCATTCTCGCCTATGAAAGCTACCACATACATATTCTCTTTTACCCAACCCTCGTCGAGTGTGAATGTGCATGAGTAGTTGTATTTGTCACCTTCAAAGGTTACAGGTTCGCCCCAATAGTTCTCACTTTGTACAGCGCGGTTTACGTGGTTGTGTACGTAATCCTTGCCGCCATTGGCTTGCTCTACGGCGGGAATACCATCTTCAATGAGCCAAACAGTTACACTGGGATTTTCGGCAATGGTCTCGATACATTTCTCGCCCCATACCTCAACGACAATCTCATTCTCGGCATTTTCCGATTGTGTAACTTTCAAATCTACCGATACAAGTGCAGGCTCGGCTAAGCGTACTTTCCACCAGTCGGTCAATGCTTCATTGGGAGTGGGGAAGAATACGATATCATTTTGAGAGAGAATAGCACGATCGGCTGCAAAACCGGGTGCAAAGGTGCCACCGCCATACAACTTGGTGTACTCGCTGTCCCATGCAGTTGTGAGGAAGTCGGTCTTGTAGCCGGCGTGGTGACATACCATGATGATGTCTTTGAACTCCTCTTTCTGAAGCTCTTCGTGAGTCCATTTTGTTATGGCCGGACAGCTACCGCACATTTCGGTTGTAAACTCTTCCGATAAAACGCGGTGTTGGTACTCTTGAGGCGCTGTTGTGAATGTGCCTGCAAGGCTGTTGTTATCAGTGTCGGCATCTTCGCCGGTAGTAGGTGCTATTGTGAAGGTTGCGTTGGTGGCGTTGATAGGAGCATCTTGCGGATTGAATGACAATGTAAATGTCTTCATCATGCCCGACTCGGTATCAACAGCCACTTGTTGAGTTATTGCCTCACAGCCATCAAATTGAGCTGTTACATCAATCGATGCGAGAGTCTCGGTACCAAAGTTGTGAATGACAAAGGTAGGGGTGTATTCCTCACGGGTTTTGATGTAAAACTCGGGAAGGTCTATTCGTGAGAGTTGAGGATTGATCTTAGGCAGATTTTCGCCCTCAACAATAGCTTCTATACATGCCGAACCTAAATGGCTGTAGTCATACCATAGGCTGTCGGCGCGTAGCATGTAGAATCCGCCGGGTATGGGGTTGGTGCTCACCGCGAGTCCACGAGCATTGCCACTCGAGTATTTGTAGCCAAAACCTATATATAGGTCGCCTTCAAAGTCGGCAGGTATTTCCCATGGGGTTTTGAATTTCAACTTGTTGATACCTTTCTTCACGTTGTTGAGTTGGTTGGGAACCAAGGTAAATTCGGCGAGGTTTTCGCCTTCAAGGTCTTGGCGCAACCATATATGGAATGTCTCTACATCGGCTATCGATGAGCATGAGCCGTTTACACCGGTAATTTGGGCACCGGCCAAGGTGCGTATTGTCGAGCCGGGTATTTTGATGGCCATGTCTATCCACATATTATCGCCTACGCCTATGCCCATAGGTGCACCGGTGTAGTTTTTACCCTCAGTGTAGCCAAGCGATAGTGTCTCGGCACTTGTAAAGCTGGCTCCCATCAGGAGACTTGCTATAAGAAGTATATATTTTTTCATATTGTATGCTATAATTGAAATAAGCCACACCCCGCAGGGTGCGGCTTATCATATTGTGTTATCGTATTATTTACGGTTTATTACAACCTTCTCGCTGATGCTCTTGCCACCAACAAAGTTGATGCGCTTGATGTATATGCCATTCTCGGGATTGATAACCTCACGACCGGTAAGATCGTAGAACTTAACATCGCGTACCTCGGGGTAGTCTATATGATTGCCCTTGACGGCTGCACCTTCAAGCTCTTGAGATACCACGTTCGATTTGTTGGTTACACCATCATAGGTATATACACCTTGGATACCGAAGCTTTCGTAACCATCGGCACGCCAGCAGATGATATGGTTGGTACCTTCTACGCGGAAGTCTTCTACTTCGCCATCTTCAAAGTTGTAGGGTATTTCGGTCATAGGCTCAGGTACACCGGGATACTCTTCGGGAGTAAATGTGAAGGGCTCGCCATCGAAATATACTATATAGGTATAGAATTCGGGAGAGAGTATCTCACCATTGGTACCCAATAGAGGAAGGTCGGCAATGAAACCACCATAACCTACAGCGGGCATATATTCCATCCACTCAAGAATTTCGGGATCGGAAGGTGTTGCTGCACCACCCATGTCGGGCATGAACATAGGACCTACCCAGAAGTCGGCATAGTAGAGGTGGCCTGTACCGGCGTTGCAGAACCATGCTTCGTCCATGGGACAACTGATGGTGTGGGCTGTAGCATCGTAAACTGCTTCGCAAGAGGGGAGCAAGTCGCCCTCGAAGTTGTAAACATCGCCACGGTCGCTTGAGCTGATGAATTTGGCTTTGTTGAATACCAAGTATTCGTATGTAGTCTCGGTTTCACCCAGATATTGGTTAGCTTCAAAAGTAATTGTCTCACCGTTGATAGTACCTACAACGCAATTTTCGGGGAATTGGGGAGCTACACCGGCCAAGTAAACTTTATCGTCTTGAATACCACATTGTACATTGTGTACACGCAAGCCGTTTGAGTAAATCATACCCCATTTTTGTGCTGTAACACCCTCGGGCATGGTAACGGGAGTTTTATCGCCCGGGTCGCTATATTTTACTCGCTCTATTGCAGCACCGGCAAAGATACCGTCACCCTCTTCATCGAGGTAGGCATAAGTAGCTACTACAGCAAGTTCGGGATCGTCAAACTCGAGAACAAAACCCTCGTCCTCGGTCATAACATAACGTATTACGTTCTCCTCGGCAGTAGTAACGGGGTCGTAGAAAATCATACCATCGGGGTTCACTATCTTACGTCCCACAACCATCTTCACACCTTGGTTGCTTGCCTCACGTGCATTGAGCCATTGGGGCAGTTGACATTCGATATATACATTATCGCCCTCTTCTACAAGTGTACCCTCGATATACGAACCGATGTGAGTACGGGGGAGGGGGTTCTTTATATAATATTTGTAGCTTCGAGTGTCGGCTACAATGATACCTCTACCACCATTGGGGCTGTCAAATTCAACGTCGGTGAGGCCTGTACGTGTGAATCCTTTGCAACCAATCTCAAATACCATCTCGTATGAGTGGCCTTCTTCAACACATGGTGGTGTCCAGATAACATCTTCTTCGGTCGCTGGAGTTACTTCTGCCGGAGCTTTCATCAAATCGGCAAACGAGCTCTCTTGAGCAAATGCTGTTGTCGCTGCAATAACAAGTGCGGCAAATGTGTAAAAATTTCTTTTCATAAGCATTATATTAGGTTTATATTGATTGTCTAACAGCAGTGTGAAAAAATCTATATTAATAATCCATACCTTTTCTTTGAGAATAGGGTGTGTTTGTTTTGAAATTATTAATATACCTTTCCGTTTTTTACAAAGTTAATATATATTTCTATATCTATGTAAGAATCTCTATGTGATATATGCTGTTTAATATATATTAACATATCTGGCGCCTTGTATATATATAAATGCAATAAAAGCGATACGATTACTCATATTCAGCCACTATTTCAGGAATAGAATTATATAAAATATATCGTAATATTTGTGGGCATGAAGTAAAATATATATCTTTGTGCCATTCTTATGGAAACAAGTGAACATAGTATAACAGAAGAAGCTGATGCTGATACGGATTTATGCCGTTATCGTGTCGCTATGTATCTATCTCATGATGTCGCATTGAGTTGTGCGACTCCTATTCTTGTACCACCTCGCTTTTTTGTATTCCGATTATAGTAGGGTAGCCACATCGTATGTTTTATAGTGCGATGGTGTTGTGTTCTCTATTTCTATTATTATTATATCTATTTATTCTTTAAAGATTATCTACACGAAATAACCTATATGGGACTTGTATTATTTTATATGTTATTGGCACTTTCGGTGTCGTTTCTTTGTTCGGTTCTTGAGGCCGTACTTCTATCTACCCCGATATCATTTATAGCTATGAAAGAGCAAGAGGGTGCTCGCAATGCAGCATTGATGATGCGTCTTAAGAAAGATCCCGACCGCCCTCTGTCGGCCATTCTTTCGTTCAACACCATAGCACACACCATTGGTTCGGCCGGTGTGGGTGCTGAGGCTACTAAGGTTTTTGGTGACGAGTGGTTTGGTGTCATTTCTACCGTGCTCACATTACTCATTCTTGTTCTGTCGGAGATTATTCCTAAGACAGTCGGCTCATATTATTGGCGACAATTGGCCATGATGGCTGCTCCCATCATTCGTGTGATGATTGTGATTATGTATCCCCTTGTATGGTTGTCGGAGTTTATTACCAAGTTGGTGTCGAAAGACCAACACCCCTTGTCGGTGAGTCGCGAGGAGGTTACTGCTATGGTATCGGTAGGTACAGAAGAGGGTGTATTCGAAACACAAGAGAAAGCCATTATACAAAATCTCTTTAAACTCGATAACATTACTGTAGGCGAGATTATGACACCTCGCACAGTTGTTGTTGCTGCACAAGAGAATATGCTCCTTAAAGAGTTTTACTCCGACGAAGAAAACAGAAGCTATTCGCGCATTCCCATCTATGGCGAAACTCCCGACTTCATGACCGGATATATTCTTAAGCAAACTTTGCTCGAGAACTTGGCCGATGACAAGTTCGACATGGAGTTGCGCGATATACGTCGTCCGTTGCTCTCATACGACGAGGATACTCCCGTAGGTGATGCTTGGGAAGAGATGCTCAAGGGCAAAGAGCACATTGCACAAGTGCGCAACGAGTATGGCTTATTCTTGGGAGTAGTGTCGATGGAAGACATCATTGAGACCATCATCGGACAAGAGATTGTCGATGAAAAAGATACTGTGGCCGACCTGCAAGAGTATGCTCGCGAGAAGTGGAAAGAGCAATCCGAGCAGTTGGAGCAGGAGATTGCCGAGCAGATATCGGAAGAAAATGCTGAGGCCGAACTTACCGAAAAACGTAGCTGAGCCGAAGCATAAAGATATAATATATAACGGTCGTGCCAAAATCAACTTGGCACGACCGTTTTTGTTCGCCCAGCCGTTTTTTTAGTCAAGAGATATATCTCATAGTCGCTGCAGATATCTTTTTATTCTATCACATATATATTGATATTCCGTAACCCGATTGTGCCATTGGCGCAATGTGGTTACGGTAATTCAATGCCGATGGGCATAAAAGGTAACCTTTTGCTCCTCTGTGTTGCATAGCAATATAGGGGAGCTGTCGAGCCATGCGAGACTGAGGGGTTAAAAAAATCAATATGGGTAATTTCTCATTTACACTGATGTTCCGTAATACGATTATGCCATAGGCAATATGGTATTTCGTAGAGCCACTGTTGCGAGTAAGCGAGAGGAATGCCATACTTGTATAGGCATTTCCGAGCGGGAGCAACTTGGGCGAAGCCACATTTGACGCTTGTGCCTCGTGGCCGGAACGGACAAACGCCTAATTTACGGTGTTTTTTTAAC
>JAFQRE010000004.1 GCA_017410245.1 Bacteroidaceae bacterium
GGATACTAAATCAAACAAGCGACATCTGATTTGAATGATGTCGCTTGTTTGATTTATATCGCAATTTCATTGATTTCTTGCTATCCTATCAATAATTCAAGATTTTTCATTACCTTTGTAGCACAAGAGTTATTTGAGAGTTATTGCTACCGCAAACCGCAGAAATTCGCACGATTCCCAAATCGTTACTTCGCTCTTTTCAAAATAACTTCAAGTGTTTATTCTTCAAACGATTATATCAAATCGATGAAATATTAAAATAAATACGAACTAATAAATTAAAAACTAAGGAGTTTCTTATGAAGAGAAATTTATTGTCAGCAGTACTCCTCATCGTGTCGGTGTTGTTGCCTATGCAAGCCGCCATTGTGCGAGGAAAAGTAATTGACGATGTAACCAAGAAGCCCGTAGCAGGAGTTGTTGTATCGATAGCCGGAGGCAGTGTCGTGACAACGACAGCCGAGAATGGACGATATGAGCTGCGTGGTGTTGCCGAAGGCAATAGTGTAATGTCGTTTGTAGGCGAACATTATGCCGCGCAAACAGTAGATGTGACTGTGACACAACAACCTCTTGTTCTCAATGTAGAGTTGATGCCGGCCGAAGATGCCATATCGGATATGATAGAGGGCTCGCAAGCAGCCCGAGAAGAGAATACCTTGCTCTTTGATGAGGCGATGTTGGAGGACGAGGGTGCTACGTCGAGTCAATCGGTAGCCTATTTGGCAGGCTCGTCAGATGACCCTTTCTTGAGTGCATCGAGCTATGTATATAGCCCTATGCGCTTTTCGATACGTGGTTATGACCAACGCGACCATGTTACCTATATCAATGGTATAAACTTTACAGATACCGAGCGTGGCCGATTTAACTACTCGGGTCTTGGCGGCTTGAACAATGCAACTCGTAACAAAGATATTGTACATGGCTTGGAGATGACAGGATTTGGTTATGGCTCGCTAACCGGAGCAACCAACATCAATACACTTGCAGCCGACTATGCTGCCGGAACACAAGTGGGCTTGTCTTATACCAATCGTGCCTATAACCTTCGTGCGCAAGCTACCTATGCAACGGGTTTGATGAATAATGGTTGGGCCTTTACCGGATCGGTAGTGTATCGTTGGGCCGAGAAGGGTCGTGCCGAGGGTACATCATACAACTCTCTTGGCTACTTCTTTGCAGCCCAAAAGGTGTGGGGCAACCACAGTATTGCGCTCACAACATGGAATTCGCCCACCGAGCGTGGCCAGTCGAGTGCTTCTACTCAAGAGGTGTATGACTATCGAGGTATCTACTATAACTCGTATTGGGGCTATCAAGATGGTAAGGTGCGCAACTCGCGTGTGGTACAAAGTATGGACCCCACTGTGTTGTTGAATTATATATGGGACATCGACAACGAGAGTTCGTTGAAAGTGGGTGCTGCGTTCCACTATAATAAATATAGCAACAGTGCGTTGTCGTTCTATAACGCACCCGATCCTCGTCCCGACTATTATCGCAACTTGCCCAGCTTCCAATATACCAATCTGGGTGTGAATGGAGTGAATGATACCGAGGATCCTAACTATGGCTATGTCAATACCGACTTGTATAATCATCTCGATGAACAATGGCGCAATAATAACACCGATTATACTCAAATCAATTGGGAGGCATTGTACCGAGCTAACTACTTGAACAATGTGGCTACTCCCAATGCGAGTGCTCACTATATGCTTGAGCGTCGTCACAATGACTTGATGGAGGGTGCTATGAATGCTCTTTATACCAACCAAGTGACCGATAAACTGAAAATCAATGCCGGCGTATCGGCCAAGTATGGTAAGGGTATGCACTACAAGACAGTAGAGGACTTGTTGGGTGGAAATCAGTGGATAGATATTGACCAATTTGCCGAGCGTGACTTTGCCAACAATACAACTATCATACAGAACGACCTTGATAATCCCAACCGTGTGGTGAAAGAGGGCGACGTGTTTGGCTATAACTACAATATGCACGTACTCAAAGGTTCGGCCTTTATCGATAACTATTGGAATACTCGTTACTTCGATATCTACTATGCAGCAGCGTTGAATTATACCCAATTCCAACGTGAGGGTTTGATGCGCAATGGTCGTGCCGAGGTGATAGGTGCACAATCGAAGGGTCGTGGTTTCCTTGCATACTTTATCGACCCCAGCTTGAAGGCCGGCTTGACATGGAAAGCCGATGCACATAACCGCGTGGTGGTGAACGTGTTGGCCGAGAGCCGTGCTCCGCTGCCTTCGTACAGCTATGTAGCACCTCGTGTAAAAGATACACTCATACCCGGATTGCAATCGGAGAAGGTGTTGTCGTATGATGTAAACTGGCTGTTCAACTATCCCGGTGTGCGTGGTCGTGTGACATTGTTCCAAACACACATGGTAGATGGAACAGAGAGTACCGGTTACTATAACGATGAGTTCCGTACTTATGTCAATCACACCCTCACCGGTGTTGACCGTGTGTTCCGTGGCGTAGAGTTGGGTGTTGATATAGACCTCGTAGCAGGCTTCTCGCTTGAGTTGGCAGCCAATATAGGTGACTATCGCTATACCGACAACTGTATGGGCGTGATGAGTGCCGAGAATGGTTGTAACCTCTTTACCGGAGAGTTGCCTCAAGACTTGTCGGAGACAACCGATATACGAGAGATTGTATATACCAAAGGTTTGATGGTATCGAATGGTCCTCAAATTGCGTCGAGCATTACCCTCGACTACTTCCACTCGTCGATGTGGTTTGCCGACATTACCTTGTCATACTACGATAAGAACTATCTCGACTTCTCACCTGCACGTTTCACAAAGATGAATGTCGATGGCGGTTACTATCTCAATGAGATAGGTCAGATGCAATACTATGCCGGCTATGATGAAGAGACCAAGAAAATATTGGGTACACAAGAGCGCTTGAAAGGTGGTTTCTTGCTTGATGCATCGGTGGGTAAAGTGTTGTACTTCAACAATCGTGCTCAATCGCTCAACATCAACTTGAGTCTCAACAACTTGTTGAACAATACCAGCATGGTGACAGGCGGATATCAACAATCGCGCTTGAGCCGTAACAACAAGAGTGCTGTGAAGGCTATCGAGCCTATCGATAAGTTCCCCAACCGCTACTACTATGCATGGGGCTTCAATATGTTCTTGAATGTTGCATTTAAATTCTGATTGTGAAACTCGAAAAAGCAGAAAACACTATGAAACAAAACAGATATATCTGGGCCATAGCGGCAGTAGTAGGTATGGGACTTGCCGGCTGTGCCAAATTTGAACCGCTACCTGAAGGAACCGGTGTGCTGACAGAGGCCGAGGCCGATGCCCTGTCGCCGATGATGTCGATAGCCGAGTTTAAGCATACGTTCGATAAGAAAGATACGCTCTTCTCTATCAACTATGTCGATACCGAGAGTGACCTATACATACGAGGTCGTGTGATAACAACCGACGAGAGTGGTAACATATATAAGTACCTTGTGATGCAAGATACCAAGACCGGCGATGCTTTGAAGGTGAGTGTCGATGCCGGTAGCTTGTCGGGTACAATACCTATGGGACAAGAGATTGCTATCAATTGCAAGGGTCTTGTATTGGGTCGTTATGCCGAAATGCCTCAATTGGGTGTCGAGTCGTTTAACGACGAGAAGTTGCGCGTAGAGCCGGGTCGTATTCCTTATCCTTACTTTTTGGAACACATGAAGTTTGTGGGTACTCCCGATGTAGATAAGATAATCGTGCGCGAAATGACTATTGCCGAGTTGAATGCAGCGGATCCTACTATCTATGGCCAACTTATTCGCATCAAGAATGTACATTTCACCGGCCTTGGCGATGAGGGTGAGAGATTGACAGAGGCCTATAAGATATTTGCTCCCTCTACTTTCAACGGTACATACAATGTGGGCTATCCTCAAGCCCGTCAGATAGCCGATGCTAATGGTAATGTGACTTATGTATCGACCAGTGAGTATGCACGATTTGCCGAAACCAAGTTGCCCGGTACCGAAGATTGGGGCGATATAGTGGCAATCGTAGGCTACTATCACGACAAGGCCGATCGCGCCGGAGAGATACAATTGACCATACGTACCCTTGCCGACCTCGAAGGCTTCTTTGATGGCGAAGGTGGTGGCGATAATCCTAATCCTAACCCCGATACAGACAGTGAATTGGGAACAAAGGACGCTCCTATTGATATAGCAACAGCCATGGCGCAAAACAACAGTGGCGCAAAGGCTTGGGTAAAGGGTTATATCGTGGGTCAAGTGAATGGTATGAATTTGACCGGTGCCGAGTGGAGCGAGCCTTTCAATATCGCTGACGGCTCGACTCAGGGTACAAACTTGCTCATTGCTACCGATGCCACCACTGTTTCGGTAGATGCTTGTATGCCCGTACAACTTCCTTCGGGCGCTGTGCGCGATGGACTCAACTTGCCCGAAAATCCTGAGATGGACGGCAAAGAGATTGTGTTGTATGGCGAGTTGGTAAAATACTTTGGTGCTAATGGTATCAAGAATGTGTCGTGTGCGATAGTTGATGGTACAGTGTATGGTATCATTCCTGTCGATACCGAGGGTGCTATACTCGATGTGGCGTTTACCGACGGACTGGGAGGCTTTGTAGCCTACAACGTGAGTGGCGAGCAAGTGTGGAGTTCTGATAGCAAGTATGGTGCTAAGATGTCGGGTTTTGCCGATGGTAGCAGCCATGCCAATGAGGACTGGCTCATATCGCCTGTACTCGACCTCTCGGGTAAGAGTGGTGTAAACATCATGTTTGAGCACGCTATCAACAAGGGCGATCTTGCCAACCTCAAGACCAACCATACCTTGTGGGTGAGCGATAACTATACCGATGGCGATCCTAACAATGCTACATGGGAGCAAGTAGAGATTACTACATACCCCGCTGGAAATAGTTGGACTTATGTATCATCGGACGAGATAGCAGTGCCTGCAGCTTACTTGAAAGCCAATGTGCGCTTTGCATTCCGTTACTTGTGTAGCAATGCCGAGTCGGCTACATGGGAGATGAAAAACTTGGTGGTGAAATAATTATATCAACAACAATCAAATAAAAAACACAAAGAGAAATGAAAAAATTAGGATTTTGGAGCATGCTTGCAGCAACCATGTTGATGTGTGCATGTAGCAATGTGGGCAATGAGCCCGGCGATGGCGGAAATAACAACGAAGGCGGTGGCAATAACGATGAGCCTACCTTTGTAGAGCCTGCCGGAGAGGGTACAGAAGAGAGCCCCTATAACGTATCGAAAGCCCTTCTCGTACAAGATGGCAGCAATGCCTGGGTAAAAGGTTATATCGTAGGTCAAGTAGCCGGTGCCGATATTACAGCCGACTCGCAATTTGATGCACCTTTCACCGGAGCAGTGTATGATGATGGTTCGGTAGCTACTATAGGAACAAACATACTTATAGCCGCTAAGGCCAATGAGAGCAATCACTCGGCTTGTCTTGTAGTGCAATTGCCCAAGGGTGCTATACGCGAGGCTCTTGAGTTGTTGGGCAATCCTACCAACGATGGTAAAGAGGTAGAGTTGTATGGCCAATTGACCAAATACTTCGGTGTAGCCGGTATGAAGAGCACCTCGAAGGCCAAATTTGACGGTACTTCGATAGGCGAAGGTGGCAATGAAGGTGGTGGTACAACAACCGATCCTATCGAGGGTGAGGGTAAAGGTACAAAAGAAGAGCCTTACAATGCAGCTGCTGTGACAAGCCTCAATAACATGACTAAGGAGAATGGTCCTAAGGCATGGGTTAAGGCTTATATCGTAGGTCAAATCAATGGTAAGAGTGTAAGTGATGTAGAGCTTGAAGCTCCCTTCAATATTCCCGATGGATCGAGCAAGGGTACTAACCTTGTTATCGCCGACGATGCAAACGCTACAAGCGGTTTTGTTGCAGTGCAACTTCCTGCCGGTGCTGTGCGCGATGGTCTTAACTTGCCCGAACACCCTGAGATGGACGGCAAAGAGGTGTTGCTCTATGGTGAACTATTGGCTTACTTCTCGAGCCCCGGTATCAAGAATGTATCGTGCGCTATCGTTGATGGCACAGTGTATGGCTCGGAGCCTGTAGAGGTAGAGACACCCGAAGGCTCGGTAATCTTTGAGGAGACCTTTACCTCGTCGATGGGTAGCTTTACAGCAGACGACCGTATGTTGGGTGAAGGTTTGACTTATGTATGGAAACATGATAGCAGTTATAAATGTGCCAAGGCTTCGGCTTACAACAAGAAAGCCTTCGACTCAGAGAGCTGGCTCGTATCACCCGCTATTGCATTGAATGGCAAGGCTGCAACTCTCTCATTTGAGCATGCTGCCAACTATATCAATAATGCTAAGGAGGAGATGCGTTTGTTCTACAGCACTAACGATGGTGCCGACTGGACCGAATTGACCATTCCTGTTTATGCATCGAGCTGGACATTTGTTAATGCCGGTAACATCGCATTGCCCGCAGCCGATAGCATCAAGATTGCCTTTGCTTACAAATCGACTTCGGCCGGTGCTTGTACTTGGGAAATAAAGAACGTAAAAATATATCAATAAACTTTTCAATTTCGAACTAAGTCTTTATCCGTGCGCTCTCTACGTGAGTAGGGGGCGTATTTTTTTTGTGTAATAATGGAAGTTGTAGCAGGGTGGAATGGTTAAAAATTAACGTATCTATTTGTTAAAATGGTATAAATTTAATAGCGGAATTAAACTTTGTATTGAGGTGCGAGTCTTAACAACAAACGCACATGAAATGTGATAGAATAAAATAAAAACAAGTAATAACCACAAAAGAAGAAATTATGAAAAAGTTTTTTGTAAGTGCACTTGTAGTATGTGCCATGTCGATGACAGTAGCTGTAAATGCTCAAGAGTGTAAAACCGAATGTGCCAAGCCCGAGAAGAAGGAGTGTGTGATGGATAAGGGCGAAAAGATGGCCAAAGAGTTGAAACTGACCGAAGACCAGAAATTGCGCATCAAGGGTATAAATGAAGAGTTTGAAGCAGCCAAGAAATTGAGCCGCGAAGATATGAAACAAGCTCGTGAGAAACGTCAGGCTGCAATGAACGAGGTGCTTACCCCCGAGCAACAAGCCAAGATGAAAGAGATGCGTCAAATGCATAAGAAAGAGATGCGTCATGGCCAACCTATGATGCGCAAAGGCCATCACCGTCATGTGAAATGCGATAGCGTGAATGGAGAGTGTACCAAACATCACGCCTGCAAAGAGGCTAAGGGTGAGTGTGGTAAGATGAAAGATTGCAACAAGAAAGGTGAGAATTGCACCACAAAGTGCGACAAAGCCAAGGGTTGCGATAAACAAGCCGAGTGCGGTAAGATGAAAGATTGCACCAAGAAAGGCGATTGCAAGAAAGGCGATTGCAAGGCAACCGAAGGTTGTGCCAAGAAAGGTGAGTGCAAAAAGAATGATACTTGCCCCAAAGTGGAGAAATAATAGAACTTCAGCATAGATATATTAATAAAAGTTGTAAAAGGACGGTTTGTTCTCAATTGACAAACTAAAGACAAAGGCGACCCTTGGGTCGCCTTTGTTGTGTATAGGTTGATGTTGTGTTAGTGTAGCTCTATCGGTCTCAGTCTATCCCCATCTTGCTCTTGTCGCCGGCGATGGCGTAGTAGAGATTGTTGGGCGAAAGGTGTGCTTGTGCCACTCGGAGTAGATCCTGTGCGGTGGCGTTGCGAATGATTTGATCTTCGTTGTTGAAGTGGTTGAATGGGGTGTCGGCAATGAGCGAAGAGACGAAATAGTCGCTCATAGAGAATGGGCTGTCGAGTGCTCTTGCACGTCGTCCTTGCAAGTAGTTGCGAGCAGTTTCCAATTCGTCATCGGGTATGGGAGAGCAGCACAGCTGTGCTATTTCGTTGCGCACCTCGTCGATGAGAGGTCGGGTGTATTCGGTACCTGCCTCGGTAACGATAGTGAAGTATGCACCTTGTCGCATAGATACTATGTGCGAAGAAATGCCATAGGTGTAGCCCTTCTCCTCGCGAATATTGGTCATGAGTCGGCTACCGAAATATCCACCCAGGACAAGGTTGAGCATGGTGAGCAACGGGTAGTCGGGGTGCTTACAACCAATGGTGGGTTTGCCAATGCGAATGCCCGATTGTAGCGAGTCGGGTTTGTCTATGATGGCTGTGTGTGTATCCTCGGGTGCAATGGGTGGAGGTGTGATGAGGAGGGCAGAGTTGTTAGGCAGGCTGCCCATGTGTTCGTTTACGAGACTCATCACCTCGTCGGTAATGCGTCCCGAGAGGATAATGCGTATGGAGGTGTTGAGATAATATCGTTGGTGATATGCGCGTATGTCGTCGGGGGTAATCTGCTGTAGATCTTCGGCCGATATGACACGTGCATAGGGGTGTGATGAGCCGTAGATGAGTTGGTTGAGTTTCTCGGCTGCGAGGAAACTCACCTTCTGCCGGTTGATGTTGAGTTGCTGTATGCGTTGTTGTTGCAATACGTCAAATGCCTTTTGTGGCAGGGTGGGGCATGTTATCATCTCGGTGACTACGGGTAGTATCTTGTGTAGATTGCGATTGAGCGAAAAGAGAGATAGTACGCTATAATGTTGAGTAGTACCCGTTTGTATCCAACCTCCGTAGAAGTCGAAGTGTTCGGCAATGGCATCACTATCCATGCCGGCGATGCCCTTGCGTATCATAGGCCCTGCAATGTCGGCAATGGCCGGGACAGTGGCTGCGTAGCGTCCGCCTTGGAATAGAATGTCAAATCGGCATACCTCTTGGTCGCCTTTGTCGATGATGTATAGTTCTATACCATTGGGCAACTGTACAATGCAGGGTTGTGGCATGTGTAGAGCTCCGAATGATGTTATAGGAGGTTGTTGGGTGCGGTCGAGTGTCATTGTAGTTGTAAAATAAGTATTATTAGTCTTGCTCGGGGGTGACATAGAGCTGGCAGTTCTCGTATCGAATGACGCGTACTGTAGTGCCGGCCTCGATAAAAGTTCCGTAGGCCGATACTGCATCGTAGGTGTCGGCTTCGATGCGTACCTTGCCCGAAGGAGCCATGCGGGTGATGGCAGTAGCTGTTGTTCCTATGAGCGAACGGGTATTGTTGTCGGAAGCAATGTAGCCCTCGGAGCTATTCTGTTGTGCATGTAGTGCAAACTTATAGAGCATGCCTCTTGAACCGATGCGGTGTGAGAGGTAAATGAGAATGACGACGGCTATGGCAAGTCCGGCAATGACGGTGAGAATGCTACGGGTAAGGTCGAATGAGGTGACGAATGTGAAGTCGAACACAATGTTGTTAATGGCAGCCAATATGAGTGCCAGCAATATGGCAATGACACCGGCAATGCCGGCAACGCCAAATCCGGGAATGACAAACAACTCGAATATGAGTAGAATGATACCCAATACAAAAGCCAGCAGCTCCCAACTCTCGGCAGTGCCACTGATGAAAAGCGGGAGGAAGTATAGAACAGTGGCCACGAGTGCAATGGCCGAGGGAAGTCCTATGCCTGGTGTCTTGAGCTCAAAGAAGATACCACCGATGATGAGTGTCACCATGAGCGCTTGTAGGGCAGGGTTGGTGAGAAATCCGGCTATCTTGTCGTAGAGCGATGGTGTGTATTGCTCTATGGTGTATTGTTGTATGTGCAACTCGTCGGTAATCATCTGCTCGACACTCTCTACTATTGCTTCGCAATAACGATTGGAGAGTGCCTCGTGTGCTGTGAAAGTGAGTACTTGTCCCGAGTCGGATAGCATGGGTATTACCACACGTTCATCGACCATGGCTTCGGCAATGCGGGGGTCGCGTCGCCAAGCAATGAGTGTGTCGCCCGAGGCGTTGATGGTAGTATCGCGCCCTTGAGCTTCGGCCGTAGCACGCATGGTGGCACGCATATACGACTGGTACTTGTCGGGCATGGCTTCGCCTGTCTCGTTTACCACTGTGGCAGCACCCATGCGAGCATTGCTCTGCATGTATATGCTGTCGCAAGCCAAGGCTATGAGTGCACCCGCCGAAGCAGCATTGTTTTCGATATAGGCATATATGGGCGTGCGGGTGTTAAGTATGAGAGTGCGCATCGAGTCGGCATGAAGTACAGTTCCGCCGTAGGTGTTGAGATGCAGAATGATGGCCTCGGCCTCGGTATCGGTGGCTTGTTTGATGCCATCTTGCAGGTATCGCCAAGTGGTGGAGCTTATGTCTTGATGAATATCGATGCGATAGAGTGATGTAGTGTCGTTGCCAGCCGATGATAGTATGCAACCTATCAGCAAAGCAAGTATTGTATAAATGCGTTTCATATATATTATATGTAGTATAAAAAACTTATTCGATGTCGATGCGCGAAACTTCGTCGATGCCATCGATCGATGAAATATTCTCCATAGCTTTCTGTAACTCCTCGACCGAGTGAACGGCAAAGTCGATGGTACAGGCGGCAATGTGGTCGATGGTCTCGGTGCTGAGTTCTTTCATCGAGAGATGCAATTCATCGGTAATGCAAACGATGAGGTCGCTGAGGAGGTGATATCGATCGACACCACGCACTCTGATGCGAACAGGGTATAGAAATTCGGGGTCTTCTTTAAATTCAACAGCCTTGATAGAGTCGCCATGGTGCGCGGCCAATCGTATGGCAGTGGGGCAGTTGCGCTTGTGCAGAGTGATTGTTCCGTTAGCTTCTTTAAACCCAATCACCTCTTCACCCGGAATGGGGTGGCAGTCTAAGCAACGATTGTATTCGAGAAGACGTTGGTTGGCAAAATAGATGCGTAGGTTGCGCTTGGCTTTGTAGGTAGATATAAATCGGAGCCAATCGGGTTGTGGTGTTACGCTGTCGTTGGTGCCAATCTCCACCACATCGCCACGTCGCAAGGTGGTCTTAACCGACATGAGCTTGCCATTGATGCGTGCATACTGCGCATGCTCGCCAATGCGACTATGTATCTCGAAAGCGAAGTCGAGTGCCGTAGCATTCTTGGGCAGAACGATGGCTTTGCCCTTGGGTGTATAAACGGTGATGTCGTCGTTGTAGAACGAAGATGTGATACCGTCCATGTATTCGATTTCGTGTGTGTGGTGCTTGATATCTTTGAGTACCGAGCGGAACTTCGATAACCATGAATCTACGTTACCCTCGGTGCGTTCGGCAGCACAACCCAAGCGCGAGTTGCGCACCATGCGTTCCGAAGAAATGTGTACCTCTTCCCATGTGCCTTGCTCGCTGAGTAGTTTTACATGAAAGCTCTGGTAGCCATTCTCTTTGGGCGCATTGATATAGTTGGCTACACTGCCCGGCGACTCGTTGAAGGCATCGGTAAGTGCCGAGTATATGCGTAGCGATGTGTTTTTCTCGCTCTCGATAGAGCTGTTGGGGTATATGATGCGAATGTAGTGTTTGCCATTGACGTGGTGGAAGTCGCGACCTTTCGATTGCATCTTACGCCAAATGCTGTAAGGACGGCGATATCGTACCTCGGTGCGCACCGATATGTTGTGTAGGGCAAGAGTCTCGTTGATGAGTTCGATGAAGTGCTCGATGTTGATAGCTTCACGTTTGCGTTCTTCTTCGAGAAGGGTCTCGATGTTGGCATACTCGCGTGGACAACGATACTGGAACGATAGGTTCTCGAGTTCGGTTTTTACGTGGTATAGTCCTAAACGGTTGGCCAATGGTGCGTAGAAGTAGTCGGTCTCACCTGCAATTTTCATCTGTTTGTCGGGTCGCATACTGCTCAAGGTGCGCATGTTGTGCAGACGGTCGGCCAACTTGATGAGCAGTGCGCGAATGTCGTATTGTACCGAAGAGAGCATTTGTTGGTAATTGTCTATCTGCTTCGAGTGCTCATACTCCTCTTTCTTCTGCTTGGTGACGACATTGACAAGGAATGCTACGCCACTGCCAAATTCGGCTCTGATATCTTCGATAGAACGGTTGGTGTCTTCTACAACGTCGTGCAGGAATGCTGCAATAATGGCATCGGTGCCCAATTCGAGTTCTTCGCCAATGATGCGGGCTACTGCAATGGGGTGAATGATGTATGGCTCGCCACTCTTGCGTTTCTGTGTACAGTGAGCCTCGCAGGCATATTCGTAGGCCTTGCGAATGCGTTCCATATCGGTGGCACCTATGCGATCTTCTATATTGGTGTAAAATTCATTGAGACTTTGATCGATCATGAGTTGGTAGTCGTTTTCCATAGCATCATGTGTTGTAGGTAAATATTGAGACTAAAATAAAACAGCGCAATTTAGCGAATATTTCTGTAAAAATGCTCTTTTGAGGGATAAAAATAATATGTTTTTTTGCGTATGTATCTGCGGTGGCACAATGAATGGTGTGTGCGGTAAAAAAAGAACTGCAACCCATAGTCCGGTAGCAGGCATGTGGGTTGCAGTATGTGGCAGATTGCCTATTTGGTTTATAAGGCTTGTTTATAGCATTATAGTCATTAGTGACGACGTTGTAGTGTTATGAGGTCGTGCCGGGTAGCCGATGAGCATAATGCGATGTGGTTGTTGTCGATGATGCGGAATGAGTCGATTTTGTTGATGGCATCGAGCATGAGGTCTTCGACTTCCATTGCATCGGGGGTACACATGCGTCTTGTAGATGCTATGCCGGTGAAACTGATGCTGTTGTTGATGTTGCTGTCGTACTGAATGCCACCATTCATGATGTTGCAACCAGAGTTTCCTGTGAGCTTGCCTGTCTCGATGTCGATGACCATCGAGGGTTTCTCCTTGAGTCGAACTTTCTTGCCGGCCACTTCGGTAACGTCCCACATGCCATTGAGCAGGTCGCGCAACTGTCGTTCTATGAGAGCCACACGCTTGCCGTCTTTGTCGAGTAGCTCTATTGTTGTTTCGTCGAACGATGGATTAACAACGTTGTAGTATGTGGTGTAGGCCAAGGCTTGCATCACATTGCCATCGGTCACTTCGGGGCGACAAGCTGCTGTGGTGGTAAGGCACTCGGTGAATGAGATGTTGCAACTCTTGTCGATATGCAATGTGCCACTGAATGTGTTGCAACCGTTGTTGCCGTATATGCGATGGGCATCGATGTCAAAAATGATATTGACAGGCTTGTCACCAACAACATCTTTGCCGAGTGCTTGGGTGATATTCCAAGTACCATTGAGTTGCTTCATATCTATGCCTTTGAATTGTTTTGTCACCGGTTGTTCTTGTTGTGTGGTTGATGATTGTTGTTGCACTGTTTGTGCTGTCTTGCAAGCCGTAGTACTGCATAGTGCCATGAAACAGGCAGCGATGATAAATTGTGAAATTTTCATTGTACGATATAAATTTTTAAATTGATACAACGAAGGTACGAATTATGTGTCTAATGAACAAGTGTAATGCTGTGATAAAAAAGAAAAAAGAACAAAAAATAATAAATACCGATAAACTCTCGCATTTATTGTTTACTTTTGTGACCAATAACAAAAGGTACATGAAACGTTTGCTACTCTATATATTGGTGTGTATGATGTATGGGTTTGCCACGCTGCCGGCGATGTCGCAAATCGATACTGAACGTGTCATGAATATAGGTCGCAATGCCTTGCAATTTGAGGATTATGTATTGTCTATTCAATACTTCAATCAGGTAATCAAATTGAAACCCTATTGGGCCGACCCGTACTATTATAGAGCTGTAGCTAAGTTGAGCCTCGATGACTTGCGTGGTGCCGAGGAAGATGCCACTGAGTGTATCAGTCGTAATCCTTATTTTGATAATGTGTTTTATCTGCGGGGTGTGGTGCGTCAGAATATGCTGAACTATGCCGGTGCAATAGCCGATTATAAGCAGGGACTGGAGTATAGCCCGGGAAATAGGGAGCTGCTCAACAATCTTGCTATAGCCTATGTCCAGTCGGAGGATTATGTAACTGCCGACTCGGCCTATAGTGAACTGATATCCCATTATCCGTCGTATGCACCGGGTTATATCACGCGAGGGCAGTTCCGGTTGATGACGGGCGATACCATAGCAGCGCGTGCCGACTATGACAAGGCGATAGAACTCAATAAGAATATGGCCGATGCTTATGCGTTGCGAGCCTTATTGCTGATGAAGTATGATGGTGACTATGATGGTGCTCTGCAAGATATGAACGATGCGGTGCGATTGGAACCGAAGCGTGCCGAGTACTACATCAATCGTGCTCTTGTGAAGTATTATACCGATGACTTGCGGGGTGCGATGGACGACTACGACTATGCGCAGCTACTTGACCCGAGCAGTGTCATGATATACTACAACCGAGGTTTGTTGCGAGCTCAAGTGGGCGATCGCAATCGTGCAGTAGATGACTTTACCGAGGTGTTGCGTCGTGAGCCACACAACTATATGGCTATACTCAATCGTGCCATTTTGTACGACTTGTTGGGACGCTATGACGAGGCTATAGAAGATTTTGATGCGGTGCTTGAGGTATATCCCGAGTATGCCGAGGCGTTGTTCTCGCGCTCCGAGGCCAAACGAAAGAATGGCGATGCCAAAGGTGGCGAGCGTGACTTTGCTCGGGCTGTGGCCTTGCAGGAAGAACAGAAACGCAATCCCGAGAAGGTGTTGCAGGCCTCGGAGAAGGCCAGCGATAATATCAAGGCGCGTCAGGAGTCGGACAACAATATCAGCAAGTACGACCGCTTGATGGTGGCCGATGAAGATTTGGCACAAGCCTTTGAACCTAAGTATGAGAGCCGAGTGCGTGGTCGTGTGCAGGATCGTAATGTGACGGTGTCGTTGCAACCTATCTATCAGCTCAGCTATTATGCCCGCCCCAATGAGTTGCAACCGGCCAATGCCTTTGCCGATGACTTGGATAGACTCAATGAACAAAATTTCTTTGAACATCAGTTGGTTATAACCAATGACGAGGTGGTGCTTGAGCCTGCTCAGATAACCGAACATTTTACATCGGCACTTGAGTATGAAAAGGCAATCAATAGCCGAGGTGAACGTAATGTGTTGTTGAGTCACTTGGGTAGGTCGATAGACTTGATGTTGCTGCAAGACTATGCCGATGCTATGGCGGATATAGATGCTGTGATAGAGCAGAGTCCCGGTTTTATGCTGGCCTATTTCCAGCGAGCATCGTTGCGTTATAAAAATCTTGAGTACATGCGTGCCGAAGCGGCTTTGAATAGGGGTGAAACTACACAGAGTAGCGGAGTGCCGGCTCTGTCGGTAGAGAATGTGCGATTGCAGCAAGAGCTGATGATACAAGACTTGACACATGCCATAGAGTTGTCGCCTCGATTTGCCTATGCCTACTACAACCGTGCCAATATATACTTTGCCCAAGAGCGCGTAGAGGAGGCAATAGCCGATTATGATGAGGCGATACGCCTGCAGCCCGGCATGGCCGATGCCTACTTCAATCGTGGTCTGGCACATGTAAAAGCCGGCAATGTGGCACAAGGCAGGGAGGATCTGTCGCGTGCCGGAGAGATGGGTGTAATGGTGGCTTATAATATACTCAAGAGAATAGATGATATGAAATAGCCGTAGCTACCGACCGACTAATGTTCTTTTTGTAACTTTTTGGCTTATAATCACAATAATATATTGGTGCGATTGAAAAATTTTTTATAACTTTGTGGCTCGAAAAAATCGTGCTTGAGATAGTGTGCGATTTTATGAATTGTTAAATGAAATAAAAGAGGTAACTATATGATTAAAATCACATTTCCCGATAACTCGGTAAAAGAATTTGAGAGTGGTGTAACACCGCTTGCAATAGCCGAGAGCATCAGTTCGCGCCTTGCACAAGACGTGTTGGTGGCCGAGATTGATGGCGAAGCTTGGGACTTGATGCGTCCTGTAGAGAAAGATGCATCGATAAAGCTCTATAAGTGGGACGATGCCGAGGGTAAGCATGCCTTCTGGCACTCATCGGCTCACCTTCTTGCCGAGGCTTTGCAAATATTGTATCCCGGTATCAAATTTGGTATCGGTCCTGCGTTGGAAAACGGATTCTATTATGACGTAGATCCCGGAGAGCATTCGCTCACAGCTGCCGACTTTGAGCGCATCGAAGCAAAGATGCTTGAGTTGGCTGCACGTAAAGAGCCTATTGTGCGTCAAGAGATAGCCAAGGCCGATGCGTTGAAGCTCTTTGGCGATCGTGGCGAGGTATATAAAGTAGAGTTGATAAATGAACTTGAGGACGGAACTATAACCACCTATACACAAGGCTCGTTTACTGACTTGTGTCGTGGCCCGCACATTCCCAATACAAGTGTTATCAAGGCTGTAAAAATCAACTCGTTGGCCGGTGCCTACTGGCGTGGCGATGAGACCCGTCAGCAACTCATACGTGTGTATGGTATAACCTTCCCCAAGAAGAAAATGCTCGATGAGTACTTGGTGATGATGGAGGAGGCTAAGAAACGCGACCACCGCAAGATAGGTAAGGAGCTTGAGCTGTTTGCCTTCTCGCAATCGGTAGGTCAAGGATTGCCTTTGTGGTTGCCCCGTGGTGCAGCTCTGCGTGAGCGTCTCGAGAACTTCTTGCGTCGCATACAGAAACGCTTCGGCTATCAACAAGTAATGACACCTCATATCGGTGCCAAGAACTTGTATGTAACATCGGGTCACTATGCCAAGTATGGTAAGGACTCGTTCCAACCCATTCACACACCCGAGGAGGGCGAGGAGTTCTTGTTGAAACCTATGAACTGTCCTCACCACTGCGAGATATATAAGGTAGTGCCTCGTTCATATCGCGATCTTCCTTTGCGCTTTGCCGAGTTTGGTACAGTGTATCGTTATGAGCAGAGTGGTGAGTTGCACGGTTTGACACGTGTACGCGGATTTACTCAAGACGATGCACACATCTTCTGTCGTCCCGACCAACTCAAGGACGAGTTCCTCAAGGTAATGGATATTATCTTCATCATCTTCAAAGCCCTCAACTTTGAGAACTTCGAGGCACAAATCTCATTGCGCGATCCCAATAATCGCGAGAAATATATCGGTACCGATGAGAACTGGGAGAAGGCCGAGCGCGCTATCGTGGAGGCTTGCCAAGAGAAAGGCCTTAATGCACGAGTAGAACTTGGTGAGGCTGCTTTCTATGGTCCTAAACTCGACTTCATGGTAAAAGATGCTATAGGCCGTCGTTGGCAGTTGGGTACAATACAGGTAGATTATAACTTGCCCGAGCGATTTGACCTCGAATATACCGGTAACGACAACCAAAAGCACCGTCCTGTGATGATACACCGTGCGCCCTTCGGTTCGATGGAGCGTTTTGTGGCAGTACTCATAGAGCACACCGGTGGTAAGTTCCCCTTGTGGCTCACCCCCGACCAAGTAGCTATCCTTCCCATCAGCGAGAAGTATAACGACTATGCCCAACACGTAGCCGATGAGCTTGCCAAGAGCGACATTCGTGCCTTTGTAGACTTCCGTAATGAGAAGATAGGTCGCAAAATTAGAGATACAGAGATTAAAAAAGTACCCTATTTGCTCATTGTTGGCGAAAAAGAAGCAGAAAATGGCGAAGTTTCTGTAAGAAAACATGGCGAAGGTGATAAAGGTGTCGTAAAAATTACTACCTTTGCGGCGCAAATCTCTGAAGAAGTAGAGAAAATGATAAACCAATGGTAATTTTATTGAATGGATAACAAACCAAAACCTGCCGGCGGGCAACGTCCTCAACAACGTGGAGGCGCACGCAATGAGAACAAAGACCAACATCGCATAAACACACAGATACGTGCCCGAGAGGTGCGTCTTGTTGGAGACAATGTAGAGCAAGGAGTATATTCGTTGCAAGAGGCTCTGCGTATGGCCGATGAGTTGGAGCTCGATTTGATAGAAATCTCGCCTAATGCCGAGCCGCCGGTATGTAAAATATTGGATTATCAGAAGTATCTGTACCAACAGAAGAAACGCCAAAAAGAGCAAAAGGCTAAGGCTGCCAAGGTGGTAGTGAAGGAGATACGATTCGGACCACAAACCGACGATCATGACTACAACTTCAAGCTCAAGCATGCCATCGAGTTCCTCAAAGAGGGTGCGAAGGTAAAAGCCTATGTGTTCTTCAAAGGTCGCTCGATACTCTTCAAAGAGCAAGGCGAAGTGCTATTGTTGCGCTTTGTAAACGACCTTGAGGAGTATGGCAAAGCCGAGAACATGCCTGTTCTCGAAGGCAAGCGTATGATAATAATGATTACGCCCAAGAAAAAATAAAATACGCGGACGTTCCGCAGTATATATAATGTAACACTAAAAACAAATTAAAATGCCTAAGATTAAAACTAATTCCGGTGCCAAAAAGAGGTTCGCCCTTACCGGATCAGGAAAGATCAAGAGAAAACATGCTTACAAGAGCCACATTCTCACAAAGAAAACTAAGAAGCAAAAAAGAAATCTCGGTTACTTTACCGTAATTTCTAAAGCAGACGAGAACAACGTGAAGCAATTGCTCGCTATGAAGTAATTCATGGTAAGAAACATTCTCTAAACAAAAAAAGTAGTTACAATAGTATTAACCGAATGTTTTAGCAAAAAAGAGCACCTCCAGGGTGACGCTAACATTCAAAAAAGAAAAAACTATGCCAAGATCAGTAAATCATGTAGCTTCAAGAGCTAAAAGAAAAAAAATTCTGAAACTTACCCGCGGTTACTTCGGTTGTCGTAAAAACGTGTGGACCGTAGCCAAAAACACTTGGGAAAAAGGTCTTACTTATGCTTATCGTGACCGTAAGGACAAAAAAGGTAACTTCCGTGCATTGTGGATACAACGTATCAATGCAGCTGCTCGTCTCGAGGGTATGTCTTACTCTAAGTTGATGGGTGCTCTTCACAAAGCTGGTATCGAAATCAACCGCAAAGTTTTGGCCGATTTGGCAGTAAACCACCCTGAGGCATTTAAGGCTGTGGTTGCTAAGGTAAAATAAAATCATAGCGATTTTATGAGAAAGAGCATTGGAGCAATTCCAATGCTCTTTTTTTTATTGGTAATAAACTCTGAGTGGGTAATTGGTCTAATTAGACCAATAAACAAAAACTGCCCCGATTTTATCTACTATTTTGACCAATAAGCCCCAATTAGCTTATATAGGTGCAAAATAAAAGCGAGCAACCGCTAAGTATTGGGCTGCTCGCTTGTGTATTGTGATGTATGTGTGTATTATTCTTTGGTGATGTGAACGTCCATTTGGGGGAAGGGGAATGAAAGACCGTGTTTGCCAAATTCTTTGTAAACACGCTCGTTCATGGTGTAGAGAACGTCCCAATAGTCGCCACCATTAACCCAAGCACGTACCACGATTTGTATTGAGCTGTCGGCAAGCTCGTTGAGTACGATGGCGGGTGCGGGGTCTTTAAGAATGCGTTTGTCGTCGTTGATAAATTGAGTGAGTACGGCTTTGGCTTTGTCGTAGTCGTCGCCATAAGCAATGCCGAAGCTCCAATCGACACGACGAGTACCAGCCTTGCTGTAGTTGATAATCATGTCGTTTGACAACTTGCCGTTGGGCACGATGATGATTTTGTTATCGGCTGTAGTGAGAATGGTATTGAAGATTTGTATCTCTTTTACACCTCCCGATACACCTGCTGCCTCGATCCAATCGCCTATCTTATAGGGCTTGAAGAGTAGTATCATGACACCACCTGCAAAGTTTTGCAAAGTGCCGCTCAAGGCCATACCAATGGCAACACCGGCCGAGGCAAAGAGGGCTACAAACGAGCTTGTGTTGATGCCGAGTACGCCAATGATGGTGATGATGAGAACAAACATGAGCACAACTCTAACAAGGCTCAACAAGAACGAGTTGATAGATGCATCAACTTTGCGACGCTCGAGTGTGGTTTTGACAAACTTGTAGAGTAGGTCGATGAGGAATTTACCTATCCAGTAAACAATGAGTGCGATGAGAATTTTCAGACCGAGGTCTATAGCACTCGAAAGGAGTTGAGACCAAATTTCGTTGAAGTCCATTTGGGATAATTGTTCAACTGTCTCTTCGATAGTTGCCGGTGCTGCAATAGTATCGTTTGTTGCAGAGGCTACATCGGGGTTGATGTTAAGAAGTAGTTTGCTCATAATGTAATGTTTAGTAAGTTGTTATGTGTTTAGTTATATATTCTTTGGCTCCATTGTAGGTTGTTGTAGAACTCTTCTACTATGCTATCGTTGCTACTACCTGGAATATAGCTGCTGAGGCCACAGTAAGTGTCAATTGTGATGTTGAGGAAACGTCGGCTGGCGGCTTTGTAGGGAACAACCTTGTTGAGTGTCTCGGTGAGTTGTATGTACTCGTCGGGAGTGGCTAACTGCTGCATGTAGTGTGCGAGGTCGTAAAGTACGTGTGGCGGGCGATTGTCGTAGTATTGTATGTCCTTGAGGTTGATGTCGAGAATCTCTTGGTCACGTCCCTCGACAATATTGTGGCAGATGTCGGCAAGCTCTTCTAAGTGCTTGGTTTCAATAAGTGTTATGGTACCACCGGTGTTGCTACTGCTGGCCGGCGAAATGTATTTGTTGTAGTATTCGACACATATCTGCTTGTGATTGATCTCTTCATGGTATAGCAGGGGTACTATTTCGTAGTAAGGAAATCCGGCTCCCATTGTCTCGGTGGGTGTGGCAATGATATGGTCGCACACGTCGCGTAGTTCGTATGCAACTTCGACACAACTCATCAGGCAGGCATCAAATAAGATGTAATCGAAGTGGTATGGTTGTAGAGCCTTGGCAAAGTTATCGACATCGATGGTGAGTTTTTTAGAGCCTTCTCGACCTATAGATGTGGTGGCGTATTGTCGGCTGGGTGCGTAGAATCGATTTTGAGGCAACCAACCCGAAGCGTGTGTCCATATAAACAACCCATAGCTATCGGCAGGGGCATGTTTTATGACATCGTCCATAACTTGTCGTATGGTGGTAGTGTCGGTAGAGAGACAATTGTCGTAGGTAATGAGTGTGTCGATAACCGATGATTTGTTTTTCTTGGAAATCTCCAACAGACAGGGTTTACGGTTGTACTCATCGATGAAAATGAGCAGACGACCATCTATGGTGTTGTCTTCGATGGCACGGCGCATGGCATTGATGTTTTCGGTGTCGAAGTTCAGCGGGTCGGAGAGACTGTTCTCGGCCATCATATAAATGAGCGCAGTGTGCCGCATGACCGGTTTGTCATGTGGAGGCTCATCGCACTTGTCGCAACATGCTACCATACATTGCAAACCCAAGAGCAATGCAAAGAAATATATAATACGATTGTTCATTTCGATATGGTAATGTAATATTAATAATGTGCAAATGTAGCTATTATTGTTTTGCTATGCAAATGTAATGGCTTGTTGTGTTGAAAAAATGAGCGATAGTTGGATAGTGGCAGTAGGTGTGTCGATAAAAATGTGTATTTTTGTGCAGTAATAAAAATAGTTGATATGGATAATACTGAGTATTTAGATAATTTTGAATTGGGCTTGTTGGAAAAGTTGGGCGGCTTGTGTCGCTCGTACAACCACTTGGAGGGTATATTCCCCTCGTCGGAGGACATTGACGAGGTGTGGCGGAAGTTGGCTCCTGAGTATCTTGCCGATGCCATAGAGCAGGTGCGCGACTATCCTACAGTGTCGGTGGCATGGGCTGCTTATATGGGTATGGCTATAGCCCATGGCTGGGATAGCGACTGGCAAGCTACAGCCTCGATGGAGTATAGGTCGTTGTATGGCCCTCGTGGGTTTGATGATATGGACGAGCACATCGTGTGTGACCTATTGGGTATAGCACTTGACAGTGACAAGGCTCATGAGATAGAGGATATGGTGCGTCGCTGTGCCGAACTTACCATCGACCTTATCCGTCATGAAGAGGTAGAGCCTCAGAGTCCTATGGCCTATCATATCTTTGTGCGAGCATCGCGTGCCATGTATCGAGTGGGAGCGGCTCTTGAGTTGGAACGATTGGGCTACAAAATGCAACCAATGGGATTTCCCGGTGCAATGCCTTCGTGAGGTAGGTAGTAACATTAAATATTGTCAAAGCCGCGTGATATGCGCGGTTTTGTTGTATATTCGCACTATGAAATATTTAGTTGCATTATTTTTATCGTTTGTTCTTGTTGTATCGGCAAGTGCCGATACTTACTATCAGTGGGTAGATAGTGCCGATATATATATAGATGCCGGCGAATGGGAAAAGGCCGAAGCCGCCTTGCAAAATGCCCTGCGTCTGGAGCCTGCCAATGCCCAAAACTCGCTATTGCTCTCCAATTTGGGGACGGTGCAACGTTATTGTGGTAAGTATCAGGAAGCCCTCGATACCTATAGCATGGCGTTGTTTATGACACCTCGTTCCACCACGTTGTTGCGCAACCGGGCAGCCCTCTATGCCGAGATGGACAGCCTCGAGCTGGCGTGTGCCGATTATAGCCACTTGATAATACTCGATGACAGCGATGAAGATGCCTTGTACAACCGAGCACTTATATATATGCAACAGGGTGATACAACAGCTTGTCGCAAGGACTTGGAGTATATGCTGCGCAATAATCCCAATAGTAGCAAGGCACGTATGGGTTTTGCAGCCTTCTTCAAGGTGCAAGGCTACTATCATGAAGCCGTGGAGATGTACAATCAGGTAATACGAGACAACCCCGATATGCCTTATTTGTATGTGGGTCGTGCCGAGGCATATATCTTGTGGGGAAAGACCTCGCAAGCCGACAAGGATATAGCACGAGCCATGGAGCTAACTCCCGATGATCCGTTTGTGTATATCTTGCGAGCTTATAGCAAGATAGCGCGATATGAGTATGCCGATGCTGTGCGCGATATAGAGCGTGCGCGAGAGTTGGGCTATAATGCCACAACGTGCGATAATCTCATCGAGGAGATTGTCAAGTAGTATGTGATGAGTTGTGATGTGGTGGCAAGAAGTCAAGAGCACTCAAGAATGTTACTTTTTGTAAAAAATGCTTGCAAGGTAGTGTAAAAGATTATATCTTTGTAGTGAATGAAAGATGTGGCCTTACATATAGAGTATCTTCTCACACAGCACGATTGTGTAGTTGTGCCGGGGTGGGGTGCGCTTGTGGTGCAACACAGCAATGCTCGTATAGACGATAAAGGTTACATTGTGCCACCTTGTAGATGGTTGAGCTTCAATGCCTTGCTCGTTCATAATGATGGGTTGTTGGCACACTCGGTCATGCGAGGCGAAGGTTGTAGCTACGAAGAGGCTATGAGTTATATAGAGCGCAGTGTGTCGCTGTGGCGTAGCGAAGCTGAGGCCGGAAAGAGTGTGGTGTGGCAACATATAGGTGCATTTGTACCGCAACGCGATGGCACAATGCTCTTTGTTGAGTCGCCCGATACTGTAGTGAATGCTTCATTGTCTATCTTACAGACAATAGAACTACCCACATTGTCGGAGATTATCTCTATAGAGGAAGAGGTTGCCGAGGAAGAGGTGTCGAAGCCTGTTGTCATCACATGGCATCGTAGGGCTATGCAAGCAGTAGCCTCGATAGCGGCTATAGTAGTGTTTATGCTTTTCATTTCTACTCCTGTCGATAACTTTGAGCCTGCTAACGACTATGCCGGATTGGTGTCGTATGAATTGATGAGTAATGAGACCGCTATAATAGAGGCGAATGAAGAATTTGTGGCAGAGCCTATTGTGGAGCTATCACTTGTAGAGATAGAGAGTGAAGAGGTAGTGCCAGTAGCCGAAGTTGAGGCTCAAGAAGTAGATGCCATGCCCGATGAGGATATTGCCGATGTTGCTATTGAAGTAGTAGCGGAGCAAGAAGTACCTCGCTATATACTTGTAGTAGGCTCATTGCCATCTCGATCGTTGGCCGAGAAACAGATAGCCGAGTTTGTCCAAATGGGTGTGACAGATGCTATAGGTATCTATGAGAAAGATGGTCGCTATCGCTTGTATATTGATGGTAGCCAGAGCATGGCACAGGCTCAGCAACGACTTGCCGAAATCAACTCACAGCCCAATACACCCTTTGCCGGTGTGTGGATATGCGCCACAAGGTAATGGAACCTGTTCAAGACTTGTTTGAAACCCTTCCGTTTCGAGTTACATCATCACGATATTTTTCTTTGATAATGCGTCGTGTCGCGACACAATGGATAAGTGTGCTGGCGTTGTTGCTTGTGGCTATGATAGGCGCTACGTGCTACGATTTGCGGTTTGGTATCGTCTTGCTCATGTTTATATTTATAGTGCTGCCCATGGTGCTGTTTTTTTTCTACTACAACTATGCTTTGCGGCGCGAGGCATTCTATTCGGTCGTAGAGAAAGTGGCCATTATAGATAGCAATGGTATTGATTGTGTGTATGACGATCAACGCCGTCAGGTGCTGGCATGGAGCGATGTGGATCGTGTAGAGATGAACCGAGAAGCCTTTCTGATATTTACCGGTCGTTATACCTACTTTTATCTTCGTTACGATGCATTTGCCACAATCGACGAATTGGAAGCCTTCCGCAAAATATTACCTCAATTTATGTCATAAAATACGTTATAGCGTAAAGTTTTTTCAAAAATATTTGTATCTTTGAGCATATATTGTAAATATACACCGATATATGTATCGCAATAGATATATAATAGTAGCCATTCTGATGGCTATGTTGTGCCAAGTATGTGTGCGAGCCGAGATATATACGCTTGATGAAGCTCGTGAAATGTACAAGGCAGGACGCTATGTAGAGGCAGCTCCTACATTTGCTAAAGAACTGAAAAAGAAGCCTAAGAATGGTTCGCTCAACCATTGGTATGGTGTGTGTCTGTATTACATGGGCGAGTATGAGCAGGCTCTGAAGTACCTTGAAAAGGGCGTTGAGCGCAAGGTATTGCTCTCTAATTACTACATAGGCGAAGTGTATGCCGCCATGTACCGATTTGAAGAAGCCCTGGAGGCGTACAACAGCTATATAGCCAAAGCCGAGAAAGACAAAAAAGAGACCATAGCGGGTATAGAACAACGACTATCGACTGCCAAGATAGGCCAGCGCATGATGCGTGGTGTAGAGCAGGTGCAGGTGATAGATAGTCTTATTGTCGATTCGTTATCGTTTATCAACTACTATAAACTCACACCCGAGGCGGGAAGCCTTGTCATGTCGCAAGTGTTGCCTGCATCGTTGCATGCCGATAGTGCTACTGTGGCATACATACCGCAACGTGGCGATGTGATATATATGGGCGAGGTGATAGATGGTAACTATGACTTGTGTGTGGCCAATAACCTCATGGGACATGAGTGGAGTGCGTTGCACTCGATGTCGGAGGTGTTGAACAATGCCGATAATCAGAACTATCCATTCTTGCTCAGTGACGGCCAGACACTATACTTTGCGCAAGACGGAGAGAGTAGCTTGGGCGGTTATGACCTGTATGTGACAATGTTCAACTCGGAACGTGGCGACTATATGTTGCCTCAAAACATGGGAATGCCGTTCAACTCGCCTTATAACGACTTTATGTTGGCTATAGATGAGTCGATAGGGGTGGGCTGGTTTGTTACCGACCGCAACCATATACCCGGTAAACTCACTATATATATATTCTTGCCTAACGAGACCAAAACGGTGTATGACTCCGATAATGAGATGCTTGCATCGTTGGCCAAACTCTCTCGAATAGCCGATACGTGGCAAGAAGGTGCCGACTATGCGTCGTATCTCGATGCTATAGCTGCCATCGAGCGCACCGAGGAGGTGATGAAAGTGAAAGAGTTTACATTTGTAGTATGTGACAATCTTGTATATACGCATAGCGACGACTTCAAGAACCAAGAGGCATTGCGATATTACAACCAAGCCCGTATGTTGCAACGCAAGATAGATGAACGAACAGCCCAATTGGAGCAGTTGCGTGATAAGTATGAGCATGCAATAGGACAAGAGCGTGCTACAATAGCTGCTGAAATAATAGCTCTCGAGGAGGAGGCATTGCAGAGCAATGAATCGCCTCAGATGTACGAAAATCGTGCCCGCCGAGCCGAAATGGCTTTTTTAGGAATTGTATATGAATAATAATATGTAAAGATATAATGCTATGTTGTTCGATATTGTAATAGTAGTAGTACTGTTGGTCATTGCCATTGCGATGCTGATTCTCGAACTTTTCTTTCTACCAGGATTTTCGGTAGCAGGTATCTTTTCGGTGATATTTTATGGCATAGCTTTTTACTTTGCCTTTGCATTTATAGGTATAACCGCCGGTGTTATAGCCCTATCGGCAGCAGTGGTGTTGAGCATATTGGCAATATGGTATTTTATGCATTCCCGAGCGCTCGACAAGATGTCGTTGCACACCAATATTGAGGCGACTGCACCTACAGAGGTAGATACGCGTGTGTCGGTAGGTGACGAGGGTGTTTCGCTGTCGCGACTCAACCCAATGGGGCGTGTATTGCTGGGCGAAAGTGTTGTAGAGGCTCGTTCGCTTGAGTTTATAGACGAAGGAGTGAAGGTGCGTGTAATAAAGGTAGAACGCACAACGGTAGAGGTAGAGCCGTTGAAAAGCGATGCCGACAATTAGAATATATCAATAATCAAATAATACGTGTAATATGGAAGTAGTAACTATTTTATTGTTAGTCTTGGTTGTCATACTGATAACCTTGTTCTTCTACTTTGTGCCGTTCCTACTATGGTTGTCGGCACGAGTATCGGGCGTGAATATCTCGCTCTTGCAACTCTTCTTGATGCGCATACGTAAAGTACCGCCACAAGTGATAGTGAGCGGTATGATTGAGGCGCACAAAGCAGGCTTGAGCAGTATCACACGCGACGAGTTGGAGGCTCACTACTTGGCCGGTGGTCATGTTGAGCGTGTAGTACATGCGTTGGTATCGGCTGCAAAAGCCAATATCGAGCTCGATTTTAAGATGGCATCGGCAATAGACTTGGCCGGACGTAATGTGTATGAGGCTGTGCAAATGTCGGTAAATCCCAAGGTAATTGATACACCTCCTGTTACAGCCGTAGCAAAAGATGGTATCCAGCTTATTGCAAAGGCTCGTGTTACGGTACGTGCCAACATTCGCCAATTGGTGGGTGGTGCCGGCGAGGATACAATCTTGGCTCGTGTAGGTGAGGGTATTGTATCGTCAATCGGTTCGAGTGTATCGCACAAAGAGGTGCTCGAAAATCCCGATTCGATATCGAAACTGGTGTTGCGCAAAGGCCTTGACTCGGGTACAGCATTTGAAATTCTCTCTATCGATATAGCCGATATTGATATAGGTAAGAATATTGGTGCTACCTTGCAGATAGACCAAGCTCAAGCCGATAAGAATATTGCTCAAGCCAAGGCTGAGGAGCGTAGAGCCATGGCTATTGCATTGGAACAAGAGATGAAAGCCAAAGCTCAAGAGGCTCGTGCCAAGGTTATAGAAGCTGAAGCCGATGTGCCCCGTGCTATGGCCGATGCTTTCCGCAATGGCAACTTGGGTATCATGGACTACTATAAAATGAAAAATATTGAGGCCGATACATCAATGCGCGAAAGCATTGCTAAGCCTACAACCAAGCCCGAGAATAAGTAATAATAGGATTCTCTATTATATATCAAAAAGCAACTATCCTCTAAAATATATGAGGATAGTTGCTTTTTTTTTGTTTTTTTTGATTTATATCAAAAATGTCTAATTATAATGTTTTGTAAGTTGCATAATGTAAATATTGGGATTATATTTGTGCCAAACAAAAACATAAAATATACAAGTAATGAAAAAAGTTTTATTATTCTTAGTTGCTGGTTTCTTTATGTTCACAGCAACAGCCGAAGAGAGAGTATGGTCGTTACAGACCGAGGAGGGTCAAAACGTAATGTTGGCCGATGTAGATTATCTGCTGGCGGCCGATGACATGCGTGTGTTTTCGATAATCCTCAAAAATGGCGCAACGGTAGATAATCTGCGTAAAGTAACAGTATCGGACGTCACATCGGTGACAACAATTGAGGCCGATAATGGGCTGTCGTTGTTCCCCAATCCAGTACGCGAAACACTCACCCTGTCGGGATATAGAGCCGGAAGTGAGGTGGCAATCTTGTCGCTCGATGGTAAAATAATAAAACAACAACAAGCCGAAGGCGAAAGCATGACTATTTCGGTAACCGACCTTGCCTCGGGTTGCTATCTGTTGAAAACAGAAAATTCAGTGGTAAAGTTTATTAAGAAGTAATCTCTAAAACAATAATGAATATGTTACGAAAAATACTATATGCCGTACTGATGGTTGCATTTGCAGTAGTATCGGTGAATGCACAATTTATAGTGGTTAAGAGCGACTCAACAATAGTGAATGTTGATGGAAATCTTAAGATTACCCCCACGCAAGGAGGTTGGGATATCGGCGGAGTTGATGTAACCAATGTGTTGAATATACAACGTGCTATGTTGCCTGCAATGCTCAATGAGCAAGCCATTGCTCAATACTACGAGGGTATAAAGAGCTCGAGCAATGATGGTAGTGCCAACTATTACTTCTGCTTGTCAGATGTTCCCACTTCATACGATGCTACAGGTCAATTACTTCCTGTAGAGCCTGGTATGATGATGTGTTTTGACCTCTATGCCGAGAATAGTGCCGATGAAGAGAATGCCATCATTCCCGAGGGAACATATATGGCTACAGCCGATTGCATTGCCGGTACAGCGGGTGTAGATTACACCTTTGCTCGCATATTGAATGAAAATCAGGAAGTAGAGTATAAGTTGTTGCAAAGTGGTACAATTGTAGTGCGCCACATCGAGGCGGGCTATGAGATAGAGGGTAGTTTTATCACTGTAGAGGGTGAGAAATTTGAGGTTTACTACACCGGCGAAATCGTATTTACCAATATGAGTGAGAGTGCCGAGGATACATTGATGGAGACCGATGTAGAGAATACGACATTCCGCGAGTGTGCCATAACAGCCCATGGCGGTGATGAGGTGTACAATCGATTCTCGTTGCAACTCTTTGATGGCGATTGTACCGAAGATGGTGTAATTACCAGTGGTGTTGTGCTCAATATCGACCTTTTTGCCACCTCACCCGAAGGTGATGAGATTGTAATTCCCGATGGAATATATACAGCTTCGGCCGACTATCAAGATGTAGTAGAGTTTGAGCCATTTACATTTATGGCGGGTGATGTATTCTCGTTGATGGGCTATCCGTTGCACGTAGGTACTTATGTACAAGACTTACGTTCGGCCGATGAAGATGGATTTATACGTCATGGATATGCCAATGCCGGTACTATAGAGTTTAAGCGCGAGGGTGAGCAATATTGGATTAAGGCCGACTTGACCATGCGCAATGGTGTGCGTCTTACAGGAGAATATCCGATGGGCGATGTGAACATCTTCGACGAGCGACCCGAAGTACCCGAGGGCGATTGGATAAGTACACTCAAAGAGGATAAGACTATGGAATTCTCAGATGATATATATGCTTATGCTCATTTGTATCCCAACTATCCTGCAAGTGGATTTAATGAAATGGAAATCATTGTCAATGACCACGAGACCAATGAGTCGTTCATACTCGATATTATATTGCCCGAGGGTGTTACATCGCCTGTAGGTACATACTCGCTGGGTAGTCTCGATAATCTGCAAGCCTATACATTCATACCCGGATATTACAACTATGCTGTCATTTTGGGTACATGGGGTTGGTTGCAATATGTCGATGGTGTGAATGATCCTGTAGGTCAAGCTCCCGCAACCGAAGGCTCGATAGAGATTGTTGAGAATAGCGATGGTACGTTTACAATCAACTATACCCTCAAAGATGATGCTGATCCCAAACACACCGTTACAGCATCGTGGACGGGTGAGATAAATGACCCGCGTGGTTCTTGGAAAGATATGTAAAAGGTAATATGTGAAAGCAAGAGGCAACATCAATTTCATTTTGATGTTGCCTCTTGTTGTATAGTACAGAATATTGTTGGGCTTAAAGTGCTATTTTGTAAGCAAAGCCTATATTGGTATTCCATTGTTGAGGAGTAGCAAGTTGGCGGTTTTCTTCGCGGATAAGGAATTCGACGGTGTTGTTTTTGTCGATTTTGTATGTAACACCCAAGTCAATCCAAATGCGCTCGGTGTGTCCGGCACTTGTTCCATTGAGTTGTAAGAAGTGTTCGCCACCCAAGAAGGGTGCAAACTTAGAGTTGGGAATATTGCCAACAAGACGTACACGAGTACGCAACTTGTTTGTCGGTGTGCTGTTACCTACAATGTAGGTCGATTCGTAACGTGCGCCCCATGTGAGGTTGAGCGGTTGGAAGGGTACAGCACCATTGAGACCGGCATGGTAGCGGAGAAGGTGGCGATAGTTGCCAGCATCGCCACGGTGGTAGAGGTAAAATCCCAATGCGGTAACTTTGAGATAGGTGGGGATAATTTCGGTATCGATACCGGCAATTGTCATGGCTCGCTCCATATAGGTGTCGATGGTGAATACACTCTGTTGCAACGATAGACGCACCGGGCCTAATTTTTTGGCTACCGAGATGTCCCACATCGTACCGAAGTGTGAATCGAAGTCCTCGGTATTGGCCGTAGTGGCATCGGACATGGTAGCCACTTCGTTGGCACGCCCCGAGAGCGAAATGATAAGTGCGAGAATGGTTGTAAAAAGAAATTTTTTCATAGTGGTATGATTAAAAGTCATGTTTTATTCGTGATGATAAGGTTCGTTGTTGAGTATAGTCATGGCGCGGTATAACTGCTCGGTAAAGAAGAGGCGCACCATCTGGTGTGAGAAGGTCATCTTAGAGAGCGACAATTTATCGTTGCAACGGTCATAAACGGGTTGCGAGAAACCGTAGGGCCCACCTACAATAAAGACAAGCCGGCGTGGAACGGTTTGCATCTTCTGCTCGATATATCGGGCAAACTTCATAGATGTAAATTCTTGACCATGCTCGTCGAGTAGCACAACGAAGTCGCCGGGTTGCAACGTGCGCAATATGGCTTCGCCTTCGCGCTCTTTCTGCTGCTCGGTAGTGAGGTTGCGGTTGTTTTTCAACTCGGGTATAACCTCCATATCGAAGGGCAAGTATCGACGAATGCGTGCTGTATAGTCGGCAATGCTCTCGATAAGGTAGCTTTGTGCCGTTTTACCAACAACGATAAACTGTATTTTCATGATAGTTATGCTTTACGGTTGCGTTCGAGTTCGTTGAGGTTTTCGATACGTTTTTTCTCCAAGAAGTCATATACGCCCCCCAGATGCTCGCGTACTCGTCCTTCGCCAAATTCATACACTTTCGATACCAAGCCATCGAGGAAGTCGCGGTCGTGCGACACAACGATAAGTGTGCCGTCGAATGCTTGCAGGGCACTCTTCAGTATGTCTTTGGTCTTCATGTCGAGGTGGTTGGTAGGCTCGTCGAGAATGAGTAGATTTACCGGCTCTAAGAGTAGTTTTATCATGGCCAGTCGCGTGCGCTCGCCTCCCGATAGTACTTTTACTTTCTTGGTAGATTCTTCGCCCCCAAACATGAATGCACCCAGTAGGTCGCGTATTTGCAGGCGTACATCGCCCTTGGCCACATCATCGATGGTTTGGAAAACGGTCAAGTTCTCATCGAGCAGAGAGGCTTGGTTTTGGGCAAAATAGCCTATCATGACGTTGTGACCCAGTGTGAGTGTGCCTTCATGTTCAATCTCGTTCATGATGCACTTGACGAGAGTAGATTTACCTTCTCCATTTTTTCCTACAAAGGCTACTTTCTCTCCTCGCTCTATAGTAAAGTTGGCATTGGCAAAGACGCGCTTGTCGCCGTATGCTTTGCCTACACCGTCGGCAATGACGGGGTAGCTGCCCGAGCGGGGTGCCGGTGGGAAGCGTAGTCGCAATGCCGAGGTGTCCTCTTCATCGACCTCGATGATCTCGAGCTTCTCGAGCATTTTTACACGCGATTGTACTTGCAGTGTCTTGGAGTAAGTGCCCTTGAAACGTTCGATAAACTCTTTGGTCTCGGCAATCATCTTTTGTTGGTCGTTGTAGGCCTTCATCTGTTGCTCGCGTCGCTCTTTGCGCAGTTCGAGGTATTGCGAATAATTGACTTTATAGTCATATATGCGTCCCATGGTGACCTCGATGGTGCGAGTAGTGATGTGATCGACAAATGCTCGGTCGTGCGAGATGACTATTACGGCCTGTCCGTTGTTGATGAGGAACTCCTCGAGCCATTGTATCGACTCGATGTCGAGGTGGTTGGTGGGCTCGTCGAGTAGCAGTACGTCGGGTTTCTTCAGGAGTAGCTTGGCCAATTCGATGCGCATGCGCCAGCCTCCGCTGAACTCCTCGGTGGGGCGATTGAAGTCTTTGCGCTCAAATCCCAAACCTAACAAAATCTTCTCGACGTCTTCCTCGAAGTGAGTGAGGTCTATGGCGTAGAACTTTTCGCTCAATGCCGCAACTTGCTCGATGAGTGCATAGTAGCTCTCGCTCTCATAGTCGGTGCGTGTAGCCAACTCGTCGTTCATGCGATTTATCTCAGCTTCCATCTCAAAGAGGTGTGCAAATGCTTGCGATGTCTCCTCAAAGACGGTGCGATTGTTCTCGGTCATGAGGTGCTGTGGCAGGTAGGCTATGACGGTGTCTTTGGGTGCCGATATACTGCCACGGGTGGGTTGTCGTACACCTGCCAAAATCTTGAGCAAGGTGGATTTTCCGGCACCGTTTTTACCCATGAGGGCTATACGGTCTTTCTCGTTGATAACAAAAGAAATATCTTGGAATAGGGTAGTACCGCCAAATTCGACGGTAAGGCCATCTACTGAAATCATCTCTGTTGTGTCTGTTTATGTCGTAATACGATTGTTATTGGTTGTGCTCCTTTATCCAACTTTCTATTATATCTACCTTCTCGTTGGTGGGCATTGAGGCATCTATCCAGCGAATGGTGTGTCCTCGGCGTTCCATGCCGCGAAACCATGTCATCTGTCGCTTGGCAAACTGGTGTATGGCAATTTCCAGCCGTTCTACCATCTCGTTGTATGTGGTGCGACCTATGATGTACTCGGTGAGGAACTTGTATTCGAGTCCGTAGTAAATGAGCGACTCGGGGTCGATACCGCTGTCGAGCAGTTGTTTCACCTCCTCTACCATACCTTCTTCGAGTCGTTGATGCAGACGGCGGGTAATCTTGGCTCGGCGCAATTCGCGGTCTATGTTCACACCCACTATGAGCGGATTTTTCATGGGGCGAGGCTCTAACAGCTCGGGCTCTTGACGGCTGTAAAATTCGGCTATTTCTATGGCTCGGATAGCACGTTTGCAAGTATCTATATCGGTTGTGTTGTGCAAGGTTTTGTAGCCTCGCAATATCTCGGCCAGTTGGTCGAGCGACTTGTCTTGCAGCGATTGGCGTAGAGCTGAGTTCTCGGGAACTGGAGGCAATGAGTAGCCTTTGAGTATGGTCTCGACGTATAGGCCTGTACCACCGCATAGCAGGGGTTGCTTGCCTCGTGCCATCATGTCGGCATATACGATATTGAAATCGCGTACATACTCAAATAGGTTGTAACGATAGCCTGCCGGACAAATGTCAATGAGGTGGTAGGGTATGGTGGTACCGTCGATGGTGTATTCGGCCAGGTCTTTGCCTGTACCTATGTCCATACCCCTATAAAGTTGCCGAGAATCGGCACTGATAATTTCAGTACCAATTCTCTTGGCAAGTGCTACGGCAAGAGTTGTCTTGCCCGATGCTGTAGGGCCTATAATGGCAATGAGGTCGAGCATCGGTTATTTGAGTTTCTCTTTATAGAAATTGCATACCAAGGTGTATATGTGGTAGCGTGAGTTCTTGCCCCTGATGCTGTGGTTTTGGTTGGGATATATCATCATATCGAATTGCTTGTCGGCCTCGATAAGGGCGGCAGTCATCTCCATGGTATTGCTCATGTGTACATTGTCGTCGGCAGTACCCGATACGATGAGCAGGTTGCCTTGCAATTGAGCAGCATGGTTGATGGGTGCGCCATATTTATATCCGTCGGGGTTTTCTTGAGGAGTGCGCATGTAACGCTCGGTATATATCGAGTCGTAGTAACGCCAATCTGTTACAGGTGCAATGGCAACACCGGCCTTGAATGTACCGTTGCCTGTTGTGAGGGCCATGAGTACCTCGTAACCACCAAAGCTCCAACCCCATATACCTATGTTATTGCCATCGACGTAAGGCAGTGAGGCAGCATAACGGGCTGCAGCAACTTGGTCTTCGGTTTCATAACGACCGAGGTTTTGATATACGATGCTCTCGAAGGCTTTGCCACGACCACCGGTGCCACGACCATCGACGCACACTACAACAAAGCCTTGGTTGGCCAAGTAGTGGTACCAATCAATCTCCCAATTGTTGAGTACCTCTTGTGAACTGGGTCCACTATATTGTACCAATACGGCGGGATATTGCTTTGATGCATCGAAGTTGTAGGGTTTCACCATGAAGCCGTTGAGCGAGTATCCACGACCATTGTCCATAGTGAAAAATTCACGAGCGGGCATATTGGTGGCAGCTACAGCCTCGGCAACCTTGGCATTATCCTCGATGGTGCGAATGACCTTGCCCGCAGCATTGCGCAGTGTGTAAACAGGTGGTATGGTAGCCGAACTATATCCGTGAATGTAGTAGGTGCATGAGGGGTTGAAGATAGCCGAGTGTGTACCGGCCTCGGGGGTGAGGTTGGTGATGCCTTTCTTGCTGTTGTAGCTATAGATGGCGCGGTTGATAGCACCGGCTGTTGCTTGACAGTAGAAGATGTTCTTGTCGGGGTTGTAACCCAAGTATGCAGTGACATCTTGTTGTTCGGGCGAGATGGCACGTTGCATGATACCATTGTTGTTGTGTTGGTAGAGTCGCAACCAACCATCGCGATCGCTGGCAAAAACGAAGAAGTCGGGGTAGAAATGTAGCATGTCGAGTACGCTGGTGTCTATCCACGTCTTTTCGTTGTCCTCAAGAAGCAGGCGATTGACTCCCGAGCGGGCATTGAGCTTGTAGAGCGAGAGGTGATTTTGGTGGCGGTTGAGTGTGATAACAGCCAATTGGTCGGCCTCGGGCATAGCAAAAATGCGGGGAATGTATCCATCGGCGTCCATAGGGATTTTGTGAGCTTTCAGTGCACGAGTTTCTACGGTGTAGGTCATGACTTGTACGCCCGAGTTTACCTCCCCGGCAACAGGATATTTGTAACGCATCTCGCCATTGTAGGTGTCGTACTCGGGATAGTCGGGGCTGTAAGAACCGTAGAGCGTAAAAGCAAACTCCTTAACATTGGTCTCGTTGAAACGGATAAACGACAACAGTTCGCTATCGCTACTCCATTGCATAGCCGAAGAGAAACCAAACTCCTCTTCATACACCCAGTCGGGAACACCATTTATGATGCTGTTTATTTTACCATCGGTAGTAACAGCAACCTCGGTGTCGTAGTCGAGTTTCTTGATGAAGATGTTGTTGTCGTGCACGAAAGCTACCATACGGCCATTGGGCGAATATACAGCGGCTTGTTGCTTACCGTTTGTCGAGAGAGGCTTGAGCAGGTTGCGCTTGATTTCAAAGGTATAGTAGTCGGCCTTGAATGAGTGACGATATATAGGCTCGCTGTTGGTGTATATGAGTAGGCGGGTCTCGTCATCGCTGATGGCATATCCTTCAAAGGACTTGATGTTGCACTCACGAGCTGTCGCTACGTCGAAAAGTGTGGCAACAACTTTGCCCGAGGCGTATTCCCATTTTTCCAACTTGGTGAAGTCGTCGTTGGCAGCTACGTAGTGCTTGCCATCTTTGAGCGGTGTGATTTCGTCGGTGCCTTTACCACGATATACATTGTTGGTGATGTCGCGCAAATCGAGTTCGGCAGCAACACCGATTGTTGTTGTCATAAGGGCTATCAGTAGGCCCCAAAGTATTCTTTTCATTTCTTATTCTATGGTTTTCGGTAATCGATAGGTGTATCGTGTGATTATTAGTATCGGTTTTGATATAGTTATTAGCAACCTTTGTGTGTCATGATGTCGAGCACGAGGTGGTCGGTCTCGTTCATGCCTTGCGAACCGATGCGAGTGAGGTTGCGGATACATTTATCAACATCTTCGTCAATGATACCTTCGAGGGCTGTCACGCAACGGCCTTCCATGGCAAGCATGGCTGCCATCATACAGTTGGCAACGCTACCGGTAATCTTGAGTGCGCAACTGGGTTTAGCACCATCGCATATCATACCGGTGAGGTTGGCAATCATGTTTTTTACAGCATAAGTGATGTTGTTATAGTCGCCACCCATGAGGTATGTGATACCGCAACTTGCACCTGTTGTGGCAACCACACAACCACAAAGAGCCGACAGACGACCCAATGTTTGCTTGATATATATGGTAGTGAGGTGGCTCAACATCAATGCTCTGATGAGTTGCTCGTCGCTGTTGCGATTGTCCTCGGCAAATATCACGACAGGCATGGTTGCGGCAATACCTTGGTTGCCACTGCCCGAGTTGCTCATAACGGGCACCATAGCACCGGCCATACGAGCATCGCATGCTGCCGATGTGTATGACAATACGTGAGTGAATGTATTTTTACCCATGATGGCTTGTTCGAGGGGGCCTTGCATAGTCTTGCCTAAGCAGTGACCGTAGTTTCCTTTGAAAGAGAACTCGGCAGCAGCTTTATTGAGTTTTGCTGCATCGCGAATGAATTCTATTTCGTTGAGGGGTGCAGTGGTGGCAAATTCCCACACGCGTTGCATAGTTAGCTCTACCTCTTCGTCGTTGGTGGCTTGAGTAGTAGTGTTCGACTTGTTTACACGCACATCGTTGTCGTAGGCGAGATATACCACGTTGGTGTGGCTGCCTGCAATGGTAGCTGTGGCTTGGTGACCATCGGCATGGCAGGTTACCTCGATATAGAGTTTTTCGCTGATATTCTCTTTGAGCTTGATGTCTATACAATTGCTATCAATCATAGCTTTGCCTCGTGCAACTTCGGCGGGGTTGCAGTCTTTGAGTACTTCGAGTTGGTACTCGGTTTTTCCAATGAGGGCACCTAAAGCGATGGCTATGGGCAGACCTATCATGCCTGTGCCCGGGATACCTACACCCATGGCGTTTTTCAGTACGTTGGCACTCAGATATACATCAATTTTTTGGGGACGAGTTCCCAATGTTTCGGTTGCATATGCTACACATAATGCTACTGCTATAGGCTCGGTACAACCGATGGCCGGTACAACTTCGCGCTTAACGAGGTTGATAATTTGTGTTCTGTCTGTGATATTCATAGTAAAGGTATATTTGATGCAAATTTACGACAATTATTATAAATAATGTGTATATTGGCTCAAATAAATGAATACTCAAGCAATATTTGGGGTAATATTGCTTGAGTAGTGTGTGTACAGAATATAGTGTCAGTCTAAATCGACTACCGTAATACCGGCACCGCCCAGTTGAATGTGCTCGTCGGCATAGTGTCGTACTCCATGTACGCTCTTAAGATACTGTCGGATAGAGGCTCTGAGAGCTCCGGTTCCTGTGCCATGCAAGATGCGTACCCTACTGCAACTTACTTGTATGGCATCGTCGATAAAGTATGTGATGGCTTGTAGTGCTTCATCTACACGCATGCCACGCACGTCTATCTCGTTGGTAAATGTTAGTTGCTTCTCGCGCATGTCGTCGGTAGTAGAGGCACTGATGAATGTGGCTTTTCTTGTCTGTTCGCGACGTAGTTGGTTGCGACCTACTTTCTCGAGCCTGTCGCGTTTTATCTTCGACTGCACCATGCCGAATGCAACGGTTGCCTCTTTGTCGGTAAGTGCTATGACTTCGCCTACTGCATTTTGACCTTTGATGCGTACGGCATCGCCCATAACGATGGTGACCTGTGGTTGTTCGGTTGCCGATGGTTGCTCTTGTCGCTTTTGTTGTTTGCGTAGTTTTCGCTCGTTGAGTTTGCGTATTTCGCGTTGTATCTTGTCCTCTTGTGCTTGTTGAGCGTCTTCGGCTGCTATCTGTTGCTTGAATTCGTCGAGACGCTTGCGAGCCTCTTTGGTGCGCTCTTTGTCGGCTTGTGCTTCGCGTATCTCTTTGATGGTGCTTTCGATGCGTGTATTGGTGTCGGAGAGTATGGCTCGGGCTTCTTCCTTGGCCTTGGCGAGCCACTCCTTGCGCTCACGGTCGAGGCGGGTGAGGTTTTCGCTGTAGCGTGTGGTGAGCTCTTCGAGTTGTTTCTCTTTCTGTCTGATGCTTTGTCGCTTGTTTTCCCAGTAGCGCTTGTCGCGTACGATGTCTTGCAGATATTTGTCCATCGATATGTAGTCGTTACCAACTTTTTGTGAGGCATCGGCAATAATCTCCTCGGGCAGACCTATCTTGCGTGCTATCTCAATGGCAAACGAGCTGCCGGGATTGCCAATGGATAGCGTGAAGAGGGGTTGCATGAGGTGACGGTCGTAGAGCATGGCTCCGTTTACCACGCCATCGGTAGCCTCGGCAAAGTGCTTGAGGTTTTGGTAGTGTGTGGTAATGACTCCAAATGATTGTCGTTGGTTGAAACGGTCGAGAAGTGCTTCGGCAATGGCTCCGCCAATCTGCGGCTCTGTACCACCGCCAAACTCGTCGATGAGCAACAGTGAGCGAGCGTTGCAATGTCTTACGCATTGCTTCATGTGTGAGAGGTGCGAGCTATAGGTACTCAGATCGTCTTCAATAGATTGTTCATCGCCTATATCGATAAATATGTGCTCAAAGATGCCCATGTGTGAGTTGTCGTACATGGGTACAAGCATACCGCATTGCATCATGTATTGTAGCAGACCTACTGTCTTGAGGCATACCGACTTACCACCTGCGTTGGGGCCCGAAATGAGCAATATGCGGTTGTGCTTGTCGAGCGAGATGTCGAGTGGTACAACTTGCTTCTGCTGGCGACGCAGTGCAAGGAGTAGTAGTGGGTGTATGGCGTGGAACCAATCTATTTGGCATTCGTGTTCGATGTGTGGCAGTGTGGCATCTATATCTATGGCAAACAGTGCCTTGGCTCGTATGAAGTCGATCTGAGCGAGGAAGTCGTATGAGGATACAATGTCGGGTGCGAGAGGGCGCAACTTGTCGGTAAATAGAGTGAGAATGCGCACTATTTCTCGGCGTTCTTCTATCTCCAATTCTCGCACATGGTTGTTGGCCTCTACCACTTCGGCGGGTTCTATATAAACGGTTTTGCCACTGGCCGACTCATCGTGTACGATACCCCTAATTTTGCGTTTGAAGGTAGGTATAACGGGTATAACCAATCGGCCATCGCGCATGGTTGGGGCTACGTCTTTATCGACATAACCTTCGCTCTGAGCCTGCCGCAAAATGCTGTTGAGGCTGCGCGAGATACCGGCCATGGTAGCCGATAGGTTGCGCCTGATGGCTTGCAACTCGGGAGAGGCGTTGTCGCGTATATTGCCTGTCTTGTCGAGTATGGCATCTATCTCTTTGGTTATCTGCGGGTAGATGAGTACATCGGCCGAGAGGTTGGCCAAGTAGGGGTAGAGCGGTTGCTCATCGTCTTTGGCCTTGAAGAATGATACAAGGCGTCGTATGGTCTCCAAAGAGCGACGTAGGTCGAACAGCTCGGCCACATCGACAAACGTGCCTTCGATGCGAATGCGCTTGAGTATGGGACGTACGTCGTAGAAAAAGTCGGTTGGAAATTCTTCATCGCTTCTCTCTATTTCGACCATCTCGCGTGTGCAATGCAGTGCGGTGAGAATGGAGTCATAGTGGGTCATAAAAGCAATGTCGTCAATGAGATTACGCCCGAGGCTACTCAGACACAAGTCTCTCAGCATTTGGCGAATTTGGTCAAATCCGATTTTCTGTTCAAAGTTGTTGGGATATATCACGTCTTGTATTCTTCTTTTTTGTTTGTAATGTGTTGAATGATAGTTGATTGATATTACTCGTATGTGAGCGCCTCTTCGTAGTATGTGTCGAATGCCTTGAGGTTGTCGCGGTGTATGGGTTGGCAGAACTGTGTGCCCTCGAAGAAGTTGTCGTTGTCGATTGCATGTTGCAGGAGGGTGGCATCTTGTGCAAACGTAAGTTCTTCGCGATACTCTCCATTGGCATTGCGCACTTTGAGGGTGAGCACATCGTCTTTGACACTGATGAGTACTACATCACCGGCTGCCACAACTACATCGAATGGTGCGAAGGTAGGAATATCGATGTATAGCGTGGCCTCCTCGTTGCGCAATACATAGCCGTATGCTGTCTCGTCTTGGGTGCGCTCGTAGGTACCTATAATATCGCCATTGCCTACACGTTGGCTATAGGTAAGCGAGGTAATGTCGGTGGGGAGTTGGGGGTTGAGTGTGATGATGTTGTTTACCATATCGGGGCGAATGCCTAAGAAGTACTGATACCATACACGTAGTTGTTCGGCGTTGCTCCATGCTTGTAGGAATGTGCCCGAACGATTGGCCCATGTGGCACCTTCGCGGGGGTGAGCATCGGCGTTCTCGCTGAGGCTGCCAATGGCACCTTGGGCAAGGGCTTGGCGGTTCATGTTGCAGAAGAGTTGCCAAGCGATGTCGGGTTGTCCCATCTCTATCATGCGTTGCATGGCATGGCCATTGTTCCACAACCACACTGTGCCGTTGTGGTAGGCATCGTCTTTGTGGTAATAGTGCCAGTTTTCGTGTTGGGGGTGGAAGTCATCGTCGAGTTGTCTCAATGAGCCTACGCCCCAAGGATAGACAAGCTCTTCCCATACACGACGTGTCACTTGGCGACAGAAGTCGTTGTTGCCTATCAACTCGTATGTATATAGCTGATTGGGACGTACTTGCATGTCGCGAGAGCCATCGGCATTGAGGTGGTCGATGATGAGGTAATTGGTGGTGTCGCAGAAGTCTTTGACAAAATTTTCGCGTAGCATATTGGCTCGAGTCTCCCATTCGAGAGCAACCAAATCATCGCCCATGTATCGGGCCATGTAAGCACCATCGATAAGTTGGTTGTACCATAGTGCTTGAATGTCGTTGGCACGATTGCCACGAGGCGATCCGGGTATTCCTTTGCGCTTAACGTCCATCCATGTGTCGGCATCGGCATGACACAGGTAACCATTCTCATCGGTGAAGAGTGCTATAGATGCTGTGATGCTGCGTGATACGGCAGGATAGATTTCGCGGATAAAAGCTGTGTCGCCCGAGTAGCGTACATAGTCGGCTACTTGCATAACGAAGCGAGGTGTACCATCGGTGGTATTGTAGAGAATGCCATCGACGTTGGCACGATTGGGTATGCGACCCAGAGTGGGCGACTTGGGGTCTATGTCTTGAAGGCGAGAGAAGTCGGAAAGAATGTTGCGTGTCACATCAAACTCGCCATTGATGAGGGTAGCACCCGGCATAGAAATGAACATATCGCGACCCCAATATTCGTTAAACCAAGGCAGTCCGGCGTAGATGCCACGACCTTGCTGATTGGTGACTAACTGGTCGGTGGTGAGGAGTAGCCAAGCTATGGCATGGTCGAGCGAGTCGATGTTGCTCTTCATGGGGTTTGATATCATCACCAAGTTGTTCATGCGCTCTTTGCGGGCATCAAGCCACTCCTTGCTGTGAGTGCGGAAAGCATCGATATTTTGCAAACACTCATCTTTGCTACCATATGCAATGACAAATCCTTGAGCCGAAGCCGGTGCTTGCAAGCGCATATCGATGTATTGAGTTTCGGCCTCGTTGCGTGGTGCTACCGCAATGTATTGTTGCGGAGTTTCGCGGGGTGTAAACCAAAGTATGTTTTGTTCGTGATGAGGTGCAGTGACAAGGGTGGTGTCTATCTCGATGGCTATGTTGTTGCCATTGATGTTGTTGAGCGCAATGGATAGTATGCGACAATTGTCGATCATGGCAAATTGCTCGGTGGCTTGCTCAAATGCACGATTGAGGTAGTGGGGATATACAGTCACTTGTGCATCGGCACGATTGAGTAGGGTGGTATCTACATAGAGGTTGTAGTCGCTCATGATGCGCCGTTGCTTGATGTTCCAACCGGCATACCATTCGGCAAAGTGGGCTTGGTGTGTGCGGCCATAGTAGTAGGCACTCTCTTTGTCGGTGTATGAGTATTCGCGATTTTCATCGCTTGTTACTTCGATACCCATTGTATCGACCGTTATGACCGGAACTGCGGGTTTGTTGCAACCGGCAAGTGTCATCACTGTAGCAAGTGCGACAAGGGAAGTTTTTAATTTCATATTTCTTATATATCTGTTATGTTTTTACTTAAGCAGCACTATTTATATAATGAGAGATTTATCTCGAGCAATATTATTGCTCTACCAACATGAGTACTCGGCTGGCATATTCGCTATCGAGATTTAATTCTATACCGGTATTCATAAGCAATCGGCCTGTAAATATCTTGCCATCGAGATGACAAGGTTGCTTGTCGGCCGGTACATTCAACTCGGTAATTTTGTATTTCTTGAGGGCATCAAGACCGTCCATGCGTACACGTTGCACATTCATATTGTTAAAGTGCTCCATTTTATAAGCAAAGAATACGGCTTGCGAGGCATCGTCATTGACATACATGAGCGAAGCTATACCTTGCTTGTCGAATGGCGACACAAGACGATACAGATTGCCCATCTGTATGATGGGGCGTATGGTCTTGTATTGCGCTATGGCGCGCGTGGCAAAGTCGCGTTCGCTGTCGTTCATATCTTTGGGTTGCAGTTCCATACCCAGACGGCCTGTCATGGCAACATCAAAGCGGAACTTCAGAGGAACTGAGCGACCTGTCTGGTGATTGGGTGAAGCACTTACGTGTTGAGCCATTGCGATAGCCGGATAGAAGTATGATGTGGCCCATTGCATGTAGATGCGTTGCAGAGCATCGGTGTTGTCGCTCACCCAAAATTCGTCGAAGTAGGGCATGACACCATAACTGATGCGACCACCACCACCGCCACAGGCTTGTATGACGACTTGCGGATATTTGTTGCGAATGCGTTGCAGTACGTTTACAAGACCACGATGGTAGTCGATATAGATGTGCGACTGGCGGTCTTGGGGCAAGTAAGTTGAGCCGTAGTTGAATAGCTCTACGTTGGCGTCCCACTTGATGTAGGCAATGTCGGGGTGTTGCGTGAGCAAATTATCGACGATGCCGAAAATGAAGTCCTGGACGGCAGGGTTGGTGAGATCGAGTAGCAATTGTGTGCCTCCACGTCCGTAGTGAGGCTCACGACCCTTCACTTGCAATACCCAATCGGGGTGCTTCTCTATGAGTTCGCTGATGCTGTTGGTGGCTTCGGGCTCTATCCATATACCGAATTTGATGCCCTTGCCATGTGCTGTGTTGATGAGGTGTTGCAATCCTTTGGGGAGTTTATTATTATCTACAACCCAGTCGCCCAATGACGAGTTGTCCTTGGTGCGAGGATATTTGTCGCCAAACCAACCATCGTCCATGACAAACAGCTCGCCACCCATTGCGGCAAAGTCGCTTATCATTTGCTCCATATCTTTCTCGTTGATGTCGAGATAAACACCTTCCCAACTGTTGAGCAGAATGTCGCGTTGTGTATTACACCCATGTACCATGCCATTGCGTGCCCACTTGTGGAAGTTGCGACTTGCACCACCTATACCACGTTGGCTGTAAGTATATGCCATGCGAGGTGTTACAAAGGTTTCGCCTTTGGCAAGTTTATATTGTGAGGCTTCGTTGCAAATGCCTGCAAAGAAGTGGTGCATATGACTCTTGTCGGTGTCGATACGCAACGAGTAGTTGCCACTCCAGCATAGCACTGCACCTATAACACGACCCTGATTTTCGGAAGGCTCGCCGTCGAGCGAGAACATAACCTCGGGTCGGTTGTAGTGCCCGTTGCGTGAGCCATCGGTATTGCGTATCTCCAAGATGCCATGATTGAGAGGTTCGGCAGTGAGCCAAGATTCGGCAGCCCAGGCTCCATGCAGATGCGATAACCATACATTGCCCTTGCGAATGGGCATGTAGCTCGAGTCGAAGCGATTGAGTGTGACAATGCCTTTCTCGTTGTGTTGTACCTCTACCCATGTCTCAATGATGTCTTCTTCGTAGTGGGTTTCATAATTGAGAGTCACCGCAAAGGGATATACGCGGTCGGTCATGGTTATGGCTACTTTTTCACCTCGATTGGTATTGCTTCGCACAACATCTTTTACAATGAGGTCGAGGGTCATGTTGCCATCGGTGTGAGTCACTTGCATGGCATTGGTAAAGATGCAGGTTGTGCCGAAAACGGGGTAGGCATCACGATTGAGTCCTACCCAAGCCTCGTGAATGTTGTTGCGCTCTTCCTCGCCTATGCGGTCGCCATAATAGGCTATCTTCAGTGGTTCATTCTCACCGGCAGTGAGCATGAGTGAAGAGTTGCGAGTAGATATGAGTTGCTCACGCTCCCAAGTGGCCGCCATAGTCAAGGCCGAAATGAGGAGAAGTATTGTCGATAGAAATAATTTTTTCATGTCAAAAGGTGTGCTTGTAGAGTGTTTATAATGCTTGCTTCAGTTCGTCCCATTGCTCGGCAATAGCTTCGGCACAGCGCTCGCCATCGATGGCCGCCGATATGATGCCACCGGCATATCCTGCACCCTCGCCGCAAGGATATAGACCACGTAGGGTGATGTGCGACATACGCTCGTTGTCGCGAGGAATGCGTATGGGCGATGATGTGCGAGTCTCGACACCTATCATAGTGGCTTCGTTGGTGAGAAATCCGTGTGAAATTTTACCAAAGTACTTGAAGCCTTCGCGTAGGCGAGAGCTGATGTGCTCGGGTAACCAGAAGTGAAGGGGCGATGCTACCAAGCCGGGAGTATAGGACGATGAGGCTAATGACGATGAGTTGCGACCTGCAACAAAGTCGGCCATGCGTTGAGCCGGGGCTGTCTGGCGACAATTGCCATTGACGTAGCAGAGTTGTTCGAGTTCCTCTTGAAACTTGATACCGGCCAAGATGCCATACTTCGATACATTGGGATAGTCCTCGGGACGCATCTCAACAACCATACCCGAGTTGGCCCATCGTGAGCCACGATTGGAGGGCGACATACCATTGACTACAAGTTGATTGGGGCCTGTTGCTGCCGGTACTACAAATCCGCCGGGACACATGCAGAATGAATATACGCCACGTCCGGCTACTTGTGTGACAAAGCTATACTCGGCCGCGGGCAGGAATTTGCCTCGTCCATGAGGGTTATGATATTGTATCGAGTCGATGAGTTGTTGAGGGTGTTCGAGTCGCACTCCTACAGCCATACCTTTGGCTTCGAGAGTCACACCGCTATCGTGCAAATAGTAATATACGTCGCGAGCCGAGTGTCCGGTAGCAAGGATTACCGGTCCTCTGAAGGTCTTGCCACAAGCTGTATTGACACCTACTACCATATTGTTGTGAGTGATAAGCGAAGTCATGCGAGTCTCAAAGTGGACTTCTCCACCCGATTGTATGATGCGGTTGCGTATATTCTCGATGACGCGAGGCAACTTGTCGGTGCCTATGTGAGGGTGTGCATCGGCAAGTATCGATGTTGATGCTCCGTGTTGGCACAAGATATTGAGGATACGATTTACGTTGCCACGTTTTTTGCTGCGGGTATATAATTTGCCATCTGAAAAAGCACCGGCACCACCTTCGCCAAAGCCGTAGTTCGACTCGGGGTCGATACGATGCTCGCGACTGATGAGAGCGATGTCGCGACGGCGGGCGTGTACATCTTTACCTCGCTCTATGAGTATAGGTCGTAGTCCGGCCTCGATGAGTCGCAACGATGCAAACAAACCGGCCGGCCCTGCTCCCACGACAACCACTGCCGGAGCTTGTGATACATCGCCATATATGATGCTGTCAAATTCATCATCTTGGGGTAGCTCATTGATATAGACTTTGACGGTGAGATTGACCATAACCGGGCGACGACGAGCATCGATAGAGCGCTTGATGACTCTTACGGCCTTTACGTTTGAGGTGCCATTCTCATTGAGAAAGGCTATAATACTCTGCTCTGAGGCTGCTTGATGGGGTAGTAAACGTAGTTGTTGTTCTTGTATCATTGTTGTATATTATCCGAAAAGAAGGCGGAAAGCCTCCTCGACTTTGCGTACTTGTAGTATCTCTATGTTGAGTTTCGATGTGTCGAAACCTTTGATATTGTTGTGAGGGATAATGATGCGGCGGAAGCCAAGTTTCTCGGCCTCGAGTATGCGTTGCTCGATGCGATTGATAGGTCGTATCTCGCCCGATAGTCCCACCTCACCTGTCATACAAGTGCCCTCTTCGATACTCATATCCATGTTGGAGGAGAGTATGGCACTGATGATGGCCAAGTCCATTGCCGGGTCGTTAACCTTGATACCTCCGGCTATGTTGAGGAATACGTCTTTCTGTCCTAATTTAAATCCCACCCGTTTTTCGAGCACCGCCAGTAACATATTCATGCGTCGCAGGTCGAAGCCTGTAGCCGAACGTTGAGGAGTACCGTATGCTGCACTGCTGACAAGGGCTTGAGTCTCGATGAGGAATGGACGCATGCCTTCGATGGCTACGGCAATGGCAACACCACTAAGCCCCTCGTGGTGTGTGGTAAGAAGCAACTCCGAAGGGTTGTTCACTTCGCGCAATCCCTCTTGTCGCATTTCGTATATACCCAATTCGGCCGTGCTGCCAAAGCGGTTTTTTACCGATCGCAGTATGCGGTACATATAGTGGCGGTCGCCTTCAAATTGCAATACTGTATCGACGATGTGTTCCAGTACCTTAGGGCCGGCAATACTGCCTTCTTTGTTGATGTGTCCCACAAGCAGTACGGGCGTGCCGCTCTCCTTGGCAAAGCGGAGTAGAGCAGCAGTACATTCGCGCACCTGTGCTACCGACCCGGCCGATGACTCGAGTGTCTCGGTGGCAATGGTCTGTATCGAATCGACAATGAGTATGTCGGGCTTGATGTTGCGCACATGTACCATTATCTCTTCCATCATGGTTTCGCACACGATGTAGCAATCGGGATTGTCGTATCCGATGCGCTCGGCGCGTAACTTGAGTTGTCGGGCACTCTCTTCGCCACTCACATATAGTGTGCGCTGATTTTTGAGTGATAGTACGGTTTGCAGTATAAGGGTCGATTTGCCTATGCCCGGCTCACCACCAATGAGTACCAATGAGCCACGTACAAGTCCGCCTCCCAGTACTCTGTTCAACTCGGCATTGCCCAAGTCGATGCGAGGCTCGTTTGACGAGTCAATCTGTTCGAGACGCAATGGTTGTGCTTTGGTACCATCTACCGAGTGAGCATATTTGCTTGACGTAGAGGTCGATTTTACCGTAACTACTTGCTCGATGTATGTATTCCATTCGCCACAAACGGGGCAACGGCCTATCCATTTGGGGCTTTCGGCACCGCAGTTGTTGCAGCAATATACACTTTTTGTCTTTGCCATAAGCCTAAATTTTGATGGAGCGACAACGGAACTCGGCGCAAGTTATAGCTGTAGCTACGGCCACATTGAGGCTTTCGCTTGTTGTAGCTTCGGGTGGAAATGAGGGTATGTAAAGGCGTTGGGTAATATAAGGCTTCAAAGCATCGGATATGCCGTTACCTTCGTTGCCCATGACAATGAGTCCGTTGTGAGTGAGTTCTTTGGCGTATATGTTGTCGCCATCGAGAAATGTGCCATATACAGGTATCTCTTTGCTCATTCGAGCCAAGAAATCGAGGAGCGGAGTGTAATGCACCTCGACACGAGCCAAAGCACCCATTGTAGCCTGTACAACCTTGGGGTTGAATACATCGGCTGTCTCGGGCGAACAGATGATGTGTCGTATGCCAAACCAATCGGCTATGCGTATGATAGTGCCTAAGTTGCCGGGGTCTTGTACCGTATCGAGTACGAGCGACAATTGAGAGGCGAGAGTGGCCTCGTTGAGCGTGTAGTGTGGTATAGCATATACAGCCAGCACATCTTGCGGGGTAGATAGTTGTGAGGCTCGTGATATTTCGTTGCGGGTAGCTTCTATGCGCACATCGGCCTGAACAGTAGGGTGTTGTGCCCACCACTCGGGGGTGGCTACCAGCATACGACAGTCGAATGCCTGAAGTGTATCCTCAACGAGTTTGTTACCCTCGGCAAGGAAGCAACCGCTCTCGCTTCGTCCTTTTTTGCGAGAGAGTGATTGTATGTATTTTATTTGGTTTTTGCTGAGCATGTTGTGGTAAATATAGTGGGCCATAGTAACCATATATAGCCATAGTGCAAAGATACGAAGAACTTGCGTAAAAATGGCAGAATGAGGGCAAAATATGATAAGTGGTTGGTACTTATACCATTTTTGTGTTATCCCGCCATATTTCTAATTTCGGCAGAAATAGCCGTATATGGTGGGTATTAGAGAAA
>JAFQRE010000019.1 GCA_017410245.1 Bacteroidaceae bacterium
AAGAGTTATTTGAAAAGCATGAGGAATATAGTGTAACAAAACAAGTTAGCAATTTCTTATCCATTGCCCATTCTCATGCAAGTTCTTCTTAATGGTTTGATACTCAAAGAATCTTAATCAAACTACATCAAATATACGAAGAAACGAGCGAGAAATATGAAGATTACTTCAATATTTTTCACAGCGAGTGCACACTATCTTCGAGGTTTACCTCAAAGGTAAGAAGAAGCAACTATATTTACCACAAAGAAAATGATAACCATGAGTAAAAAACGTACTCTAACAAACCCGAAGAGGGTGAGTCAAAATTTTCATTTCGACTCACCCTCAGGCAGATTTTAATAATGATGAAAAACGGTGTAACTATCAGCGTTCGCCTCCGGTAAAGATGACAATACGGTTCCAATCGTTATCGTCGGGATAGGGTTGCATATTGCTACCTTCGCCCAGTATGACGATGCGATTGTTGTCGATGCCATATTTCTCTTTGAGTATCTTGGCAACAGCCTCGGCACGACGTTGGCTCAACTTCATATTGTACTCGGACGTTCCCGTCTTGCGGTCGGCATATCCTGTTATGGTCACTTTGCACTCAGGATTTTCCTTGAGCCATTGAGCCACGTTGTAAACATTTACCATCTCGCGTTGAGTTACGATAGCGCTGTTGATGGCAAACGATACTGATGCTGTCATGGTACCGTTGCAGGGCTTTTGCTCGACAACAACAGTAGTGGGAGCCTCGGGAACTTCGGGGCAGGGAGGACACTCAACCTTGCGCGATTGGCAAGCTTGCAGCTCGGCACGAAGTTGATTGGTGCGACGATTGAGCTCGGCAATGGCCAACTGATCAACTTGAGGGCTGTAGGGTTTGAAACGACTCTCGCGGAATTTTATAGAGAAGCCTCCTATAGCCGAGATGGCAGTCTCAATTTGGCTACCGGCAATGACGTGGTTGAATTGATCTCCTACGGCTTGTACACGACCTTCGATGAAGAAGTCTAAGTAGTGCGACAATCGGAAGTTGAACTTGATACCACCCGTAACGGGTAAAGCCCAAGTCTCGTTGTCGCTACCTGTGTGATGCCAACCATAGGCACCACCCAAACCTATGAAGGGCACTACTTGCAATACGCGACGCTCGTTGTACCCAAAGAGCGAGTTGGTCATCTCCCATAAGAAATCGACGTAGAATGCGCCGTATTTCATCGAGCCATTTTGATGTACAACGGGTGTGCCCATCTTCCAATCGTAGTGCAGAGAGCCTGCCATGGCACTCATGCGCATACCCACGTATGGAGTAATCCATTTACCTACTGCCATGTTCATGGCAAGTGTGAAGTGTGCGTCACTGCCGTTGTGTTCGGTGAGAAAAGTTTGTGTACCGGCACCTATCGAGAGATACCAGTTGTCGAGATTGCTCTCTGCATAGTAATGCACTTTGCCCGGTACATACTCGGCGATGGCTATCTCCTCGACTACTACCTGAGCCGACAGATTAAGTGCTGTGCCGAGAGCAACTCCGGCAATACCACAGAGATAAAAAAACTGTTTCGTTCTCATCTTTTTTAGATTTTAGTTGATAATATTTCTATCAATGCCGATACACAGTATAACATACCTTCAGTACCTACATTTTTTGTAATTAAAACAACGTGAAGTTAATTCTGTTCAGATACAACCGTTTTGAAATAGGTAGAAAAGTGTGTGTCGATGTGTGAAAAAGAGAAAAATTGTCGATAATGTGATGCTATTTCTATATAAATTAGTACTTTTGAGTCGGTAAAACAATTGTAGATAAAGATGAGTAGTGACAAAAATAATATAAACCGACCCGAAGATAAAAAGCCCCGTATAAAGGTGAGCATTCAAGATGATGCTCAAAAGGAGTTGCTGAATGTCTCGACCACCCGTGTGCAGATTGTCTCGGTGGCTGTTCTGATAGTAATGGTTATAGGCTTTGGTTTCTTTGCTCTCTTTGCATGGACTCCGTTGCATTACATTTTGCCGGGTTACTTGCGTAGCGAAACCCGTATGCAGATTATCGATAATGCCATGCGCCTTGACTCTCTGACACGGCAGATGGAGATGCGCGAACAGTATCTCGATAACATAGCACGCATACTCAACGATGAGATAAGCATCGATAGTATTGCTATCAATGATAGTGTGGCTGCAGGTCTTGACTCGATACAAAAGTGGTCGCCCGATATTCTGTCCAAGTCATCGCCCGAGAGTGAGGCTTTCTCGCAGGAATATGAAGAAAACGAGCGATTTAACCTCACCATGTTGCCACCTCCTACCGAGGGAATACTTTTCCACCCTCCGTTGACCGGTACTATTGTAGAGCCGTTCAATCCCCAACAAGGTGTGTATGGCATCTCGATACAAGCCTCTCGCAATGCTACCGTTGCAGCTGTGCTCGATGGTACTATAGTGGCTATAACACATACATTGTCTGATGGTTATGTATTGGTTGTGCAGCACAATAACAATTACATGAGTCTCTATCGCAACATAGGCGAATGTATGCGTCGTGTAGGCGATAAGGTAGTGGCCGGTGAACGCATTGCTGTTATAGGCACTTCGATGGGTAGTATGGTGGAGTTTGAGTTGTGGCATGCCGGTGTGGCACTCAACCCGCAGAGTTATATTGTTTTCTGATAGCGAAGTGTATGGCTACCGAGATAGAACATAAATATATTGTTACCAACGATAGTTACTTGCAGGGCTATCGTTCATCGACGTACTTCCGCCAAGGTTATCTTACTACCGACAAGCATTGTGTAGTGCGTGTGCGCATAGCCGGCCATCGAGCCTATATAACCATAAAAGGTGAGAACAGGGGAGCTTCGCGTCCCGAGTATGAGGTGGAGATAGACCCGGAGATGGCGCAGTCGATGCTCGATACGCTGTGTCAATCGCCGGTTGTCGAAAAGACACGATATATCTATGACTACAAAGGATATATATGGGAAATAGATTGCTTCCATGGTGAAAATGAGGGACTTGTAATGGCCGAGATTGAACTGGAACACGAAGATGAAAGCTACGACTTACCTCCCTTTGTGGGTAGGAATGTGACAGGCATTGAGCGTTACTACAACTCATGCTTGGCGCAACGCCCCTATAGTATGTGGAGTGAGGAGGAAAAGTGAATGTGGCTTGAGTAGTTGCAGCTGTGATGCCTTGAGGCTCATTCTTATATCATATATAGCTAAAAAATTGTAGTGACAATGTTGTGTATTGTAACGATAAACTCTATATTTGCAAACTAAAAATTTTTATAATAAAAACCATGAAACGCATATTTCTATCATTAGCATTATTGCTATCGCTGTGCAATGTAATGCAAGCACAAGAGGCCGGTTATCCACGAGCCGAGTGGGACAAGGCAACTGCCATACTGATGCATACTCCGGGTCAAGAACTTTTTGATGGTGTCATTCACCCGTCGGCAGGTTTGTTTGAGAACTATTTCGATGTAGATAAAGCCGCTGCCGAGCACCGAGGATATATCAGTTCGCTCGAGAAAAATGGTATCAAGGTATATACCGTAGAGCAACTTCTCAACGAAGCTCCTATAGAGAAACTACGTGTATATGCTATGAATGCGCTCAACTACGATGTATCGAATATTCCCAATGCCAATCTTGTAGAGAACAACAACTATCGTTTGCAAGTGATAGGTGAGATGTCGCGAGCCGACCTCATACGTTGCATTTTGTTGCAACCTACCGTTACGCTCTACTCGACCGACAACAATACTGGTGTAGAGGCTGTATATACACATCAACCATTGATGAACCTCTATTTTACCCGCGACCAAAGTATCACTACGCCTCGTGGTCATATCATCTGTCAAATGAACTCTACTCAACGTGCTCCCGAGACTGCCATTATAGCATTGTGCTATGAGCAATTGGGCGTGAAACCTATCCTCGAGATTGTGAATGAAGGTAGATTGGAGGGTGGCGACTATATCACTGCCGGTGATGTGTCGTTTATAGGTTGTGGTATGCGCACCAACATCGAGGCCATTGAGCAAATTATGCATGCCGATGCCTTTGGTCACGATACTATCGTTGTTGTGAACGATCATAAATGGTGGCAAATGCAAATGCACCTCGATACATACTTCAACATCATTGATAAGGACTTGTGCACATTGGTAGAGAGTCGCTATAATGCCAAAGAGGGCGATCCTGAGTGGGTGACTGTAGATCTTTATACTCGCAAGCCCGGTGAGAAAGAGTACACCTTGACTCAACAAGATGTGCCTTTTGTACAATACCTCAAGGACAATGGTTATACCATCATTCCTATCAAACTTGAGGACGAGTTGCACTATGCCAACAACTATCTTACCATAGCACCTCGTCACATCATGGCAGTAGCCGGACAATCGGCCGAGTTGCAAGAAAACCTTGCACGCCATGGCGTGAAAGTAGAGTGGATACCTCTCGAAAGCCTTATTGATGGCTACGGAGCTGCCCACTGTATGACTCAGGTGTTGAGCCGCATACCTGTAGGCAAGTAATATAGACATTTTATCACATAAAGTACCCCCACGCATATAGTGATTGTATGCGTGGGGGTATTTCTATATGTTGCTTTATAAAACCTCTTATCGGTTGGCTTTACGAGCCTCCTCGATGAGTGCATGAGGAATGTGACAGTATCCTCCGGGATTTTTGTCTAAATAGTCTTGGTGATACTCCTCGGCAGGGAAGAAATTGCAAAGAGGCTCTACCTCGATAGCCAAAGGTGCGTCGTATTGCTGTGCTATGTGGTCATATACGCTCATGATGGTGGGCAATTCGGCCACATCGGTATAGTATATACCGGTGCGATATCGAGTACCTATGTCGCCCCTTTGGCGGTTGAGCGATGTGGGGTCGATGGTGCGGAAGAAGAGTGTGAGCAACGATGTGAGTGCTATCACATCGGGGTTGTAAATAATGCGCACAGTCTCGGCATAACCTGTTGTGTCGGTATATACCTCTTGATATGTGGGGTGGGGGGTGTACCCATTGGCATATCCGGCCTCGGTGTCGATGATGCCATTTATCTGTTTCATGTAGTGCTGTGTTCCCCAAAAACAGCCTCCGGCTAAATATATCTCTTTCATAAAAATAATTTTGACAAATTTAAGAATAAGTGTTTTATATTGAAAATCTATTATTAACTTTGTGATGTAAATAAATAAATTTTTTCTATCAAAAACATTTATAATTATGGCTACTAAATTTTTTAAATGTCGTCATTGTGGTAATGTAATAGGTAAGGTCGTGGATTCAAATGTTCCTGTAGTGTGTTGTGGCGAGGAGATGCATCTGCTTGTTCCCAATACCGAAGATGCAAGCAATGAGAAGCATGTACCGGTTGTAACTCGCATTGATGATTGTACCATTAAGGTTGAGGTAGGTAGTGTTGCACACCCCATGCTACCCGAGCATCATATTGCGTTCATCTATGTACAAACCGAAGATGGTGGTATAAGAGTGGGCTTGAAAGATAAACCTGAGGCATTGATATGTACCTGCAATAGCAAGCCTATAGCTGTGTATGAGTATTGCAATCTGCATGGTCTTTGGAAGACCGAATTATAATGGTCGGTATATAAATCCCGAAGGAGGCTGGTATTGTTGTGAGAACAATGCAGCCTCCTTATCTATTTTTGAAGCAATGTTTGTGCTAAGTACTCGGCTGTGCGCATGATGTTGTTGCGTGCAACCGAGGGTTGCAGTGCCACGTCAAGAGGCATATCGGGTGGCGTAATGGCTTGTATGGCAGTAAAATGGCTATGCCGTAGTTCGTCGCACCATTCCACTTTCCCGCCTATCGCAATTGTCTTTATACCCCGACTATGAGCTCGATGTAAAATGCCGGCCGGGGCCTTGCCCATGAGCGTTTGGCGGTCTATACAGCCTTCTCCCGTAATGACCCATGTGCTGTCGGCAATCAATCGGTCGAAGTCAATTGCATCGAGCACCATCTCTATCCCTCTCACCAGGCGGGCATTGAGTATGGCTTTAAATCCCGCACCCAGACCTCCCGCAGCACCGCTACCGGGTACTGTGTCGATGTTGCCACCCTTGTAGCTGTTGATAACGCGGGCATAGTTGCGCAGGCCATTATCGAGTAGCTCAACCATCTTGCTATCGGCACCCTTTTGGGGAGCAAAGATGTGTGCTGCTCCATTGGGCCCATAGAGCGGATTGTTTACGTCGCAAGCTACGGTAAATGTCGCGTGATGTAGTTGCGACATTGCTTGTGATGAGTCGATGTGTACAATTTTTGATAGCATTTCGCCATTACAAGGTAGTATATTCCCCTCCTTGTCGAGAAATTTGTAACCCAGAGCCGATAGCATACCCATACCGCCGTCGTTGGTGGCACTGCCGCCTATACCAATGAGGAAGTTGCAACACCCAAGACGGAGTGCGTGGGCAATCATCTCACCGGTACCGTATGTCGATGTCTTGAGCGGATTGTATTCGTGTGGTTGCAGGAGAGGCAACCCGCTGGCGGCGGCCATCTCAATAACGGCTGTTCGGCTATTCTCGATATATCCATAGCGAGCTGTTATGGTGCGTCCCAATGGGTCGCATACGGGTATCTCTATATATTCTCCTTCCAGATTTTCTACCAATGCATCGACAGTACCCTCACCACCATCGGCAATGCACACCTTGTGAATGTTGCAGTGGGGCAAGTAGATTTGTAAAGCTTTCTCAAAAGAGTCGGCAACTTCGAGCGATGTGAGCGAGCCTTTGAATGAGTCGAATGCAAGTATAATTTTCATGAATATTTATGTGGACAATGTGATGGTACAAAGTTAAGATTTTTAATTGTAAGCAGTACGAGGAATGTGGGCTTTATTATATATTATGTGTATTTGATAGTTTTTGTGATGTCTGAATTGATTTATGTCAAATAATTTCTGAATTATGAATAAATATGGAACAATTCTTTTTATTTAAGTAGAAAAAATGTACTTTTGTGAAGTAATTTATAAAATAGTGATATGAAATTGAAGTTTTACCCATTGATTGCCGCTCTACTGATGTTTTCGGCTGTACTGAATAGTCGAGCTGACAAGGTAGTCCTGATAGAATTATCGGGAGCAGATGTGGCGCCTGTAGAGGAATTGGCTGCTGATATTTCAAAAATCCGATTTGGTGCTGATGTATTGAGTTTGGAGTTTAGAAATGGAAATGCAGTAAGTGAGTATAATTATGCGCAGATAAAGCGTATAAAGTTTACAGAAGGTAAGGGAGCTGTTGAAGCAGTTGCCGAGCACAATAGTATGGTTGTAATGCCCAATCCGGTGCGAGACCAATTGATGTTGCGAGGAGGCGAAAACCTGTATGGCTCAACTCTCCGCATCTACTCAGTGACCGGATCGCAAGTAATGCAAGAGCCCGAATGGTGTGGCGGTGCTATAGATGTAGCACACCTTGCAGCCGGTGTATATATTATCAACATTCAATCAGTAACCCTTAAATTTGTGAAGTTATGAAAAAGTTTTTATTAGCAATATTATCATCAATTTTGTGTTTGAGCATGTTTGCTCAAGAGACTACCGATGTCAATCGTCTCTTGATTTATGAGAAGTCGGGCAATATGAAAGGTTATGTGCTTGACAGGGTAGATTATATGGAGTTTGAAACCATCGAAGGTGAAGTTGCCGCTAATGTAACAGTGAATGAGGTGACTCTCGAGAAAGTAAATCTCAGTGTTTTCCGTACTGAGAGTTGTGAGGCTTATAAACTGTCATGCTATCCTACATCACGAATTGCTTCGTACAGCGATGATGTTCTTGCATCTATGGTTGATAGCGAAAGTTCTGATCTATATTTCGAAGACTTTGAGAGTGCCGATATGACAGGAATAGAATTTGACCCCATTACCGATTATACAATTGTAACTGTAGGTATCGATGGTTTTGGTATCTTGTGTGATGTGCGTAAGGTGGAGTTTACTACACCCTCAAAGCCTCTTGTTGGGGATCCTCAAGTAGCTGTTGAGGAGGTTGATATTCAGCAGTTTGAGTTTACGCTTAAGTTTACACCCAATGCCGATGTATCGAAATTTAGCGTATTGTCAGGTGAGAAAGGTTCTTTGATGTCGCAATTTGAGATGTTTGCACCTATGTTTGGTTATGCCAATGTAGGTCAGATGATCGAGGGCTGGGGAGTACAATTTACTGAAGAAAGCGAGTTTACATGGAAAAGCATGCAACCCGGTAAGGAGTATGAGGTGTTTATCCAAGCATGGGACGCTGAGGGTACTATGGCTCAACACCAAGAGTATTACTTGACAACCAAGTCGCTTGGTGGTGAAGGTACTGCCGAAGTAACCATCACTTTGGGTGACTACGTATTGGCCGATTGGGGTGGAGAGATGCTCCCAAGCCAATTTGTAACCTATACTCCCAACGATCAAGCAAGTGCATATCGTTTTAATGTATATCTTGCCGAAGAATATGATCCCGTGGCCGAGGATATCAAGGCAGACCTTTGCACTGAGCCTCCTATGCCTATGAGTGGTTGGTTCTTCTATGAGCCCATAACTACCGATTATCAAATCAATCCCAATACCGAGTGTGTAATTATTGCCGCAGCTAAGAATATCAATGGCGAGTGGGGGCCCATCAACGAGTTCCGCTTTACTACTCCTGCCGAGGCTGTAGCTGCCGACATGGCACCCTCGAGAGTGATAGCAAAACGTAACATGGAAAATAATGCTCACCAAGCAGGTACATTACCCGCTCAAGTGAAAAGTAATAAAGTTATGTTGATTGGTAAGTAATAGTTTAGAATAATAGTTAGTGTCGGTGGTGCGCTGTGTGAACAGCGCACCATTTTTATGTAAGATGGTAGGCGGCAATGTGTAAGTAAACAATAGGTAGTTTAGTTTCTACTGAAATATCTCTCTACCGCATCTACGTGCACATCGCGTAGTATCACACGATGTTCTTTGTCGAGTAGATATAGAGAAGGAAGTCCCGGAATGTCGTATAAAAGATGTTCGTAGATAGCGCATTTCTCATCGCAGGCATCTATCCACCCCTCGGGAGCCGGTGTCTCTTGCCATTTTGAGGTCTTGCCCTCGACGCACACCGATAGGATAGTAAGATAGCCACCTATAAACTTGAGGTGAGTATATACTGACGATAACAATTGCTCCTTTGCTTTGTTGCAAATATCGCAGTCGGGGTCGCCAAAGAAGATGAGGGTATAAGAGCTGTCAATGTCGTAGAGATGTCCGTAGGAGCCATCGCGCAACAAATATTCAAAGTCACAGGCTATGCTTCCTATCTGATTTTTCTTCTCCATCTGGAGTATAAAGTTGTACTTCTCATAGTCGCTCAACGATAGCGTGTCGAGTGATGTGATAGACTCAAGCAGTGTGATATAAAGCGACTCGTTGAATACGGGCGATTGAGGCTCGGCAAGATACTTCTGTGCTATAGACATAAAGTAACTTTGTATCTTGGAGTTGCCGGTAATGCCCTGTACGAAGATGTCGAAAGCCTCGCGTTGTTGGGTAACGTAAGGCATGATGCTGATGAAGTTGCAAAAGCCTTGTTCCGATATATCTTCATTACCAATGAGGGTTGTGTCGTTGAAGTTGATGTTGTCCCAATAGTGCAGTGCCAGATAGTTGGCGCGTTGGGTGCGGGAGGTTATTGTATCGGGTACATTGGGTAATGGGAATACATCTACACCCATAGCCGATGCACATAAAGAAAGAATTGTTGCGATAAAGAGAAGTCGTTTCATATAGGGTTGTTTCCTATCAAGGCGTTGTTATGGCCGGTGTGAGTATGATATCGGGGTTGTTATATAGATCCGATAAGCTGTTGATTTGAAGGTCATATACGTTTCCATTGGCATCGGTATAGTCAAACTCTATTTCGTCTAAGTTCCAAGAGAATGAATATTCCGAGCGGAGATTGAGGCTATATTGCCCATCGCCGGAAACCGAAACCGAGCCGATGCGAACACCATCGGTAAGGCGTGCAAAGACTACAAATGAGTAGGCCGGTACATCGTGTATAGCACCCGATGTGTCGAGATATTGTATTCTGCCGGTAATGTGTTCGTTGCTTATCTTGAATGTCTTGTCATAGAAAATAACCATCTCTTTGTCCGAACTGATTTTAATCTCTCCGGCCGAAGTGATGCGATTGGTGATGAATGGCAGATGTTTGCGTTCGCCGGTTTGGTCAGCCCCGGTTTTATCATAAGCCGCGATGTTGTTAAAACCGTAGGCTCGTTCGGCTTCGCGATCGGCCTCTACGCGATATACATACCGTCCCTCGATAGTGGGGTGAGGATATAGTTTGTTGGTTGTAAGGTTGCATTCGTCCAGCCTGTTATAGTCTATGTCGAGCATAGGAGCATCTATGTATATATCAAATTCCTCGCCAAAAGGATCGACACTCTTGCCATCGCTACCCATGAAACTTGTAATGTCGAATGTTACATCAACTCTCTGTCGGGGTACGTATGTCAGTTCTATTTCATCTTTTATCTCTTGGGTATCACCATTTGAGTATGTGCCTTGTCCGTTGATTTGTGCCGAGAACCTGAAGGGGTTGTAAGTAGCCAACTCAAAGATTGACGAACGGTAGGAGTATCCGCTATACTCTTCACCTTGTTTATCGGGGTGGGCCGATAGTGAGTTGGGCTGGTTTGATGAGATGCGCACAATGTCGTCGCTGTTGGCTACATTGGTCTTTAGGTGTATACTATAATGTCCTGTGTTGGTTGCAATATTGTTGCGTGGCATAAACATCATGACACGACCATTGGTAGAGTTCTTCCAATACTCTTCATCGACAGGATAGAATGTGCAGTCGAAACTCTCTACCCCGACAGATCCTATCTCTTCGTCTTTGTAGTAGTCGAGTGTCTTGGAGTATAGCATAAACTCATCGTTTACACCGGCATTGATGTTGTTGTTGGTTGCTTTGTCTATAAGTTTGAGGTTGAAAGTTACGCTTGCATTCTTTTTCTTGGGTACTAATGTATAGTAGATGGGCTCGTCTTGAGCAAACTCGCCATTGTAATTTTCGGGGTAATATACCAATAATCCATCGGTTGTGATGGCTCGCTTGTGATTGGTGTATGTGAATGTCTTGACCAAAGTCTCGAAGTGTTGTCCTTCTATGATGATATTTTCGCTCATGCCATCATCGTGGGTAAGAATGTTCTTGAAGTATATGCGTTGGGGGCCCGGCTCGGTAATGATGTATTCGTATTTGTACTCTATTCCGTCATAGTCGGCTCCAAACCAACTGTCTTCACCTTTGCGAATGATGGGCAATGTCATACCCGATGAAGCGCGAACATCGAGTGAGTTTACTGTTATCAGCACAGGAAATGGGTACATTACGTCGGGATAATTCTCGGGGATAGTAAATTTGAGAGTAACGTATTCGCCAATTTCGCCACCATATATTTGTGTACCCACCCACGATGGCGTAAATTTCTGAGTCTTTATTACATTTATCTCTATGGTGCGTTGTAACCGGCCTTTGGTAAGCAACAAAGTACCCTCTTGCAGGTCGTAGTGTAGCGGGTTGAGGTTGATGATAATTTCGCCTTGTCCTGTAGCAGGATTGAAGTTGTGCGTAAAGTTGTGTTGGGCTACAGTGTTGTTTGCCAACCACGCAACGTCGGCCTTGTCATTGTCGGTGAGGCTGCCACCATCAATGCGTTCGATGGTGTAGTATAGCGTATATGGAACGCCGGCTTCGTCGGCACCCAATACGGCGCTTGTCTTATCTACCGATAGGCGATATGTCTTGTCCTCGACAGTTGTAACCCAACTATCAATCGAAATCCATATATTGTTTGAAAATGGTGCTTTGAGTGCCTCTTCAAATGTCTTTTTGCCATTGGCGAGTGTACCATCGATGTGCAAGTTGTAGGCATGGTTGCGTCTGATGGGTATCTGCTTTCCGTTTTCGTCTATCAGTGATATACGGTAGTATAGTTCTTGTGAAGAGCCGGCAGCCTTACCTTTAATGATGACGCTGATGGGGTTGTTAATGGTGTTTTCGTGCTCAAATACATAGTCCTCGGGTTTGGTATTGACATCTTCAATATCGCTCATCTGGGTTGTATTGAGTGGAAGTGTTACATATGGCTCATTACCCGGCCACACAAATCCATCGCTGGGGTGGTGGGGAGCTACAGTACCAAATGCGTGTATGTTGGTTGTTACATAGCCGGTCACAGTGAAGTAGGGAGTATTCCAATCGGCAATTCTAATCATGGCCTGGTTGCGTATGAGCTCTACACCATTGGGTAGTGCTTTCAATTGGTCATTGATACTCTGTGTGCCATTGCTCTCGAAACGTGCCCAATAAATGAGCATACCCGATGCGCCTTCCATATCGGCAATGACTGCCTCCTCGTTCTTGTTGAGAAAGTCTTTGTTGTTGTATAGGTTGCTGTTTTGGTTGGCAATGAAGTGTATAATGTGTGTCTCTTTGGGTATCTCTGTCGTGAATATACCATCGGTGGCACTATTCTTGTTTATAGAAGCATCAACGGTAGTGATAAATAGCCCGTATGAGTTGAAACAGAAGAGTGTGAGGTTCTGTATATCTACACCATCGGGGTCGGCCGAGCGAGTGTTTACTTGTTGTATGTTATCTATGTTGGTAGTAAATTCAACTCTTATATATCCATCTGTAGCATCATTGGCATTATTGCCCCAAAGCGAGTCTTGGGTGCAAGATGCGAGTAGTGAGATAACACACAAAATGCTACCCAATATTATCCATATTTTATTGGTTGTTTTTGTCATATCAGTAAGCATCACGTACGCAACGTATGGCCGATTCGTCGCCTGTTTGGCTGGCCTTATTGTTAAACACAGGTCCACTTGCGCTCATATAGTATCGTCCATTGAGCAGATAGTCTATGGCATCGGCATCTTCATTTTCGCCACCTTGCAGGCTCTCTATAATCTTCAGTTCGGCCTCGGTAGGAAGTCGCCAATTGTCCAAAACGATAGCATTGCCGTTTTCGTCTTTATACACCTCAACATAGTTGGCGCAGTGTATATTGAAAATTTCACGGCGGTCGGGGATACCATTGCGGTTGCTATCTTCGGTATCGCTTATGTTGTTGAGGTTGCCGTATGTGCTGTATATAGCACCCAAACGCGAAGCAATCATAAACGAGGGTGACACAAGTTGGGCGTTGTCGAGGCTGCTGTCGGTGTAGCCGTTTGAGTCGATGCGGGGACGACCAATGGTAAACTCCTCCGATGTAGCTGTGATTCTTACATGATACATGCGGGCATTGGTGTTCGACTCACAAGTTCCTACAACAGATGCTGTACTACCCGAACTATAGTTACTCCACTCGTAAAACGAAGTGGTAGATTTACCGGTTCTTTCGTTATAAGACGACACTACTTTCGACTGCCAGAAGTAGTTGCTTCTCACACCACGGTTGTAGCTGTCGTTGGTATATATGTGGTTGTTGTTCCAAGTTCCCGAGCTAAGTCCTACTGCCACAATGCGGTCGCCTTTGTGTTGGTAGGTGGTGGGGCGGCTGTTGTTGGTCTTGAAGTCGTCGCGGTATGAGTACCAACCTTGCTGATTGGTAATATATACCAGCGGGTATTGCTCAACGTATACTCGTTTCTCAATGCCTTCTTCGTTTCTTACCAGCAACTCTATGTATCGTATGGTATTGTTTGTGGGTATAGGGCTGTTGATGGTTATGTCACCGGCAATGCCACTATCGGGTACACCATTGATGTTGCCTGTGGGATAGCTCTGCTTGATACCAAACTTGTCGATAAAGTGCGATGATACGGTTGTCACAGTAACGGGCGATGAAGATGAGAACTTGAGTGTCGTAGAGTCGCGGTCGATGTTGTACATTCTTACGGTATCTTTATTGACCGATAGGTATATAGGAGCGTTATTGTTACTTATACTTAAATCTACATTGGTCCATTCAACGGCCTTGTATTTGAGTTGTGTGAGTTCAAGGGGTACGTCAGACTCTTCGGCACCTGGGGCATTGATGGTACCTGCGATTTCGTAGCATGTGTTGCGCTCGATGGCCGATTCGGGGTTCAATATGATTTGATAGTAGCTATTGGTATATACAACATCATTGTATGTAATAGGTATATTGACAATGAGCGATGTGCCATGTTCAAAGAAACTTTCGCCAAGCCATGAGTGACTATATGTGTAGGCGGTAATAGTCACCTCGTTGTCGTCCCACATGAAGTATTCGCCGGTAGTCTTCTCGGGTATGCGCAGCTTGGTTTGGTGAGGTTCCATTTCTTGTAGTACCATTGTGCTGTAAGGCATATTCTTAACGTAGTATCCAAGGTGCTGATTGTAGTTGAAAGTAACGTCTTTGCCTTTTCGCAGTTTTACAACAATCTTGGCTGCAGCTCTGCGCAGTCTTACTTTCAGTATGGTTTCGTCTCTATCATTGCCATTGTAGAGTATAGAAGGAGATGGTGTGACCGGCTCTTTATGACCATTTAAGTAGGCTATGCCGTCCATCAGGAAGTGAGTGGGAGCATCGCTTATCTTTTGTCCTGTAACGTGTATGCGATAGTCTTCCTGCTTGAGAAGACGCAATTGTTCGCGATTGGCTATTGTAGCAAAGCTGTTCTCGGAGTAGGTACTGTTGGCTATTACATATACATAGTACTGCTCATGTGCTATAAAGCTGTTGCGTTTGACCTTGAGATGTACTGTGCCTTGAGAGGCATTGACGGCGATGCGTTCGTAGTGTATAGTGCTATCGTTACCGTCATTATCGAGGAATATGAATACGTCTAAGTGCTTGACAGCATCTTCGTACGAGAGAGGTATAGTGTCGGCGCGTGTTATGTTGAATGCCGGCGATGACACTTGTAGCATAACATAGTCGTTGTCATCATACACTACCTCAGTAGGGTCGTCATATATACAGCCGACCATGAGTGTGAGCATGATGAGTAGCGATATGTAGTACAGTGTGCGCATCATATACATCTCTTATTGTTGTAGTATGGCTATCTTTTGAGGGCTGTCGCCACTCTCGGGCCATGCAATGTTATTACGTTCGCCATTGATAAAAAGGTATAGCGACATGAGTTGCGGTAGCCAATCTTGTGTGTAGGTTATACCGAAATTGACAATATCGCCTATCTTATTGGCATTGCGAGGTATCACTTTTATGTTGTACCAAGTGTCGGCAGCGACCCATTGAGAGGGTGATGTGAGTTCGCGTTGCAGATAGTCATATACCTTTATCTCATAGTCCAAGTCGCTCTGATCTACCACAGGCATCCACTTCTGGCCTACGGGTTCGGTAATTCTAAACCATACCGAGAATGCACCGGCTGTAGGATCTACTGCATTATAGCTCATAGTAGGTTGTGTGGTGATGGGGAGTTGGGGATTTGCTAAGTATTCGGGTAGGTCGGGTATGACAGGGTTGTGATAGGTGGGGTATTGGAACATACCACGTTCCCAAGTGCCACCATCTACCCATGGTGCAACATCGTACTCCAATGTGAGGTTGTGACTTATACCGGTGATGGTAAAGTGGTACAAGTGATTGCGAATGATATTGTAGAAGCTATTGGGTACCGGGTCGCCATTGATGTCGTACTGGCAGAACGATATGGCGTTGCTGTAAGTTACTATATTACCATCTTTCTGGAGGTTGATACTTATCGATGGGCGGTTGTCGGCAGTGTGCATTACGTTGAATTCGGGTATATAGAGTATGTACTCTTTACCCTCTATGAGGTTGGTAAAGGCAACTATTTCGTGCTCGGTGTGGCTGTGTAGTGCATTGAGGCAGTTGTCTTGGTCGAGTTCGGTAGTGCGAGTTACATTTGTCCACCCATTGGGCATACAGTAGCCTTTTTCGTTGTGGTGATTGATGGTGGCACTCTCAAGGGTATATCCTTGGGCTATCATATCGTCATTGATTTCTACAACAATCTTGGCCACCGAGCGCAATACATCTATTGTACCCAAGTCCTGATTGGTTTCGTTGGTGACAGTGTATTGCAAAATACCACTCATAGGTATATAGCCGGTAGGATAGGTGATATCGTTGATAGAGAAATTGAGTGAACTAATGTTGTCGGTGGCTGTTGGACTATTGATAAGTACAACAATCTTGTATGTATTGCCGGGTACCAGGTTGAGGTGGGTGATATCGCCATAGAATTTATATTCCGACAAGCCTTCACCCCAGTGCATGATGCTCTCTACATTGCCCAGCAGACGATTGTTTGTGGTGTATATGAGCACTTGTAAGGCACCGTTGCGAATGCGGTTGTCGAATGTTGTGCCTAAGTCGCCCTCATATTCGTCGCCCCACGATGCTCGTGTAGTGGCGTTGTCGTTTTCCATGTGCAATGAGAATACGATGTGTCGTCGGCCATCTTGAGGTATTGTTTCGCAGTCGTCATAGTCCATAATGAGGTAGCACGATGTGAGTGCCCACATCGCCAACATCATAGCTATATATTGTACTGCTTTTCTCATGTCGGTTATTCCAATGTTCCGTTGTTAAATACTACTTTCCATGAGTTTATTATTACTACACTCGATATCCAGCTACCCGATTTGTCAAGGAAGAATGTCAGGTTGTACTCGTCTTGACGGTCGAGGTATTCTTGGTTTTTCATCTTGTGGTTATAGTTACCCTTTACGAGTAGTGCATAGTCGATAAGGGGTATCGAGAGTACTATCTCGTGGCTTTCGGCATTGCGAACAACGAGTATGGGATTGTGCCCTATGCACAATCGGCCCATGGTCAGTTCGGCCAATGCAACATTTACTTTATCGCCTCTTGTGGTGCTATATATGTCGGCTTCAACATCGGCACTACCTGTCGAAACGCTCCACGGACGGTATATGAGCAACTCGTCGTCGAGCAGGTCGTTGTTGTAGTCCATATAGCCGTTGTAGTCTTGTATCTCGAATGTGAAGTTGTCGGGGTTTACATCTTCGCCCGACAGATGTTGCAGTATGACGCGCACGTTGTTGGTGTTCTTGGTGAGGTATAGGGTGTCGTAATGTGTGCCCGGATTATTCTCTATGGTTATGCGCTTCATACCATGAAACAGGGGTTGCAAGTCTTCGGTTATATTGGCTGTTCCGTCGATGTGAGTGCGTTGCATACGGCACTTCATCTCGTGCATGGTGGTAACCCCTTCGATGGCTTGGGGTACTACAAAGGATTGTCCCGAGCCTATGCCACACCATGCCAGCAGGTCGTATGTGCCGGGATCGAGTTCGATAGTTATGCCATAATGGGGAGTTGCCAATGTGTCGCCTTGTTCGTGTGCTTGGTAGGCGAGTTTGCCGCTTTCGTCAAAGACGTAGAGCGATACCGATGTTACCTCATGGGCAAAGGCATTGGCAAACTTCATGTTCATATCGTAGCAGAACTGTATGTTGTATCGCACAGCACAATCGCCTTCATAGTCGTAGATGAAACTCTCTTCGCATGAAGTCGTAGTGAGTGCTGTCAAGGTTGTCAATAGGCCTATTACAATGAGATGACTCAGTCGGTTCATAGTCGTTGTTGTGTATATATGTGGTCTATATTGTGTTGTGGTATAGTGTTATAGTCGGTGTAGGTGCGAAACAGTCGATAGTTTCGTGGTGCGCATTACTCTTTGCACCTATGCGCCAAGGTGCTTGTTTGTGAAATCTCATAGTGCAAGGCTGCCTTGCACTATGAGATATGTCTCTGTTTTATTCGAGAGTTACATTTTGATTTACGATTTTCCAAGAGAGAACATTGATGCGTGCTGAAATGAATGAAGAAGTCTCAACGGGATCAACAGGCTCTGTAATGTTGATGTTGGGGTCGTAAACGGGAGTACCCAAGCCGCTGATGCCTTCTACTGTGATTACATAGCTGTGGTTGCGCACAACACCCTTGATATTTTGTGTACCAAGGTGCTCGATATCTACAGTGTAGTATGCCATACCGTTCCATACTTGAGCGCCTTCGAGTGTAGCCAAGTATGTGTTAACTTCTTCGGCAGTTTTGTCAACGAAAGTAGAGCAAGCATCGTTGGTGTAGTACCAAGATTTGGCGGCAGCATCAGCAGTGAGTTTATATCTTACAGTGTAGCTATCTTTACCAGAAGTACCGGCAGCTTCAAAGTCGATTTGTGAGGGCTCAATGCTGTGTTTGTTGTTATCATCACCAAGGTAGTAGTAGTGGTCTTTCAATGCGTTGGCAATAACAGTCTTGATATCGTCGAGCATATACATTTCAGAGTAGAGACGAGCAACTTTTACCTCGTGTTGTTGAGCATCCATCAATTTGGTAGCAAATACGATTTGAGTGTGTTTCTCGCCGGTATTTTCCAAGCAGTAAATAGTGCGATCGATAATGTTTGTAAGACTGTTATAAGTAAAGTCTGTGTCATATTTTACATTTACACCATCAGCGGGAACTGATTTAGCCCAGTAAGAACGGTAGTAGGGTTCGTCGTTCCAAGTAAAACCAAGTGTTCCGCTTTGCCATGTAGCATCAATCTCTTTAACGAGGTATGAACGATCGATTGTTGTGTTAATGTCCCAACCTGTAATGAGAGCATAAATTTTGTCACCATTGGGGGTTGTAACACCTGTATCGAAAGCACCACTTCCTGCATCAACTTTTGTTTTATCCTCTTTAACAGTAACTTTAGCAGCAACGCGCTCTACATAAATGTCAACGGGAGCAGCCAAAGCACCGGCTTCAGAAGATGCAATGTTGTCGATGGTAATGGGTGTAGCAGTGATAACAGTGCTTGCACCTTTTACATAAGCCGAGTTGCTCATCAAGAAACCATCGGAATTCTCCACAGCAGCTGCATAGTCGGCAAGTGTGTTACGCAAATTGGTAAGTGAGATAGCTTCGCCTGAATAGTTCCAGTTAAGTACAGCAACCATTTGAGCAGGATATTCGCCTTTGAGGTTTTGGATAGTAAGCACTACGTTGGTAATGGTTTCTACATTAGGCATATTTTCACCTGTATCTGTGAGACCTGTTTTTACAACATAGTTGGCTTTGTCATTGGCACCTACCAAGCTCTCTTGGTTCAATGTAAATGGGTTACCGCTTTGGTCGAAGAAGAAGAAGTGTGCTGTGCTTACTTTTTGCTCAGAAGTGGTACCTCTATCGAAACCACCATCATCGGCACGCATAGCGGGATCGAATACGCTGTTTACGCTCACTGCAATGTAAGAGGTTTCGAGTTCTCCCACACCTTCATTACCATTGGGCTCATTGTTGTTGCAACTTGCCAACAACACAGCTGCCATCATCATGGCAAAAAACTTTTTTGCTTTCATTTTTGTAATGTTTTAAAGGGTTGATATAAAATAAGTTACTTAAGTTTCTCTATTTGAGCTATAGCGTCGGCTGCCTCGTTTATACCCATAGCTTGGGCTTGGCCGAGCAGTTCGATTGCAGTGTCGTACTGCTTGAGAAGGGCTGCATAAACGCCTCGTGCGTATATGGCTTGAGGCGAATTGCCGGCTTTGTCGAGGTAGCGTTGAACACGCAACAACTCGTTGTGTTGCATCTTTGAAACGGCAGCGTTGAGGTTGGCATCTGCGTCGTTGGGATACATGCGAACGGCTGTTTCAAACACATCGCTCCACTCATCGCTTCCCGGCTCGTATAGCTGAGCCAAACGATTGAACTCGTTGAGACTGAGTTTTTGCGGACTCTCGGCAAAAACACGTTTTATCTCTTCTATATCGTCGTATTGTCGTATGTTATACTCTATCTTATAGTCGGAGTGACGCAAGGCCGGATAGCAATGTTCGAGCAGGTATTTATACTCTTCGCGGTAGGTCGATTTCAATACCCACTCTTTGTTGTCGGGCTCGCGGTTGCAGTCGATGATAGCAAGAATCTCATCGCGATGCTCGAGTTGTGAGGCCGCTACGTATGCACGCAATCCTGCCCAGTCTTCGGGCTCATATGATGTCTGTATGAAGTCGGGTGCAAAGTGGTAAAGCTGTTGCACATACTCCTTGAGGGCTTGTGTACGACCTTTGGCCAGTCGGGTGTTGTTGTCGTAGGGACTCTCGGGCGATGCGAAGCCCTTGATAGAGATAGCCATGATGGTGTTGTCGGGGTCGTTATTGACCGAGTCTATCGAGGCTATAATCTTGCCCAACTCCTCTCGGTTGTTGCGGTAGTCGGGGTAGATGATTGTTTGGCTCACAGGGAAGTCGATAAAGGCCGACCCGCTTATAAATCGAGTCTTGGTTGTAATGGCTCTTTGAGGAGCGAATATAAACTTGGGAGCAAACTTGAGTTCTTGATAGTATCCCAATCCTACCGACTCTTTGTTGAGTAGTTTATGACAGCAACCATACTCGCGACGTTCTACCTTGAGGCATGCACCGTCCATCCATGGTTGATAGGGAACTATAACTTGGTAGGTCATGGTGTCGGGAACTTCCGAGGCTCGGTAGTTGCCTCCTTTACCTTCGGCTACAAGAGGCGAGTTGTTGCGTATGTATTGATAGTAGCGATTGCGACCATATATGGCAAGTGACTCGAGAGCTACGCTATCGGTTTGTCCCACAAGCATGGGGGCGATAACAGTGGCATTATCGACTCGGACTTTGAGTGACTCAAGTCCTATATTCATCTTGATGGTCATGAATTGACCGCTACGTTTCATGTTGAGCCGGTCAATGGTAACACCTGTAATATTTTGTGCTACGACCATGATGTGAAGTATGATAAGGGCTGCTATGGTTGTGATAATTCGTCTCATACCCTTGCGGTTTTTAGAATGATTAGAATAGATATACTAAATTGACTGCTGCTTTGGTGGGGCCAACATAGTGGTGCTCCATGTTCTCTTCGACTTTTCGGCCACAACCTACACATTCAAATCGGTCGTAGCGGGTGTAGCTATATCCTATACCCAACTCCAACTCAAGGTTGAAGTGCTTGCCTAAGATGAATGCATAACCGTAGGCTATGCCTCCACCTACAAACCAGCCTTGAAAGCGAGAGTCGGAAAGGCGAGAGAAATCGGTACCCAAGAAGTTGAGGTTGTTGGGAATGCCACCTACGTTGAATTGTCCCGAGTGAGCATGAATGCCCAGGAAGTGACCGGCATACTTCTCACAAAACCAGTATCGAAACTCGGGCTGTGCAAACCAATGTTTCCACTTCATATCGTTGGGCATATTCCATGCGTTGAGGTTGCCCGATACTTCAACCGTCCATTGCTGTGTCAGTGCAAACTCCATTCCCAGATTTACGCTTGCAGTGGCATCATAGGCTATGTTGCTCTTGATTGCTACTTCTTGTGCATCGGTGTTGGTGATAAATAATATTGATGCAAATAGTGTAAGTAAGCAACAGTATAATTTCTTTCTATTCATCTATCTATAGAATTTTTTTACTGTTTTGTTATGCCTTACAATTTTCTTTCGTTTGCCTAATTGTTTGAAAATTTTAATAGGTGAAAAATTAAAGCATAGTGTCATGCAAATTTAGCGAGTATTAACTAATATTCAAAGCAATTGGCAATTATAAGTAAAATTGTATATATATCTCCTTAATATTGGAAAAATGTATTTAAAATAGGGGGGGGGTAGTGGAAAAATGTCAATGAAAATATGGACCTTTTATGCAAAGTGGATAGTAATATTGGAAAAATGTATAGTTGATGAATTTATCATAAAAAAAACTATATGTTAAATAATGTTATACGTCATGGTGCGCAGTACGTGAAAGCCCTACAATGTGCCTTGTGTGGGTGTACAATAAAGATAGTATATGGCGCAATATGTTGTCTTATGTATGAAAAATTAGCCCAAACGTGAAATAAAGGTCGCGAAGAATATGAAAAATTGTAAGTATGCTATAGGGAGATGTATGATGAGGTATAAAAGGTGTTTTTGAGCCTATATTGAAGTGTAATGAGTATCCCAAAAATGGGGCGGGCTTGGCATGGGCTTTTATATTGAAAGAGGGTGTTTCAAATAAATTGAAACACCCTCGGGTAGCGTATTCTGTTATTGAGAAATTGTCTTGAGTTTACAAGAAATTATTTCTTCAACTCTTGAGCCAAGCGCTCGGTGAGCATGGGTATAATCTTGTTTACATCGCCAACGATACCAAGGTCCGATACTTGGAAGATGGGAGCAAACTTGTCCTTGTTGATGGCAACGATGAAGTCCGACTCTTCCATACCGGCAAGGTGTTGGATAGCACCCGATATACCGAGAGCGAAGTAGAGATTGGGACGAACTGTCTTACCTGTTTGACCCACTTGACGGTCGTGGGGCATGATGCCTGCATCTACCATGGCGCGTGAGGTAGATACCTCGGCGTCGAGGAGAGTAGCAAGTTGCTCGAGTTTCTCGAAGTTCTCTTTGTTACCTACACCACGACCACCCGAAACGAGTATCTTGGCCTCGGTGATATCAATTTTACCCTTGTCTTCTTTTACAGTCTCAATGAGGCGAACTTTGAATTTCGACTCGTCGAGTTTGGGCTCGAAGTTGATGATTTCGCCCTTACGAGTAGGATCGGCAACACGTTTTTGCATCACGCCGGGGCGTACAGTTGACATTTGAGGACGGTGAGTAGAGTTTACGATAGTAGCCATGAGGTTGCCACCGAATGCGGGACGAGTAGACCACAACTCACGGTCTTCCGAGATTTCGAGTTTGGTACAGTCGGCTGTAAGACCGGTAGTGATGCGGGCAGCCAAGCGGGGACCCAAGTCACGACCGATTGTAGTAGCACCGAGTAAGAGAATGCTGGGGCGGTATTCTTCTACAACTTGGTTGATAACTTGAACGTATTGCTCGGTGAGGTAGTCTTTGAGTTGAACGTGATCAACGCAAATAACTTCGTCGGCACCATACTCGATGAGCGATTGACAGCTGTCGGCGATTTGATAGCCGGGGAAGAGAGCTACCACCTTTTCGCCAAGGGCGTCGGCGAGGTCTCTTGCCTTACCCAAGAGCTCGTAGGCTACGGGTTGAATGACACCATCTCTTTGTTCTACAAAGACATAGACGTGTTTGTATGTTGATTTATCCATTTCTTTACGATTTTTTAGGTATTAGATAATAAATTTCTCTTTGAGCTTAGAAATGATGATACCTACAGCCTCTTCAGCATCTACTTCGTACACTTCGCCGGCTTGTTTCAAGCCCTTGGCAAATGACTTCTGAACCTTTGTGGGAGAACCTTTAAGACCGAGTTTCGACTCATCTACGTCGATAGAGTCGGCCGACCATATTTCAACCTCTTTGTTGTAGGCCTCAACGATACCCGATACCGACATGTAGCGAGCCTTGTTGGCGCTGGCGAGTACGGTGAGTACGCAGGGGGTATCGGCTTCGAGCATTTGATAGCCCTCTTCGGTCTCTTTCTTTACGATAACAGTGTTTTCGTTTTTCACATCGAGGTTTACTACATACGATACTTGGGGCAAACCAAGGTGCTCGGCCATCTCGGGACCTACTTGGGCAGTGTCACCATCGATAGCTTGACGACCGGCAAATACGATGTCGTACTCGAGTGTGCGCAAAGCACCGGCCAAGGCGTTAGATGTAGCCAAGGTATCGGCACCGGCAAAGCGACGGTCGGTGAGGAGGATAGCACGGTCGGCACCCATAGCAAAAGCCTCACGCAAGATGAGGTCGGCTTGGGGAGGACCCATTGTTATCACTGTTACATGTGCGCCATATTGGTCTTTGAGACGGAGAGCCATCTCAAGCGCACCTTTATCGTCGGGGTTCATGATGCTGGGAACGCCATCACGAATGAGTGTACCGGTTACGGGATTGATTTTAATCTCGGTCGTATCGGGTACTTGTTTGATACATACTACTATTTTCATATCATGTTCCTCCCATTATTTATACAAGTTAGCGGCAATCACCATGCGTTGTACCTCTGATGTGCCTTCATAAATTTCAGTAATCTTGGCATCGCGCATCATACGCTCTACGGGGTATTCGCGGGTGTAACCATAACCACCGTGGAATTGTACGGCCTTTGTAGTTACTTCCATAGCAGTCTCGGCTGCAAACAACTTGGCCATGGCAGCGTCGGGCGAGTAGGGTATGCCGCTATCTTTCTTGAAGGCTGCTGAGCGAACGAGCAGACGGGCTGCTTCAACCTTGGTCTTGAGGTCGGCCATTTGGAATTGTGTGTTTTGGAATTGACCGATGGCTTTGCCAAATTGTTTTCTCTCTTTGGTGTATTTAACAGTCTCGTCAAGAGCTGCTTGTGCAATACCAAGAGCTTGAGCGGCGATACCGATGCGACCACCATCGAGGGTCTTCATGGCGATGGGGAAACCACCACCTATCTTACCCAACAAGTTGCCTTTGGGAATGCGGCAGTTGGTGAAAATGAGCTCGGCTGTGGCCGAACCACGGATACCCATCTTCAACTCTTTCTTGCCAATCTCAAATCCGGGTGTGCCGGCTTCTACGATGAAGGCCGAGATGCCTTTGGTCTTCAACGACTTGTCGGTCATGGCAATAACGATGTAAACGTGAGCAGGACCGGCATTGGTGATGAAAATCTTGTTGCCATTGAGAACCCACTCCTCGCCATCGAGAACGGCTGTGGTTTGTTGTCCGGCAGCATCGGTACCGGCATTGGGCTCGGTGAGACCGAATGCACCAATCCACTCACCCGAAGCGAGTTTGGGAAGATATTTTTGTTTTTGCTCTTCGGTACCATGCTCCATGATGGGTGCAACGCAGAGCGAAGTGTGAGCCGAAACTACTACACCTGTAGTTGCGCAAGCTCTTGAAAGCTCTTCAACAGCTATTGAGTACATGAGGTTGTCGCCACCGGCACCACCATATTGTTTGGGTACGGGAATACCGAAAATGCCCAGCTCGGCCATTTTCTTCACTGTCTCGGCAGGAAATCTCTCTTGCTCGTCTATTTCGGCGGCAAGGGGTTTTACCTCTTTCTCGGCAAATTCTCTAATCATTTGCCTGAACAGTTCTTGTGTTTTTGTAAGATTAAAGTTCATGTTCTATTGTGTTATGCTAATTAGTACTTATAAAATCCTTCTCCAGTTTTGCGACCGAGCAAGTTGGCACGCACCATTTTGCGCAATAGGGGGTGAGGACGATATTTGTCATCGCCATACTCTTGGTGAAGTACTTCCATGATGGCCAAGCATACATCGAGACCAATCAAGTCGCCCAATGCCAAGGGACCCATGGGGTGGTTAGCACCGAGTTTCATAGCCTCATCGATTTCGTCGCGAGTAGCAACACCATCGGCCAAGATACCAATACCCTCGTTTACAAGTGGAATGAGAATGCGGTTTACAACAAATCCGGGCGCTTCATTGACCATAACGGGTACTTTACCAATAGACTTGGCAAGGTCCGAAATGAGAGTGCACACCTCGTCCGATGTCTTTTGGCCCTTGATGAGCTCAACCAACTTCATGACGGGAGCGGGGTTGAAGAAGTGCATACCTATCACTTTGTCGGGTCGAGCAGTTGCCGAGGCAATCTCGGTGATAGAGAGTGATGAAGTATTTGAAGCAAGAATAGCTTCGGGTTTGCATATCTCATCGAGCATCTTGAAGAGCTCTTTTTTGAGATCCATGGTTTCAACAGCAGCTTCGATAACGAGGTCGGCATCGGCGCACATGGCATAGTCGGTGGTGGGAGTAATGTTGGCGAGTGTAGCGTCCATATACTCTTGATTTACCTTGCCTTTCTCTACTAGTTTGGCCAAAGACTTGCTGATGCGGGCGATAGCTTTGTCATTGCTTGCTTCGCTACGGCTTTTCATTACAACAGGCATGCCTGCTTGAGCAAAGGATTGAACAATTCCTGAACCCATTGTACCGGTTCCAATAACGCAAATTTTCATATCCGTAATATTGATATTAAAAGGTTAAATTATTCGTTTTTAAAGTTGGCAGCACGTTTACCCAAGAATGCTGCCATGCCTTCTTTTTGGTCGGCAGTGGCAAAGCATTGCGAGAAGTATTGGTTCTCAAGTTCTATGGCCTCATTGGCATTGAGGTCGTAGTTCTCGTTGATGCACTTCTTGGCCAATCGTACAGCAATGGGAGCACTCGTAAGAATGCTCTCGGCCATATTTATAGCGGTGTCCATGAGCTCCTCGGGGGCTACTACTCGGTTTACCAAGCCAATGCGCAGGGCCTCATCGGCCATGATGTGGTTGCCTGTGTATATGAGCTCTTTGGCTATACCTTGGCCTACAAGTTTGCTCAGGCGGTATGTGCCGGAGAAGCCCGGTATGATGCCCAGATTTACCTCAGGTTGGCCAAAGCGGGCTTTAGCCGATGCGAGGCGAATGTCGCACGCCATAGCCAATTCGCAACCACCACCCAATGCAAAGCCGTTTACGGCTGCGATAACAGGAATTTCGAGGTCTTCGATTTTCTTGAAAACCGTAGCACCGAATTTGCCAAACTCATAACCCTCTTGTGCATTGAGATTGCTCATCTGAGCAATGTCGGCACCAGCAACAAAAGCCTTGCCCTCACCGGTGATGATGAGTACACGAGTTGTGTTGGTGTCGATGCTGTCAACAAATGAGTCGAGTTCGCCCAAGATGGTCGAGTTGAGAGCATTGAGAGTTGCCGGAGAAGAGATGGTGAGTATACCTATCCCTGCGCGGCTGTCGTCGTATTTAAGAAATTGATACTCCATAGTTTAGTTATTGTTTCATGGGCTTCAAGTCGGGCGAGATGATGAGTGTAGCACCGGTGGCAGCTTGCACGTCTTCGACAGTGAACTCGGGGTGTATCTCGCGCAATACGATACCCTCGGGAGTAATATCCATAACACCCATTTCGGTGATAATCATGTTTACCTGACCGGCTGCAGTAAGGGGAAGATTGCATTTCTTGAGGATTTTGTGGTTGCCCTTGGCAGTATGCTCCATGGTGAGAATAACCTTACGAGCACCTACTAAGAGGTCCATTGCACCACCCATACCGGGAGTTTTCTTACCGGGAATGTTCCAGTTGGCCAAGTCGCCTTTCTCATCAACTTCAAGTGCGCCGAGGAATGTAACATCGACGTGACCACCTCTGATGAGGGCAAAAGAGTCGGCCGAGCTGCACGACCAAGCACCGGGTATAGCTGTAACGTAGCCACCACCCGAGTTTACCAAGTCTTTATTTTCTTCACCTTCCTTAGGAGTAGCACCCATACCTATGAGACCGTTTTCCGATTGGAGTATCACAGATACACCGGCGGGGAGATAGTCGGGTATGAGCGTAGGAAGACCTATACCAAGATTGACAACATCACCATCGTGAAGTTCGAGAGCTGCTCGGCGAGCAATGACTTCTCTGATTTGATTTTTATCCATAGCGATATTTTATGTTTTATGCGTTTCTATTGACAATTTCCTGAGCTACAAAAGATATAACATCGTCGGCGTATGTGTTGGCGCCAAAACCTGCATCGTAGCCAAGCTCTTTGGCCAACTCGTGCGAGATGCGAGGACCTCCACAAACGACAATCATCTTGTCGCGCAATCCTTCGGCCTCCATCAACTCGATGAGGTTGGTGAGGTTTTGAATGTGTACGTCTTTCTGAGTAACTGTTTGCGATACGAGTATGGCATCGGCGCCGAGTTCGATGGCTTTGGCAAGGAACTCTTCGTTGGGTACTTGGCTGCCAAGGTTGTATGCCTCAACCATTTCGTAGCGCTCCAAACCGTAGTGGCCGGCATAGCCTTTCATGTTCATGATGGCATCAATACCTACAGTGTGTGCATCGGTACCTGTACTGGCACCTACCACGATAAGTTTGCGACCGATGTGCTCTTTGATATACTCGTCGCACTCATGCATATCCATTGTGTTGCTCTCAACTTTGGGAACGTATATGTTGGAGTAATCGACTGTGTGAGTAAGGTTGCCGTAGCAGTTGAAGAATGTAAATCCGGGTGTAAGTTCCTTGGCAAAGGCAACGAGCGGATTTTCAAATCCCATTTTCTTCATGAGCAGTTTGGCTGCTTCTTCAGCTTCGGCACCATTGGGAACGGGAAGAGTGAAGCTTACTTGCACCTTACCATCGTTCATTGTGTCGCCGTAAGGCTTTACTTTTGTCAAATCGAGTGTCTGGTCAAAATCTTTTGCCGACATTGAATATAGTCCACCTGCCATGATTATTTCTTTCCTTTCATTAAGTTAATAAATGGGTTCATATAGTGAGCACCTTGCTCTACCACACCATCAAGACCTTTACCACCTGTACGGCTACGTTTTACGTCGCCGAAGATACCTTTCTCGAGTGCGTTGAATAGACCTTCGGAAGTGAGTTGCTCGAGCAGTTCGATAGCCTTGTCGAGTACCTCTTGTGCGCGGGTGCGTACAATACCACCTTCTTTAAATTCCATCTCGTCACCAATGCTCTTCATGTTGTTGAAGATGTACTTGGCATTCTCGATAGAGAGGAAGCGGTCGGACATGAAAGGTGTGTGAATAGCCTCGGTGGGCATACCTAAGAGTTGCAAGCCTTGGTTGGTCCAGATACCAATCATATTGAACAAGCAGTCTTGCAAGTGACCTCTGAAGATGTTGCCGGTCATGAACTTGGTGGGAGGCATGTATTTGAGAGGTGCATTGGGGAATATCTCACGAGCCATTTGGGCTTGAGCCAACTCATATAAGAATCCATTCTCCAACATAGGATCCATCTCAAAGGCGTGTCCGAGACCCATTTGCTCCTCGGGAAGACCTGCTAAGAGAGCCAATTGCTCGTTGATGAGGTCCGATGCCAAAACGGTGTGAGCAGCCTCTACAGCATCGGCGGTAGTGAGGTAGTTGTCCTCGCCGGTGTTGATGATAACGCCTGCAAATCCGTTGATAATTCTCGACATGTATTGGTCGATGAGTGTACGTTGCATGTTGATGTCGCGGAACAAGATGCCATAAAGAGCATCGTTGAGCATCACATCGAGACCCTCAAAGGCTCCCATGATGGCTATCTCGGGCATACACAAGCCTGAGCAATAGTTGCATACGCGAATGTAACGACCCAACTCCTCGCCAACTTTATCCATGGCTTCACGCATGATTTTGAAGTTGGCTTGTGTGGCGTATGTACCACCAAAACCCTCGGTGGTAACACCGTAGGGTACATAGTCGAGCAAGCTTTGTCCGGTAGTGCGGATAACGGCAATGATGTCGGCTCCTTGACGAGCAGCAGCCTCGGCTTGTACTGTATCTTCGTAGATGTTACCGGTGGCAACGATTACGTAGAGATAGGGTTTAGGACCTTCACCAATGGTGTTGAGATAGTTCTCACGACGTTGGCGACGAGATCTTATCTTGGCAATGCTCTCATCAATAACAGGCTGCAGTACGCGGTCAATCTCGGCTTGAGGAGCAACCTCAATCTGTGTGAGGTCTATAGCACCTGTAGCAACTTTCTCGGCTATCTCTTGGGGTGAGAGGCCTGTATTGACCATGGCGTTGGCAATGTAGAACAAAGCTCCTTCGCCCAATACGCCTTTTTGCTTCAATTCATCAACTATGACATTGGGAAGAGGAACTTGGTTCTCGTCTACTCCATCAATGCCCATGAGTCGGCACAGTGTGCGCTCTACTGCCACTGTTGTCTTTGACTCTACAAAGGCTTGAACTTCATTGGCTATATCTTTTGCCAACGACTTAGCGTGTTCAACCTTTTTGAAATCTAATCCTAATTTACTTTGCATATATCTATTGTTAGTTATTTAATTTGCTTTTTGTGTATTCTATCCATTGTGTGTCAATGCCTAAGTTCTCGGCTATGGCAATAGCTTCGTGAGGTACATCGCCGCTGTGGGTGGGTACAAGGGTGTAATCCATGATACCATCGTGGAGGCCCTTCACCTTGTAGCGTTTCACGTTATCGTTTTTGATGTTGTAGTGAGTGGTGAGTATCCATCGGCCTTTTACCTCTTCGATGACACTCAGCAATCCTTCTACAAGTGCTGTACCCTCGATGGGGTTGGTGGTGCGAGCCGGCTCATCGATGAGTGCAAGTATTTTCTTGCCCGAGCGTACCTTGCTCAGTACGGCATCTATAGCCATTATCTCACCGGCAAAAGAGGATACACCTTTGGTGATGCTCTGCTCGTCGCCAATACATAGCGCTACTTCTTCTACGGGGTTGATGTGGCAACTATCGGCAGCTACACCAAATCCATACTGAGCTAAGAGTTGATTGAGGGCAAGAGACTTGATAACTACACTCTTACCGCCCATGTTGGCACCTATGATGGTGACAGGCTCTTGCTCAATGCCTATACTTACCGGCATAAAATCTCTACCTTGATGGGCCAGGTGTGCTTTTACTGCCGGGTTGAACATATTATTATATAATGTGTAATTGTCTTGGGTAATGTGAGGGAATGTGAGTTGCAACTCATGCATTTGAGTCGCCTTGGCAATGAGAATGTCTAACAGTGACAAGTTGTCGAGTGCTTGTTGCAACTTGCTTGCGTAGGGTTGCAGTTGTAGGGTGAGACGTTCTCTTATCTGCAATTCAAGGTCGGCATTGCGTTGCATGAGTTGTGCTACCTCTTGTCGCATCTCATCTGATAGATCTTTGCCCTCGATTTGTATGGCTCGCAGTTGCTTTCTTACCTCTTGCAACTGGGGCGAGTATGAGTCGTAGATGTAGAACGACGGAATGTGTGTGTGGTCGGGGTCTAATATATCGACAACGGCCTGAAGCGATGGTAGCTCTATGGCAGTGAGCTGTAGTTGCTGCAATAGGACATCTACTTCCGATGTGATGATGGCGAGATATTTAACTTCGTAAAGCTCTATGTCATCGAGTACAATGGCATCGGACAAGCGACAGAGTGTGTTGTGTATGTCTTTGATGCACATGAGCTTGTTGGCTATCTTGCTACAATCCTTGTCGTAAACATCTCTCAGTCGGCCGTAGTAGTTGTCAATGTCGTCCTTGGTGGTCATCATCTTGCTCTCGAGAAGCATCTTGCGACCACATGGCGACATTATGCACAACGTATCGTACATATATCTTATTCCACAATCTATGTCTAATGCCGACTTAAATGTCATAATTGTTTTTTACTATATCATATACGGGTAGCTTAATGGCTTCCCGGAGTTTTCTGCACAAAGTATCGCTATCCAATACGTATCCGTTGGGAGCGGTGGGGTTTACGCATACGGCAATGAGTTTGCTTTTCTGTAAAACCTCAATTTTTCCTCCTCTGGAGCAAAATATGCGGTAAGCAGTTTCGCTTACAAATATTTTGGTAAAATCTTTTACCACCAAGGTGATTTCTTTTATTCGCTTCGAGTCGGCTACGATATTCAACAGCCTGTCGGTGAGCGCACCTACGGTGTATATTATTTTCATGCCTTGGGTAATGTCACTCTTGACACTGTTAATGGCCAAGGCCGATGTTATCTTGAAATCGACAATGTTGCCCTCGGTATCTACACCCCACACTCCGCTTTCAATGTCGCATAGAGTGTCGCGACTTGCATCGTCAAGACGGGGTAGGGCTATCATCTCGGCCACAAACTTGGTTTTCTGCACAAGTGTGGCAATGTTTGACGATAGTGCGGCACCTGTCGATAGTATCATCGCCTTGCTGATAGCCGGTGATGCCGAACTCAATCGAGATATAGCACCATCGATTATCGTCAGGTCGATGCCCATTTTCTTTATTCCTGCCACCCATCTTCGCAATGATAATCCCGAAGAGGGGCCCGAAATAATAGCTTTGCCACCTATGGCAACTTGTGCTGTTACGATGCGCCCCAACGAACTGCGTTCGTTTGTTATCTCTATCAGTTCGCTTATCAATCGTCGTTCGCGGTAGTGGCTCTCGGCGGTTGAGAAGTATATACCTTGTCGCAGGTATATCTCGGGTTTCTTGGTGGCAGTTACCTGATCTTTGTTTTCGCCGTCTATTCCTATCGAGGTTACCGCTACTTTTATGTGTTGTAGCGGCAACCTGTTTAGGATATAGTTGAGACACTCGGTTTTGCCTACATTCTTCTCCAAACCCACGATCGACAGGCTGTCGTACTTGAGAATTTCGTTGATGAAAGGCATAGAGTGTGCAAGTCTATTATTTATTCTTTTTTGCTCTCTCTTTACGGCTGAGGTGTGCGGGCTCTATAGTCATGCCTTTGCCCTCGAGAAGTGACGATACACCCTCGATAGTTTGTTTTTTGTTTTCCTGGCAGTACTTACAGTTGCACTCGTTCTTGTAGTCGGTAGGCTCGGTATAGGTTGTAATCACACCCTCGAAGTTGCGCAATACAACGCGACCTGGCGATTGAGATACGACGTATTGGGGCATAACGGGAGTTTTACCACCACCACCGGGAGCATCGACAACAAATGTGGGAACGGCGTAGCCCGAAGTGTGGCCTCTCAAGCCCTCGATGATTTCAAGACCTTTAGAAACGGGAGTTCTGAAGTGCTCGATACCCATCGACAAGTCGCATTGGTAGATGTAGTAGGGTCTTACACGCATCTTCACCAACTCGTGCATGAGTTTCTTCATGGTATTTACGCAGTCGTTTACACCACGCAACAGCACTGTTTGGTTGCCCAAGGGGATACCGGCATTGGCCAATTTTGCGCAGGCCTCAGTAGCTTCTTTAGTTACTTCTTGGGGGTGGTTGAAGTGAGTGTTCAACCAGATGGGGTGATATTTCTTGAGCATATTCACGAGACCATCGGTGATACGTTGCGGACATACAACCGGGGTTCTTGAGCCAAGACGGACAATCTCAACGTGAGGTATCTGACGAAGGCGAGAAATGATATACTCCAAACGCTCGTCGCTTACCATGAGAGCATCACCACCCGAGAGAAGTACGTCGCGTACTTGAGGAGTCTTGGCGATGTATTCGATAGCACGGTCGATGCGGTCGATAGCACTTTCGCCATCTTTCTGGCCGGCAAAGCGACGGCGTGTACAGTGGCGGCAGTACATCGAGCACATATCGGTGATGAGCAACAATACGCGATCGGGGTAGCGGTGTGTAAGACCGGGTACGGGCGAGTCTTCGTCCTCATGAAGAGGGTCGAGGAGGTCGGCCGGCGATTGATAGGTCTCTTTAGCTGTGGGTACGGCTTGTTTTCTCACCGGGCAATCGGGGTTGTTGGGGTCAATCAAGCTGATGTAATAAGGCGTGATGGCCATTCTTAAGGTTTGCAATGTTTTCTTTACACCCTCTTCTTCTTCGGGAGTAAGCGTAACATATTTCTTCAAGTCCTCAAGTGTCTCTATTCTGTTTCTTACTTGCCATTTCCAATCGTTCCATTGTTCGTCGGTAACGTTGGGGAATAGTTCGTAACGTCTTGATTCTGTCATAGTTGATTTGTATTAGTTCAAGGTGTGTTGATTGTAAACTGTATGTTTTGTGGTGTTACCTCTCAAAAACTTAATATCCGGCAAGGATAAAATCCATGCCGGTATTAAGTTTTTTGTGTCATATTATAACTGAAATCACCAATTATCTTAAGCGTACAATTCGGTAAATACTTTTCTCAAAGCCTCGCACTCGCGGAGCTCTTGCAATGTAATTTCGGCATGGCCTTTGGTGTAACCGTTACCCATAATCATAGTCACATCGCTACCTACACCCTCGGCACCAAGAGCAGCCTTGGTGAAGCTGGTGGCCATAGAGAAGAAGTAAACGATACCTGTATTCTTTGTACAGAGGATAGAGGTCATCTCGGTAGCTTCGATGTTTACGTTGTTGATAGTGATATCGCACATCTCGCCTTTGGTGAGTTCTTCGATTTTGTTGAGAACTGCAACCGAGTCGGTAGCGTCGGCCGAGAATACTACATCGCAGAAACCGAGTTTTTGCAAGCGTTCTGTACTCTTTTGGCTGTGGCATAGACCTATTACCTTACCGGTAACACCGGCACGTTTCTTTGCCTCATAGCAGCAAAGCATACCCGATTTGCCACCTGCACCAATGATAAGAACAGTGTCGCCGGGCTTAACGAGCTTGGCAGTTTGAGCGGGAGCACCGGCTACGTCGAGGGCCGAGAGAGCCAGTTTCTCGGGGAGGTCGGCAGGTATCTTGGCGTAAATACCGCTCTCAAAGAGGATTGCTTTACCTTTGATATCAACTTGGTCAACCTCGGGACGTACTTCAAGAATCTCGTCGATGCGGAGGGGTGTGAGAGAGAGAGAAACCAAAGTAGCAATCTTATCGCCTACCTTGAGGTCAATCTTGTCGGCAAGAGCATCACCGATTTTCTCAACAGTACCCAAGAGCATACCACCCGAACCAGTCCAAGGATTGCGGTGTTTACCTTGAGTCTCTACAATCCACATCATGGTCTCTTTGATCTTCTCGATGTCACCATCACATCTTCTTGAGATTTCGGTGAACGAAGCAGAGTCGATGTTGAGAGTTTGTACGTCAATGAGAATTTCATTGTCGTAGATCTCGTCCATGTTGTTGTCGAGTTTGTTGGCGGGTTGAGGAAGAACGCCTTGGGGTTCCAACACGCGGTGGATACCGTATTTATTACCTTTTTTCATTGTTTTATAGATTTTATTGTTTGTTATTACTTCTTGTTATTTTTTATTTTACTCTGGGAGGTAATGAGAGTATCTCGCGAGCCTCGGCCGATGTGGCTATCTCACGACCCAATTCCTTGGCTATCCTCACAACCTTTGCTACCAATTCGCCGTTTGACTTGGCAGGCACACCACGCTCAAGGTTGAGGTTGTCTTCAAAACCTACGCGAACGTTACCACCCATTGCAATGGCGTGTGCGGCGAGAGTGAAAGCATGGCGACCTATACCGGTTGCTGTCCAAGTAGAGCCTGCTGGAATGGCGTTTACCAACCATGCAAGGTTTTGTACTGTGGCAGGTGTACAACCGGGCACTCCGAGAACAAAGTTGAATTGCATGGGTGCACCGGGAACTTGACCTTTCTTGGCCATGTTCAATACGGTGTCGAGGTGTCCCATCTCAAAGCACTCATACTCGGGCTTGATATTATTCTCGATCATGCGTTTACCGAAGTCGCGCATCATGGGCATTGTATTCTCAAATACATCGTCGCCAAAGTTGCAAGTACCACAGTCGAGTGTTGCCATCTCGGGGAACAACTCGGTGGGTTGTAAACGTTCCTCGGCGCTCATGCCCACAGCACCACCAGTTGAGGGTATGATGATAACATCGGGGCATACTTCATATATGGCATCGATGCACTCTTTGAAGCGGGCTTTGCTTTGAGTGGGTGTACCATCGTCTTCGCGTACGTGAAGGTGCACTATAGCAGCACCGGCATCAACAGCCGATTTGGCTTCTCTTACAATCTCCTCTACGGTATAGGGTACAGCGGGATTTTGCTCTTTTGTTACTTCTGCTCCGCAAATAGCGGCTGTAATGATAAGTTTCTCCATAAAGTCGCTATGTGTATGTTATTTTTTTCTTTGACAGTTTTTGGGTGTGACGCAAGTACCACTTGCACGACACACTACTATAGGCTCTTCGAGCACGTCGCATGCCGAGGGTGAGATGTCGGGACGAGGAACGATTACTTTGCGAGCCTCAAAGACCATCTTGCGTGAGGTGTTACCTTCCGATACGATTTCGCCTTCGGCCTCGATGTAATCACCGGCATATACAGGTGCCATAAACTCGATGTTGTCGTATGCTTTGAAAAGACCTTCATCGCCATCGCGTTGGATAAGAAGCTCGGTAGCCACGTCACCAAAGAGTTGCAACATTCTTGCTCCATCAACGAGATTGCCGCCGTAGTGGGCATCATGACTACTCATGCGTAGTCGGATAATAGATTTGTGTGCCATAGTATTATTTATTTTGTTGTTTATCTTGTTTGTATCCCTAAGGGGTGGGTTATTGTTTCTTGTAAAGGTAATCTACATATACGCCCGATGTGTGTATAGTCTCGGGTGCTAATGAGCCTGTGGGGACAACTTCCTCGGCCTCGGCAATAACAATGTCGGCAGCGGTAGCCATGAGGGGGTTGAAGTTTTGGGTAGTTCCTTTGTAGATGAGGTTGCCTGCTTCGTCGGCAATAGAAGCACCGATGATAGCTACGTCGGCACCAAGAGGTTTCTCCAACAGATATTCTTTGCCATCAACTGTTACTATCTCTTTGCCCTCAGCAATGATAGTGCCTAAACCGGTAGCTGTGAGCACGCCACCCAAACCTGCGCCTTTGGCTCTGATGCGCTCGGCCAATGTGCCTTGAGGACAGAACTCAACTTCCAATTCTCCGGCATTCATTTGGTTTGATGTCTCGGGATTGGTGCCGATGTGCGATACGTAGAGTTTTTTTACTTGACGATTGACAATGAGCTTGCCAATAGATTGGTCGGGAAATGCTGTGTCGTTGCAGATGATAGTCAAATCTTTCACTCCCTTTTCAACAAGGGCATCAACGATTTGTGTAGGCGCGCCAACGGCCAAGAAACCGCCTATCATAAGAGTCATACCGTCGTTGATTTGAGCAACGGCCTCTTCGAGTGTTACATGCTTCTTCATCTAATTTATATGTTATTTTAGTTTGTTGTCTTTTGTTGGGCAAATATAAGAATTATCTCTGGAAAAATCTAACGAATGAGGGAAAATAATGATGGCAGCACTGGTGCTCAATGACTTATGAGGACTTTTGATGAAAGCCTCGCCGATGCAAAAGTGCAAGGAAATGAAAGGTAATGAGAGCGGACGGTTTTC
>JAFQRE010000020.1 GCA_017410245.1 Bacteroidaceae bacterium
GGGCAGAAAAGGTAACCTTTTGCTCCTCTGTGTTGCGTAGCAATATAGGGGAGCTGTCGAGCTGTGCGAGACTGAGGGGTTGAAAAAATCTATAGTGGTAATCATCTCATTTACAACGATGTTCCGTAATCTCATTAGACCCTTGGCAATATGGTGTTTCGTAGAGCCACAACGCTTGTGGCTCGTGTCCGGTACGGACAAACGCCTAATTTACGGTGTTTTTTTAACCCCTTCCCCTTGCGGGCCTTCCCCTATCTCACTACGTTCGCAGGGGCAGAAAAGATTACTCTCAGCTACTATATTGCCTCTAATGAGGCACGAGTCGCGAGCGTCGCGACTCTACGGAATGTCGTATTGCCAACGGCGATAAATAATATAGGCCATGCCTTGCAGGGCACAGCCTATACCTATATGTTTTTGTATCACAATCTTACACGGTGAGTATCTCTTTTTCTTTTGCAGCAAAGAGTTCGTCAAGACGTTTCATCATCTTGTCGTGCAATTTTTGTACCGATGCCTCGCCATCTTTCGATACATCTTCAGGCATACCGTTCTTAACAGCTTTCTTCAAGCCTTCTATAGCATCACGACGAGCATTGCGAATACTTACTTTGGCATTCTCTACCTCATTCTTCGATTGCTTAACAAGAGCCTTACGACGCTCCTCGGTCAAAGGAGGTATAGAAATGCGTATTACCTCGCCATTGTTCTCGGGTGTTATACCCAACTCTGAGTCGATGATGGCTTTCTCGATGATGCGGAACATCGATTTCTCCCAAGGTGTGATGACGATAGTGCGTGCATCGGGTACTTGCACATTGGCAGCTCCGCTGATGGGCATCATTGAGCCATAGTAATCTACTCTGATATTGTCGAGCAACTTGGGACTTGCCTTACCGGCACGAATATGAGCAAGGGTTTCATCAAGAAACTCTACAGTTTGTTCCATTTTTTTCTCGGCTTCGTCGAGATAGGTTTTTACATCTTCCATAATCATTGTTTATTTGTTGTTATCAATATACATAAGTACCAATGGGCTCGCCCGACATTACCTTCTTGAGGTTGCCTACCGTATCCATATCAAACACGATGATGGGTAGGTTGTTCTCCTTGCACAATGTCGTTGCCGTAAGGTCCATTACCTTGAGACCTCTTGTATATATTTCGTCATAGCTGATGCTATCGAACTTGGTTGCTGTGGGATCTTTCTCGGGGTCGGCGGTATAGATACCATCTACACGTGTACCCTTAAGCATCACATCGGCCTCTATCTCAATTCCTCGCAGTGCCGAACCGGTGTCGGTAGTAAAGAACGGATTGCCTGTGCCACACGAAATGATAGCCACCTCACCGCGCTTCATGGCTTCGATAGCACGCCACTTGCTGTAATGCTCGCCTATGGGGTGCATATCTATGGCAGTGAGCACTCGTGCCTTCTGGCCGATGGCTTCGAGGGCCGAACTCAAGGCAAGGCTGTTGATAACGGTTGCCAACATACCCATTTGGTCGCCTTTGACACGATCGAAACCTTTGGTTGCACCACTCAAGCCGCGGAAGATATTTCCACCTCCTATTACAATGCCTATCTCTATACCCATGTCGGCAATCTCCTTTATTTGTTGGGCATATTCTCCGGCACGTTTGGGATCTATTCCATATTGTTGCTCGCCCATGAGCGACTCACCACTCAACTTTAGCAAGATACGTTTAAATTTTCTTTCCATGAGAGTTTATTGTATTTATAAATACAAATATAGCGACAACTACTTAAATATTGCAAATAAATAACAGAGTTTTACATTACAAGACTCTTATATTTACATTTTCCACACTATTTGACACAATTTATCAAGGGGACAAATAAGAAAAATTTAAATTAAACACTACCTTTGTGCAACTACCAAAGACAGTATGCGATGAGAAAAATATTTAGCATCATTCTTACCATATCGATGGTCATTACATCATCGGCCACAAGTTACGAACGGCTATCGGCACGCATGAACGACCACTTCTACCACGCCGAGTGGAAAGAGGTATTGCAAGAGGCACAAAAAATGGTCAAAGAGCGCCCTACCGATGTCGAGCCCTACTCGGCAGCTATCATTGCAGCGCAATTTCTCAACGACATTCCTGCCGAAAACCATTACCTGTTGATGTCGCAAGGCAACCGCATACACATCGACTCGTTGCTCAACAATGTATATGTGCGCACCAAACTCATTCACAATGCCCACGTATATGAGCAGCTGCTACTCAACCTCAAGGCCAACAACCGATGGCTGGCGCGGGTGTTCAATATATATCTGCTCGAATTTTATGACTTTGCCCGCAAAACCCGCCAGACAATAGACACTGCCAACGAATTGTTGGCCATAACACCCGACAATATTCGGTTCAAAAAAATAAAAGCAAATGCCCTTTTCTACCAAGGCGACAGCGATGAAGCCATAGAGATATATGAAGAAGTACTGCAGAAAGACTCAACCGATTACGAAATTCTCACATTCTTAGGTGCATACTACGCACACCAAGACCACAAAGCCATCAACGCTATAGACTCGGCCTACCTGCAAGATGCACACCCCATCGACTCGGTATATACGGCCCAAAAACAAGCTGTGATAAACCACAACATACCCCGTACAATAGAGTTGCTACAAAGGGCACACACACAACGGCCTTCGACTCATATCGCCAACCAGATAGAACAACTATCGAATATATCGGCTCAACTGCCTCTCAAAAACAATAACACCAAGTCCGATAGGAGAGCTAAATAACAAAAGCGACCTCCTTGAAGGCATATTCGCGCTCACGACCGGCTCTATCGACAAGCAACAGATAACCATCGGGACGTACATCTCTGATAGCCGCCTCAAACTCGCCATCGGCATCGCGATACCTATAATAGCCCTCGCGACGATACAACACATTGGCATAGGCTTGTCGCAAGCCCTCTCTATCATCATTACACATGGCATAGCGCATAGCTGTAGCCTGCAGTATGGCCGACAACACTTCATCAAGGTCATACTCCCGCCCCATTATCTGCAACAACGATACCGGATTGGGCGCATCACTGACAAACGAGGCTTGATTGATATTGAGACCTATACCCACTATCGTGCGCGATATGTGCGAGCCGGTAAGATTGTGTTCGATGAGAATGCCGGCAATCTTTTTATCGCAATAATATATATCATTGGGCCATTTTACCGAAAAACCATCGGCATAACGCGAGAGTACATCGACAACAGCCAATGCAACGGCTTGCGATAAAATGAATTGTTCGTGAGCTACCACATCATGAGGACGCAACAGATAACTGAATGTCAGATTTTTTCCGGGAGCAGCTTCCCACGAATTACCCCGCTGACCACGTCCGGCAGTCTGCGAGTGTGCCACAACCACATATCCCTCCGACAATGAGTCGGCAACATCTATTTGGTCAATATATGTATTGGTAGAACCAATAGCTTCAAGTTTTACTATATTCCATTCCATTTTTTCCACTCATCAAGTAGTTCAAAAATATGCTCACGCTCTTTTCTATTGAGTTTCTTCACCACCTCACAATAAGAGTGTAGCACCCACTCACGTACAAGTCTGTCGGGTAGCGAAGGTGTAATGAATATTGAGTTCCAATACTTCTTGTTGCAATGATAACCCGGCACTACCTCGCTATAGGCATCACGCAGTTCAAGAGCATAGTCGGGGTCGCACTTCACATTGGCCATCAACTCGGTGCGGTCGAGGCTGGTAAAGAGAAACATACGCCCGGCTATCTTAAATACCAATGTGGTATCGTCGAAGGGGAAACACTCGGTTGCCAAAGGCAACGACAGGCAATAGTCGCGCAGACTTTCTATATCCATACTTTATACATTCAATGGTGCAACAAAAGCATCTTCAATATGCTCTATCTCGAAAGGTGGCTCCTTACCTACAATCGAAATCACATCGAAGCGTACCTCCATATCCAACTCAAACATTCGCATATAGGCATCGGTAGCCCTCACAGTATTGCGTATTTTTTGGAGCGTTACAGCCTCCTCGGGATAGGCAAAGTCGATATTACTGCGTGTCTTTACCTCCACCACAACAATTGTATCATCGCGATATGCCACAATGTCGAGCTCATGCCTACCACTCACCCAGTTTACATCGCGTATCACATACCCTCTGCTCACAAGATATTCGGCTGCATACTCCTCGCCACTCTTACCCAACAAATTATGTAATGCCATTACTATTGTTTATTTAACAATGCAAATGTACAAATTTTAGCGAAAGAGCAACTACTGACACAACAAAATAGTATAAACCGTAAACAATAGAGCAATATAATTGATTTTATAAATACAATTTATTTACTTTGTAAGCAGTAAAAACCACAAATAAGATTTACTATGGCACAAAAAAACAACATAGTGGCCGCAATAATCATAGCAATAGGCCTATTTTTGCTGGGAAGCGGCATACAGAAAGGATTGGAGAACGGATTGAGTGACGAGCGTATTGTATCGGTAAGAGGCCTCTCAGAGCGCATAGTTCCTGCCGACAAAGTAGTGTGGCCTCTTGTTTACAAAGAAGTAGGCAACGACCTTGCAATGCTATCGCAACAAGTAGATAGAAAAAACAAAATTATAGTAGATTACCTCATAGAAAAAGGCATTCCTGCCGATGAAATATCGGTAGCATCGCCCGAAATTATAGACCTGCAAGCCGAGCGATATGTCAATCAGAATGTACCATATCGCTATAATCTGCGCTCTATTATCACTGTATCATCGCAACAAGTAGATTTGGTACGCAACCTCATTGCACAACAAGGAGAGCTTCTTGACAAAGGAATAGCCATTGTTTCGGGCGAATATGACACCCCAATAGACTACCTATTTACAGGACTCAATGACTTAAAACCCGAAATGATAGCCGAAGCAACACGCAACGCTCGACAAGCAGCAGAGCAATTTGCTCAAGACTCCGACAGCAAGTTGGGAAAAATAAAAACGGCATCGCAAGGACAATTCTCTATAAGCAATCGCGACCAATACACACCTTATCTCAAGAATGTTCGCGTAGTAACATCGGTCGTTTATTATCTCAAAGACTAACACCCGCAACATGCAACACCATACCGACATACCGGCAACACTCAACCGACTATACAACCTCATATCGGCAATGGGCTATGAGTGCGAAGTTATAGACAAAGACGAGCTATTTGTTTTCACAGCCACCACACACACATACAAGGGAGATGAAATAACACTAAACATCAATGTAACCGCAAACGGGCCAAACGAGCATATAGGCCAAGGGAACTACATAGCATTCGAAGTATTCATACCCTGCCAACCAGAAGACCGAGAGGAAGAAATGGAAATATGCTACTACATCATGAAACTCATCATGGAAGTAGACATGACAACAATACAATATGTACCCCAAACACAACAAATACTCATCTCACGTGTCGATTGCATCAGCGACGACCTGACCGATAACCACATCACCCAACACATCATAAAACCCGTTATAAACGAATTTCTGCACATATTCGACCTCATAGAATGCACCCCTCTAAACGAAAGCCCCACACCACAATACCTTAATTAAATATACAAATATTTAGTACCCAATAAGACTATATTACAAAAAAAACATCGCCCCGGCAACTTTCGTTGTCAGGGCGATTTAAGTGGCGGCTGCCTACTCTCCCACTTGCGCAGTACCATTGGCGTGACCGGGCTTAACTTCTCTGTTCGGAATGGGAAGAGGTGGA
>JAFQRE010000021.1 GCA_017410245.1 Bacteroidaceae bacterium
GTCTTCGTTATAGACAGCCCATTGCAATTTAGTTGCCGTCATACCATCGCTGTAGTTGGCACGAGTGGCCATTTGAGGTGTACCTACCTCGAATGTAACGATAGATTCGTTACCATCAACAAAGACCTCGTCTTGTTGACATGACGTAGCAAACAACAAGGTAGTTGCTGCTAACGCAGTGAATAATAGATTCTTGTTCATAAAATAAGTACTTAAAAAATGAATAAATAAATATTTCCTTAAATAGTGGGCGTATAAATATTTTTATACATCTCATATATCCCTAATGGTATATTCATAGGGGTAGTATTATTACAAAATATTTGCAAATGTAAATATAATTCCACCAAATTACCCCCCCGATTGTGAAAAATAGTTAATTTTTTAAGCCAAGTCGCTCATTTTCTGTAAAATATAGAGATTGTTCAAAGTAATTATGAATTTTATCATTACTCAGTGAGTGCAATTCTCCCTATTGTCGTATTATATAATAATGTGGCCTCGCCCAAGTTGCTCAACACCCTACAACTGCGGCTCTTCGCCTCCACACCCGGCAACAGAGGTCTATGACTGATGCTATATATTATAGGTATCTAAAACTTTATAAAAAAGCGGACTATTGTGTGGTTTATTTGTAGAGTTTTCAGTATTTTCGCATGATATTTGGGATAGTGGGCGTGCTTGACTCTTATACGGAGTATTGCACGAAGTTAGCCCAGAGTAAGAAACCAATAAATTACTACTGATATGCAAGTAAAAGTATCTATCATCAATCGTTCGCATCATGCACTTCCCTCTTATAGTACGCCTCTATCGGCCGGTATGGATATTCGTGCCAACCTCGATGCTCCCATAACACTACAACCCGGAGAGCGTTGTCTTGTTCCTACGGGATTGTTTATCGCACTACCCGAGGGGTATGAGGCTCAAATACGCCCTCGTAGCGGATTGGCCATAAAACATGGTATCACCGTTCTCAACTCGCCCGGTACTATCGATGCCGACTATCGTGGCGAAATAGGTATTATACTTATCAACCATTCCGACAAGGCTTTTGTGATAGAAGATGGTGAGCGCGTAGGCCAAATGGTTGTAGCACAATATAACCGAGTGGAGTGGAACGAAACCGACTCGCTCGATGAGACTGAGCGAGGAGCCGGTGGCTTCGGGCATACCGGTGTGAAATAAGAGTGTAGGCATGAATAGATTGCTATATATATTCCTCCCCCTATTGCTTGTGTGGGGTACATTGACAGCTCTTGGCGGTAATAAAACTTACGACAACGACGAGAGCACAATGGCTCTGTATGAATACTTCTACATGGAGGGTGAGAAACAGAACTTCTTGGGTAATTTTGATGCCGCCTTTGCCCTTATGTCGGAGGCTACACGCATCAACCCCAATGGGTTGGCGGCACAGTTCAGCCTTGCCAAGATGTACCTGATGATTAATGATATTGATACAGCAACTATCATGCTCAAGTATGTGGCCGACAGCGATACGACCAACTTTTGGTATAACATAGGTTATGCCAATACCGTAGCACATACACAACAATTTGATGAGGCCGAACGCATCTTGTTGCGCACCATTCGCAATCATCGCAACCACCCCGAGTTGTACAACTCTCTGGCATCGGTATATGGCCATAAACAAGAATATCGCAAGGCATTGGCTTGTTACGACTCGCTGGAAATATATATGGGCAATTCGCCCGAATTGGTAGGCAATCGCATAGGTATGTACGACCTGTTGGGCGATACAGCAACTGCCATAGCCATGGCCGAGGAGTTGGTAGAGAATAATGCCGATAACATATATTACACGCTATACCTGAGCGATGTATATAGGCACTACCGGTATAAAGAGAAGATGTTGCCCTTGCTGCAAAAGGTAAAAAACAGCAACCCTCATGAGCCTCTTGTATATGAGCAGTTTGCCTTATACCACCTCTTGATGGGTGATACAGTGGCATTCTACAACGAATACGACGAGTTGTTGCTCAACGAAAACATTGCTTGCGAAATAAAGCATAATATGCTGAAGAGCTTTGCCGATGAAGCCACACCCTTTACAAGCGACTCAGTCATTATAGATTACTACCGCAAGCTGGTAGAGCTATATCCCTATGAGCATATCCCTCGCGAGAGTTACGCACTATTACTCTTATACACACAACGCCTTGATGAGGCGTGTGAGCAACTCCGAGTCTTAGCCGAACAGACCGAGAATAGTGGCCTTGTATGGGAACAGATTATGGGCATATACATCGAGCTTGACAAATACCCCGAGGCTATCGATGCCGGCATACATGCTATAGAGAGCGGCCAAAGAACGTGTGGCACATACCTTCTGCTGAGCAATAGTCTCATCTTGGAGGAACAATATGACCGAGCCGAGGACTACCTACGTACGGCTATTGACAGCGTGTGCACAGTAACCAACACACAAGAAAAGTCTATAATGTATGGTATGTTGGGCGATATATATGCACAAAAAGAGATGTTGGCCGAGTGCTACCAATATTACGACTCGGCACTGGTTTATAATGCCAACAACACTATGGTGCTCAACAACTATGCCTACTTCCTGGCCTGTAACGATGGTGACCTGCTCAAGGCCGAGACCATGAGTAGCAAGACACTGAATTTAGAACCCGACAATATAACCTTCATCGACACCTATGCATGGATACTCTTCAAGATGAACAGCTACTCATTGGCTCGCATCTACATGGAACGTGCTATAGCAAATCTCAGTGCCGATGCCGAGGGCAGCGCCGAGTTTTATGAACACTATGGCGACATACTCATCATGCTGGGCGAGAAGAGTGCGGCCGTAGAACAATGGAATAAGGCACTCGAAAAGAGTCCCGACCGAGAAGTCTTAAAGAAGAAGATAGAACAAGAACAATACATAGCCGAATGAAACATACAACATACTTGACCCTGATACTATTGCTACTTGTTGCAACAACCAGTTGTCATAGCAAGAAGAGCACCGTTAAGACGTCCGATGCAGTAGTGGCAACCAGTTCTTTCGAGGAGATGCGCTACAAAGCCATGCTCGACAATTATGCCCCTTGGCAAACCCTTGTGGTGCGTGGTCGCGCCTCGTTGGGCGATTTGAGTTCCTCTTTCGAGCTACGCATGATACACAACCAAGCTATACAAATATCTCTACGCCCCTTGTTGGGCATTGAGATAGCCCGCATGATAATGACTCAAGACAGCATCTTTGTGTATGACAAGATAAACAAAAGAAGCATTACAGCTACGGTTAAGGAGGTTGTAAATGGGCTACCCATACGACCTACGTTAAGCAATGTACAGTCTATGCTGACAGGACAACCGTTCATTCCGGGTAACGACTCGATTACAGCCAACGACTACGCACTCTTTGCGATAGAAACTCTTCAAGACGATTGGGTGATGCAACCCAAAAAGCAGATAGAGCAAGCATCGTATCTGCTCTTATTCAAAGAACTCTCCCTCATAGGAATAGGAGGCTGGCAAGAAGGGACATCACGACAGATTGCAGTAGAGTATAGCGACTTCGACACCTCTACCGGCTATCATTTACCCACTGCCATAGCTATGTCGGCACAAGGGAGCGACAAAAAATATACAATGCAACTGAGCTACAACTCGGCTTCATACAACACCCAAACCTCGATAGAAAAACTATCGGGACATGGCTATGAGAAAATAACCCTATCACAACTACTCAAGTCACTGACAAAATGATAAAAGTACGTCACATCATAACACTGCTCATACTGTTGCTGTTACCGGTAACTACACCCATCATGGCACAGAATGTCGAGTCATTGCGTCATGATAAAGAGCTGGCCGAAAAAGAGTTGCGCAAGACCAACCGCGAGCTACAAAAGACACTGAAGAGTGCAAGCAGCATGATAAAGGAGATGGAGCTGCTCAACGCCGAGATAAAAGATCAGAATAACTATATAAAGAAACTCACTAACGAAGTATCGCGCCTCAATCGCAGGCAGAAAGCGATGCAAGACTCTATTGCCCTGCTGAAAAAAGAGTTACAAAACAAACAGTCCTCTTATGCCAACGCTCTGCGCTCGATGGGGCGCAAACGCAGCCAGTATGACCAATTGATGTTTGTTTTCTCGGCCGAATCGTTCCAACAATCATTCCGCCGCATGCGCTACTTGAAAGAGTTTTCAGATTGGCGCAAAAGACAAGCAGGAGCCATTGTAGAGAAGCAAGAGGAATTGCGGATACAACAGATACAACTCGACTCTATCATATCCGAACGGAAAAGTGTTATTGACCTTCGCACTTCCGAGGCCAATGTTCTCAAGAAAAAGAAGAAAGAGAAAACAGAGTTTGTCTCGCAACTGCGAAAGAGTGAAAAATCGTTGCGAAAAGAGGCCGACAAGCAGAAAGCCCGTATCAATAAACTCAACAAGCAGATAGACAATATCATCGCCGAGGAGGCTCGCAAAGCGGCTGAACGCGCTCGTGCCGAGGCTGAAGCCGAAGCCGCACAATTGGCATCACAACAAGGCAATAGCGCATCGGGTAGTAACTCGAAGGAACAAAAAAAGAATGATAATAACAAGAAGAACAAAACAACCGGATCGCAATACAAGATGACCCGTGCCGACCGCGACCTATCGGGTAGCTTTGAAAAAAACAAGGGTAAACTCCCCTTCCCCATACAAGGTCAATATCGTATTGTCGGGCACTTTGGATTGCAAAAGCACCCCGAGTTTAAATACCTCGACAAGAATAACTTGGGCATAGACATAGAGACAACTCCGGGCACAAAAGCACGAGCTATCTTTGACGGTGAAGTAGCCCGAGTATTCTCCTTTGGCGGTGCCGAGAAAGCAGTCATGTTGCGACATGGTAACTACTATACCGTATATACAGGTCTTATAGAAGTGTATGTAAAAGCCGGAGATAAGGTAACGATAAGAGAAAATTTAGGACTTATATACAGCGACCCTAAAGACAATAATCGCACACGTCTGTCGTTCCAGATACGTAAGGAGATGGACAAACTCAACCCGGAGCTGTGGCTCGACATGTAAACTTCTATAACATCATGCTATGACATCGGTACTCGAGATAAGGAAATATACCCCCGACATGCGCGAGCTGTGGGATACAATGGTCAAGAACTCGGCCAACGGCACATTTATGTTTATGCGTGACTACATGGAGTATCATGCTCATCGCTTCGAAGACTTTTCATTGGTCATTTTCAACCGCAACAAGCCGGTTGCACTCCTGCCCGCAAGTAAGCACAATGACAACATTATTTCGCATGGCGGGCTAACATACGGAGGCTTTATCACCATAGCCGAGGTATCATCATCGATGCTTATCGATATTTTTGACTCTACATTGCAATACCTTCGTCAAGCCCATATAAAAGGATTTACATACAAGTTAGTGCCTCACATCTATCACAGCTATCCACATGAAGCCGAGCAGTATGCCTTATACAAGGCCGGAGCAACCCGCATAGCATGCAACTTATCATCGGCTATCGACCTTGCTACACCCTTGCAATATGCCGAGTTGCGTCGCCGTGGTATTAAGCGAGCCATGAAACAAGGTGTCGTCATAGAGCCAAGTGACGATTACACTGCCTTTTGGAAGGTACTTAGCGACAATCTGTTACAGCGCCATCATGTACAACCGGTACACACGCTCGACGAAATATCGTTGCTACATAGTCAATTTCCTCACAACATACGACTCTATGAGGCCCGACTCAATGGCCAAGTAGTTGCCGGCTGTGTGATGTATATAACCAATCGAGTAGCTCATGCCCAATATATATCGGCAACAACCGAGGGTAAAGAGTGTGGTGCATTGGACATGCTTTTTGCCACTCTCATAGAAAAAGAGTTTAATAACCATCGATACTTCGACTTTGGTATCTCTACCGAGTCGGGAGGAGAATACCTCAACACCGGATTACTCACACAAAAAGAGGGATTTGGTGCACGAGGCATTGTTTATGAGACCTATTACATTGCGCTATGAGTCAATCGTCCGACAACAATCTATATCGCATCATAGCCAAAGCAGCGGCTCTGTTTGGAGGTGTACAAGTGGTGAGCATACTATGCTCGGTTGTACGCACCAAGGTCATTGCCGTACTATTGGGCAGTGTGGGTATAGGTGTCATAGGACTATACAACAATGCCATAGAGACCATTGCAGCACTTACCGGACTGGGCATACGCAACAGCTCGGTACGCGAAATCTCAGAGGCAAACAATAACGAAGAAGGAGGTGAGCTATCGCGCATTGTCACCATTGTGCGCCGATGGTCATGCTTTGTAGGAGTGCTCGGAGCGGTCTTTATCATAGCATTGGCACCTGTTTTGAGTCAATATACATTTGGCGATGACAAGCATATATGGAGTTTTGTATGGCTATCGTGCACGCTTATGCTCAATGCACTGACATCGGGTGAACAAGCCATCTTACAAGGTACTAAGCAGCTCAAACGATTGGCTCGCAGTTCGGTTTATGGCTCCATTGCGGCATTATTAGTATCTCTGCCGTTATACTACTTTATGGGTATCGATGGCATAGTACCTTCGCTCATTCTCTATGCTACAGCAACATTTATAGCCACACTGCTTTATAAAGACCGCCGCATTGAAAAATCATCTATCACATGGCAACAAACAGCACAACAAGGTCGTGATATGGTGACATTGGGCGTGTTTATGACCGTAAGTGCCTTTACTACCACATTGTTCTCATATATATTTGCCGCTTACCTAAATGCCCGTAGCGGTGAGGCCTTAGTGGGATACTACCAAGCAGGATTTACGTTGATGAACAAATATGTAGGACTCATCTTTACAGCAATGGCCATGGAGTACTATCCACGACTGTCGAGTGTAGCCAAAGACAATAGTCGTCTATCGCAATATGTAGGCAAGCAAGTAGAGATGATGCAACTCATGCTTGCGCCTATAATAGCCATCTTTATTGTATTGCACCCATTGATGGTGCGCATTCTATATACAACCGATTTCTACACCATCAACGACTATCTGCTCTTGGCCATACAAGGTATATCATTCAAGGCTATATCTTGGTCGATAGGATTTGTACTATTGGCCAAAGGTAGCGGTAAGTTGTACTTCGTGACAGAGCTTCTATCGGATTGTATTACGCTCGCGCTCAATATTATAGGATTCAACCATTGGGGGTTGGCCGGTGTGGGTGCATCTTATACCATAGGATTTATTATATACCTCATTATCATCTATGCTGTATGTCGCCACAACTACGGCATAGAGCCCGGACGAAATGCTTGGGGAGCAACAGCCATTACCGTAGGTGTGTCGGTGCTTACCCTCATTACCTACAGTCACGTTCGTTGGTTGTCATGGATTATTACCATAGCAACAATAGCTGTAAGTGCAGTAATGATGTACCGTAGGTGGCAGAATAAGGATTAGAGCAAGAGTTTACATTATCTCAATTCACTATTTACTCCAGAAATCGATAAATTGTTGAGCTACCTTACGGTAGTCGTGGTGTCGCTCGACAAAGGTGCGACTGTCGCGACACATCTGCGGAATCTCCTCGCGATGCAAGATAAGGTTCTCAAGTTTTCTGTACACATCATCGGCATCGGGCAGTACATTGACAATAGGTCGCAGTGTATGCTCGCCTATAAAATCATAGTATTCGGGTTCTGCTCCACTTACAGCCACAATACCTTTAGCCATCGCCAAGAGAGCATTAGTAGCCGGAGTATATGAGTATAATTGGTCGATGAGTACATCTGAATCGTACATCACACGATTATACTCCTTATAAGGCAAGCTCTCTACAGCTGTGACAAGACACTCATTCTTATAGTCCTTTTGCAGCTGCTTCAACACATCATACATCACATCTGTACCCTTAATGATAGAGCGATCGTGCTGTATCCCTATAAAAAAACGCAACTTTTCTATCGTTTCGGGAATCTTGCGCACCGGATTTTCATCAAGATTGATAGGGATAGGAATATAAGTAAGTTTGTGCGCAAACTCGGGTTGATAGGCCACAAAATACTCCCACAGACAAGCAGCTATACCATCACACTCCTCGGCCATGGCAATATTGGCATCACGATTGGCACCTTCGAGATAGGCCTCCCGCTCAACATGATAGTTGGGGCGATTGAGAGGTTTGTCACCAACAAAGAAATCGGAATAGCGATATGTCTTACCATCAAAACAAGCCTTTACATAGTAGTGATCGGTTGCCAAGGCCTCCATAAAAACTCGTTTGTTCTGCCGACGCAACTGCCTGAAGATGGCAAGGTTTTTCTCCGGACGCAATTTGAAAAATCCATGACCGGCTATCTGCACCACATCAAAGTCACGCCATGTAGGTAGTAGCGACATAATTTTAGCCATATACAACATCGAATCGACCGGCCCGTAACTTTTGCGACGTATAGAGACATCGCAATTGGTATTCATCCAGCCGCTACCATTCGACACAACCGTCACATCATGTCCCCATGTGCGCAAGCCCTGCGCCAATGTCCAGTGAAAGTTACTCGCATCGCCTACCAACAATATCTTCATCTCATCAGGCTTTATATATGTGCAACAATCTTTCGGCCGATGTGTTTATATCGTAGCCTGCTTGCTTTATAACTTCACGCACATCGCTTCTGGCAAAAGAGTCCAACTCACGCTCTATAGCCTCGCACCACTGCCGGGGAGAATGCGTTAAAGGTATAAAGTGCAAATGGTCGGTTATCTTTACTTCGGCCGAAATAGTATCGGCAATAAAAGTGGGTAATCCGGCAGCTTGCGCCTCTATAAGCGATACAGGAAGCCCCTCATAAAGTGACGGCATAAGAAACACATCTATTGCTTGCAATAGTTGTGGAACATCTTCTCGCACTCCCATGAAGCATACAGCGTCATCAAGTCCACACGATGCAACATGTTGTTTTACGTCCGGCATCATCTTTCCATCGCCAAGCAAAAGCAGTATGGAGCGGGGGTGTTGCTGATGATATGCTTTGAATATATCTACAAGATAGATGTGGTTTTTGACAGGAACAAAACGGCCGATATGCCCCCATACCTGTACGTTGGCCTCAATGTGTAGCTCTTGGCGTTTGGCCATGCGCACATCGCTATCGTATGCAAAGGCAGTTACATCAACACCATTCTTTATTATCTCGGCTTGGTTATATGCCGATGAGGTCTTATATATCCAATCGATAGCCTTATCGGAACACCCCAAGAAATGAGTTGCAAAGAGCCCTACAAAGGGTCTCACAAGACGGTGAAGAATACCATGTGCAGGGTGTCCGGCATAAGAAGAGTTGTGGGCATGCAACACACGGACAGGTACGCCATATAGCCGAGCATATAGAAGAGGCTCTATCGCTATCAATGCCGACACGTGTTGATGTACAGCTGCATACTCATATGCATAGGTCGAAAAAAAGTTTTTCAGATCTCGATAATACCCTTTCACGCTGCTATTACGTGCTGTTATACGATAGATGCGACCACCCATTGACTCTATTTCACTTTCGTAATCGCCATGCGATGCGTAAAGGAGAAAATCAAACTGAACCTTTGTTCTATCCAATGTGCGATATATGTTCATTATAAAGGTCTCTATACCACCTCTATCCATCGAATTGACAATATGCAAAACTCTTATCATCGCACTACACTATTGGTTGTGATTACAAAGATACTTTTTTATTTGTAAAAAAAACTGTTTCGCATAGTTTTTGTCAGTGGCATAGAAATGACGGCTTCTGCAATAAGTTTCTTCGCCATACTGCTTTATTCTGTTATTATTTGTACCTTTGCCCTATGCGAGAAGTAATGAGTATAGTAATCCCTGTGTATAATAGAGCCGCTGAGCTACCCCGAACAGTTGCTTCGGTGGTGGCACAAGATTATCGTCCCCTACGGCTCATTCTTGTCGATAACAACTCTACCGACAACTCTCTCGATGTATGTCGCAACCTACAAGAACAATACCAAGATGATTTACTTCGCATCGACATCATGCAACAGACGCGCCCGGGGGCTTCGGCGGCACGTAATTTAGGGCTTGAACACGTCGATAGTCGCTATATGATGTTTTTTGACAGTGATGATGAAATGCATCACGACACAGTGTCACGCTATATGCAAGCCTTTGCCTCACACCCCGAGGCCGACATTATAGGGGCAACAATATACTTTGATGACGGCAAGAAGAGATATACAGCCAAGGCCGTTTTTACCTCTGAGCCCGAGGCTCACATCATACATGGCACATTATCTACCCAACGATTTGCTGCATCTACTCAACTGTTTCGCAGAGTAGGAGGCTGGCAAGAAGAGTACAATGGCTGGCTCGACTGGAACTTGGGTGTGAGGTTGTTGCTACACACCGACAAGATACATTGGCTTCACGAGCCTCCTGTTGCTACGGTGTATCTGCACCCCAACTCCATTACCGGACGTAACGACCTGAAAGGGTATAAGCAATTCTACAAAGCCCTGCAACATACTCGCCGAGATATTGCCAACTCTACACACCCACGCCGTTTGCGACTTGAGCGATTGGTTATATATCGACAAGCACTTTTGGCTGCTCGCATCATGAAGGAAAATACCAGTAACGATGAGAAGCTGGCACAATTCGGTCGTGATATTTTTGATGAAGCCATGAACGATAAACTCACCACAACGGCTATGCGTTGGTTCTTCCCCTTATGCCTGCAATACGCCTCTCGCGGAGGCCGTGGCAGTGGTACTATAGCTCAGTGGATTATACGTTGATAGGTGCTTTTAACAGCCGATAACATCGGCAGCTCGCAGATTGGGAATTTTTACCCACGCTATTGAGTATTTTTTTGTACATTTGCACCTTGAGAAATCTACCCAAGATTATTCATGACAATGACACCCGATAAAAACAGCCCCCAACGCATGAGTTGGGATAGACTCATAACAGCCAAGCGATTTGGCATGGAAGAGTTTCATGACGAGCGTAAACACACTCGCACCGATTTTCAACGCGATTACGACCGATTGATTTTCTCGGCGCCGTTCCGCCGATTGCAAAACAAGACACAAGTTTTTCCGCTTCCGGGCAGTATCTTTGTTCACAATCGTCTCACACATAGCCTCGAGGTATCATGCGTAGGTCGCTCGTTGGGTACAAACGTAGCGGTAGCGTTGTCGGAGAAATATGCCGGTACGCCCATTGCCGAGAAACTACATCACATGGGCTCTATCGTTGCTGCAGCCTGCTTGGCTCACGACTTGGGCAACCCTCCTTTTGGGCACTCGGGCGAGCGCGCTATTGCAACCTATTTTTCGGAAGGTAAGGGACTTGCTCTCAAACCCTTGCTAAGTGAGTGGGAGTGGAACGACTTTACACACTTCGAGGGAAATGCCAATGCCTTCCGCCTACTCACACATCAATTTACCGGCCGTCGCAAAGGTGGATTTGCCTTGACCTACTCTACACTGGCATCTATTGTCAAGTATCCCTATGCCTCGACATTATCTACCAAGAAGGGGAAATCGGGATTTTTTGCTTCGGAATGCAACGACTTCCTCCGCGTTGCCCAAGACCTTGGATTACTACCCGATGGAGAGAGCGGATTGCGATATCATCGTCACCCTTTGGTATATCTTGTCGAAGCAGCCGACGATATCTGCTACCAGATTATGGATATAGAAGATGCCCACAAGCTCAAGTTGCTCACAACCAACCAAACCAAGGAGTTGCTACTTGAGTTCTTTGAGAAAGAGAAACTGCCTCATATACACGAAGTACTGAAGATAGCCGATGACAAGAACGAGCAAATAGCCTACCTGCGCTCTCGAGTGATAGGGCGCCTCATCGACGAGTGCTCACAACTTTTTGTCGAGCACGAAGAGGAATTGCTTACTGGTACTTTTGAGGGTTGCCTCATGAATGGCATTTCGGAGACACCCCGCAAAGCCTATGAGCACTGTTCCGAGGTGGCCTTTGGCAAGATATACAAAAGTAGTGATGTACTCGACATCGAGTTGGCGGGTAATCGCATTATCACCGAGTTGCTCGACAAACTCATAGATGCTGTCATGTACCCCGATAAGGCATACTCGCAACTCATACTCAACAAAGTACCTCAGCAATACGAGACTCGCGCCACGACCGTTTATGGCAAGCTGCAAGCGGCTATCGACTACATATCGGGCATGACCGACGTATATGCACTCGACCTTTATCGCAAAATCAACGGCATGAGTTTACCGGCCGTTTAAAGAGAATACCCATGATGAGAACAAAACTATATCATATCATAACCATGTTGCTGCTATTGGCCACTATGCCACTGCAAGCACGCGAGTACAATGTCAAGGACGTACCCAATGTACAAGTTGCCGACCGCACACAATATGTGTCCGACCCCGAAGGTTACATCGATGCCTCTTCTAAGTCACACATCAACACAATGTTGGCTCAGCTTCGCGACAGCAACAGCGTTGAGGCGGTTGTTGTGATGTTACCTTCAATCGGAAATGCCGATATTGACAACTTTGCTACCGACCTTTTCACTCATTGGGGTATAGGTAAGGCGAGCAACGACAACGGATTGCTATTCATTGCTGTAATGGACCAACGACAAATCGTTATCCGCACCGGCTATGGCATAGAAGGCGTTCTGCCCGATGTGCTGTGTAGCCGTATTATACGCCAATACATCACACCCGCCTTCCGAGAGGGTGAGTACGGACGTGGCATGAGCGAGGCTGTGGCACAGACGCTGCACATCATCATGACACCCGAGGCTTCGGCCGAATTGTTGGCCGAGGAGCCATTGTTTGACGAAAGCGACATGGCCATTCTGCTCAGCTTGCTCTACGGATACCTTGCTTTTGCAGCTGTCATTTCATTGTTGCTAAGCATACGACTCAATCGCACCATACGCAGTCATCGCCACGACTCATACGAGTGCTACAAAGAGCTCAACGACTCACACACAACATTGCTCATCTTGGCCATAATCTTCCCATTGTGGGGTGTTATCAACTACATTGTGTGTAAGGCTGTAATGAAGCAGATGCGTGAGAAACCCCGCGACTGTGACAAATGCGGTACTCGTATGCATCGCCTCTCGGAAGATGAAGATAATCATTTCCTCACACCTCAAGAAGATGTTGAGGAGCGCATAGGATCGGTCGATTATGATGTGTGGATGTGCGATGCTTGTCGCAACACCGAGGTATTGCGTTTCGACCGACACAATACGGCATATAGCGAATGCCCTCGTTGCCATGCCAAGACATACAGCCTCACCCACGATCATATCATCATGCCGGCTACTACCTTGTCGGCTGGAAAGGGCGAGAAGGTACACACCTGCAGTTACTGCCAATTGCGCAAGGTCACTCCCTATATCATACCCATGATTGTGGTGCCTAAGAGTAGCGGTGGCAGTGGCGGTAGCTTTGGTGGCGGTTTTGGTGGTGGAATGACCGGTGGCGGTGGCGCACGCGGTGGTTGGTGACAAAAAACAGAGATATGAGAGACAGAGATACTAAACATCGCTTTTCGCTGGCCGAACGCATACGCAGTTTTGGCTACGCCGGTAGCGGACTGAAGTGGCTCTTGCACGAACACAACACGTGGATACACCTTGTAGCCACACTCTGTGTTGTCATCGTAGGGCTGTGGGTATCGCTATCGCTCACAGAGTGGACCATTGCCATCATTCTTGTAGGCGGGGTGTGGATAGCCGAGGCTCTCAATACAGCCATCGAGAGACTGTGCGACTATGTAATGCCTCAGCATCACCCCGCGATAGGACATATAAAAGATATTGCCGCGGCAGCCGTACTTATTGCGGCTATTGTGGCTGTAGCCGGTGGACTTTGTATCTTTGTACCCGCCATTATAGAGAAAGTAAACCAACTATTTTGATAAAACTACTTATATGATACTGCAACAGTTATCCATCATCAATTTCAAGAATATTGCCCAAGCCGATCTCAACTTCTCGGACAATATCAATTGTTTTTTGGGTAACAACGGCATGGGCAAGAGCAACCTGCTCGATGCCATATACTACTTGTCGTTCTGCAAGAGTTTTACCCACGCAGCCGACTCGCAGAACATACGTCATGGCGAGGAGTTCTTCATGCTACAAGGCACTTACGAGCGCAATGATATGCCCGAAGTATTGTCGTGCGGAATAAGAAAACGACAAAAAAAATCGTTCAAACGCAACAAGAAAGAGTATAGCCGCCTATCGGACCACATAGGTTTTGCCCCGTTGGTAATGGTATCGCCCGCCGACTCGTCGCTCATTCAAGGCGCAAGCGAGGAGCGTCGCCGTTTTATCGATATGGTCATTTCGCAATGGGACAAGCCCTACCTCGATACGCTCATACGCTACAACAAAGCTCTTGAACAACGCAATACCTTGTTGCGACAAGAGGTGTCGGACCCCATGCTCTATGAGATATGGGAGGAGCAGATGTCACACGCCGCGACAATTATATACAATACCCGTTGCCAATTTTTAGACACATTCATACCCGTATTCGACCGCTTCTACAGCCTCATTTCGCAAGGCAACGAGAGTGTAGGCCTCTCCTACCGCTCACACCTTGCCGATGGGCCTCTTATGCAACAACTGGCCGAAACACGTCAGCGCGATATTATACTAGGCTATACCACCCATGGCATACACCGCGACGATATGGAGATGTCGTTGGGCGAATACCCCATGAAGCGCATAGGCTCGCAAGGACAATGCAAGACATACCTCATAGCCCTCAAGCTGGCGCAGTATGATTTCCTTGCCCACCATGGCAATACTACCCCCATCTTGCTGCTCGACGATCTCTTCGACAAGCTCGATGCCAATCGTGTCGAACACATCATGCAGCTCGTTTCGAGCGACATATTCGGACAAATCTTTATCACCGATACCAATCGTGAGTATCTCGACCGCATTGTACGACGCAACACTGCCGACCATCGACTTTTCAATGTCGATAACGGCATATTCACCCTCATGCCCTGACAACGATGAAACGCAAAGATGCACAAGCCCTGAGTGAAATACTCGACGAGATACTGCGAGAAAATAATCTCGACATTGGCCTTGACGGTGCAAGAGCCCGGGCTGCTTGGAAAGAGGCTATGGGCGAGGCGGTAGATAAATGCACAATAGACCTACGTTTTGACAAAGGCACTCTGCACGTCAAGCTCTCGTCGGCCGTACTGCGCAACGAGTTGTTTATGAATCGCCGACAACTTATCGAGAAACTCAACACCCACATTGGCCGACCGGTCATCAAGAATATATACTTCAAATAGATAAACAATCATGGAACAGAATATTCAATTCCCTACATTTCTACACAGCTACCCCTTGCAATTGCGATTTAACGATATCGACTCGCTGGGGCACGTCAATAACTCGGTTTACTTTACCTTCTACGACCTCGGCAAGAGTCGCTATTTTGAGGCAGTAAAGAAACAATCCATAGACTGGCGCAAAGCCGATGTGGTGATAGCCAACGTCAATGCCGACTTCTTATCGCCCATATACTCGCACGAACAGATTGCCGTAGAGACCTGCTGCACCGAAATAGGTAATCGCAGTTTCAAACTGATGCAACGCATCATCAATACCCAAACAGGTGAACTGAAGGGCGTTTGTCGCACCATCATGGTGGGTTTTGATGTCGCTGCCGGCGTGAGCGCACCCATCAGCGACGAGTGGAAACAAGCCATCTGTGTGTTTGAGGGAAAAGACCTCTGCAAAAAATAACTCAACGCTAACCATCAATCGCAATATACCGCACCATGAGAAAAATTATTGGAATAGGCGAGACAATACTCGACATCATCTTTCGTCGCAACGATAACGGTGAGTGGCAGCCCGAGAAATCGGTGGCCGGTGGCTCTACATTCAACTCTATTATTACGCTCGGACGTTTGGGTCTGAACACTGCCCTTGTTACCGAGCTGGGCAACGACCTCGTGGGACAAAACATAATGGAGTTTATGCAGAAATATGGTGTAAACACCAACTACATAGACATATACAACACCAAAGACGGCAAGACACCTATTTCATTGGCCTTCTTAGACGAGGACAACAACGCTCACTACACATTCTATCACCAATTCCCCGAGGAGCGTCTCAATGTTGCCATGCCTCTCATCAACGAAGGCGACATCATTCTCTTTGGCTCATATTTCTCAGTCAATCCTATCCTGCGTAAACGCATTCTCGAAATTCTTGAATTTGCACAGACTCGCAAGGCCATCATTTACTACGATCCCAACTTCCGCAAGGCGCACAGCCACGAGGCTCTCAAACTCATGCCCAACATTATCGAAAACCTGGAGTACGCCAACATCGTTCGCGGCTCGGACGAAGATTTCGATACAATATACAAGCTACAAGACCCGCAAAAGGTCTATATCGACAAGATAAAATTCTACTGCCCCAACTTCATCTACACCCGCGGAAGTAAAGGCATCGAATTTTTCTGCTCACAAGGCAGTAGCCATTTCGACACACCCGCAATAGGCACACCGGTGAGTACCATCGGTGCCGGCGACACCTTCAATGCCGGTATCATATTTGGCCTCATTCGACACAATGTTACACTCGACAATCTCAATTCTCTCTCACTCAACGAGTGGAAACCCATCATTGAATATGCACTGCAATTCTCATCGCAAGTGTGCATGAGCCACGAAAATTACCTACCCGAAGAAATAGCCAACCAATATAAATAAGAAGGTTACTCTCTATGGGGAATTGCCTCCATCTCGTTTCACGCGCAGGGGCAGAAAAAGCTACTCCATTGCATACATATTTGCCCCACAGGGGCACGAGCCACAAGCGTAAAATGTGGCTACGCCCAAGTTGCTTCCGCTCGGAAATGCTCATACAAGTATGGCATTCCTCTCGCTTACTCGCAACAGTGGCTCTACGGCTCTACGACTTGTGTGGGCAGAAATGGTAACTCTACGGCTTACGCGAGCAGAATAGGTAACCTTTTGCTCCTCTGTGTTGCGGAGCAATATAGGGGAGCTGGCGAGCTGTGCGAGACTGAGGGGTTGAAATCATATTATGGATATTATCCCCATATCCACCGATATTCAGTAACGTGTTTGTGCCATAGGCATTACGGCATTTCGTAGAGTCGCGACGCTCGCGACTCGTGGCCGGGACGGACAAGGAAACGCAATATTTGCGGTGTTTTTTCAACCCCTTCCCCTTACGGGACTTCCCCTATCTCACTTCGTTCGCAGGGGCAGAAAAGGTTACTCCATTGCATACATATTTGCCCCACAGGGCCACGAGCCACAAGCGTTGTGGCTCTACGCCTTGTAACTACGGCTCTACGATTTCAACCCCTTCCCCTTGCGGGACTTCCCCTATCTCGTTTCACTCGCAGGGGCAGAAAAGATTAATCTACGGCTACCCCACCTATGAGAAGCGCACTTTTGTGTAAAAGAGAGACCTACTGCTCACAAGAACAGTAGGCCTCTCTCTTTTATATATCTATCAGCTATTGATAGAGTTTGACTAATACTTCAGATCTCTTTAATAGATGTGTGTATGAACAATCAATTATTTGAGACCATCGGCAGTTGTGGGAGTCCAAGCAGCACCATCTTTTGTATTGCCACTGATAACTGAAGTACCGGCCGAAACTTTGAATTGGAACCAATTGTGGTCACCTGCAATTGTACAGCCGTTAATCTCGTTATTGGTGAAAGTGAAAGTGTGACCAGCTGTGAGTGTACCAGCCTTAACCAAACCACCACCAAGGCAATTTTCAAAAGTATTACCAGTAACTGTCAAGTCACCATCAAATCCGCTTTGAGGCATGATAGCCCAAGACTTGATGTTATTGAAAGTACAGCCTTCAACTGTCAATGTTTCATAACCACCCCAAGCATAGATGGGATAACCCAAATCCTTGAAAGTACAGTTTCTAAATGTGATAGAAGCGCTGTTGTTGAAACCTGAAAGACCGCGACCGGCTTTAGCTCCAGTTCCTACAAATGAGCAACCCTCTACAACAAGGTTATCAACTTGTGCATTGGCATTAATTACAATACCACAATCTGCTGTAGCACCGGTATATTCAAACTTTACATTTTTGATATTTACATTTTCTATTTTGGTGTTAGCATCTGTTTTGAATATCATAATAGCGTTGCCATCACCCTCGATAGTTACATCTTTAAGAACTCCAGCAGTAACTGCACCATAGTTGGCGTTTGAAAGAATGATAGTACCACCATTATTATTGGCAAGGGCGCTGGCCAATTCAGTAGCATCGTTAACAGCAGTGCCATACACTACAGTATATGTACCATCACCATTGTCAATAGACGAGTAACCATCAGCTACGAAGTTAGTACCTGCACCCTCGGCTGCGTTGTTAGCGGGGTTGAAGCCTTTGAACATACCACCACGGATTTCGATAGTAGTAGTAGCGCGGTCGCCATCTTTCTTGTTTACTACGAAGCCGGCATCACCTTCCGATTTCTCGAATGTACCACCGTTGATGTAAACTTCGCCATTGCCACGAGCGTAGATTACTGCATTGCCTTCGCCATTGGCATCTTTACCAGAGCGGAATGTACCACCGTTGATAGTGAGCTTACCGTTAGCGATAACAGCGTAACCATCGTTGCCACTTACTGCCTCTACAACACCGTCGCCATTGATAGTGAGCTCGGCTCCCTCTTCTACAAGGATAACGTCGGTCAATGCGTTAGCAACTTGGTTAGTGATAGTTTTGCCATTGAGCTCGAGAACAGCCTTCACACCGTTCTTCACAACCAAAGGTTGGTTGAGGAGGATATCCTCGGTGAGTGTTGCAACACCACCATTTTCGAAAGCATCGAGAATAGTATAAGCAGGCTCGTTGTAAGTAGGTATGATTTCAACATTTACATCAACA
>JAFQRE010000022.1 GCA_017410245.1 Bacteroidaceae bacterium
AAGAGTTATTTGAAAAGCATGAGGAATATAGTGTAATAAAACAAGTTAGCAATTTCTTATCCATTGCCCATTCTCATGCAAGTTCTTCTTAATGGTTTGATACTCAAAGAATCTTAATCAAACTACATCAAATATACGAAAAGGTAAGCGAAGAAAGACCAAGTTTACTAGGGTTTTTCTTCCGAACCGCCCTCTATATTCGAGTTGTACCCCTAAATATAGCAAGAAATATGGGAAACACAAAGTTTACTATTTTGTTTTATGGCAAGTATCGTGAATATTGCAAATATAATATGCTATAGTAGTATTGATAGATATTTGTTTTTTAATTAGTTGTTAAAAAACCATGTAACTCCTACATTGATTGACGAAAAAGATGTAACTTCGCAAAATATTTTTGGCATATAAAACTTGGAATGACGTTTTATGAAACTTTGCAAATCTTTTTCGCTGTTATTCACTTTATTGGTGGTGTTTACAACGTTTGCTCAGCGACGTGAGGCTATACCTTTCTCCGACTTTGAGCATTGGGTAACTCGCAACATGAGAGAGTCGGCGTTGCTGGGTGGAAACGATCGCACACTCTATGCTATTGCTCCCGATACTATTATTAATGGTGCTGTTGCTTATAGAAATAGAGGTGGCTCGCCTTGGGCTACTTCTAACGCTTATGCCAACGTTGTAGGCATAAAGAAAGCAAGTTGTACGGTTGTACCTGAAGAGCGACCCGGCGAGGGACTGTGTGCTCGCCTTGATTCGAAACTTGAGGTTGTACGTGTGTTGGGGCTTGTCGATATAGAGGTGCTCATCAGTGGCTCTATCTACTTGGGAGAGTTGTACGAACCTATACGTTCGGTCAATAATCCCTATGGCAAGATGACGATGGGTATTCCCTTTACCAATCGTCCCGACAGATTGGTGTTTGACTATAACCTCACAATGTCGGAGAATGGCAATCGTATCTACTCTACCGGCTTGAGCCCCAAACGTGTGGTGCAAGGTCCCGATAGTGCCGAGGTGTATATCTTGTTGCAGCATCGTTGGGAAGACGAAGATGGTAACGTATATGCGCATCGTGTAGGTACCGGCCGTGAACGTTTCACTCAATCTACTCGGGGTTGGGTCAATGGCTATGGTATAGATGTGCATTATGGCGATATATCGCACGAAACATTCTTTCGTCCTTATATGGACTTGCTCAATGGCAAGCGTAGCTATTCGTGTATGAATAGTAAAGGTAAGATTGTGCCGGTACAAGAGATAGCTTGGGGCGCTCCCGATGAAGAGATAACTCACATGCTTGTCATGGCCTCATCGGGGTGTGGTACAGCATTTGTTGGGGCCGAGGGTACTACATTGTTGGTCGATAACTTCTATCTTGAATATAACGAATGAAAGAGCAAATAATCATTCCTCCATCGTTGCAGCAGGGCGATGCTATAGCTATTGTGTCTCCCTCGAGCAAGGTGCAACACGAATATATCGAGGGCGGTGTGGCTCGTCTTGAATCATGGGGCTATAAGGTCTTGAAAGGCTCATATGCCTATGGTGCTTATGGCAATTTTGCCGGTACTGCCGAAGAGCGACTCTTCGACTTGCGAGAGGCGTTGCTCAATCCCGAGGTGAAGGCTATACTATGTGCTCGTGGCGGCTATGGAGCTGTGCATTTGTTAGAGGGGATTTCGTCCCAAGAGATACGCGATAATGCTAAGTGGATTATTGGCTTTAGTGATATATCGGCGTTGCATGCAGCATGGTTGCGTGCCGGAGTAGCATCGCTTCATGCTCCTATGTGCAAGCACCTTACCATTGAGCACGCCGAGCAAGCATCGACCCAATATTTGCGTGCTATTCTGCAAGGTGAAAGGCCCTCTTATCGTGTCCCAGCGCACTCGCTCAATCGTTGTGGCGAGGCCCATGCTCGCATCGTAGGTGGCAATATGGCCGTATTGTGTGGCTTGTTGCGTACCCCATACGATTTGTTCCGAGAAGATACAATTCTCTTTATTGAAGATGTAGGAGAGCGCACGTACAAGGTGGAGCGAATGTTGTATAACCTTGAGTTGGCAGGAGTGTTGCCCCGATTGGCAGGCTTAGTAGTTGGACAATTTACCGATTATAAAGAGGACCCGGGTATGTGTGCAACCATGTATGAAATGATAGCAGCTCGGGTAGCGCGATACAATTATCCGGTTGCTTTTGATTTCCCGATAGGTCACGTCAGCGAAAATCACCCCATAATTGAGGGTGCTGAAGTAATGCTCTCGGTGACACCGCAAGGTGTAACTCTGCAACATTTGCTGTGAAAAATATCGAAGTAAACTTTGGCTATCTCGCTCGTTTGTCACTATATTTGTAGCAATGGAAAAAATACTAAGATATTACTATATAGTAGGAGTATTGTTAATACTCTTGGTTGGTTGCAATGGTAAGGCAACCGGTAAATCGGAGAAAGACAATATGGTAGAGGAACAGAATATTCCTGCGTTCAATGCCGATAGTGCCTATAGTTATGTGGCGCAACAAGTGGCTTTTGGTTATCGTGTGCCCGGTACAGAAGCTCATCGTAAGACTGCCGAATGGCTTGCTAACGAACTTGCTCGACATGGAGCCGATGTGATAAAACAAGAGGCCGTCGTTGAGGCTTATGATGGAACTAAACTACCCATGTGCAACATTATCGGACAGTTTGCTCCTGAGAAGAATAATCGTATCTTGTTGGCAGCCCATTGGGACTCTCGTCCATGGGCCGACCACGATAGTAATCCCGACAACCATCGCCAACCTATAGCCGGAGCCAATGATGGTGCAAGTGGTGTAGGTGTTTTGTTGGAGATAGCTCGGCACATAGGTGCCCAACAACCTACCATGGGTGTAGATATTATATTTTTCGATGCCGAAGATTATGGAGCACCGGCATGGGAGGCCGGCGATAATAGCGACTCATGGGCATTGGGATCTCAATATTGGGCCAAGCATATACACAAGCCCGGCTATCGTGCCCGATATGGTATATTGCTCGATATGGTAGGTGCATCGGGATTGTGTTTCTATCGTGAGTATTTCTCGCATCACTACGCACCGCATATCATTGACAAGGTGTGGGATTGTGCCGAGCGCATCGGGTATGCATCGTTGTTTGTCGATGCGTTTGGTGGTGCTATTACCGACGATCATATTTATATGAATAGTGCCGGTATCCCCTCTATCGATATTATACAGATGTCGCCCGATACCGATGCCGGATTTTTCCCACAATGGCATACCGTAGATGACAATATGCAACACATCGATGCTTATACCTTGGGAGCTGTCGGACAGACGGTACTGACGGTTATTTACGAAGAAAAATAAAAATATACGACTATGACTATAGAACAAATACAAGAAGAGATTATCGATGAGTTTTCTATCTTCGACGATTGGATGGACAAGTATCAGTTGCTCATCGATATGGGTAATGCTTTGCCGGCACTTGATGAGGCTTATAAAGTGGAACAAAATCTTATAGAAGGTTGCCAGAGTCGCGTGTGGCTACATGCCGACTATACCGATGGTATAGTGACTTATGAGGCTGAGAGTGATGCTATTATAGTCAAGGGTATTGTTTCGTTGCTTGTGCGAGTATTGTCGGGACACACCCCCGATGAAATTCTCAATGCCGACTTGCATTTTATCGAGGAGATAGGTCTCACTGAGCATCTTTCGCCTACTCGTTCAAACGGATTGGTGGCTATGGTTAAGCAGATGCGTCTGTTTGCCCTTGCCTTCAAGGCCAAGAATGCTTAATTACCTGTATAACCCTAAAAAGAAGTAGTGCAATGAAAAATATCACTGTGTTCTGTTCATCTTCACAGCAACTCGATCAGCACTATTACGATGATGCTCGTGAGGTGGGCCGTTGGATAGGAAGTCGTGGTTGTACGTTGGTGTATGGTGGCTCGGCTCGAGGTATGATGGAAATAGTTGCTCAATGTGTCAAGGAGGCAGGAGGTAAGGTGCATGGTATCATTCCCGAGCGTTTTGCCTCACAAAATATGGCCAGTAGCTATGCCGATGAGGTGACTGTAACCGTAGATATGCAAGAACGCAAGCGTAAATTGCTTGCCCAGAGCGATGCTATTGTTGTGTTGCCCGGAGGTGCCGGCACGATAGATGAATTTTTCGATGCCTATGTGAGCCGAAAGTTAGGCTACATAAAGGCTCCCATTATTGTATGCAACAAAGGCGGTTTTTTCAACCCTATGCTTGCGCAACTCGAGCGTTGCTATGCCGAGCGATTTGCTTCGCCACTCGAGGTGGGTATGTATCAAGTGGCCGATGATGCTGCGCATTGTTGCCGTATGCTCAACAGATTGTTTCCAACACTCAAAGATATAAATCATGAAGAAAAGTAATCTCTATACTGCTACCGGCGATAAAGGTACTACATCGTTGGTAGGTGGAAAGCGCGTATCGAAAACCGATGTTCGATTGGAAGCTTATGGTACTACCGATGAGTTGAATGCACACATAGGTATGTTGGTGGCAATGATGCCGTCCGGTGATGATACAGCATTGTTGCACCGCATTCAAGATACACTTTTTGTTGTGGGATCGGCATTAGCCACCGATCTTGAGACTACCACATTGCATGAGTCGAGCCGATTGCAGGAGGAAGAGATAAAGTGCGTAGAAGAGCGCATAGATCTCCTCGACAGTCAAGTGCCACCCTTGTGTAAGTTTGTGCTTCCCGGAGGAGCCATGGCAGCTTCTCAAGCGCATGTGTGTCGCACTGTGTGTCGTCGTGCCGAACGTTGCATTTGCGCGTTGGCCGAGGTGCACCCTATAGCCGACAATGTGCAACGATATGTCAATAGGCTCTCCGATTATTTCTTTGTATTGGCTCGTTACATCAATCATTCGTCGGCAACACCCGAACGTTTTTGGGGCGATAGATAATAAATATTTAGCTTTTCTTTCATAAAAAATGTTATAAGTAGAACTTGCATATTGCAAGTCTGGTGTTTTGTTGTCTATATTTGTGACAAATTTTAATGCTAATTTATAATAAAATGATTATGAAAGAAAGGTTTTTTGGATTTATGATGCTGTTGCTGTCGATTTCTGTAGTTTCGTGCAGCGACACAATTGTAGGCAGTAATAACTTCGTATCAAAGCAACTCAATAAACAAAGTGTAGAGGCATTCGATCGTATAGTTGTCAATGACAATATAGATGTAAAAGTTGCCAATGGCGATGGTTCGGTATCGATATATGCTCCCGATAATGTAATAGAGCGTGTAGTGGTTGAATCGGTTAATGGAACACTTACTATCGGCTATGTAGAAGGCGTGAAAGTTATGTGTGACGAAGAGCCTACGGTGTATGTTACAGTGCCTATGTTGAGTCAAGTAGTGGCCAATGAGAGTGCCGATGTAGATGTGCTCTCGGCAGGTCTTATGCCACACTCTTTCGCTGTGAACGGCGATGGCGAGATAGACGTTGTCCAAATAAATGTAGAGCAAGTAGAGGCTCAAGTTGTGGGTAGCGGAAGCATCTCGTTGCAAGGCAATGCTACTACTGCCACCTATAAGGTAGAAGGCAGCGGAGAGATAGATGCCGATGAAATGGTAGCCGCTCATGTAACAGCCACAGTAGATGGTCGTGGCGAAATCGAGTGCTATGCACAAGAACAACTACAAGCAACTGTAAACGGATTGGGCGAGATAAACTACCACGGTCCGGCTACATTGCAAGTACAAGCACAAGGACGTGTAAATCGTGATAGATAACAATTTGAAAACAATAATTATGAAAATGAGAGTATTATTAGCCACATTGTTGGCAACAATCGTCTCGGTAGCCTATGCCGATGATGATCATAAGAAGAACTACATCAGTGTAGATGTTGCCGGAATAGAGTACTTCGAGAACATCATCTCAAATGCACCCTTTGATGTAGAATTTACCCAGCGCGACGTACAAAAGGTGAGCGTTTATGGCGACCCCAATCAAGTCAATAACGTAACAGTAACTCTTGTGGGCAAAACCCTATATGTAGGTGCACAAGATAATGCACCTGTATCGCACGTAAAGCTCGTTGTAACAGCCCCCGACCTCTTGTGCGCCATAGCAAGTGGTAGTGGAGATATTGACGTGAAAAATCTCAATAACAGCAAGTTTACTGCCACAGTAACCGGCAGTGGCGATATAGAGCTGACAGGAACTTGCGACCAAGCCGTTTACACGATAAACGGCAGTGGCGATATCGATGGCGAAGAATTTCGAGTAGATCATCTCGAGGCCACCGTCAATGGTTCGGGCAGTATAGATTGTCGTTGTGTCGATACCCTCAATGCCAACGTAGTGGGTAGCGGAGAGATAGAAATACACGGCCCCACCCGCATGGTCAATCGTGCCGGTCGCAAGGCTGCCATACGTCACGACCATTGATAAGGCAACATACATTATATCGAGGCGACTCTCCTTTGAAGAGTCGCCTCGGTTGCATTTATGCTCATGAGAGCATCTTTCTATAAATCACATTTCTAAAAATAGGCCAAAAATTTTGCTATCCCGAAAAAGCGCACTATCTTTGTCGTCGCAAAACAAAACGCAATGCGAAAGTAGCTCAGTTGGTAGAGCATAACCTTGCCAAGGTTAGGGTCGCGGGTTCGAGTCCCGTCTTTCGCTCATGGTCTGCCCGGATGGTGGAATGGTAGACACGAAGGACTTAAAATCCTTTGACCATTGCGGTTGTGCGGGTTCAAGTCCCGCTCCGGGTACTCAAAGCAGGAAATCTCACGCAGGTTTCCTGTTTTTGTTTTTTAGGGAATGTTTTTGACCAATAAGCCAATTTCATAAAAATAACACAAGCGACAAAAGGCTGTTGCCTATTTGTCGCTTGTGTTGTGTCGGGGTGAGAAGACTCGAACTTCCGACCTCCACGTCCCGAACGTGGCGCGCTAACCAACTGTGCTACACCCCGAGTGCTTAGCGAGTGCAAAGTTACATAAAGTTTGCGAATAACAACATATTCGAGTCTATTTTTTCGAAGGTGTATGCGACGAAAATGTGTGGTTGCGTGGGCTTGGTTGCTTTTTGTTGATAGATTTTTGAGGGTTATTCTCTCTTATAAAGTGTATTGCTGGAGTTGTTGCGAAAATTATTTTTTTGTTGATATATTTTGTGTTTTGTTCCACTCTATACTACCGAAAACTTAATTTCTAAATAATAGTATTATGAATGTGATAAATCGTATTTTCAAGTTGTTGCTAGGTGTGGTGACATTGATTTCCGTGGCATTGGCTGCCATGGTAAAGTTGTCGTGGCGTAAATTGAGTAAGTGGTGGAAGTGCCGTCCCAAATGGTTGCGCCTTTCGTTGGTGTCGGTTTTTGTGATTGTAGTTGCGGGTTGTATTGTCAAGGCGGGTTATTCGTTTTATAAAGATAACTATGGCCGTTTTCATTGGGATAGAGACTTGTCGGAGCGTGTCGAGATGCACTCATTTGCCGATGGCTATTGGCGATTGTATAATACCGATACCGAACAATATACTACGCCTAAGGTCGATTGGGTGGAGGATTCTGATGAGGACGATGGCTATACTGTATATGCCCAATCGGGTAGGAGAGGCTATGTAGATGTGAGTACCGGAGAGATTGTCATAGATGCCGAAGCGAATAATTATAGTAAGGCATGGGTATTCTCAGAGGGACTGGCCGGTGTCATAAAAGATGGTAAGGCGGGTTTTATCAATAGCAGAAATGAGGTTGTAATACCGTTTGAATATGATTATTGCGATAAAGGGTTGTTTGAAACGTCGTTGTTGTTTCACAATGGATATTGCGTGATGAGCAATGATCGTGGCGATTGGGGTTTGATAGATATGCGTGGTTATTGGGTGGTAGAGCCTATGTATGACCAAGTGTGGATTCCCTGTGTAAATGGCTATCGTGTAGTTGTTGATGATGGCAAGTTTGGTGTGTTAGATAGTAATCTCAATGTGAAGTATCCGGTGGAGTATGGTTTTGTGAGTATAGATAGTGATGGATTTATACTTGTGCGCGACGGTGTATGTTGGCGCGAGGACTTTGAGGGTAATGTTGTGACTCCGTTTATGTTTGACGATGCAACCAATTTGCAGTATGTGTCGGGCTGTAATGATGCCGGAGGGTATGTCTATACTATCAGTGATTTTATGTGTTATGAGGTGCTCAATAGTTATGGTATTATGAATAGAGTTACGGGAGAGCCTGTTACACGAGCCATCTACGACTATATTGAGATGATTGCACCCACGTTGTTCATGGTAGAGGATAATGATTGTTCTACCTATTATCTTATAGATACCGAGGGTAATATAGTGGAGTAGTTTTTCTGTAGATGCTTATAAACCGAACGAGGGTGTGCCTAAATTTTAGGCACACCCTCGTTGCTATGATGATAATAAGGATTACTCGTTGTTATCTTGATTTTCGCGACGCTCGCCACGGAATTCGCGACGATTGTTGTTGCGACGGTCACCGCGGTCGTTACGCTCGCCACGGGGCTCACGACGTTCGCGACGCTCGGGCTCTACATAACCCTCGGGACGAGGTTGGAGAGCTTTCATTGAGAGGCGGAACTTGCCTGTCTTGGGATCGATTTCGAGCAACTTAACGGTGAGTTCGTCACCCTCTTTGATGCCCGATGCTTCCATGCTGTCGAGGCGGTTCCAACCAATCTCAGAGATGTGGAGCAAGCCGTCTTTGCCGGGCATAAACTCTACGAATGCACCAAATGCGAGGATTGATTTTACAACACCGGTGTACACTTCGCCTACCTCGGGTAGAGCAACGATAGCCTTGATGCGACGCAATGCTTCGTTGATAGCATCGCGACCGGGGGCTGAAATTTCGATGTGACCTTCGCCATCGATTTCGTCGATAGTAACAGTAGCACCGCTGGCCTCTTGGATACCTTGGATAATCTTTCCGCCCGGGCCAATGACAGCACCGATAAACTCTTTGGGTATAACCATAGTCTCGATGCGGGGAGCATGGGGCTTGAGGTCTTCGCGGGGCTCGGCAATTGTAGCTTCTATCTTGTCGAGAATGTGCATACGACCTTCGCGAGCTTGCAAGAGTGCTTTCTCAAGGATCTCGTATGACAAGCCATCTACTTTGATGTCCATTTGAGTGGCGGTGATACCATCGCGTGTACCTGTTACCTTGAAGTCCATATCGCCCAAGTGGTCTTCGTCACCGAGGATATCAGAGAGTACAGCATACTTGGCGTTGTCGGTAATCAAGCCCATAGCGATACCCGAAACGGGTTTCTTAATCTTCACACCGGCGTCCATCAAGGCAAGTGTACCTGCACAAACTGTAGCCATTGAAGATGAGCCGTTCGACTCGAGGATATCCGATACGATGCGTACGCAGTAGGGATAGTCGGCAGGAATCATGCTCTTGAGGGCGCGGTTTGCCAAGTTGCCGTGACCAATCTCACGACGACCAATACCACGAACGGGCTTAGCCTCACCTGTTGAGAAGGGGGGGAAGTTATAGTGCAACAAGAAACGGTCGTGACCTTGGTTGAGTACGTCATCGAGTAGTTTCTCATCGAGTTTTGTACCGAGTGTAACGGTAGAGAGTGATTGGGTTTCGCCACGAGTGAATACAGCCGATCCGTGAGGTCCGGGAATGTAATCAACCTCGCACCAGATGGGACGTATTTCGGTAGTCTTACGACCATCGAGACGTACACCCTCGTCGAGAACGCAACGGCGCATAGCCTCTTTCTCAACATCGTGGTAGTAGCGACGCACGAGAGCCTCTTTCTCTTCGCGCTCCTCTTCGCTCATGGCTTCGAGGTACTCTTCGCATACAGCCTCAAATGCGGCAGCACGACCATGCTTGTCGGCATTGCCTTGGCGAGCTATGGCGTAAGCCTTATCGTAGCATTTGGCTTTGACATCGGCACGCAATTCTTCGTCGTTTATCTCGTGGCAGTACTCGCGTTTTACAGTCGAGCCAACAGCCTCGGCAAGTTCTTCTTGTACGCGGCAGTGTACTTTGATGGCTTCGTGAGCTGTCTTCAATGCCTCGAGCAAGTCTTGCTCCGAAACTTCGTTCATCTCACCCTCAACCATCATGATGTTGTCGTAGGTTGCACCTACCATCAAGTCCATATCGGCACGCTCCAACTCGGCAAATGTGGGGTTGATGCGGAACTTGCCATCAACACGAGCTACACGTACCTCAGAGATAGGACCGTTGAAAGGGATATCAGAAACAGCTATAGCAGCCGAAGCAGCCAAGCCGGCCAATGCATCGGGTATATCTACACCGTCGGCCGAGTACATTGTGATGTTTACAAAGGTATCGGCGTGGTAGTTATCGGGGAACAAAGGACGCAATACGCGGTCAACAAGACGTGCAGTGAGGATTTCATAATCCGATGCGCGGCCTTCACGTTTGGTGAAGCCTCCGGGGAAACGTCCAAAAGCTGAGAATTTTTCTTTATACTCTACTTGCAAGGGCATAAAATCTACACCCTCACCGGCCTCTTTGGCCGAACAAACCGTAGCGAGCAACATTGTATTGCCCATGCGTACTTCTACGGCACCATCGGCTTGCTTTGCCAGCTTGCCGGTCTCGATGGTAATGGTTCTTCCATCACCCAAATCGATGGTTTTCTTTACGACATTCATAAATCTATTTTTTCTTTCCATTAAAAATCGTGCAAAGATAGTGAAAGTTCCGATGCAACAGCATGAAAATGAAAGAAAAAAACGATTTTGATTGTGTTCTATAATTTTTTTATCACCATTTCGCAGCGAGCGCAGTCAAATTGAAGGCTCAAGTTGGTGTTGCCGTGGCGTAGCGTGAGTGGTGCTACCAGATTTTTTCCTTGGGGCGTTTTAAGACATGCACCCAAGTGATGTCGCAGACAATGTCGGGTGCGCATGAGCTCGCCATCGCGTGGTTGCGACAACTCAAATGCTTGTGCTGTATGCTCTACTCCATGTGTGCGATAGAATGTTTCGGCCAGTTTGTTGGCTATGTTGGCATGGTAATCGACCTGTTTTGTGAGCCATGTTGGAGCTTGTTGCACTTGATTACGACGATCGGAGCGATAGGCAAGACGGCGTGCGCGGTCGAACCATTCGATGGCTTCGCGTCGCCATGCCGACAGGAGCGATGTGGGTATAAAGTAGTTTTGAGAGAGGTCTATATCAATGCGGGTAGCACGGTATGGAGTATTGCCCAATTTTCCCAACTCTTGGCGTTGTCGCTCGACCTGAGGGGTGCGTCCGACGCTTTTATCGGCATTGCAACGGTGGGTTATGTGTGTAGTACCATCGTCGATGGTAAGGGTATATCCTTCGGGTTGTTCGGCAAGTGTTATAGTTACATCGATATATCGTTGTGCGGTAGGACGTTGCAGCGCTGTGTCAAAGTCGTGGTCGCTGTTGCGATATAGGGTTATACCTTTGTATAAGTTCTGCGGGGTAGCAGTGTGGAGGGTATTGCCTTCGGCTCGGTTGATGCGGAATCCATGAAATTCTCCATTATTGTCTATGTAGCACATACCATCGCCATTGTGTAGCTCTACATTGCCCTTATAGCGGAAGGTGCGGTTGTTGATAATTGTTTGCACAACTCCGGCAGGCTCACCCATAGACTTTGGCGAGTGTGGTTGAATGATGGCTTCTTTTCCTCGGCCGTCGAGAAAGTAGTGGGTAAATCCGCGGTTGAAACTCTTGTATGGGTTGGGGGTAAATGTTATAGTAGAAGTTCCCACCGATGCACGGTACAACTCGTCTTGCCGGCGGTTGATAATGGCATCGAGTTGCCGGCGATAATAGGCCGTTATGTTCTTGACATACGCAGTGTCTTTAAGACGACCTTCGATCTTGAATGACGATGCTCCGGCATCTATCAGTTCTTCGAGTCGGTTGCTTTGGTTAAGGTCTTTGAGCGATAGCAAATGTTTCTCGTGGGCTATGCTTTTGCCATTGCCATCGATGAGCGAATAGGATAGACGGCAGCACTGAGCGCACTCACCTCTATTGGCACTGCGACCATTCAGGGCTGCGCTCAAATAGCATTGTCCGCTATAGCTAACACACAAAGCCCCGTGTACAAACACCTCGAGTGGCACATCGGTGTGTTGTGCTATTTGGCCTATCTCTTTGAGCGAAAGTTCTCGCGCCAATACAACTTGGGAAAATCCGGCATCGGCCAAAAACTTCACCTTCTCGGGTGTGCGATTGTCGCATTGTGTACTGGCGTGGAGAGCTATGGGAGGAAGGTCGAGTTGGAGTAGAGCCATATCTTGTACGATGAGAGCATCTACGCCGGCCTTATATAATTGGTATATGATGTGGCGTGCATCTTCGAGCTCGTCTTGGTATAGTATAGTATTGAGCGCAACATAGACACGTGCTCTATAGGTATGAGCGAAGTTGCATAGTCGCTCTATGTCGGCAACTGTGCAACCGGCAGCAGCGCGTGCGCCATAGCGTGGTGCTCCTATATATACGGCATCTGCGCCATGCAGTATGGCTTCTATACCGGTCTCTACGTTCTTGGCGGGTGCCAAGAGTTCTATTGCTCGCCTTTGTTTCATCATATCTGGTTGAGGTCGTATGGGGTGAGTTGATATACGTAATAATTGAGCCAATTGCTGAACAGCAAGTAGCCATGTGAACGCCAACGAACCAAAGGTGCATTGTCGGGGTTGTTATCCTTGTAGTAGTTGGTGGGAGGTTCTATAGGAAGTCCTTTGTCAATATCCCGGCGGTACTCGTTGTCGAGTGTATTGGGGGCATACTCCGAGTGCCCTTGAATGTAGAAGTCACGTCCATTACGATCCATGACAATATGTACGCCGGCTTCCTCGGAGTGTGTGAGGATACGTAGTCCCTCTATCTGCTCAATGTCTTCGCGACGAACCTCGCAATGGCGGCTGTGTGGCACATAGAACACATCGTCAAATCCTCGCAAAAGAGGATTGCGTTGTGTGTCAGTAATGTGATGCTCAAAAACACCGAATATCTTCTTGTCAAGTATGTGTTTGGATATGCCGTATCGGTGGTATAGAGCCGCTAAAGCAGCCCAACATATGTACAATGTAGAAGTGACGTGTGTTTGCGCCCAATCGAAAATCTCGGTCATCTCGGTCCAATAATCTACCTCTTCATACGCTACAAAATCGAGAGGAGCTCCTGTTATTATCAACCCATCGTATTTGTTTTCCCGCACTTCCTCAAAGGTTTTATAGAACACATCGAGATGCTCGCGTGATGTATGGCGTGAGGTGTGGTGTGTGGGGGTAATGAGGTCGAGCTCTATTTGTAGAGGAGTATTGGATAGCAGTCTCAACAAGTCGGTCTCAGTGATTATCTTCAGGGGCATCAGGTTGATGATGGCGATGTGAAGGGGACGAATGTCTTGCTCGTTGGCACGATGTTCGTCCATGACAAAAATATTCTCGTTGCGAAGTAACTCAACTGCAGGTAGAGATGCCGGAACTTTTACAGGCATAGAGGTGTTTATTATTTACGTTTGGGGTTGGTTTTCTTAACCGATTTTTTGCTTTGGCCGTTTTTGCTTTGGTTGGTGGCTGAAGAGGCTGTCGAAGGTTTTCTTTGGGGCTTGGCATTGCGCACAGAGCCTCGTTGTCCCGAACGACGAGTGGCTTGCTCCTCAGTGCTATCGGTAGTGCGTGGAGGTCCCCAACGATGTTTCTTGGGGCGGGCTTCACGGGGTATGTATGCCAAGTGTTCTCCATCGATGCGTATATTGTCGTTTTCTGTAACTCTATCGCCGGGCGTAGCCAATCGGTTGTTGATGGTGACGCGCTCATCTTCAATGAGCTTGTCGGCCTCGCGACGTGAACAGAAGCCATAGTCGCTGATGTACTTGTTGATGCGTATGCCTTCGTTGTTTTTCTTTTCCATATTTATCCTATTTCTATTTGTCGTGCAGTGATGGTGTCTTGTAGGAAGAGTGTTGCCGTCTCATTAAATTTACTGCCCGACTCGGTTGTGAGGTATGTGCATTTGCCGTTTTGCGAGCATTTTTGCTCTATCTCGGGGTGGCGCTTGAGGTAGTCTTTGAGACTATCGGCAACGAGTGCTCCTTGTGATAGTATCTGTATGTGGTTGGGCAGATGCTTGCGAATGAGGTTGTACAACAACGGATAGTGTGTACAGCCCAAAATGACAGTGTCGATGAGCGTACTTTGAGCCAATAACTCATTGATATATTTCTTGACAAAAAAGTTGGTACCCTCGTTGTCTATCTCGTTGTTCTCGATGAGAGGCACCCACATAGGACAAGCTTGTCCATGTACGTGAAATTGAGGGTATAGCTTGGCTACCTCTGCTGTGTATGATTGTGATTGAATAGTGCCCGGCGTACCCAATAGCCCGATGTGTCCGTTGTGAGTTACCTTGTCGAGTATCTCGACTGTGGGGCGTATGACCCCCAGTACACGGCGAGCGGGGTCGATGTGTGGCAAATCGTTTTGTTGTATCGAGCGTAGAGCTTTGGCCGAGGCTGTATTACATGCCAAGATAACTAATTGGCAACCTTGGTCGAATAGGTATTGTACGGCTTCGAGCGTGAAGCGATATACAATCTCAAAAGAGCGCGTTCCGTAGGGTGCGCGTGCATTATCTCCCAAGTAGATATAGTCGTATTGAGGCAGAGCACGACGTATCTCGGATAGTATGGTGAGTCCTCCATACCCCGAGTCGAAGATGCCGATGGGGGCTTTGCGTATATTATCTTGCGACATGTACTTATATTTGGCAAAAAAGCTGCATCGGGTAGATAAAAGCCCGACACAGCCTTGGTGATTTCTATACGTTGTCGGGAAAATCCCGTGTTATCGTATTTTATTGAATACCCAATTTGGTTTTTACAAGGGGTGTTACATCTTCGTTACCTACACCTTTGTAGTATGCCGCATTGGCATCGAAGATGTATGTGAAGCCGTTTTCGCTACCAACAGCATTGATGGCGTCCATCAATTTTTGTTGGATAGGAATGAAGAGCTCTTCTTGCTTTTTGGCGAGGTCTTGCTCTACTACTTGACGGAAACTTTGGATACGTTGGTCCATAGCTTGCAACTCCTCATAGCGACGCATTTTTATTGTTTCGGGTACAGTGTCACCCATAGCTTGTACTTCTTGGTATTTCTTTTGGAAGTCCTCTTGGAGTTTTACAAACTCGTCTTCGTAGCGTTTAGTGAGGTCTTGCAATTGTTTCTCGGCAGCGGCGCGCTCGGGCATAGCTGTCAATACATCACCAGTGTTTACTGTGCCAAATTTCAAGGCTTGAGCTGCCAATGTAAGAGGGAGGCAGCAGATAAGTGCGATTACTAATTTCTTAAACATGATATTCTTATATTTGATTTAATTTTTTTCGGTAGTTCCGTATTCGGCGACAAATGTACGCATATTATTTGGAATATCCCAATTTTGCCAACACATCGTTGCTAATGTCGGCCTTGGGCGATGCAAAAATTATCTCGGTAGATGAAGCGCGGTCTATCACCATCATGTAGCCTCGTTCTTCCGATAGCTTCTTCACAGCATTGTAGATATCGTCTTGAATGGGTTTCATGAGGCTTTCGCGTTTCTTATACAGCTCGCCTTCAGGACCAAAATATTTGCGACGCAACTCCATTACTTCTTCCTCCTTGGCTTTTACCTCATCGGCGCGTTGTTGTTTCATTTCGTCGGTGAGAAACACCATGTCGGCTTGATAGTTCTTAAATAGTACTTCGGCCTCACTGGCAAGGTCTTCACACTCTTTTTGCCAACGTTTGGCTACTTGATTGAGTTGTTCATTGGCCATCTCATAGGCGGGAATATTCTTCAGAATATACTCCATATCAATGAGAGCATACTTTTGAGCCGATGCACTTGCTATGCACAGTATTATTGCGCTGAGTGAGATGATAAGTCTTTTCATATTGCTTTTCATTTTAGGGTTTTAATACTTGGGTTTTGTATCTAAGACTATCTTTATGCCGTAAAGTTAAAAATAAGAGTTGTGATTAAATGTTTTTTCTCCTCTGTTTTTAACTCTATTAACATAATATACTCTTTTCTGTTAGAACTCTTGTCCCAATATGAAGTGGAAGTGGCTACCGCCTCTGTTACCAAATACTTTGTCAAATCCATAAGCCCAGTCGATACCCAACATACCAATCATAGGTAGATATACGCGGATACCGGCTCCCGCCGAGCGTTTGAGCGAGAAGGGATTGAAGTCGCCAAGGTCTTGCCATGCATTACCGGCCTCAACAAATGCCAGACCGTAGATGGTGGTAGATGGTTGCAACAAGAAGGGGAAGTGCAACTCAAGAGCAAAACGAGTGTAGGCATAGCCTTCGTATCCCCATGGAGTGAATGCTCCGTTGTCATAGCCGCGCAGACCTATCGTCTCGGTTGCGTAGGTATATGAGCCTGTCATACCATCACCACCCACGTAGAAGGTCTCGAAGGGCGATTTCTTGTAGGGATTGTAGCTACCCAATAGACCGAAGTCGGCGCGTGTCATCAATACCAATGTATATTGGTTCTCGGGGTTGGTAAGTGGGGTGTATGTGCGGCTCTTGAACTTGATTTTGTAGTACTCAATCCAGCGGTACATCTCTTGCTTGGCCTTCTGAGTAGGCTGTTGCGAGAGCGATTTGTAATCGACATTGTCCCATGCCGAGTAGGGAGGGGTGAGCTGTACCGATAGCGAGAATTGTGAACCTCGGCGGGTAAATATGGGATTGTCTATTGAGGTACGTGCCAGTGTCGCTCCCAATGTTATACTATGAGATGTACCTGTATTCATATAATATAGGTAGTCCCAATTCTTGAGGATATAGGCTTGGTAGCCCAAATCGACCATAAATGTAAAGTAGTCGTCGGGCCATGAAAGACGCTTACCAAAAGAGAAGTTCACTCCTGCCATTTGCAATGACTTAGATGGGTCGTAGGCATTCATCATTTGCGACTGGTAGTATGACTGGTCGTAGTAGCCATAGCTATATCCATATCCTCCGTACAAATAGGGATTGTAGTAGTTGTTGTTGTAATACGAACTCTCAATACCTGTCTGCATGCTATAGTAGGCCGAAACAGCAAATTGGTTGGGACGCTTACCTCCAAACCAAGGATCAACAAACGAGATGCTATATGCCTGATAGTAGCGAGCATTGGTTTGTGCACTGATGGTAAAGGTCTGTCCGTCACCTTGAGGTATGATGCCCTTGTAGCTGGCGGGGTTGAAGAGGTTGCGCATAGAGAAGTTGGTAAACTTCAAACTGAGTTTACCGATGATACCGGTCTGACCCCAACCGGCCGAGAACTCAATTTGGTCGTTCGACTTTGAGGTGAGGTTCATCTCAATATCTACAGTGCCATTTTCGGGATTGGGTTTGGGTTGAATATCCATCGACTCGGGGTCGAAGTGACCAGTCTGAGCAATTTCACGTGCCGAGCGTACAAGGTCGGTCTTGTTGAACAGCTCGCCGGGCTTGGTACGCAACTCTCGACGTATCACGTGTTCATAGAGGCGGTCGTTACCATTGATGATAACCTTGTTGATGCGAGCTTGAGGGCCTTCGATAATCGACATCTCAAGGTCTATCGAGTCATTCTCTATATTGGTCTCCAGCGGAATGAGTCGGAAGAAAAGATAACCTTTGTCGAGATATAGGTTCGATACGGCATCATCATCTTCATTGATGCGTTTGTTGAGCAATTTTTGGTTATATACATCGCCCGGTTGCATACCCAAGAAGTTCGATAGTACCTCGTTGGTATATACAGTATTACCTACCCAGCGAATGTCGCGAATGTGATATTGATTACCCTCATCGATAGAGATGTAGAGGTCTACTTTATTCTTGTCGTAGGGTACAATGCTGTCGCACACTACTACGGCATCGCGATAGCCCTTCTCGTTGTACTTCTCTGTGAGTACTTGCAGGTCGCTTTCAAAGTCACTTTCAACAAATTTCTTTTGTTTGAAAATGGTGAAGATGTAGTCGCGCTCGCTGGTTTTCTTCATGGCCCATTTAAGGTCGAAGTCAGAAAGCACGCTGTTGCCATTGAAATATATTTTGTGTACTTTTATCTTTTCGTTTTTATCGACATTGATGTCGAGAATAACCTCGTTCTGGCGCGAAAGGTCTTCGTGTTGTACCAATTGTACATCGGCGTTGCTGAAACCCTTCTCTTCGAAGTACTTCTTGATTACCATTTCGGCTCTATCGACAATATTGGGCGTGATTTGTTGCCCTTTGGCAAGGCCAAGGCGTGTCTCGAGATCCTCTATTTCGCCTTTTTTCATGCCATTGTAGTTGATTTGCGAGATGCGGGGTTGAGGCGTGAGTCGTAACTCTATCCATGCTTTGTCGCCATATGTTTTGGTGAGTGCTATCTCTACATCAGAGAACAGACCTTGTCGCCAAAAGCGTTTGGCAGCATTGGTAAATGCATCGCCGGGTATCTCCACTCTTTGTCCTATCGATAGTCCCGAGTAGCCTATAATGATATAGTCTTCGTAATTATCGGCGCCTACGACATCGATACCGGCTATTTCGTAAGTCTTAGGATTTTCGGTATAAATGACGATAGGATTATAGATAGTATCGTTGGCAATAGATTGAGCATAGGCGTGTTGTGTTGTGCACAATACTATTGTGAATAGTAGGGTGAGTAGTTTGGTTCTATGTAATATGCAACCCATATATCTTATGCTTTTTCGTTTGTTGTTACTTGCTCACTGGTTTTGCCATATCGGCGCTCACGACTTTGATAGTCGATGATGGCTTGGCATAGACTCTCTTTGTTGAAGTCGGGCCAATATTCGCTGGTAAAGTATAACTCGGCATACGACAACTGCCACAGAAGGAAGTTGCTTATGCGCAACTCACCGCCGGTGCGAATGAGCAGGTCGGGGTCGGGTAGTTGGGCTGTAGTCAATCGAGAGGCAAAGATGGTGTCGTCAATCTCCTCGGGCTTGAGTTTCCCTTGTGCTACTTCGCAAGCCAATTGTTGTGCGGCATGTGTGATTTCCCAACGGGCCGAGTAACTTAATGCCAAGTTGAGTGTGATGCGAGTACCTCCGGCTGTATCTTCGATGCATTTTTGCAGGCGTTTCTGTACGTCGGCAGGCATGCGTGATGTGTCGCCTATGACACTCAGTCGCACTCCGTTCTCTATCATACCGGGGGTCTCTCTCTCTATTCCGAATACAACCAACGCCATCAACGCATCAACCTCGGCTTGGGGTCGGTTCCAGTTCTCGGTCGAGAAGGCGTAGAGCGTGAGGTATTTCACACCCAGGTCGGCGGCATCATTGGTAATTTCATGCACTACATCAAGGCCTTTTCTGTGGCCTTGAGAGCGATCGAGGTTGCGTTCTTTGGCCCAGCGTCCATTACCGTCCATGATAATGGCGATGTGTTGCGGTACGCGTTGTAAGTCTATTTTTTCTACAAGAGACATCTCTCGGTATTTTATATTGTTATTTACTCGGTTCTGTTTTACTTAAAAGTCGGGGCAAGTGTTGCAGGGCAATGTCTTGAACCCGAAGTCGTATGTTATACTAAAGACCAATGTAGAGAACCAATCGGTATTTTTCAGGGCCGAACTGGGTATTTTATACGGGTCTTTGAGGTCTTGACTGTCAATGCGGTCGCCAAGGACCTTGTGCATGGCAAATTCCAGACCTAAGTTCCATCGTTCGGCAACTTTATATTTTACTCCTATACCAAATGGTATATTGACGGTAAAGAAGTTGTTGCCTTCGGGAAATCCGGCGCAGAATGCGAGTCCTGCAGTGATGTATGGCGATATGCGACTTGTGTTTTTATATGCATAGCCAATGCCATAGTTGAAAAAGTTGAACTCAACCCGGCAACCGGCATCGAATAGAGTTGTGTTGAATTGGTACTCCCCAATGCCGGGAATGATATTGTCGCCATCGGTTGTATTGCCCTCCAACATGGCGGCCGATAGGTTGGCTCTGATGGCCCAACGATAGTCTATAACATAGCGGAATAGGGCACCTCCGGTAAAGCCCGGGCGGTATATGATAGAAGTCTGGTTGGCGTCGCCCCAATAGCTGCTCATGCCGGCTTCTACACCTATCTCATACTTGTAGTCTTGCGCATGAGCTTGTTGTATGCTTGTTGCTAACACAACAGCGCACAACGTAGCCAAGAATTTTCTCTTGGTGCTATTCTTGATATGGCTCATGATGCGTGACATATATTGAGAACGTTATTATAGGCTCAAAAATTATATCGGATATACATTAGGGTATAGGCTCAAATCGGAGGCGATTGATAGTGGCTCGCCACACTTGGTCGTAGTGATTTACTCCTACGGCCTTGCCTCCAAACATGTATATGTATGGAACCTTATTTTCGTCAGCTACACTGCGCATGGGCAAGCATCGATAGCCTTGTGGCAAGGGCATCATATCGATAGAGTGCCATGTAGAGAAGGTGCTGTTGATAGGCTCATCACATATTACAACCGATGCGTATCCGCGTGACATAATATATCCGGGGACAAAGAGATTTTCACCTCCCGAAGTCCAATTGATGCCATAATTGTTTGATGTCCATACATCACGCAATGCACCCTTGTTGTCTATTCCTCCGATAACAAACCATGTGGGCATTTCGGTTGTCACCCAATTGTCATCAACAAAGAATGTGACATAGGAGAAAAATGCAGCACCTTCGCGAGGTGTGATGGTATTGTTGAGCTTGGCCCATGCATTGCCATCATATCCCCACATTGCTCCTGTTAGTTCTCCCGAAGAGGTGCGACCTCCTACTATCATGCCTTGCGGTGAAGATAGCCAAGGCGAGTTGTAGGTGAGCATATCGCTAAATCCCGATATGGGGAAGTCTTGTGCTACCTGACGGGGGGTAAAGCCTTCGGGACGAGGATACTTATCGTGATAGTAATGGGTGCCATCGTTGGTGAGAATGAGAGCTTCTCCATTTAATATGCCCATAATGGCAGTACAGTTGGTTTCGGTATTCTCCCAATCTACGCCATTGGCCGATGTGTATAGTTTGTTGTCGGTATCGAGTATGCAAAGAATGGTGCCATCGGTGCGCATCGATTGCCAGTTGGGCTCAAATGGTAGCGACAATGTCGTTATATCCCAGTCCTCGCCGGGGTTGGCTGTTGTGGCCATGTAATGATTGTTGTCGCGAGTCATAAAGCAATAGATGAGGTCGTTACATTTTACAGTGCGTTGCTCTGTGAGAGTTCCCTCGCCGGGTAGGCGAGAGTATTGCATGCCACCCCAATATAATTGGTCGGGGTTGAGCCGGTGTACATTGACTTTTATTTGGTATTGTTTTTTGAAATTGCCACTGCGCGATACCACCTCGGCTGTTATGGGAAAGTTGAAGTTGATAGCTTTGTTTTCGTTGTCGAGATAGTTGTATGTAGAGTCTATGGTTGTCAGGTTTATCGCCGATGCGTTTTCGGTAGTAATGTTTATCTTCAAGGCCGATATATCTGTTTCGCGGGGTAGTGAGTCGGCATTGTAGATAAGACCCTTTTCCAAGTCGATGGTAAAGAATACAGTGTTGAGGTTGTCCAGGACAGTCGAGTCGGACTTTAACGAGAACGCCGAGATGCGAACGCTATCCGATAGGGTAGTTTTTTCTTTGTCATCTTCTTTGCATGATGGCAACATGCATACGATGGCAATTGTTAGCAAGATATATCTGAAAAATTTTGTCATAGTCTCTTTGCCGTTTTTTATGAATAAATTATATCAAACGACAAAGATAGGAACTTTTTTTGTCATTGACGGCTCTAAGAAGTCACAATTATAATTATTTAGGGATAAATATGTGTCGAAAAAGCCGTTTGGGGTCTTAAAAAGGGTTGGCAAGTTACCTGTATCTTGTAGCACGTGTCGATAAACGGTTGATGGAATGGCGTTTTAGCAATTTATCAAGATGCTTGTGTAGTGATTGTGGCAATGTGTCAATTTTTGCATTTCTTTACCTTTTATACAGGGGGCAGCAATACCTTTGTGCAGAGTTATAGCAGTGGTTTCAATGTGAGCTTCGTCCCATAGATTGCTGTCGATAAATGATTGTAGCAATTCGCTACCGCCTTCAATGATTATACTGTGTATGTTTTGACTTGATAGATACGACAATATATCTTGGGGTGTGTATCCTGAGCAAGAAGATAAAGGGTCTGATATATAGTCTTTCCCTATGACGATAGTGGGTGTCGTTCCGTCGAGTATTGCAGCCTGAGCGGGTATGCGATGGTGACGGTCGATAGTGATGCGTATTGGGTTTTTTCCACTCCAATATCGGGTGGTGAGAGACGGGTTGTCGGTTATGACGGTATTTGTACCTACCATGATGGCATCGTTGGTGGCACGAAGTTTGTGCGCCCAGATGCGTGTGGTGGTTGTGGAGAATAGAGTGGGTGACTCATGAGGTGCTCTTACGCGGTCGATATAATGGTCGGAGCTTTGAGCCCACTTGAGTGTTACATATGGGCGACCTTTGCCATGGTAGGTCATAAACTTGCGGTTGAGCCACCAACACTCCTCTTGCAATACGTTGGTGATGACTTCGATGCCATTTTCTTGTAGGCGTTTCACGCCACGTCCGCTCACTTGGGGAAAGGGATCGAGACACCCTACCACTACGCGGGGGATACCCGATGCAATGATGAGGTCGCAGCAAGGAGGGGTCTTGCCGTGGTGTGAACATGGCTCGAGAGAGACATATATGGTGGATTGTCGCAAAAGAGACTTGTTGCGTACCGATGCTATGGCATTGACTTCGGCATGAGGGCCACCGCATTGTCTGTGATAGCCTTCGCCTATAATCTTCCCATTGCATACAACCACTGCTCCCACCATCGGATTGGGTGAGGTGTGTCCGTCGGCCATTGCTGCCAATTGCAGGCAACGTTGCATATATCGCTCGTCAATATTCATTCTGCAAACTTACACATTTTTCTTTTTTTTCGTATATTTGCACACATAAAAACTATGCAAAAAGCTCTTAATCTGGTACGCCATTCGCTAAGTGATATCTATCCACAAGGCGAGATTGAAGGCTTCATTCGTTTGATATTCGATGCATTATGTGGGTATTCAACAACCGATTTGTTGTTGAATCGTCACACAGAGTTGCCTGTGCCTGTTACGCAACAAGTGGTGTCGATTGTCAATCGATTGAGGCAACATGAGCCTATACAGTATATCTTGGGAAAAGCATATTTTGGCGATATGTCTATGATTGTGGGGCGGGGTGTTCTCATACCGCGTCCCGAGACGCATGAGATAGTAGAACGCATAGTGGCTATGCAAGGTGATGTGCGAGGCCGGGTGGCCGATATTTGTACCGGTAGTGGTTGCATTGCTATTGCATTGGCTCACAAATGGCCCAATGCCACGGTTGAGGGTTGGGATATTTCGACCGAGGCTCTCGACTATGCTCGTCGCAATGCAGATGCAAACAATGTGCAGGTTGCCTGGATCGAGCGTGATGTGTTGGCCTATACGCCGGCCCATGAGCCTCGATATGAAATCATGGTAAGTAATCCGCCTTATGTGTTGGATAGCGAACGTAAGGGTATGGATAGCAATGTGTTGCAATATGAGCCGCATCAAGCACTCTTTGTGCCGGACGAAGAACCGTTGTTATTCTACAATGCCATAGCCGATATAGCACAACGTGAGTTGTTGCCGGCAGGCGTGCTATATTTTGAGATAAATTGTCGTATGGGCGAGGCTTGTAGCAGTATGTTGCGCACAAAGGGATTTGTCGATATCGAAGTATATAAAGACTTTATGGGAGCCGATCGCATGGTGCGGTGTGTGAAAGCATAGTGGAGATTGTAGGTAAGTGTATAATAGAACGCATAAATAAGATGGCTGAAATAATGACCCGAGATGAAGCGTACCGTAAGTTGGCGGCACGATGCACTGTCAAGGAGTGTTGCGTGTCGGAGGTGCGTGAAAAATTGCATAATTGGAACATAGCGCGTGTCGATGAGGATAGTATTGTTGCGCAGTTGCTCGAAGAGCGATTTATCGACGAGTGTCGTTACTCGCGGGCATTTGTCAATGATCAGTTTCGATTTGCAGGTTGGGGACGTATAAAAATTAGTTATACGTTGCGACAGAAGTCAATAGACTCGCTCACTATATCGCAAGCTGTACAAACAATAGATGAAGAGGAGTATCGACGTTCGTTGCTGCATATCCTATCGGTCAAGATGCGTTCCATCAAGGCTTTGTCATCTCAAATGCAGGGCGATAAATTGATGCGCTTTGCCATGTCGCGAGGTTTTGAGCCTCAACTTATTCGCGAATGTCTCAAAGAGTTGTCGTTGGAATGCGAAGGTGGCTCAGAGATATAGCCGATTTTTTCTTTCCTCGCACTTGTAGGGTGTGTGGACGGGTTCTGTTGCATCACGAAGAGTTTCTTTGTATGCAATGTATGTTGGATATGCCCCGTACTGCATTTGATAGTGCGCCCGATAATGCTATGGCGCAGCTATTCTATGGCAAGGTGTATGTCGAGCGAGCTATGGCCTATTTCTATTTTGCCAAAGGTAGTGACTATCGCCGATTGATACACCGCATCAAGTATAATGGAGAGAAGGAGTGTGGCCGATACTTAGGCATGATGATGGCTCGTGAGGCTTGTACACAACATTTTTTCGATGGCATCGACTTTATAGTACCTGTACCATTGCACTACTTCAAAGAGTTGAAAAGAGGGTATAACCAGAGTGAGTGGATAGCACAAGGTATAGCTCAAGAGACCGGCATACCCTTGTGTACGGGTGAGTTGGTGAGCCGACGACATCGTGTATCGCAAACGCATAAGGGTATATATGACCGTTATTTGGCTACACGTGAAGCCTTTGAACTATTGCCCGATAGCGAGTTGGTGGGTAGTCATGTATTGATTGTAGATGATGTGGTGACAACCGGAGCTACACTTGCGGCTTGTGCCGAAGCCTTGTTGGCCGGCGGCGTGAGACAGGTGAGTATGGCAACCTTGGCAGCGGCCAAGTAGATAATAATTGGGTCGAAGTTGTTCATGATAGATATTTGTTGTACCTTTGTGTCTAGTATGATTAGTTAGATAATTATGTCGGGAGAGAAAAAGAAAATAACGTGGATATCGATATTGCAAGGTTTTACCATGCTGTTGGTTGTCGTAGGACATAGCGACCTTGCGCAGCGCGACACAATAGAGTGGACTGGTGCATTGTATGAGTTTTTTCAACCCTTCCGCATGCCTCTTTTCTTATTCATCTCGGGCTATTTGTTTTACCTCACACGCATTGCCAAGCATAAGAGCTACGGCTTTGTAGTAGGCGATAAGTTGAAGCGTCTGGGTATTCCGCTCTTGTGCTTTACAATCATAGGTGTGGGGTTTAAATTCCTGGCATCTTCTTTTGTTAAAAACCCTATCGACGTTACAGGACCGTTAGATATTGTTCTGATGCTTATAGGCCTTAAAACCAACGCTCTGAGTGCGTTGTGGTTTGTACAAGTCACATTGTTATTGATGATGTTCTATCCGTTGTATCAAGTGGTGCTGAGAAATAAATGGGTCACTATATCGGCAGTAACTATGCTCTTGTTGGCGCATTATTTCTTCCCTGTAGGCATTGATTTGTTGCTCATCTCCAAGGCTGTGCATTTGTGGATATTCTTTTTTGCCGGCATGGTACTGGGTGCCTATCGTCTCGATCGTTTTTTGAGCTCGAGTGTGTGGACTTCGGTATTGTGCATAGGACTATATGTTGCGCTATATTTGTTGGGTCTGAAAGGACTCCCTATGTCGATAATGGGTATTATCATGTCGCTCAATATGGCTCATTGTATCGAACGTTATATTCCCTCAATGTTTAGAAGTTTTCGCAACTACACCTATCAGATATACTTGATGTCAATCTTCCCACAGATGGCTATTGAGATGATATATCGCTATATAGGTTGTGAATATTTCGGTGTATTTTACCTGGTCAATATAGCAGTAGGACTCTACTTCCCAATATTGGTGGTGAGAATTGTAGAGCGTCTCAATTGGAAATGGGCACGAATGCTCATTGGATTGTCGTAATGGCGCGAGTCGCTATATACTGCTATTAAGGATAGGTATGCAATTTCCTTTACAAATAATTTGTGTATCACATAGAATTTTAGGACAATATTGTTATCTTTGCAATTGGTATAACCAATCTGCAGTTGTGTGGGTTGGAAGATATGAGTCAAATTAATAAAGAACAGAGAATATGAAAACTGTGGAGAAATTAATGGCAGAGAGATTGTTGAACATCTGCGCTATCAAGTTGCAGCCCGCCAATCCTTTTACATGGGCATCTGGTTGGAATTCACCTATTTATACCGATAATCGTCGCACTCTTTCTTATCCCGAGGTGCGTAGCTTTATCAAAGTGGAATTGTGCCGTCTTATTCTTGAGAAGTTTCCTGAAGTAGATGCTATTGCCGGTGTTGCTACAGGAGCTATTGCTCAAGGTGCTTTGGTTGCAGATACTTTGGGCCTACCTTATGTATATGTACGCTCGGCTCCCAAAGATCATGGCCTTGAAAACCTTATTGAAGGTGACCTGAAACCCGGACAAAAGGTTGTAGTGATAGAGGATCTTGTTTCTACCGGAGGTAGCAGTATCAAGGCTGTAGAGAGCATTCGTAAGGCCGGTTGCGAGGTAGTAGGTATGGCTGCAATCTTTACTTATGGCTTCCCCGAGGCTGCAAGAAGATTTGAAGAAGCAGGCGTAGAACTTGTGACATTGAGCAACTACAATGCAATGCTCGAGGTTGCTATTGAGACCAATTATATTGCACCCGAATATCTTGAGACATTGCAAGAGTGGCGTAAAGATCCCGCCAACTGGTTGGTTGAAAAATAATACTCCCGATAAGTACGTATGACTTCCTTTGAAAGCAAAATAACGCACATTCCGGCTCCCATTGACAAGGTATATGCCAAGTTGTCGGACCTGAATAACCTTGAGGCTGTACGCAACATGATACCCGCCGATAAGATGGCAAAGATAAAAGATATGCGTTTCGATACCGATTCGTGTACGGTCAATGTCGATCCGGTGGGTGAGATTACTTTCTCTATCATCGATCGTGAGCCTCCCAAGACTATCAAGTTTACAGCCGCGAAGTCGCCTATGCCATTGTTCTTGTGGATACAGTTGTTGCCTGTCAATGAGAGTACCACCAAGACCCGCATCACGGTAAAGGCCGATATAAATGCTTTCCTCAAGCCTATGGTGTCGAAGCCTCTTCAAGAGGCGGTAGATCGCATGGCCGATGTGCTGACGGTAATACCTTACGATAGGTAATGCATTTGCATAAAATATAGAGCGACCTTGCGTACGGTTGTGTGCCGTTAGAGGGTCGCTCTTTGTTGTATTATAAAGAGAAAATTATGTATAGGATAAAGTCGATATTGCTGGTAGCTCTCATGTTATTCTCGACATTGGGGTGTGAATATGGCGAGTATGATCGCATACCTTCGGCAGCGGTGCGCATAGAGTTTGGCAATGCTGTGATGTGGAGTGTATATGGTGTTGCGGCCTATCCCGATCATCGTGAGTTTATCAAAAATGAGAACAAACCTAAGGGTTTTACTTATGTTGCAAACTCATATACCGGTTATGGCGGTGTCATGTTGTTGTGCGATCCCACCAATACCGTGCGAGCGTTTGATATGTCGTGCCCTGTAGAGCGTAGTTATGCCATAAGAGTACACTTTGATGATGAAGACCTATTGTTGCGATGCAACGAGTGTGGCTCTACCTATGATGCCACAACCGGGTCGCCTCTATCGGGTCCGGCCATGGAGCAGCGATATTTCCTGCAACCTTATGCCGTATATTTCAATCCAATGGGAGGCGTTCTGGTAACAAGATAGCCGGTATGATGGCATAATGTTATTTTTGTTGGCTCTTGCCAAACGAAAAATGTGGCTCTTGGAGTTGCCTTTTCGATTATAATACTTAACTTTGTTACAAATAATATATTATAAACTTGGTTGCTGTGAAAAATAATAACCATGCATGAATTTGAACTGAGACTTATATATTGAGCAACCGAGTATAATTTAACCTTAATACGATACTGCTATGATGACAAAAGCCGATGAAATGATGCGTAGTGAAGCCAAGCAGGACTTGCGCTACCTGAAATTATTGTCTAAGAAATTTCCGACAATAGCCGAGGCTAGTACCGAAATTATCAACCTTGAGGCTATCTTGGAGTTGCCTAAAGGTACCGAGCACTTCCTTACCGATATTCATGGTGAATATGAAGCGTTTCAACATGTGTTGAAAAATGCATCGGGTTCGGTAGCTCGTAAAGTAAACGAAATCTTTGGGCAAACGATGCGTGAGAGCGAGAAGAAAGAGTTGTGTACACTTATCTATTATCCCGAGGAGAAACTGGATTTGGTAAGAGCTGTTGAGTCTAATATAGAAGATTGGTATCGCATCACACTACACAAACTTATACGAGTGGCACGTACAGTATCGTCAAAATATACTCGCTCGAAGGTGTCAAAGGCATTGCCTCCTGAGTTTGCTTACATTATGCAGGAGTTGCTTCATGAATCACTCTCCGAGCCCAAGCAAGACTATGTAAATGTGATTATATCTACTATCATAGAGATAGGTCGTGCCGACCACTTTATTACTGCTATGTGCGAGTTGATACAACGACTCACCATCGACTCGATGCACATCGTAGGAGATATATTCGACCGTGGTCCCGGTGCTCACATTATATTGGATACACTTATCAAGTATCATGACATAGATGTTCAATGGGGCAATCATGACATTGTGTGGATGGGTGCTGCCTGTGGCAATGAGGCCTGTATAGCAAACGTATTGCGCATGGCATTGCGTTATGGCAACTTGCCTACTATCGAAGATGGATATGGTATCAATCTATTACCTTTGGCTACATTTGCCATGGACGTGTATGGCGATGATGAGTGTGCGCCATTCAAGCCTACACCTACCGCTGTACAACATAGCGAAAAGACTACTCGTCTTATAACTAAGATGCAAAAGGCTATTGCAGTGATACAGTTTAAGGTCGAGGGTCAGATTATCAACCGCAATCCCGAGTACGATATGCAAGATCGCAACCTGCTTGAGCGTATTAACTACGAGAATATGACGCTCGAGTTGGGTGGTAGATTGTTTGAGTTGGCCGATAAGAATTTGCCTACGGTCGATCCTAAGAATCCCTACCAGCTTACCGAAGAGGAAGAGAGTGTTATGCAGAAGTTGAAATACTCGTTTATGAACAGCGACAAGATGCGTAAGCACATGCGATGGTTGTATGCCAAAGGTAGTCTGTATCTTGTGCGTAATGCCAACTTGATGTTCCATGCTTCGGTTCCTATGAACGAAGATGGCACTTTCAAGAACGTTCTTGTACATGGTAAGGAGTATGCCGGTAAGGCTTTGTTTGACCGTGTAGACAGTGTAGTACGTGCTGCCTACTTTGGTGATCCTACCCAGCCCGAACATCAACGTGATGTAGATTATATGTGGTACTTGTGGTGTGGTCCCAATTCGCCTTTCTTCGACAAAGATAAGATGACTAACTTTGAGAAATACTTTATCCCCGATAAGAGTATGACCAAAGAGATAAAGGGTCACTATTATACCTTGCGCAACGAGTATGATACTTGTGTCAAGGTGCTGAAGGAGTTTGGCCTCGAAGGGCCTAACTCGCACATCATCAATGGCCACGTGCCGGTAAAGGTTGCCAAAGGTGAGCAACCGGTCAAGGCCGGAGGTAAGTTGTTGGTGATAGATGGTGGCTTCTCGAAGGCATATCAGTCCGAGACCGGTATTGCAGGTTATACCCTTATTTATCACTCTCGCGGTTTGCAACTTGTGCAACATGAGCCTTTCCAATCGACACAGAAAGCTATTGAGGAAGGTGTGGATATTATCTCCAACCGATTTGTACTTGAGTTTAACGACAATCGTATGCACGTACGCGATACCGATATAGGTAAAGAGTTGATTAGTCAGATTGATGATTTGAAAAAGCTTTTGTGCGCCTATCGCATGGGTCTTATTGAAGAAAAACAATAAGGCACAAAGCGCCTGGAATACTATATAATGTAGATGAACCGATTTGCCGATGTCATATTACCCTTGCCTCTCTATCGATACTTTACATATCGAGTCCCGGTAGAGATGCAAGGGCGTTTGCGTCAAGGGCATCGGGTTGTCGTTTCTTTTGGTCGTTCTAAGTTCTATACGGCTATTGTAGTGGCATTGCACGACACCGAGCCTCAGGGTTATGAAGTAAAGGAGATAGCCACGTTGCTCGATGATGAGCCCATTGTGTTGCGTCCGCAACTGAAGTTTTGGGAGTGGATAGCCGAGTATTATCTGTGCTCGGTTGGCGATGTATATAAAGCGGCATTACCCTCGGGGCTGAAGCTGGAAAGCGAGACATCACTAACTATCAACACCGACTTTGAGGAGGAGGCCGATGACCGTCTCTCGGAGCGAGAGGTGGTGCTTATGCAGGCTTTGTCGGCTCAAGGACGCCTCACAGTTCATGAGCTGGAGAAGGCAACTGGGTTGCGTAATACGTTGCCTGTCTTGCGACGCCTGGTTGAGCGGGAGGCGGTATTTGTGTCGGAGCGTTTGAAGGCCAATTATAAGCCCAAAACCGAGGTGTGTGTGCGACTCACCTTTGAGCAAGGCAATCACGATGCCTTGCGTCATGCCTTCGACCTTGTAGGTCGTGCCAAGCAACAGGAGACTCTGCTTCTGTCGTTTCTCGATTTGTCACATTTTATGCAAGCCGGTTGTTACACCGAGGTGTCGCGAAGCCAACTCCTTGAGCGAGCCGGTGTGTCGCCTGCAGTGTTGGCCGGGTTGGTCAATAAAGGTGTCTTGGAGACCTATAAGCGTGAGGTGAGCCGTTTTGCACAAGTGGTGCGTCAATGTGTGCCTATGCCCGAGTTGAGTGGCGAGCAGTCGCGTGCTCTCAATGAGATATTCGACTCTATGCGCGAGAAGGCGGTGACATTGTTGCATGGAGTGACATCGAGTGGTAAGACCGAGATTTATATTCATCTCATAGATGCCATTCTGCGACAAGGACGCCAAGTGCTATACCTTGTTCCCGAGATAGCCTTGACAACGCAGCTTACCGAGCGTTTGCAACGTGTTTTTGGCGATAAGTTGCTTATTTATCACTCTCGCTTTTCCGACAACGAGCGTGTGGAGATATGGCAAAAGATGTTGCGCAGCCGCCAACCTCGTGTAGTGCTGGGTGTGCGTTCATCGGTATTCTTGCCATTTCACGATTTGGGCTTTGTTATTGTCGATGAAGAGCATGAGACAAGTTATAAGCAGTACGATCCAGCACCTCGTTATCATGCCCGCAATGCTGCTATAGTATTGGCTCAGATGTATGGAGCCAAGGTACTGTTAGGATCGGCTACTCCGGCGGTTGAGAGCTACTATAATGCCATGTCGGGCAAATACGGATTGGTAGAACTGCATAAACGATATGCCGATAACCCATTGCCCGAGGTGCGTGTAGTAGATATGCGCGAACAGCGTCGCAAACGATTGGCAAGGGGCAACTTTTCGGCTCCTCTGCTCGATGAAATGCGTGGGGCTCTCAAACGCGAAGAACAGGTTATCCTCTTTCAGAACCGGCGTGGATTTGCACCTATGGTGGAGTGTCGCGAGTGTGCGTGGATACCCAAGTGTACGCAATGTGATGTGAGTCTTACTTATCACAAGCGCGACAACCGTTTGGTGTGTCACTATTGTGGCTATTCGTGCGAAGTGCCACATATCTGTCCGGCTTGTTTGCAACCTACCATTGAGGTGCGTGGTTTTGGTACAGAGCGCATCGAGGAAGATGTTGAGACTCTCTTCCCCGATACCCAATTGGCGCGTATGGACATGGATACAACACGCTCACGCAATGCCTATCAGGATATTATTGATGACTTTGCTTCGGGAAAAAGCAAGATACTGATAGGTACTCAGATGGTGACTAAGGGCTTGGACTTTGATCGAGTGAGTATCGTAGGCATTCTCAGTGCCGACTCTATGTTGTCTTTCCCCGACTTCAGGGCTCATGAGCGTGCCTTCCAGATGATGGCCCAAGTAGCCGGTCGGTCGGGTCGTGGCAAAAGCAAGGGCGTAGTGTTGTTGCAAACATCGCAGCCCGACTTGCCATTGATTGCGCAGGTTATCAATCACGACTATAGAGGTATGTATAATGATCAGGTTGAGCAGCGCAAGAACTTTGGTTATCCGCCTTTTACCCGACTTATATACATCTACCTCAAGCATCGCGATGAGGCTATGCTCGATACCTTGTCGCAGCGGTATTCAACTATGTTGCGAAAGGTGTTTGCCAATCGTGTTTTAGGCCCCGACAATCCACCTGTGGCTCGCATACAATCGTTGTATATTCGCAAGATAATGCTGAAGGTGGAGACAACAGCCTCGATGTCGCAGGTGAAAGACCTTTTGCGACAAATCTATGAACATAGCCTTACCGATAACAACTTCAAGTCGCTTATGCTTTACTACGATGTAGATCCTATGTAGGCAATGCCGACTCGCAATTATTTGTCGCTATTAGGCTCTTTGTCGCTGAGAAACTTTTCAATAAACTTGTCTTCAATTTTTTGGTAAGTGCCCACTGCACCATCTTCTATGACTTGGTAGGCATTTACTACACCGGTTTCAATAGATCGATATGTATTCACTACACAATCCTCTATCTTTTGATAGGTCTCTTTGACCGACTGTTCTATCGTCTTATCCTTTGTTTCCATTGTTGTTATTGCTATTATTATTATAGATGTTAGAACGTATATGCCAAACCTATTTTGAGATAGTGAGCAGTTTTGTTTTCTGTATATCCCCATATATCTTGCTGATATTCATATTGTATTTTGAGCGAGAAACGTGCTAGGTCGATACCGATAGCGGGGTTGGCAAAAGTACGTATCCCGATGTTGGTAATATCGGCCATCACACCACCTTTGAAACTTACAAAGGGTGTTGCGATAGCATTTTTGATAAACGCATATTTGATATCGGCAAATAGGGGTGTAAGGAAGTTGGGTTGTGTCTTGAAGTCGGTGAGATACTCTGCAATAAATCCTGCGCCACCGCCGACATATAGGCCGTTGCCAAAGCTATATCCGTGCGAGGTACTAATGCCCAATTGATTGGCAATGGCAACCGATAACTCAACATCGGCTCGATAGCCTTTGTTATAATTTACATTGGTCATGTAACTCGATGCTGCAGTCTCTTGCGTTGTCGGTTCTTGTGCGTGAAGCCATGTTATAGACATACTCATAGCGAGTAGTGTGATAAATAATTTTCTCATTGTATATACGATTAAAAAATTTGACGATGCAAAGGTAGGTCGAAGCCGGTTGCCGATAAAGAGATGATATTCCTCGGGATTGGTATGATTTTCACCTAAGAGTGTTCCGATTGGCCTTTTTTGCCTCTGTTTTAGCTATATCTGCCAAAATATTAGGATAATTATTGTTCCATAATTCCTATTTTGTACTTTTGTGGATAAAAGATAATGCCAATGGATATAGAGTTGCTTGCCGATGCCCGGGTAATATGTAATTTGTGTTTCCCATATAGAATCGAAAAGGTGACACAAGTGGTAGTTACGAAAGGTGAGTTTTCGTGTATGGCCGATTTTCGTTGCTATTCGCTCAAAGCACCTGCCATTGCTATGTTTTTGCCGGGGCAGGTTGTAGAGAGTCTTGTGGTTGATGATGAGTTTGCCGGCTTTGGACTTGTTATGGGAGAGGAGTTTACCAATTCGATGGATTTGCCGGTAAGTCTGCAGGAACGATTGTTTATTAAAACTACGCAGTTTTATGCGGTTACCGAAGAAGTGTTGGAGGCACTACTGCTGTGTTACAAGCAGGTTACTTCGGTAATGCAGCAACCCAACCACCCTTATAAAGAAGAGATAGTGAAACATCTCTTCTCGGCCTATTATTATGGATTGGGTTATTACTTGCATGGATTTCAAAACAATGCTGTGGCGATGTCACTGCAGCAGGAGACGTGCGATAGATTTGTGTCGCTTGTATCGTGCCACTTCAGGGAGCATCGCGATATAGGTTTTTATGCCGGTAGGTTGTGTGTTAGCAATAAATATCTGTCGTCGCTTCTCAAGCAAGAGACCGGTATGACGGCTCTCGAATGGATAGAAAAATATGTAGTTCTCTACGCCAAGAGTTGTTTGTCATCTACAGCGATGACCATTCAGCAGATAAGCGATGAATTACATTTCTCTACTCAATCTATCTTTGGTAAGTATTTCAAGCGTGTTGAGGGAATATCGCCCAAAGCCTATCGTTTGGCACTCCGTGGCGGACAAGTTGAGAGATTAGAGTCTATATAAAACACGAGCGCAGGTCTTCAGACTTGCGCTCGGTGTATTTAGTAGATTTATTGTACTATTAGAATTCGGCCGACTTAGGAGTACGGGGGAAGGGGATAACATCGCGGATATTGGTCATACCTGTCACGAAGAGCAAGAGACGCTCAAATCCGAGGCCGAAACCGGCATGAGGAACAGTACCAAAGCGACGAGTATCGAGATACCACCACATATCTTTCATGGGGATATTCATCTCCTCGATACGACCGAGCAATTTTTCGTAGTCGGCTTCACGTTCCGATCCACCTATAATCTCGCCGATGCGGGGGAACAATACGTCCATAGCGCGAACAGTCTTGTTGTCATCGTTGAGTTTCATGTAGAAAGCTTTTATCTCCTTGGGATAGTCGGTGAGGATAACGGGCTTCTTGAAGTGTTTCTCTACCAAGTAGCGCTCGTGCTCCGATTGCAAGTCGGCACCCCAAAATACGGGGAACTCAAACTTCTCGCCCGATGCCTCAAGAATCTTGATACCTTCGGTGTAGGGGAGGCGTACAAACTCGTTGTCAACAACGAAGCGCAGACGCTCGATAAGTTCCTTGTCGTACATTTCGCTGAGGAAGTTGAGGTCGTCCATGCAGTTTTCGAGTGCATAGTTGATGCAGTATTTCAAGAAGTCCTCGGCGAGGTCCATATTGTCGGTAATATCGTTGAATGCAACCTCAGGCTCAATCATCCAGAACTCGGCCAAGTGGCGGGGAGTGTTGGAGTTCTCGGCACGGAATGTGGGGCCAAAGGTGTAAATAGCACCAAGGGCTGTTGCTCCCAATTCACCTTCGAGCTGACCCGAAACGGTGAGGCTTGTTTGCTTGCCAAAGAAGTCTTGTGCATAGTCAATCTTGCCTTCCTCGGTACGAGGCAGGTCGTTCATGTCGAGTGTGGTTACTTGGAACATTGCACCGGCACCTTCGCAGTCGCTGGCTGTGATGAGGGGAGTGTGCAGGTAGAAGAAACCATGATCGTTGTAGTACTTGTGAATGGCATAGGCCATGTGGTGACGAATGCGCAATACGGCACCGAATGTGTTGGTGCGGGGACGCAAGTGGGCTATCTCGCGCAAAAATTCGAGGCTGTGGCCTTTCTTTTGCAAGGGATATTGCTCGGGGTCGGCTGTGCCATAGATTTCTATCTTCTCGGCTTGTATCTCGGCTGTTTGGCCTTTACCCATCGACTCCACGAGTTTGCCTACTACACAGAGGCTGGCTCCTGTAGTGATGGGTTTGAGAGTCTCCTCGTCAAAGTTGGCAAGGTCAACTACTACTTGTATGTTCTTGATAGTACTACCATCGTTGAGAGCAATAAAATTGACATGTTTGTTGCCACGACGAGTACGCACCCAACCCTTTACACACACTGTGGTGTTGAGCAATTGAGGGTCGAAAATGTCGGCTATTTTTGTTCTTCTTAGTGTTTCCATTTTGTTTTCTATTTAAGGTCGCTATTGCTTGTTGTGCAATAGTTGGTTTTTTATTCAAATGAGCCCATCATGAGCATATTTACCTCGGCTTGAGTGAGGTGACGCCAACGACCACGAGGCAGGTTCTTCTTGGTGAGTCCGGCAAAATATACGCGGTCGAGCTTCACAACGTGGTATCCGAGAGCTTCAAATATGCGGCGAACGATACGGTTGCGACCCGAGTGTATCTCTATACCTATTTGGTTGCGGTCGGTCTCTGTAGCATAGCTCACAGCATCGGCATGGATTAATCCGTCGTCGAGTTCTATACCATCGGCAATGCGTTGCATATCTTCCTCTGTAACGTCTTTATCGGTCCATACGTGGTATATTTTCTTCTTGATAAACTTGGGGTGTGTGAGTTTCGATGCCAAGTCACCATCGTTGGTGAGCAAGAGTACACCGGTAGTGTTACGGTCGAGGCGACCTACGGGGTAGATGCGCTCGGTGCAAGCGTTGCGCACGATATCCATCACTGTGAGGCGACCTTGAGGATCGTCGGCTGTTGTTACACAATCTTTGGGCTTGTTAAGGAGTACATATACTTTGTTCTCAAGACCTACTTCTTGACCGCGGAAAGTAATGATATCGGCGGGTGTGATTTTTGTTCCCAACTCGGTTACTACTTCGCCGTTTACTTGTACTTCTCCTGCTTGGATAAACTCATCGGCCTCACGACGCGAACATATACCTGCATTGGCCATAAACTTGTTGAGGCGAATGGGTTGTGTGGGGTCGATGGGTGGCAACTCATATTCTATGCGTTGGGGACGGGGTGTGAAACGCTTGGTGGCAAAGTTGCCTCGCTGATTGCGATTGTTGTTGTACCCGCCACGGTTGTTGTTATAGCCTCCGTTGTTATATCCTTCGCGGTTGTTGTTGTAACCACCTCGGTTGTTGTATCCGCCACCACGATTGTTGTTGAAGTTGTTGCGGTTGTTATTGTACCCGCCGCGATTGTTGTATCCACCACGATTGTTGTTATACCCGCCACGGTTGTTATATCCGTTGCGATTGTATCCGCCTTCTTGTGAGAAGTTGTTTTGAGTAGTGGTGTTCTCGTTATTTTCGCCTTCGGTGTTGTTCTCGTTGTAGCGATTGTAGTTGCGGTTGTGGTTGTAGTTGTTATTGTAGTTGCCGCGATTATTGTAATTGCGGTTGTTGTATCCGTTGTTGTTATAACCGCCTCGGTTATTGTATCCACCGCGATTGTTGTTGTAACCACCACGGTTGTTATATCCGCCACGGTTGTAGCTGTTTTGGTTGCCGTCGGCATTGTCCTCACCCTCGGCATTGTTGTTGTAACGATTGTTGTAGTTGCCACGGTTGTTATTGTATCCGCCATTGTTGTAGCGGTTGTAGTTGTTGTTACCGCGGTTGTTGTAAGAATACTGACGCTCGGTATTGTCGCCTTCGCTGGGGCGGCTATACTCTTTCTTTTCAGTATTTTCTGTAAAGTTGTCGCGAGTTACGCCACGAGTCTCACCGATGCGTGGACGTTTTACTTTTTTCTCTTCTTCCATTTATCCTATTATTTAATTGTTATAGCCTCTCGGCTGTTGTTATGTTATTTATTTAAATGGTCTTATTTTCAGAATAGATTGATTTCTATATTCTCTTGCTCCAAATATTCTACTGCAAAGATGCAAAGGATTTTTTACATATCAATGCTAATTGTGTGAAAATTTGAGGTGGATTATCACTAAAATGCGAAAGATTTGTGAATGTTCACAAATCTTTCGGGTTTTGTATTTTTTTAACAAAGTTGTAGCAGCAATGCTTCTATATGCTTTCTTAAAATCCTGTGTATGATTGAGGCGAAAGTCGGTGTAACTCTTCTTTTACAGCGTCCGAGATATTGAGTGTCTCGATAAACTCGTAAATGGCTTTTTCATCGACAACGGTATTGGTGCGAGTGAGAGCCTTGAGTGCCTCGTAGGGTTGCGGATAGCCTTCGCGACGAAGAACGGTTTGAATACCTTCGGCAACAACGTTCCACATACCCGATAGGTCGCGGTCGATAGCTTGGCGGTTGAGCAACAACTTGCCCAATCCTTTGATGGTGCTGCTGAATGCGATGAGCGAGTGTGCCATAGGTACACCTACGTTGCGCAATACGGTAGAGTCGGTAAGGTCGCGTTGCAATCGCGAGATGGGCAACTTCATGGCCAAGTGGTCGTATATGGCATTGGCTATACCAAGATTGCCTTCCGAGTTCTCAAAGTCGATGGGATTGACTTTGTGAGGCATGGCCGAAGAACCTACCTCGCCGGCTTTGATCTTCTGCTTGAAGTACTCCATTGAGATGTATTGCCAGAAATCGCGGTCGAGGTCAATGATGATAGTATTGATACGACGCAACGCATCGAAAAGTGCAGCCAAGTTATCGTAGTTAGAGATTTGTGTTGTGTACGACTCTCGAGCTATGCCTAAGCTATTGTGCAAAAATCCGGCTGCAAAAGCAGGCCAGTCGATGCCGGGGTATGCTGTGCAGTGAGCATTGAAGTTGCCTGTTGCACCGCCAAATTTACCACTGATAGGAATATTGCGCAATTGTTCTATTTGTTGTTCCAGGCGGTAGGTAAACACGCGTACCTCTTTGCCCAAGCGGGTGGGTGAAGCGGGTTGTCCATGAGTCTTGGCAAGCATGGGTATCTCTTTCCATTCCTCGGCATAGCCATTGAGCATGGCTACCATCTCTTCGAGCATGGGTATATACACATCGTATAGAGCCTCCTTGATAGATAGGGGCACAGCGGTGTTGTTGATGTCTTGCGAGGTGAGTCCAAAGTGTATAAACTCTTTGTACTGCTCAAGTCCCAAGCGATCGAATTGTTCTTTGATGAAATATTCTACTGCCTTAACATCGTGGTTGGTAACAGATTCAATCTCCTTGACACGAGCGGCATCGGCCTCGGTGAAGTTGATGTATATATTGCGCAAGTCTTGATACAGGTTTTTATCAATGCCCGCAAGTTGGGGTAGAGGTACCTTGCATATAGCTATAAAGTATTCGATTTCGACACGTACGCGATAACGTATAAGGGCGAGTTCCGAAAAATATGCCGAGAGAGCCTCGGTCTTGCTGTGGTAGCGGCCATCAATAGGCGACACTGCGGTAAGTGGAGTCATTTGCATAGTCTTTAAATTACTGTTCCGACTGCAAAGGTACGATATATTATGAGTTTTTTGAAATATTTTTTGCAAAATTGTTTTGAGTATAAAAAAATAGTATTACCTTTGCATCGCTTTTCAATAAAAGTCCTCGGGCGTTTAGCTCAGCTGGTTTAGAGCATCTGCCTTACAAGCAGAGGGTCGGCGGTTCGAATCCGTCAACGCCCACCGAGAAAAAAGTTGCCAAGAGAGGTGACTATTAAACAAGGAATAATGGGCGTTTAGCTCAGCTGGTTTAGAGCATCTGCCTTACAAGCAGAGGGTCGGCGGTTCGAATCCGTCAACGCCCACCATTATTAAACTTTATATATATCCCGGGGTGCTTCGGCACTCTTATTACAGGGGCGTTTAGCTCAGCTGGTTTAGAGCATCTGCCTTACAAGCAGAGGGTCGGCGGTTCGAATCCGTCAACGCCCACTACTATTAAAAAACCACTCTATTCTCTTTGATAGAGTGGTTTTTTTTGTCTATGGTTGAGCCGAAAATGGAGCTAATGAACGAGATTCCTTCTTTTTTCGCTCGTTTTTCACTCTCTTAGAGGTAAACCTTGAAGATAGGGTGCACTTGCTGTGAAAAATATTGAAGTAAACTTCATCTTTCTCGCTCGTTTCTTTGTATCTTTGTAGCTACATTAGCTGTAATGTGGATATATAAATTTACAACAATATGTGTGGAATAGTAGGATATATTGGTATGCAGGAAGCTTGCCCCATATTGATTAAGGGGTTGCGCCGATTGGAATATCGTGGCTATGACAGCGCCGGTGTATCGATGATAAATGAAAAAGGTGAATTGAATGTCTTTAAGGCCAAGGGTAAGGTAGATGACTTGGAGGCATTCTTGAGCGATAAAGATATAAGTGGAACCATAGGTATAGCCCATACGCGATGGGCTACTCATGGAATACCCTGTCGCGAAAATGCGCACCCGCATTTCTCTTCATCGGGTACATTATCTCTTATTCACAATGGTATCATAGAGAATTATGCTACTCTCAAAGAGCGACTCATTGAGAAGGGGTTTACCTTTGTTAGCGATACCGATACCGAGGTGCTTGTTCAGTTGATAGAATATTACAAACTTGAGTATAAGTCGGATTTGTTGTCGGCAGTGCAACGAGCTTTGGCGCAAGTAATAGGTGCCTATGCTATTGCAGTGCTCGACAAAAACAATCCCGATGAGATAATAGCTGCTCGTAAGGCAAGCCCGTTGGCTATAGGCTTGGGCGAGGGAGAGTATTTCTTGGCGTCCGATGCTACACCCTTGGTAGAATATACACATAAAGTGATATATCTTGATGACGATGAGATTGCAGTTATAAATCGCAATAGTGGCTTGCAGATTATTACATTGCAAGGACAAGCAGTCAATCATGAAGTGAGCGAGATAAATCTCGATTTAGGCGCAATAGAGAAGGGCGGCTATGAGCACTTTATGCTCAAAGAAATTTTTGAACAACCCGATTGCTTGGTGAACTGTATGCGTGGACGTATCAATCCCGAGGGTACTATTGTGCGATTCTCATCGGTAATAGATAATGCCGAGCAGTTGCTCAATGCTCGTCGTTACATCATTGTGGCTTGTGGTACATCGTGGCATGCCGGATTGATAGGTAAGACACTTATCGAGAATTTTTGTCGCATACCGGTCGAGGTGGCTTATGCCTCGGAGTTTCGATATAGCAATCCGGTTATAGGCAATGGTGATGTGGTGATAGCCATTTCGCAGTCGGGCGAGACGGCCGATACCTTGGCAGCCATCGAGTTGGCTCGTAGTCGTGGTGCCTTTGTATATGGTATAGTCAATTCGGTAGGCTCTTCTATTGCTCGCAATACACAGACCGGCTCTTATATCCACGTTGGCCCCGAAATAGGTGTGGCTTCGACAAAGGCGTTTACCGGTCAGGTAACGGTGCTTACGATGTTGGCGTTGTGTATAGCCAAGGAGCGTAACACTATCACGCAGGCCGAGCTTGAAGAGGCTCTTGGTGAGTTGTTGGCTATACCGGGTAAGATGGCCGAGGTGCTCAGTCAGAACGATGCCATTGCCTCGCTGTCGCGTACATTTACCTATGCTCAAAACTTTATATACTTGGGTCGTGGTTACAATTATCCGGTGGCTCTCGAGGGTGCGCTCAAGCTCAAGGAGATATCGTATATCCATGCCGAAGGCTATCCGGCTGCCGAGATGAAGCATGGTCCTATTGCACTTGTCGATGCCGAAATGCCGGTGGTAGTGGTTGCTACCAACAAGTTGCTATATGACAAGGTGTTGAGCAATATACAGGAGATAAAGGCTCGTCAGGGCAAGGTGATAGCTATCGTAGTGAAAGGCGATGATACTATATCGAAGTTGGTAGACTATGTGATAGAATTGCCCGAGACTGCCGAGTTCTTGTATCCGTTGCTTGCCTCTGTGCCTTTGCAACTTTTGGCCTACCATATTGCTGTGTGCAAAGGTAAGAATGTAGATCAACCCCGCAACCTTGCCAAGTCGGTGACTGTTGAGTAGAGAAAATAGTTGATGCTATCGGCAAGCATCTTATATAATAAACACCGCATCGAGAACTATTCCCGGTGCGGTGATTTTGTTAGGGAGTGGTTTCGATTAAAGGGAGAATAGCATTATGCCAATAATTGATCCTGCAACAGCTGACCAAAGGTAGGTCTTAGCGGCATCGGTATCATTATCTTTTTTAGTAAAGAAGAGTACATATCCTACGATGGGTAGTAATACTGATAAAATAACCAAAATGGGATTGGTGTTATTGTTTTCGCTCATGATTATATGATTATAAAATTATAGTGTTAGAAATTAAGATGCGATTACTGCGATAACGTAGAATATTAATTGAATAAATCCCACAACGGAGCATGAGCCCGAGAACCATTCTCCGAAGTCTTTCCCGCATACTTTTGCAATACCGCCTACTATAAGGGATATTATAATAGTTTCTATTGCAGCGCTGATAAGCCATTCAAAAAATGATATGCCACTAGTTTTAAATCCTTGCAGAAGGAAGAATAAAAATGATTTCATAGTAGATTGTAATTTGTGATAACTATAGTAATTGCTAAATATTTAATGCTTTTTTATTTGTTTGAAATATTTTTTCTTTTAGTGCAAAGTTAGCGATATTATAGTCAAGGGTATTAGTTTGTGCGTGTCCGTTTAGGACACGGTTCCAAATTGGATACAATTATTAATTATTAAGTTTATTGGATATTAGTTCAAATAGGTTGCATTCAAGTACTTGAGATGCTCTCCATATAATGTCGGTGTCGATACTTTTTTTACGGAATATTTTATATACATTGGTGCGGGTGCAACACATTTCATTGGCAAACCATGTTACGCTTTTGCCTTTTTTCTGTAATGTCTCCTTTATTATTGAGCCGACGTGTATCATGTTTTAGTGTATAAAAAGTGGACTTTCCTTTCATCTATGTTTCAGAGGTATCGCCAAACACCTTGCAATCATATATGAGTAAAAGCCCACAGCATACACTGTGAGCATCAACTTTTACTCTTGATTGCTTCTTTAAAATTTGGCGAATTTTCTGAAACAAGAATATCAGCTAATGCACGTTATATTTTATGTTTTTATTTTATCTCTTTGTATATCTACTTGTTTTGGTTAGCTTGTGCAAAAGTAATAAATTTTGCTTATATGATTTTATTATGGTGTATTTATTTATGTGGTAATATAAAAAAACTGTGTCCCGGAGATGCGGAACACAGTTTGTATTGGAATGAAAATAAAATCTCAGCGATGTGATTACTCGGCACGGAGAGTGAAGCGTTTGAAAGCAACAACTTTCAAGTCGGCGTCCATCTCTTTGAGTACGTCGCGAACCGATTTCTTAGCTTCCAAGATGTCCTCTTGGTTGAGCAAGCATACCTCTTTCAAGAACTTGCCAAGACGACCTTTGGCGATGTTTTGAATCATAGCCTCGGGGAGGTTGGCCGATTTCTCTGCTGAAACAGTGGCGATGATTTCTTTTGCTTTGGCAACCTCTTCAGCTGTGATCCAGCCTTTGGCCATGTTGCTCTCCATGTGGTCTTCTGAGTCAACGTGGGCGGGGTTGATACCGGCTTTCTTAAGAGCTACCTCAACAGCCTTTTGTACTTGCTCGGCTTTGGTCTTCTCGATAGCAACAGCGATCTCGGCATTTTTGATTTCTTCCGAAACGCCGTCCTCATCGATAGCGATGGGGTTCATGGCAGCGATTTGCATAGCAAGACGCTTGCCGGCCTCTTCGTTCTCTTTGTTAAGACCTACGATAGTACAGAGTTGGTTTTTGTTTTGGTGGTTGTAAACGGTAGTAAAGTCGGCCTCGATGAAGTTGAAGTCGCCAAGCTCCATCTTTTCACCGGTTTTACCAATTTCGTCGGTGATGAGAGTAGCAATCTCTACACCGTCGATAGTGAGAGCAAGAACCTCTTCGCGAGTTTTGGGTTTAGCTTCCATAACAGCGTTGAGGATACGGTTGGTTAAAGCAACGAAAGACTCATTGTTGGCAACGAAGTCTGTTTCGCACTTGAGAGCAACGATAGCTGCATAGCCACCATTAGATTTGGCAAGAACGCAACCCTCAGCAGCCTCGCGGTCTTCGCGCTTAGCGGCTACGGCTTGGCCTTTCTTGCGGATTATTTCTTTTGCGGCTTCGATATCGCCGTCAGCTTCTTGTAATGCTTTTTTGCAGTCCATCATACCGGCACCGGTCAAAGAGCGGAGCTTGCTGATATCTGCCATTGTTACTGCCATAGTTGTATGTTTTTAGTAGTTAATACTTGGTCGTAAAAGACAAAGAGCGCGCCTTGTTGTGAGAAAAGGCTCGCTCTTTGTATGAGAATTATTATTCTTCGCTTTCAGCGGGTTTCTCAGTAGCAGCTTCTTCGTTTCTGCGACGTGAGATGCGAGCTTTGCGTTCGCGCTTGGGAGCGGCAGCTTCCTCAGCGGGTGCCTCATCGAGTTTCTCAATCTTACGCTCTTCGATACCCTCGGCCATTGCACCGCAGAGAGCGTCGAGGATTACCTCGATTGACTTAGATGCATCGTCGTTAGCGGGGATTACGAAGTCGATGTTTGAGGGGTCTGAATTGGTATCTACCATAGCAAATACGGGTATACCAAGACGATTGGCCTCGCGAACAGCGATTTGTTCTTTGAGAACGTCAACTACGAACAAAGCAGCGGGAAGACGGTTCAAGTCGGCGATGCTACCGAGGTTCTTCTCGAGTTTTGCACGTTGGCGAGTGATTTGGAGCTTTTCGCGTTTTGAGAGGTTGTCGAAAGTTCCGTCTTTGGTCATCTTGTCGATGGTGGTCATCTTCTTTACAGCCTTGCGGATAGTGGGGAAGTTGGTGAGCATACCACCGGGCCAGCGCTCAATAACATAGGGCATGTTTATAGCAGTGGCTTTGTCGGCAATAACTTGCTTAGCCTGTTTCTTAGTAGCAACAAAAAGTACTTTTTTGCCCGATTTAGCAATCGATTTGAGGGCTGCGGCAGCCTCGTCGATTTTTGCTACTGTTTTATACAAGTCGATGATGTGGATACCGTTGCGCTCCATGAAGATGTAGGGAGCCATGGCGGGATTCCATTTTCTTGTGAGGTGACCAAAGTGTACACCTGCCTCAAGGAGTTGTTCAAATGATGTAAGAGCCATTTTTCTTTTTTTATTTTTTCGTTTACATTCTACTAATACAATTGTCGGGTAGTTAAGCTGCGCTGTTAAGCCACTTGCTTAGTCGCGACAATTTGGATACTAAACGTCGTTTTACTTGTTGCTCGAAGCTTACAAATAGATTAACGTTTGCTGAATTGGAAGCGTTTACGAGCTTTGGGACGACCCGGTTTCTTACGCTCAACAACACGGGGGTCACGAGTCATGAAGCCTTCACGACGGAGAACGGCTTTGTCATCGGGGTTCATAGCAACCAAGGCGCGAGCAATAGCAAGACGAAGAGCTTCGGCTTGACCTTTGTAGCCACCACCTTGAAGGTTTACCATGATATCATATTTCTCTGCTACACCGAGTGTAGTGAGGGGTTGTTTTACAACAAATTGCAGTATCGACGAGGGGAAGTATTTTGTCAAGTCGCGTTTGTTGATGGTGATTGTACCATTTCCCTCTTTGATGAATACGCGAGCTACGGCTGCTTTACGACGGCCTACTACAGCTTTTTCGAGAAGATACATATATTAATTACTTGTAGAGGTTAATATCAATGATTCGGGGATTTTGAGCGGCTTGCTCGTGCTCGGCGCCACCATATACGCGGAGGTTACGCAACAATTGAGCACCCAATTTGTTTTTGGGGAGCATACCTTTAACTACGCGGAGCAAAAGACGATCGGCACCTTTGGCCATCAAGTCAGCGGGTGATTTGATGCGTTGGCCACCGGGATAGCCTGTGAAGTCGATGTACTCTTTGTCTGTCATCTTTTTGCCTGTGAGGATAATCTTGTCGGCATTGATGATGATGACATTGTCACCACAATCTACGTGGGGAGTGTAGTTGGGTTTGTATTTGCCACGCAAAATTTTTGCGACTTTACTTGCAAGGCGACCCAATACTTGGTCGGTAGCATCTACTACGACCCACTCTTTGGTTACGGTTGCCTTGTTAGCTGATACTGTCTTATAACTTAAAGTGTTCACTGCTTTAAAGTTTTTAAAATTAGTTACTTAATAGTGCTCGCGCATTATATCCCCGGCCAAAGGAATGATAATCCGTTCGCAGATTTCTCTTATTTGGCTAATAATCGGACTGCAAAGGTAGTGCTTTTTATTTTACATGACAAATATTTTTAAATCTTTTTTCGTTGGCTATAAGCAACTTTACTCTCGAGAGAGTGGTTTTTATAGTGTGACCGATGGCACAACAAGACGATATACGGGTGTGTGCTTGTTACGGGTCTGGCTCGTTCTATCGCTCTTTTGTTATTGTTTTGCCTTTGCAAAAAAGTCTTATGGCGTGTAATATTATTTCTGTTGCCGGCTTGGAATTTCGCAGAAAAAATATATTTTTGCAGAGGTTTTCATAAATTAGTGTTTTTTTATGGCATTACAAGATGTACATATTGTGGCCGATAGTAAGATACCTTTCATGAGAGGGGTCTTTGAGCCATATGCGCAAGTGAGTTATTATGAGCCTCATGAGATAACTAATGCAGTGGTGCGCGATGCCGATATATTATTGGTGCGCTCGCGCACACGTGTTGATAAACGCTTGCTCCATGGTTCGCGTTGTAGTTTTGTAGGAACAGCAACTATTGGTTATGATCATATAGATACTCAATATTGTAATGAGAATGGGATACGATGGGTCAATGCTCCGGGTTGTAATGCCGGGTCGGTGGCTCAGTATGTACTTGCTTCTATCATACTATGGGCTCGTACCAAAAACCTTAACCTATCCAATATGACTATAGGAATTGTAGGTGTGGGTAATGTAGGCTCTATTGTAGAACGCTATTGCCGTTCGTTGGGTATGAGAGTATTGCTTAACGATCCCCCTCGTGCCCGAGTTGAAGGTCTCGATAAGTTTGTTTCACTCGATACGATAGCTTCACAAGCCGATATTGTGACTTTCCATACTCCATTGACTATGCAGGGTGAGTTTGCTACCTGCCATTTGGCATCGGCATCGTTCTTAGACTCATTGAAGCGAAGTCCTCTTATTATCAATACTGCTCGTGGTGCTGTGGTTGATAATTATGCGTTGTTGCGTGCGCTCAATACCGAGAAGGTGGGCGACGCTGTGATGGATTGTTGGGAGGGAGAGCCTCGTTTAAACACTGCCTTGATGTTTGCATCGTTCATTGCCACACCACACATTGCAGGCTACTCGTCAGATGGCAAGGCCAACGCAACGCGTATGTTGGTAGAGGCGGTAGCTAAAGAGTTGAACGTAACAATCGATACGTCCGAGTTGGTGCCTCCTTCGCCTCCTGTCAGCACTTTGGCATTGGCGCGCAATAGCGATCCTATAGCCACAGCGGTTTTGTCGAGCTACAATCCTCTTTTTGAGACTCGCAATCTCAAACGCCAGCCCTACGACTTTGATCGATTGCGCAATTCGTATGGCTTGCGTCGTGAGTTTCATGCCTATACTGTGACAGGAGCTAAAGACAACGTTGCTACTGTGCTACGAGAGTTGGGATTTAATTTGTAGCCTACTTATTGAGGAGTGTCAGGTCGATAATTTGCCCATGAAACCGGTTGATGAAATAGCCGATAGCAATATATCTCGCCAGATAGTCCGTGCGGGCGATTTGTTAGTGGCCGAGCCGTTTCTTACCGATGCCTATTTTAGGAGGGCAATTATATTGCTTATCGATCATAATGAAGCAGAAGGCTCGGTGGGACTGGTATTGAATAAGCAGTCGAGCATACCGCTCAAGCGTGTGTTGCGTAATGCTACGTGTCCCGAACACATCACGTTGCACTTAGGCGGGCCGGTTGAGAAGGGTCGTTTGTTGTACCTACATACATTGGGCCAACGTATAGCAGGGGCGATGGCGTTGGAGAATGGCCTTTATATTGGAGGCCGATTTGAAGATGTGCTGCAATATATCAATAGCGACGAATATGATGAATGCCGTATCAAGTTCTTTGCCGGGTATTGCGGGTGGACACAAGGCCAACTTTTGGGCGAACTTGCCGAGGAGAGTTGGGCTGTTGCTGCTCTTGACAATGCCTCGATGGTAATGCTGTCGCACGATGAGTCTTTGTGGTATGAGGTAGTGGCCTCGTTGGGTACCGAATATCGCAAATGGTACTGTTTTAGAAATAATACATCAACACTCAATTGAAATTGTATGGCCGATAACTTTTTGGAGAAACAATATGCCGACTATGAGGCTCGCAAAGCGACTCAGGCGCAGGCTCGTCGCAAGGCGTGGCAGAAAAAGATGAAAGAATATAAGGCCCGTCTTGCTGCCGAGAAGAAGGCCGGTGACTGTGGCGAGTAGTATTGCAAAGACTTTATGTTGCAGTAGTTATTGGGGCATTATATATAAGTAGAGGGCATATCATTTGATATGCCCTCTTGCTTATTAATTGTGGTAAGTATTATTTTAACTTCAATACTTGTCCCGGTCGTAGAATGGAGGTCTTGGAAATACCATTGAGGCGACATATCTTCGATACGGTTGTGCCATTGCGCTGTGCTATACGAGAGAGCGTATCGCCTTTGCGTACACGATAGGTAGCAGCTCCCGATGCCGAACCGCTTTTTCCGCCATATATGCCATACTTGGTTCCTTCTACGTGAATAGCCGAAGGACCTTTAGAGGCTAATAGCTTGGGACTGAAAATCAATTCGTTTTTGCGAATAGTCTTATTGTGGAAGTCGAAAATGGCATTGGGATTGATGTCCATGCCCAAGTAACGAGTCTCGAAGTGGAGGTGCGAACCGGTGGAACGACCGGTATTTCCTCCCAATGCTATAGGCTCACCGGCCTTTACCTCTTGGTCGGGTTTTACAAGAAACTTTGAAAGGTGACCATAGATGGTCTCCAAACCATTGTTATGTCGTATGATAACATAATAGCCATATCCACGACGCTCATACTTGGTGAGTCGTATTTTGCCATCGAAGGCGGCACGAATGGTGTCACCGGTAATTACTTTCAAGTCGATGCCTCGGTGCATACGACGACGACGCCAACCATAGTTGGACGTGATATAGCCATTGTGAGGAATGCAGTAGTTCGATAGGTCGATGTACATCGAGTCGGGCAAGTCCATTTTAGACGCTTCGTATGGATTGACACGATCTTTGCTCCAGTTTTCGCCATAGAGTAGGGCGGCTTCACTTATCCAAGGCTCGGTGATAAGCAACTCTTTCATGGCTACAGTATCGAGCAGATTTATCTCCTCATATACCGAGGGTTGTCGTTGTAGAAGTTGCTGATGGTGCAATGTGTGAGCATCGGCCACATTCTGTGCTTGTGCAAGGTTGGTGCTGCACATTAATGTTACTGATGCGATTGTTATAAAAATATTTTTCAATATGCTCATGATGTGCTTTGTATGATTTCTCAAGGCATTAAAAAAAATGACTGCTTAATAACTCTCTAATTGGTGCTTTGCGATAGGCAAAATTTCACCAACTGCAAAGATATATATTTTCGTGGCAACTAAAATACTGATTAATAATATTTTTGCACACTTGATAAGTGTAAAACTTCATTTTAATAATAATTAACAAGTTGGCGGCGCTTGGTAGTTTTATTTAGATACAGAATAGAACATGAGTTTTGGCCGATGTGTAGTGTTGGATTGTTAGCTGATTTGCCCCCAATTGATTTTTTTTGCATAGCAACGTTGCAACTCTTTGCGTAAGACGTAGTTGCGAGGTAACTCAAGTAGTGTGTCGTTTTCGAGTATCTCTTGCGCTACATCGCGAGCCAATTGCAATATCTGTCCGTCTTGGGCCAAATTGGCAATGCGTAGGTCAAAGGCGATGCCACTTTGTTGAGTGCCCTCCATATCGCCGGGGCCACGCAAGCGCATATCGGCCTCGGCAATGACAAATCCATCGTTGGTCTCGGCCATGATTTCAAGGCGTTTGCGAGTGTCTTGTGCCAAGTCGTATCGCGACATGAGTATGCAGTAGGACTGTTCGCCACCTCGGCCTACACGCCCTCGCAATTGGTGTAGCTGAGCCAATCCAAATCGTTCGGCATTTTCTATTACCATCACAGTGGCATTGGGTACGTTCACGCCCACCTCTATAACGGTTGTGGCAACCATTATTTGAGCTTCGTTGTGAACAAATCGTTGCATTTGTTCTTCCTTTTCGGCAGGTTTCATTTTGCCATGCACCATGCTTACGGTGTATTCGGGGAAAGTCTGCTTGACCGTTTCAAAACCTTCCAGCAGACTCTTCATATCGCTCTTTTCGCTCTCTTCTATAAGAGGATATACGATATATACTTGTCGTCCCATTTGTAGCTGTCGGCGTAGCGAGGTATTGAGTTGTGCTCGTTTATTGTCGTATTGCAATAGCGTCTGTATGGGCTTGCGTCCCGGAGGAAGTTGTTTTATTATCGACACGTCGAGGTCGCCATATACGGTCATGGCCAATGTGCGAGGTATGGGTGTGGCCGTCATTACAAGTACGTGTGGAGGAGTGGTGTTTTTGCCCCACAATTTGGCGCGTTGTGCTACTCCGAATCGGTGTTGCTCATCTATTACCACCATGCCTAAGTTGTTGAATATAACACCCTCCTCGAGTAGTGCATGAGTGCCTATAAGAATGCGCACATCGCCCGAAGCCAAGCCTGCCAAGATGGGCTCTCGTTCGCGCTTGCGACGTGAGCCGGTAAGTAGTTCTACTCGCAATCCCAGTGGCATGAGCATCGCTGAAATGCTCTCGTAATGTTGTGCTGCCAATATCTCGGTAGGTGCCATGATACACGCCTGATAGCCATTGTCGATAGCCATGAGGGCTGTCATGAGTGCGACGATAGTCTTGCCGCTACCTACATCGCCTTGTAGCAGCCGGTTCATTTGTCGTCCGCTACCCACGTCAGCACGAATGTCGCGAAGGACTTGTTTCTGGTCATCGGTGAGCGAGAAGGGTAATATTTCGTTGTAAAATCGGTTGAAATACTCTCCTATGCGGGCAAACCGAAAGCCTCCTACATTGCGGTTGCGCATGCGTGCATAGCGTAATATGTGTAGTTGCAGATAGAATAACTCTTCAAACTTGAGTCGCAGTTGAGCCCGGCGCATGTCTTCGACCGTGCGGGGGAAGTGTATGTAGCACAAGGCATCATTGAGGCCTATCAACTTGGCACGCTCTATTATCTCGGGAGTCAGGGTCTCGGGTAGTGGACCATGTATAGAATTCCACAGCGAGTAAACCATTTTGTGCAACGTCTTTGAATTGACAAAGGCGTTTTTCATCTTCTCGGTGGTGTTGTAGTATGCCTGCAAACCGATGTTGCGGTCTATGATTTCATCGACAAGATCTATCTCGGGGTGGGCTATATTGTAACGTCCGTTGAAGAGGGTGGGTTTTCCAAAGAGAGTATATTCTACACCAACCTTGTAGCGTTCGGTTACATATTTTATACCTTTAAACCATACCAAGTCTATCGTGCCACTGCCGTCGGTAAAGGTGGCAACAAGTCGGCGGCGAGCACCCTCACCATATGTAGAGTAGGAGATAATGTGACCTTTTAATTGAATGTATGGCATGGAGCCGGTTATCTCGCCTATGCGGTAGGTCTTGCTGCGATCGATATATTTGTATGGAAAGTAGTATAGTAAGTCGCGGTATGAGCGAATGCCCAGTTCGCGAGCCAACAATTCGGCTCGCTTTGGCCCTACCCCCGGCAGGTATTTTATGTCAAGGTCGCTCAGTTCGGGCATTACTATTGTTTCAAAAGCATCTCGGCAAGCATTATATCTTGCGGTATGGTTATTTTTATATTCTCTCGGTTGCCTTCTATAAGCGTTACTTTGTGGCCTGCATACTCATATACCGATGCATCATCGGTAAATCCCGATTGATAGGTAGTAGCATAGGCCTCTTTGAGAAGGGTCGATTGAAATACTTGTGGTGTTTGTACGGCTCTATATCTGCTACGGTCTACTGCAGTGGAACTATCACCTTCTATACAACGCAGACTCTCTGTTACCGGCATGACAGGAATAGCGGCATTTTCATGTAGGGCTACATCGAAGGCTCGGCGCACAACATCGATTGAAACCAACGGGCGCACTCCATCATGAATAGCCACCAAGGCATTTTGTGGTACCAATTGCAAGGCATTGCTCACGGTGTGGAAGCGTGTCTCTCCTCCATCTACAATACTATGAGGACGGGTATAATTATATTCTGTGCAGAGGCGTCTCCATTCGCCTTGCTGGTCGTGAGGCAGGGCAAGTATCAGAGTTGCCTGAGGCTCGGCTGTGGCCACACGCTCCATCGTTTGCATGAGCACAATACTACCGGCAAGGGGAAGGAATTGCTTAGGAATATCCCCTCCCATTCGTGTTCCCTTGCCTCCGGCAACTATTATGATATATTTTTCGACAGCCATATTGATTGTGATATTGGTCATGCAAATATAGTGAAAGGTGAGTGAAGAAAAACCAAGTTTACTTGGGAAATTTTCACATCGAGTGCAGTATAGCACAAGAGACTACCCTACAGATAGTGCTATCGTGGTAGTCTCTTGATAAAATCAAACAACAAGCTGGGAGTCTTGCATTACTTTCTATTCTTTTTATACAAACGCTTAATCCATAAGTAATAGCCTGTAAGCGGGAGTGTTGCTCCCAATAGTGCTGCCATAAAGGCAAGTATGCGAGTAACCATTCCGCCCCAGTTGCCTACGTGTACCGAGTATATCCACCCACGCAATTTGCTTCTTTGACTGCTATCGCTGTAGTAGGTGTGTTGGGTTATGTGGCCGGTTTGGTTGTCAAATTTGTAGTTGTCCGATGCGCGTTGATTGCCAATGCGATTGAATGATACATTGGCCGAGCCATTCGATATGGTTATTTGCTTGTAATCGGAGTTTTCTTGCGCAACAAACTCATATACATCTTGCCAGTGTAGATAGGGCGACTGAGGCTCTGCTATCTTCCTTACATCGGTATGGTTCTTGTTGGCTTTCCCCTCTCGATTGGTCTCTTTTTTACCTTCAGTGTCGGCCTTTTGTACACTCTGTTCTACTCCAAAAAGGCTGTAGAAAGCGTTGCGATACCAAGGGTATGACCATGTGAGGCCGGTGAGAGCCATTGCCAAGAGGAATACTATTGCATACACACCACCCACTACATGCAGGTCGTACAAGAAGCGTTTCCAACCCTCGCGCAGATGTATGGTGAAAAGGTTTTTCCACGCCTTTTTAGACTTTGGCCACCATAGTATTACACCGGTTATAAGTATTACGACAAATAGCAGGGTGCTGATGCCTACAATTTTCTTTCCCCAGAAAATATCGTTATCGCCATCTTTGCTGTCGAGCAACCAACGATGTAAACGAAACATGGTGTTGAAGAAGGGCAGTCGGCTACTGCTTCCTTTCACCTCGCCGGTATATTGATCGACATAAATAGCCGTTCTACGGGGTTTTGAAAGGTTTACTTTATAACATCTTTCGGGGTCGGACGAAACAGTTACTCCGGTAATTGACACACCTTCGTTGAGTGTGGGCGTTACCTTGCACATCAACGAGTCGATGGGTAGAGGCGTGTTTTTAACCTCTTTAACAAAGTATATGTCGTGTTGCACACACTCAGTTATCTCTTTCTCAAAGACGAGCATTGCGCCCGAGAAACAGATGATAGTTATTACTATTCCCAATGGGATTGAGAGCCAAAGGTGTAATTGGTGGAATAATTTTTTCATAACCATTATTTATCTATAGGTAACAATAAGCCTACGCCATTTATTTGTGTAGCTTCTACGGTAATACCTTTTGTGGCAGTTGCTGTAGTGGGGTCTATTACATATATGGCAGGATAGCCATCGGTGGTGGTAACTGTGACGTGTACCTTGCCGTTTTCGTTATATACAGCATTGCCAAAACTTGAAATTTTTTCGGCTTCGGGCATACCCTCGACGTAAGTCAATTGGCCTGTCTCTCCTTTGAATATAGCCAATTGGTTGGCTGTAAAACCACTCTCGGTCAATGGGCGGTCGTACATCAACATCAAGAAGTTGTCATCGGCAATATGCCAGCAACGTAAGAACGATCTGCCACCGGTTTGTGATTCGATGTTATAGTAGTAATTGGGGTCAAACTCTTGTGTGCCGGCTTTGATGCGTACAACCCCGGCATCGAGAGTTGTCTTTTGACGGGCATCTTTCATAGTCTTGGCGTAGCTGGGCGAGAATACGTAGATGTCGCCATTATCGGCAGCCCAGATTGTTTGGTAATATTGCGACTTATGACGTCCGCATGCATAACTTATCTTGTCGGTCTTGATAAGTGTTTTTGAACTTAGTGATTCGTCGTCAAAAATGGCTACCCAGCACTCATCGGGGTATTGAGTCCATTGCAGTTCGTCTTTTTCATAAGCTCCACTGCCCGAGCCTCCGGCTTCGGTCTTGATAAGGTCGGCATATCCCTCACGTACCCAACGACCATTGCCATCTTTTACGCCATATTGACTCAAACCCATAGGTACGGCAACGCTCCACAACTTGCCGTTGCTCTCCAACAAGCCTGCCAATGTTACATACTCTCCATTGCCAAGGAAATTTTCCGAGTTGTATATCTCTTGTCGTGTATCGTTGGTAGTGTATGTCTCGCCTTCAACATCGAGCCACGATACCAAGAACGATTGAGGTATATAGCCATTCTCATCGGCATACTCCGATGGACCATCACCTGTCGATGTTGTCATGATATATTTGTCGTATATGCCGTATGTGGTAAAGCGACGTACAGCATACTCGGCGGCGCGAGCTTCAACACCGTTGTTACCCATAATATATGAGCGGGTTGTGCCGGCATTGCCTTGGTTGTATGTGAGTCCATACAGATATTTGTTGCGGTAGAAAACCCAATATGTGGCGCCATCATTGACAAGACCGTTGTTTACAGCCGACACCGAGCCTTCATCGAGTTTGTCGGACGTGAGCAATACGTACGAGGTATTGCCCGATGCTGTCACCGATGATGCTATTACATACGCACCCTCTGCTGTGTCGGTGGGGGGTGTATTGCTGTTATTATTATCGTCACAAGCAACAAATGCCATTGCTGATGCTACTAATACTGTGTAGATAAAAATTTTCTTTTTCATGTTTATAACGTTTATTTATTGATATTATTTTCCGAAGTAAACTCGTATTTTCCCATAAAATGCTCTGCCGGCTTTCTGTAGGCTGAAATTGTCGTATAGCAACTCATCGGTGATGTTGCGACACTCCACAATGAAGTTGTATCGTCCGTGATGTAGGCTATAGGCTACAGATACATTGTGAGAGAATTGGTTGGGAACTACATAGTCGCCTTTGTTGGCTCCTATGTTGGCCGAATAGTAGGTGAAACTATGCAAGTACTGGTTGTCGTATGTAACCGTAAGTTTGTTGCCTTTGCCAAATAGGTCGTTCCAATAGAATGAGATATCGGAGTCGGCAAATATATAGGGAATGTTGGGCATACGCTCTTTATATGACAGATTGGGAACTGAAGAGCCTAAGGCAGTGGGCATATTGTCACGCACGTCCATTTGTGTGAAGTTGGCACCAATGCTCAGCCATTTGCTGTAGTTGTATCGTACCGATATGTTGTATCCCAATGTTTGTACTTTGCCGTAGTTGATATAGGTGGCAGCCGACTTACCTCCGCTCAGGTCGGTAATGTTGCGTTGTATGTAGTCGTTCGTATTGCGATATACCACTCCGGCTTCGGCATACAGCGAGTGTATATCGAATGTTTGGTTGTAGGCCAAATTGATATTTACATTGTGACTGTTTTCGGGACGAATGCCCACATCACCTATCTCCAAGTCCTCATCGCCAAACATCTCTTCGATAGTGGGTAGGCGGTATGCTTTTTCGTATGATGCTTTGGCTTGTAACAAAGGTATTATGAAGTATGTTCCGGCTAAGCCATACCCCCAAGAATCGACATTGCGTGTAGTGCGAACATACTCGCTCTGATTGGACGAGGTGGCTACAGGGCCGGCTACAAATTGGTTGTAGTACTTGCCAAATACCGATATGTTCCACTTTTCGTTGGGCATGAGACGGTATGAAAGTCCTGTGATGTTTTTGCAAGTCTCTTTGTCGATGGCTTGCGTTTGTTCCTCAACGGCCAGCAAGGAGGTGTTGCTCCGGTGAAATGAGTTGAAGACATGATTGAGTGTGAACAAGTGTATATCGCCAAGACGATAATTGAGGTTGAGCGTAGCATTCCAATTGTCATTGTTGGCACGTGAATGTTGGTAGGATTGCTCTCCGGGTGAGTTCATTAGTTTTTTGTCTCCTACCCAGTTGTATTTATACGATGAGGTGTCGATGTTGGTGGTGATGTTGTGGTTGTAATTGGCGGTGATAGTTGCGTCAAGCCCTTCTGTCAAGAAGTTGCGTTTGTGATATTCGAGCGATGGCATGAGCGAGTAACCTTTGCGATGTTTCTCTCCGTATACAATCTCTTGTCGCACACCGGTTTGTACCTCCTTATACATGTTTGAGTATGTGAAGCCCACCATCATACGATCGGCCCACTTGGTCTTGATAAAACCCACCTTGGCAACGACGGCCTCGTTATGATAGGTGTCGTTGAAGCGCTGCACATGCTCTTTTTTGTTTTTGTCTATGCGTCCTGTCTCAAAATCCTCTACGGGGGCGTTTACGTAGTAGTTGTTGTCGGAGTAGTTCTGGAAAGCATTTATTTCGTATGTAAAACCATTGTCGAAACTTTGTCCAAAATGTAGGTTGGTGCGATGGGTGTTGAAAGAACCGTATGAGTATGATGCATCGAGAAACCAATTGCGGCGTTTCTTTTTGGTAACAATATTGATGACACCGCCTATGGCATCGGTTCCGAAACTTACCGGAACAACTCCTTTATAGATTTCGATGCGGTCGGCAAAACTTACAGGTATGTTGTTGATGCTGAATGAACTGCCAACTCCTTCTTGTGGCACACCATCTATAAATACCTTGATATGTTTGCCACTGAACCCATCGAGTGTCAATTGCATGTCAGAGCCTACACCGCCCGACTCACGCAATTTCATACCTGGAACTTTAGATAATGCTTCGCCCAGATTCTTAGTACTGTTTTGCATCTCTTTGGTTTCCAACGCTATGGCATTGAATGCCGATTGCTTGACACGACTTACACCTGTCGAAACAACAACTACTTCGTTGAGTTGCTGGTTGTTGGGCTCTAATGATACATTGTAGGTGGTCATTGCACCGGAGGCAACAACTACGGGTTGTTCGGCCGTAGTGTATCCGAGTGAGCTGACAACCATCGTGTATTCTCCCGAAGGTGCGGTGAGATGGTAAGTACCCTGTTCGTCGGTAAAACAACCGTAAGAGGTGCCTTTAAGATAAACACTTACGTGCGAGGCTTTTTCTTCCCCCTCTATAGTGACTTTGCCTTGTAGTCCCGATATAGGCTTGGCCATAGCAATGGCCGATGCCAACATAAGTGTTATTGTAAATAAAATATTCCTATACAACACGTTCAAAAGATTTACTATTAGTTTGCACGACAAAGGTAGAATGATGGTATAGGGTGGACAATAGCTAAAAATAGGTATTTGTAAAATTTTGCCTAATTATTTGGGGGGACTCTAATTGTTTTTGTTATTGTTTTGATAATGTATTGGAAACTTTTTAATACTTTAGCAACAATAATAACTATAACACTTGTTAGGCATGATATATTTGGTAATTGCTATTTTCTTTGGTTCGTTGTTTGCCATACTTTTCAAGTTATTTCAGCAACATGGAATTGACTCGCTGCAAGCTATAGGTGTCAATTATATAGTGGCTGCTACGATAGGTGTAGTGGGTAGTGTGGCTCAAGAAGCGCAGGTGGTGGCATTGGGTTCGTGGGCACCTTGGGCACTGGTAGCCGGACTCTTTATGATGGCCGGATTTGTGACAATGAACTATGCAACTCGATGGCATGGTGTAGCTGTTTCTACCATAGCCGCCCGGGTGGCTTTTGTTGTGCCGGTGCTGTGTGCTTATCTGTTTCTGGGCAGTGACGAACCTCAATGGTTGGCCTCTGTATTAGTTATTGTATCGTTGTTTCTCATTTTCCCATCAAGAGGAGTAGTGTCATCTGTTTCGCAACGATGGTTTCTGCCGTTGTTGGTTTTTCTCAGTTATGGAGTAGCCAATTTTATGTTGAAGTACTGTCAGCAGCTGGTGGCTCAAGCCGGGGGTAGTGATGCCGATCTTTCTCTTGTTAGTGCTTTTGCTTTTGTGGCCGCTATTGTATTTACTATGATATATTATTTCAGCTTGCCTTCTTCGCAACGACAGCCGTTTGCTTGGCGTAATGTATGGGCCGGATTGGTGTTGGGTATAGTGAATATGGGGTGTACTTATTTTCTATTGAAGTCGTTGATGGTTATTGATAGTGCCATTTTCTATCCTATATACAATATATCGATAGTACTGATAGCAAGTGTTGTAGGTCGTTGGTATTTTGGCGAGCGTCTCTCTATACAGCAATATGTAGGTATTATTATTGCTCTCGTTGCTATTGTGTTATTTTTCAAATGAACATAAAAAAAACCGCTCCGAAAATATCGGTGCGGTTTTTATTTTGCAAAGCGTAGTGCCTTGAATTAGACACGTTTTTCGCGGATGCGGGCTTTCTTACCGGTGAGTTTGCGCAAGTAGTACAATTTAGCACGACGCACTTTACCACGACGGTTGATAGTGATTTTCTCTACGAAGGGAGAGTCGAGGGGGAAGATACGCTCTACACCTACGTTACCCGACATTTTGCGTACGGTGAAACGTTTTTTGTCACCATGACCCGAGATGCGAATTACATCGCCACGGAAGTCCTGAATACGCTCTTTGTTACCCTCTTGGATACGGTATGATACTGTGATAGTATCACCGCTCTTGAACTCGGGGTGTTGTTTTTTCTCAGAAGCAAAAGCTTCTTCTACAATCTTAATAAAATCCATTTTTATAGCTATTAAAATGTTATTATTCGCAATATTCACAGGCCACTTGCACTGTCAGAGATTACGAAATGCGGCGCAAAGTAACAAATTTTTATTGATATACACAAGTTTAGACTTCTATTTTTTTGTGTGCATGCGTTGTATGTAGCTCTGTGCGTGCATCTGTGGCGCTATATACTTGCACCTGTGTCACATTTTTGTGCCATGCTGTACCTTGCCGATGTGTTATAAAAACACTATGCGAAGCTAACAGTCTGTTGCTCCGCATAGTTTGTGGCTTATTTATGACAATATTTAGCACAAAACAACTTCGATGTCCGATTCTGTCTCGGTAATAACAACTTTACCTTCGCGACCGAGCCAGCCGAGTGCTGCATAAATTTCCTTTTCTTTGAGTTTTGTTGCTTTTTTCAAACCTTTCATGGTGAGCATACCTGAAGCATTAAGAGCTTCCCATACGAGGCCAGCCCATGTGCCGATGATTTCTACATTCATTGTCTTTAATAGTCTTTTGTTAAACATATATTATTTCTTTGCAAATATACTGTATGAATTTGCAACAACGCACCTTAATGCGTAATTATCATGTGTTTAGTTTATGCAATGCTTTGCATTGATTGTTGCATTTTGCGTTGCATAGGTGGCGTGGCTTAAGATAAAACAATCGAATGAATGTATTGATTGCTACTATTTCAAAATTATTTTCATACCCTCATTGGCAAGCTCGGTATTGGCAAATTCTTCGCGGGCCTGTTGCAGTAAGATATTTTCATCTTTGTATCGTGCCGAGAAGTGTCCGATGATGAGTTTCCCTACGCCAGCTTGTTGTGCTATTTGAGCAGCTTGTCGCGCCGTACTGTGGAAGGTTTGTCGCGCGAAGGGTTCTGAATCGTCACCATAAGTCGCTTCATGATATAGTACATCTACCCCCTCGATATATGGGATAATGCGTGGCGAGTACATGGTGTCGCTACAGTAGGCGTAGCGTACCGATGGAGTAGGAGGTAGGGTAAGCTTACTGTTAGGAATGACAATGCCCTCCGGGGTAGTGTAGTCTTCGCCTTGTTTTATTGCTGCACGCATATATGTGGGTATATTATAGAACTGAGCCATGTCTCCGCGCAGATGTCGCTGGCTTTCGGCCTCTTCAAAAAGAAAACCGCATGTAGGAATACGATGCTTGAGTGGAATGGTGCGTACGGTGACACTATTATCGGAGTATATAGCTTCGCTCATTGAGGGAGATATAGAGTTAAACCGTATTTCAAACGGATTTTCTCTGCAGAAGTAGTTGAGTATGGGACGGAAAATCTGTTCGGCATCGGGGTGTGCATGTATCACTACCTCGCCGGTGTGTCCTGTAAGTCCCATTGTTGATAGTAATCCGAATAGTCCGAAGCAGTGGTCGCCATGTAGATGCGAGAGAAATATATGTCCGAGTCGGGTCATATTGAGGTGAGCGCGGCGGAAAGATAGTTGTGCGCCTTCGCCACAGTCTATCATGAAGAGTTTGTCGCGCACGTTGAGCACCTGTGCCGAGGGCAGATGTCGCATTGTGGGAGTGGCTGCGCTGCAACCGAGTATGTTTACTTCAAAACGTGACATATAGGTAAGTGATAGGATATTGATGCTATAGATGGGTTGATGCAAAGCGGTGTGTCGTATCTGTAATTCTTTGTAGTTTCGATATCGGTTTTCAGTAGTTAGCTTCTCTACATTTCATGATGTTTACTATTGCCGCATTGCATCTCTTGAGCATTCTTAAAGAAACAAAGTGAGGGTGTGCCAAAAATTTCATTTGACACACCCTCAAGGTTTATGTTATCGTAGCGAATTATTCGCCTTTAGCCATTTTCTCTTTGAGAGCAGCCAAAGCGTCGATATCACCAAGAGTAGTTTTCTCTACAGCGGGCATAGCTACCTCTTCTGCAGGTTTAGCTTTCTTAGCGGGACGTTTTGCAGCAGCTTCTTTCTTCACTTCGGCCTTAGCTTCATCTTCGTAGATGCGGCTGTGAGAGAGAATGATGCGTTTTGTCTCTTTGTTGAACTCGATAACCTTGAAGTCGAGTGTCTCTTTTACTTGAGCTTGAGAACCATCTTGCTTAACGAGGTGCTTGGGAGTAGCAAAACCTTCAACACCCTCGGGCAAAGCAACTACAGCACCACGCTCGAGCATCTCTTCGATAGTACCTTGGTGGATAGTGTCAACTTTGTAGATTTCCTCAAATTTATCCCAAGGATTGCTTTCGAGTTGTTTGTGACCGAGGCTGAGGCGACGGTTTTCTTTGTCTATCTCAAGAACTTGAACTTCGATGGGAGCACCGATTTGAGTAAACTCAGAGGGGTGTTTGATTTTCTTAGTCCAAGAGAGGTCGCTGATGTGAATCAAACCATCTACACCTTCTTCGATTTCTACGAACACACCGAAGTTAGTGAAGTTGCGCACCTTGGCAGCGTGGCGTGAGCCAACAGCATATTTAGTTTCGATGTTTTGCCAGGGATCGTCTTTGAGTTGTTTGATACCGAGTGACATCTTACGCTCCTCGCGGTCGAGAGTAAGAACAACAGCTTCTACATCGTCACCAACTTTCATGAAGTCTTGAGCGCTACGGAGGTGTTGTGACCAAGACATTTCTGAAACGTGGATAAGACCCTCAACACCGGGGAGGATTTCGATGAATGCACCATAGTCGGCCATAACGACAACCTTACCTTGTACTTTGTCACCAACTTTGAGGTCGGCGGGAAGAGCGTCCCAAGGATGGGGTTGGAGTTGTTTGAGACCGAGGGCGATGCGTTTCTTCTCCTCATCGTAGTCGATAACAACCACTTCGAGTTTTTGGTCGAGAGATACAACTTCCTCGGGGTGGTTTACGCGGCCCCAAGAGAGGTCGGTGATGTGGATAAGACCATCGATGCCACCGAGGTCGATGAACACACCGTAAGAAGTGATGTTCTTGACAGTACCTGCCAATACAGAACCCTTTTGGAGGCTGGCGATGATTTCTTTCTTTTGAGCTTCGATTTCAGCCTCAATAAGAGCCTTGTGCGAAACAACAACGTTGCGATATTCTTGGTTGATTTTAACAACTTTGAATTCCATAGTTTTGCCAACGAGGATATCGTAGTCGCGAATGGGCTTAACATCGATTTGTGAACCGGGGAGGAAAGCCTCTGTGCCACCAAATACCTCTACAATCATACCACCCTTAGTGCGGCATTTGATGTAACCGGTAATGATCTCGTTGTTTTCGAATGCAGCGTTTACGCGCTCCCAAGAGTGAGCAACACGTGCTTTTTTGTGTGAGAGGATAAGTTGGCCTTTGCGGTCTTCTTGGCTCTCTACATATACTTCTACTTTATCGCCGATTTTCAAGTCGGGATTGTAACGGAACTCGCTCATAGGAATGATACCGTCCGATTTGTAACCGATGTTTACAACGACTTCGCGTTTGTTCATCGAGATGATGGTACCTTCTTGTACCTCTTTGTCCTTGACAGCATTCAAGGTTTGGTTGTAAGCAGCCTCCAATTCCTCGCGGCTCTTACCACCGAAGACTTCGCCTTTTTCATAGGCTTCCCAGTCAAAGTTTTCTACCGGGCTTTTTACTTCTTCGCTCATTGTTAATAAATTAGTTTTTTGTTTGTGATTAATAAATTAGACATTATATGGTCTGATAAAATCGGCTACAAAGGTAGTCATTTTTTTTGTAACAGCAAAATAAGGCGGATTTTTTAGCGCAAAATGCTGATTTTTGGTTGTTTGGCAACTTAGGCTATCGTTTTTTCTTGAAAAAATCTTGTATGAAGGCTGTGCATTCATCGGCTAATATGCCGGTTGTTACTTGAGTGCGGGGGTGAAGCGCATTGGGTGCTATGCTACTATATCCGCGTCGAGGGTCGGAGGCTCCATATACAAGTCTCGATATTTGTGCCCAGCCTATTGCTCCTGCGCACATTGTGCAAGGCTCGAGGGTGACGTATAGGGTGCAGTCGGTAAGATATTTGCCTCCTATGTTGTTGGTGGCCGACGTGATGGCTTGCATCTCGGCATGCGCCGTCACATCACATAGTGTCTCGGTGAGGTTATGTGCTCGTGCTATAATGCGATTTTGACACACTACTACTGCACCTACCGGTATCTCATCGGCTTGTGCAGCTTGTTGCGCCTCTTGCAGAGCCATGCGCATAAATCGTTCGTCAATATTCTCGTTTTGTTGCATGCGATGACTATTCTTTAGGGTACATATACTTCAAGCAACTTGGCCTCGGCTGTAGGTGTGATGACTATATGCGATATGGCCGCCGGTACAAGACATGTTTCTCCCTGTTTGAGTGTTGTCGATGTGCCATCTTCGGTTGCAATGGTAACGGCTCCTTGCAAACACATATATACTACAAAAGAGTCGTGCTGTGCGACAGACCTTTGGCAAGGCGTGTCTAAGTGAAGCAATGCGGTTGTGAAGTACTTGCAGTCTATTAATGATACTGCTTCATTGCGATGGGGACAATAAGCCGTTTTGAGGTCATCATACATCTTGAAGTCAATAGCTTCGCGAGCCATATCGGTGTGTAGTTCTCGGGGGTTACCTTCTTTGTCCTTACGGTTATAGTCGTATATGCGGTAGGTGATATTGGAGGTTTGCTGTATCTCGGCTACAAATACCCCCTTACCAATAGCATGTATGCGGCCCGATGGCAGATAAAAGACATCACCGGCTTGAACCTTGTGAAATTGTAGTACATCGGTGATGGTGTTGTTTGCAACTCGGGTAGTATATTCGGCGGGAGTAATGGGGTGTGAAAATCCCGAGAAAAGTCCGCTATTGGGTTCGGCATCTATAACATACCACATCTCGGTCTTGCCAAATGAGTTGTGGCGTGTACGTGCCAACTCATCATCGGGGTGTACCTGTATAGAGAGGTTGTCGCAAGCATCGATAAACTTGATGAGGAGCGGAAAAGTTGTCCCAAAATGTTGGTGAACGTGGTTGCCCACCAAGCGTGCTCCATCGCGGGCTATCAGTTCTTGCAATGTCATACCAGCATCTTTGCCGTTGGCAACAACCGATACGTCCCCTTCGACAGCCGAAATCTCCCAACTCTCACCCAGCTGTTCGTGGTCGAGTTGCTTGCCTTTGTACGCAGCAATCTTGCGGCCTCCCCAGATGGGAGCTTTGTATATTTCGTGAAACTTGAGTATGTACATGCTGTTTTTTGCTTTACTCCGGCAAAGGTATAAATAAATGGTAGATACTGCTACTTGTAGATGGCAAATTTGTGGTTTAAAAGCTAAAGGTAGTTAAAAAGGATTTCGTTTGGCGGGTGGATTTACCTTTGCAGGATTACTTTCGCGACGATATCTATCTATAGCTGTTACGGCAAATGATGCGTATTGATGTGGTGGAAATACGACCATTGTATCGGTTACCCAAGTATATATAAGTTGTGATGCGTCGGTTATATCAACACTATCGGTTACCGAGGCATATACGGCATAGCGTATAGCTCCTTCAGCCGGTTGCCACACCAATGTATCGCCTGTGGCACCTCTATGCAATTGTATGTTTTCTACCGGAGTGGTTTCTATCGATAGGTCGGCGTGTGGCATAGGAGGGATAAGGGCAGGGTTGCGGTAGTAGTTGCCTGCGAGCAGATGAGCCAAATCGGGAAATTGTCGCATGTGTTGTAGCCTGAAAAAAGCCTGTCCGGCTGCACCATAGTGTCGCGAGGCTGCTATTTGGTGGCTCAAATCTTCTATCGACCAGTTCCCCTCGCGTTTTTCCATGCGATAGGCACCCAAGCCGGCCACGACATAGCCATTGCTGTTGGTAAGCTCTACCCATTGTGCCAAGTATGGGAAGTAATTGACATCGGGGTAGTACATCATGGGGACTATGAAGTCGTTGTCGGCATATTCGAGCCACAATGCTACGTCTTGTGCGGCACTGCCGGTGCATACCCAATCGGAGGGTGGTAGCCCATCGATAATTTCATACCTGCCCAGTGGGGCGGTGCTTACCATTATGGCGTCATCGATGTTTTTCACTACATCGCACACCGTACGTACAATGTGCGATATATTGTCTTGTCGCCATTGCTGCAAAGATTCTCCTTCGCTATATAAATTATATGTGTTGTTGTCGGGGAAGTTGCCATACTCGCCGGGGTAGCGTATGTAGTCGAGGTGTATGCCATCTATATCGTAACGGTGTGCTACCTCTTCGGCTATACTTGCTATATAGTCGGCGGCATGAGGGTGGCCGGGGTCTATAAACCACTCGTTTTTGAATTTGATGCACATTTCGGGGTGGCGTGCCGGCAGTGAATTGGGGCCTTGCCGTTTAGCTTGCTTAGTGTTTCCGGCTGGTATGGTGATAAACCATGCATGGCACTCAAGACCTCGTTTGTGACACTCTTCTATAACAAAAGCCAACGGATCGTAGCCCGGCGACCTGCCACTTTCGCCACTTACTATGTGACTCCATGGCTCTATATTTGAGTTGTAAAACACTTCGCCTTTAATGCGCGCCTGAAAGAAGATCGTGTTAAATCCGAGCGAAGCAACTTCATCGAGCAGATTACACAGTTCGGCTTGTTGCTGTAGCATGTCGGTGTATGTGCGAGCCGGTTGCGAAGGCCAGTCAAGCCCCCAATTGGTTGTGAGCCATACAGCTCGCATCTCAAACTTTGGGGAAGCTCCGATGGGCAGTAGCGTGAGCCAAGATAATATAATTATCAGAAAAAACTTGCGCATATCGTGTTGTTTGACAATGCAAAAATACATCAACAACATGATACACGCAAGTATATATGCGATAGAATGAAATATCAAATCAGTGCCGCAAGAAATGCATAGAGTACATATACCCAGTGTGCAATGATAGCGGCAACTAATCCTCCAATGGTGTGTGAAAGGATAGCCTTGGAAGTGAGTTCGCGATAGCCGAGAGAGTCGAGCATGGCGGTGTGTGTGCTCAAGTAACCGCTCCAGCACATACCGATGGCTGTAAATACGGCTATTGCATTGCCATCAACCCAACCACCGTTGATAAACTCGGGTATGAGGCTGAGAGCTGCACCTACCGCACCCAACGCTGTGATGGGGAATGCAACCAAGTGAGGATCTTTGAAGCCAAAGAGCCAATCGAATATAAAGTTAATCTTATCGGCCAACCATGGCAACAACTCAATACCTTGGTAAGCAGCACCGGTGTATTCGCCGGCCTCACCTTTACCAAAGGTGAGCATCATGACAAAGGTAGAGATAATGAGAACGCCGGGAATGATAGCCAAACCTACATCAACACCGGTACGACCACCATCGAGCAAGGCATTGAGAATGCGTGTGAAGAGAGAGTCTTCCTCGACATGAGTTTTGGTATTACGTTTTACAATCTCTTCTACAACATCTTCGGTCTCGAAGTTGGGATAGGCCTTAATAACAAAGTGTTGCATGAGGCGGGTAGAGACGATACAGCCACAGAAAGCACCCAATAGACCAATAAAGGGCTCGGCAAAGTATCCCAGTCCTATCATATATACAATCACCAACAAACCCATTCCAAAGGCTGTACCAAAGTTGGTGAGTGATATGTACTGATATTTCTTGAAGTAGCTACAGAAACGCTTATCTTGTGATAGCGAGATGATAGCCGGATTGTCCGATAGGAATGTCATTACAGCTCCCAAAGAGGCAACTCCGGGCAAGTTGAACAACGGCTTCATAAGCGGACGCAACAACTTTTCAAGTAGTTTCACAACACCGAAATCCATGAAAATGCGACCTATTGCACCGGTGATAACGCACACAGCCATAAGGAAGAATACGGTGTTGAGCAACAAGTCGTGTGCTGTATTCATGATAGTCTTGAACATTTGTGAAACGCCCATTTGACTACCGAGAATGCTGAATAATCCTACTACAATGATTAGGCAGGGTATGCCTGTAGGGATATACTTCGAAAGATTAAATTTCGGCTTTTTCATTCTTCTTGAATATTTTGCTGGTTAATGATAAGATGTCGATATTCCATTTTACACCTACACCCCAAAGGTTTTGGCGGTCTTGTAGTGCACCTGTAGGATTGCCATTTACACCCCAAGAGTAGCTATAGTAGGCAAAGAGGCGAAGGTCTTTGCGACCATTTGAAAGAGGAAAGTACTCGGCACCGGCTCCTATTCGTGTCATTTCGGTTCCGGGTAGTACGCAGTAGTCGCCTTCTACACCGCTGTCGTTTATGTCATACGAAACTTTGCCAAAAACGTTGAATTTGTCCTTGACATTGTACGACAACTCGCACATTACCGAAAAGTCTTTGAAGAAGAAGGCATGCTCGGAGGTGGCGCGGTTCATCAAGTCGAGTTGTACTCTGAAGTTGTCAAACTTAAATTGATTACCCAATACTATGTAATAGATATATTTGCCGGGTTGATACTCTGAAGCGTTGAGCGAGTAGATGCTGTTGAACCAATCGTGGTTGCCATACCACATCAAGTTGTAGGCAAACATATAGTCGCGGTGGGTAGTAAAGGGGCTTTCGCATACTTGTGCCATGATGCGGTCGCGACCATCGGCAGTGATGTATGCAGCACTTGCTCCCAACTGGTAGCAGGCTATATTGTTCCAATACTCCGAGCAGAAATAGAGGTCGATAGGAGCGCGGTCGTATTCAAAACCACCTATACCCACTACTTGTTTACCTGTCGAGAAGTCCCAATGTTTGTTGGGACGATACGACATGTATATAAAGTCGGTAGCGTCAAAGAAGCTCTCTGTCTTATTGGCACGATTGAGTCGTTGGCGATAGGCGTAGTAGAAGTGCTTATTGATGTGTCCATCTAAAGCAATGGTAAAATATTTACCCTTAAATCCCGATGTGGGTCTGTTGAGCTCTCCGTCCCAATAGTCTTGTGTGAAATCTACACGCACTTGTGCCTGTACGTTTACTACTTTGTTATGGTTGGCGTAGCAGTCATCTACCTTGCTTTGGGCACTTAGTGCCATGGCAGTCATAGCTACGACCAACAAACAGAAGATTTTTTTCATAGTATGTTTTTTATGTGTGTCAGTTTTTAAGGTTTTGTTTCTATTTCTCAAGCCACATACGGTATAGCATAATGCTCCGATGCATAGTTTGTGGCAAAGGTAAGTAATTTTATCGGTCGGTAAAGAATTTTATGGGAGAAAAATAAATATACATAGGTGTGTATATGTGTAATAAAATGCTGTGAAATGACAAGAGGCTGCCCTGAGCAGCCCCTTGTCGTATTATGAAGTGATTTTTATTTTATCTTGAAACGGAGTGAATCTATCTCTATACCGGTTTTGATATCGGACAATTCATAGGTGGTACTTATGCCGTTAAATTCGTCCATTTGCATCGATGTGAGCAATTTGGTTTTGCTGTCGTATATCAATGCGATTTTGGCATAACCTTTGGCCTTTTGCTCGCGACTCAACAGGGTCACTTCATAACCCATGTCGGTCTTGTTGGTGGTGATGTTGGCATTATTGGCCTCGGCCAGTGCTTGCACTTTACCACGCACGCACGATAATAGTGTGTTGCTGAGGCTTGCCATAGGCTTATTCTTGGCGGTATTATACACTTTGTCTTTTTTGCCTTGTTTCATATAGAATTGTTCGGCATTGATAATGAGCAAGTCGGTGGCCGGCTCGTTGTAATACATAGCCATCTTGTCGTTGTCGGCAATGTATATATCGCCGTTCGATACGATTTGCTTATTATTGGCCACCAAGTGCTTGGTTTGTGTAAATTGTGCCACGATGTTGGGTAGCGATGCGTTGGCCTCTTCGATGGCTTGGAGCATGGCATTGTCTTGTGCATTCATCAAGATAGCACATAGCACCATAGAAATGGTAAAAAGAAACTTTTTCATCGGTTATGAGATTTAAGAAATGAGACCACCGTTGATAGAGATGCACTCGCCGGTTATGTAGGCAGCATCGTCCGATACGAGAAATCCTACCAATGCGGCTACCTCCTCGGGCTTACCAAAACGGTTGAGAGGAATAGTCTTGGTGAGTTCTTCTTCGTTGAGACCCTCTACCATGTCGGTTTGAATAAATCCGGGAGCTATGGCATTGACAGTCACTTTCTTGCGAGCAACCTCTTGTGCCAAGGCTTTGGTGGCGGCAATGATGCCACCTTTGGCAGCCGAGTAGTTGCATTGTCCGGGAATACCTGTGAGACCCGATACCGAAGCCATGTTGATGATGCGGCCACGTTTTTTTACAAGCATTTTTTGCAAGAGAGGACGGGTAACATTGTAGAAGCCACTGAGGCTTATGCCCAATACTTTGTCCCAATCTTCGGGCTCCATCCACATCAAGATGTTATCTTTGCGAATACCTGCATTATTGACAAGTACCTCGACAAACTCGCCTTTGTGAGCCTCTTGCCAAGCCTCAAGTACTGCTACTGTCTCGGCGTTGTTGCTGACGTCAAATTTGAGCAATTCGCCTGTACTGCCGGCCTCTTCGACCATTTGCAAGGTTTTGAGGGCTTCGTTCTCGTTCGATACATAGTTGATGATAACATTGTATCCCATCTGAGCAAGTTTCACGCAGATGGCTCTTCCTATACCACGGCTTCCGCCGGTTACTAATGCGTGTTTCATAATTCTTTGTGTATTTAATCTTTTATATAGTTCTTCAATTCGTCTTGTATAGAGTCGGTACCTACAATTTCGGCACAAGTGAGGAGCGATGTCATAGACACGCCCATAATACCATGCAGGTTGAGGTTCTGACCGGTTTGTAGCAATCCGGGTATGGGAGTGCGCGGTGTGAGGACAGTCATCATGGGGTTGTTGTAGTCCTTGCGTATTCCATAGGCGCAGCCCTCGGCTGTGGCAGTGTAACGATTGTAGGTGAGCGGTGTACTGGTGTAGATATGTTCTATGGCGTCACGAAGCCAAGGCAAGCGTTTCTCAACAAGAGCTATACACTGCTCGGTCTTTCGTTGTTTAAATGCTACGTAGTCTTCACCTCTGCGTCCGGCCGGTGTACCCACCCAAGGCTCTATCTCTTGCCAACTCATGGGGGTTAGAAGGTCTATTCCCGAGGCATACGATAGGTTGTCATTGGGAGCCGGCAGGCTCACCATTACACTCTCGGTATTGTCACATTGTATGCGCCACAAGTCGCTATCGGCTTTGTGGACAAATATATTACGATTGATGTAGGGTATGGTCTCTTTTTTCAGTACAATGTTGGCAGTGAACATACCAAAAGTGTTTTGCAATGATTTGATGCGTTTGCGATAAATATTGCGCATCATAGCACTCTCGCCTACCAACTCGACGGTTACGGCAGGGTGGGTGTTGGAGATGACCCAATCGGCTTCATAGAAATTGCCTTTGGCTGTCATGACACCTGCCACTTGGCGGTCTTTCTCAACGATTGTGGTTACTGCCGTATGAGTCTTTATTGTTCCACCCATGCGTATGATGCTTTGAGCCAACTTGTCGGCAATGAGCGAGCCGCCTCCGTTGAGCCTCCAGGCACTGCGTATATATGTGTCGTTGATTTGAGCAAATGTGTATAGGGGCAATGTGTCGGCGCAGAGTTCCATCTTGAGCGATGTGCCCGATAGTACCTTTCGCAACAATGGGTCTTGAATAGTCTCATTGAGAAATTGGTGTGCCGATTTTGAGAAAAGAGAGGTCTCGTAGAACGAGTTGTCTTGAGAGGGTTTCAACTTGTCAAAAATGTGGTCGCCCACCTCTTTCAATGTTGCCGTATAGCGTTGAAGATTGTTTCTCTCGGCCGGGAAATATTGGCTCAATGTGCTACAGAAGTTGTCGTGCCCATTGGCAAAGGGGAACGATTGATCGCCGATGACAACTTCGTCGAAGCAGTCGTTGTCGAGTCGGCTCCATGGTAGTGACATGAGGTCGAAGTAATGGAATAGCCGGTTGAGGGCTTGTCCCTCATCGAGCGCACCTACATAGTGGAAGCCGGTATCGAATAGGGTGCGTTGGCGGCTGAATGTTTGTAAGCAACCTCCTATGGTGCCGTCTTGCTCAAGTATGGTTACATCAAACCCTTTTTTGCACAAGATATAGCCACATTGCAGGCCTCCCAATCCGGCTCCTATTATTACAACTCTATTTTGTCTCATGAGTATATCGCTTAGAGAAGAATTTGTAACGCATCATCAGTCGGAACAGTGCCGGCTCAAGCACGTATGTAATAGCTATCGTTGCAGTCATACCTATCAGTGTGCTTGTCCCTATCGATTGTATGGCGGGGTGTGTGGCAAAGAGTAGCGAGCCAACAACTACAATCAAGACAAAGGCCGAGAAGAAAATGGCTGTCTTGTGGTATGTCAGCAGTTTGTCGTCTTTGCCCTGGGCTTGCGCTATGAGGCCTTTCATGACAAAGATACTATAATCGACTCCTATACCGAAGATGAATGTGGCAATGACGATATTGATAAGGTTGAATTGGATACCCAATATGCCCATTATGCCTTGTACTACATACCAACTGAGTCCCATCGGCATAAAGGCTATGAGTGCAACAATAATGCTCTTGAATGAGAGTAGTAATATGATAAATACAAATAGCGAAGATATACCCAAGATAGTGTTGAAATCGTCATTGAGAATTTTAACCATGTCGCTGGTGTAGTAGAAGGGGTCTATTACTACAGCATGAGGAATGGCAGCTACGGCATCATTGACTTGAGCCTTGAACTCGGGCTTCATCTGTACCGATGTAAACACCATAAACTTATTGCTGCTCTCTTCTATATAGTTGGAAAGGAGTGCCGGAGGAAACACCTCGGCCTCGTATAGAGATGAAGGCTCGTAGTCGGCCTCTATCATGGCGTAGAATGGAGCGAACATGGTGGTGGGAAGGCCATGTTGTGATGCCGAGTGTTCTATTTTTTGTCTTGTATCGGCAATGCGTTGTTCATTCCAATACTCCTTCCATCGGGCTATGCGTTCCTCTTGTACCGATGTGGGTATGAAGAGTTGTGTGGTTTTGGTGTAGCTCAGTATGGTGTTGTTGTGTGCAAGCGAGTCTAATGCCGATGTAAGTGCTACGTTGCGCAATAGAGCTTCATCGAGATCGTTGGCTGCTATGGCATAGTACATCGAGGCGTTATCATGATTGATCTTGTTGTTGTAAAGTTGTTGCGAGCGTATTACATCAGGCTCATTGTAGCCTATGTTTTTCAAGTCGCTGTCGAATGTCACCCACGATGCAGTGAAGAATGTAACAATACAGATGAGTTCGACAACAATTCGCAATGGTCGTTTGCGGTCGATGGGATAACGGTTGATGCGGTCCAAAAGCTCGAAGGCTTTCTCCGAACGGCGACTCTTGCCTTGTGGTAAGAAGTGGGGGAGGAATATGAGCGTGAATAGGGTTGTTCCTAACATGGCAAATGAAGCAAACAAGCCAAAGTCTTGTAACAATTCGCTCTCGGTAAAGAGTAGTCCTAAGAAGGCTCCTATCGTTGTGATGCAACCCAGCGATACAGGGGTAGCTTGGTCGTTGAGTATTAGTATGGGGTCATCGATATACTTGTAGTGTGTGAGAACGTGCAGGCAGTAGCTGAGAGCTACACCCATGATGATGGCACCTATACCCAATGCCATGAGCGACATGTCGCCTTTTATCCAGTACATGCAGGCAAGAGCCATGAGTACTCCATAGATGATGGGTGACAGCATCAGTAGTAGCGTGCTTTTGTTGCGGAAGCAATAACCTATGACAATGCATATAATGATAAGCGAGATACCTACGGTGAGTAGTAGGTCGTTTTTGATTTGTCGAGAGTTGAATACACTCTGTACCGGAGCTCCGTGGAAGAGTATCTCTACATCGTGATGTTGCTCTTCAAATTTTTCAATCTCATCTTCGAGCATTGTTATCAGCGAAGTACCGGCCTTAGAGTCGAAAGAGTTGAAGTGAGGCGAGAGGAAAGACACCAATGTAGTGGTGTCGGGCGAGTATAAGTGATTGTCGATGATGGTGTATCCTCCCATGCCGTCGAGTATATCGAGGCCTGTGTCGAGCAGTGCCTTGCGTAGTGCTGCAGGGTCTTGTGCCACCATAGTTGTGGCACTGCCTTCTTCGTCTTCATCAACAAGTATTTTGTTGAGAGCCATTTGTTGGGCTATGGCATCGGGCTGCAATAATGAGTCTATCTTTGCATAGCACGACTCATCGACAAATGAGGGTATATTCTCAAGAGCATAGTCCAGAGCCATCACTATCATGTCGTCGTCCATACTGTAAAGTATGTTGTCGATATAGTGAGTGGCAGTGTCTTGTGTGAGTAGCCCATCGAAAAAGTCATCGCAATATATGGCCATTATATCGGGCGAGAGTGTTTCTTCTTTACCTATGAACTCAATAAAGATTTTATCTTTGACACGCAGGTTGTCGAATGCCAACTCGCTAGCTGCTTCGTTCTTCGATTTAGGAAGTAGTTTTACGATATTCTCTTCGTATTGCAGTTGCAATCCGAAGTACCCAAAAATCAATGTGCTGATAATCATCAGCGCGTACATCATCTTCTTGCGACTTTCGAAGAAGCGGTATAATGCGATGAAAAACTTAGTCATGGAGCTATGTTATTTATTTTTCTATCAATTCGGCTTTGAGGTCGAGGTATGTTTCATCGGCCATACCTATGCTACCTTTCAGTTTATATATGCCATCGGCCTCGGCAATAGTTACTTTGACCTCGACCTGTGGGTGTGATATAGGTGTGATGAGTGTGGTGAGACGGCATAATTGCAAGTTGTTCATAAACAATGACTTGCCTAAGATCTCTTCGGCACACTCTTTAATCATTTGTATGTTGCACACACCGGGCGATACGGGGCTGCCCGGGAAGTGCCCTTCATATACGGCACACTCTTTGTTGAGCGATATGAGGTAGGTATATACACCATCGGTGCATGTTACCTTTTCTACTTTATAATAATCTGTTACTAACATCTCTAATCCAAGATTTTATTCTTCTTTTTCCATTCGGTAAAGAAGTCGGGGGAAGATGGCTCAAATACTCCGTCGCGAGTAATAAATAGCTGTGTAGTTTCGGCGGTAAGAATGAGTTCATCGTCCGATTTTCTTCTTATCTCGTAGTCAAAAACAAGTTTGGCACCGCGAGTATGACGATATGTGATGGTTACCAATAACTCATCGTTTAAAGAGGCAATGTGATGGTAGCGCATCTTCATGTCGAACATAGGAGCCAAATATCCGTTGTCGAATATGTATATATATTCCAAGTCATACTTGCGACAGAAAGCCTCACGGGCATCTTCCAAATACTTGACATAATGCCCATGCCACACCATTCTTATAGAATCGACTTCTGAGAAGCGTACTTTTACGGTTACTGTTTCGCTGAGGTTGATAGATTTCATGCTTGAATAAATATTTTCATTTGGCATGTAGCTATAGTCTCTTCATCGACATAGACTTCGGCCGCGATGAGAGTAATACCGGCGGCTTCGCCTACAATCTTGAGTTGGGTGTGCATAAATTCGCCAACTCGGGGCAGTCGCACAATCTTGCATTTCTTTACTTCACCGATAAAGCCCAATTTAGGCTCTTCGCCGAGTGTATAGGGCTTGTAGCCGGCAAATGCAGCGGCCGATTGTGCTATATGCTCAATCACACCGGGCTCACATAGCTCTCCATCACGACAGAAGATGTTGCTACTTTCTACATGCAAGCCTGTATCGGCGCACTCATCGTCGGCCCTGAAGAATGTATCGACCATCACGATGGGTGCTCGTTGGGGAATGAGCTTGAATAGCTCACTCCCCGTAAGCAATGGTTGTGTTGTCATACAATTACATTCTTTCGTGAACAAAGTCATAGAGTGCACCGAAAGTCTTTACTTGTACGAGTTCGGTTCCTTTGATTTTAACACCAAATTCCGAGTCGATGAGAGCAACCATATCTACCAAGCTGAGGCTGTCGAGTTGCAAGGTCTCTTTGATGTCGGCCTCGGGTGTCATTTCTGATACTTCTACTTCAAACTCTTCAGAAAGTACTGTGTTGATTTTTTCAATAAGTGCTTCTTTTTCCATTTCGATTTGTGTTATTGGTTTATGAATATTGTGATATTATAGATTGCGTATGATGAGTGTTGAGTTGGTACCACCAAAGCCGAATGAGTTGCTCAAGAAGGTGTCGAACTTCTTGTTGATGGTCTTTGACGGAATGAGAAGGTGTTGCGAGTCCTCATCGGGATTTTCGAAGTTGATGTTTCCGGCGATGAAGTCGTTTTTCATCATCAACATCGAGTATATCACCTCGCTGGCTCCGGCCATCCACATTTCATGACCTGTTTGTGACTTGGTGCTGGTAACTTCAATGCGGCTGTCGCCAATGACACGGTATATGGCTTTGGCTTCGTTGGCATCTCCCACCTTTGTAGATGTGGCGTGTGCATTGATGTAACCAATCTCATTGAGATTGATACCGGCACGAGCTATGGCCATCTGCAACGATTTTGTGGGGCCATCAACGTTGGGCGATGAGATGTGGTCGCCGTTTGACGAGAAACCATAGCTCAATATCTCGGCCAAAATGGGTGCACCACGACGTACGGCCGACTCATAGCTCTCGATGATGACAGTTGCGGCACCACCTCCGGGTACCAAGCCATCGCGGTCGCGGTCGAATGGGCGACATGCTTGTGTGGGATTGTCGATGCGTGTCGAGAAGGCCGATATGCCATCAAATGAGCCTACTGCGAAGGGATTGACCTCTTGTGCTCCACCGCACACAACGATGTCTTGCAAGCCGTTTTGTATGAGCAATGCTCCCAAGCCTATAGCGTGTGAGCCACTGGCACATGCTGCCGATACCGATAGGTTGATACCACGCAACTTGAAGATGCAACCGAGGTTCATGGTTACGGTTGAGTTCATCGATTGGAAAATAGCTCCCGAGCCGCATAGTGTAGTGTCGCGTTTCTCGCGTATTTTGTCGCACGACTCCATTACGGGTATTGTTGAACTGTCGTTACCATAGATAAGACCTACATCGTTCTTGTCGAGGAAGTCTTGGTCTATTTGAGCTGCTCGCAGTGCATCTACTGTGGCACAGTATGCATACTTGGCTTGTTCGGGCATATATACTCGTTGCGAACGACTCAGCTCTTTCTTCAAGTCGGGTACTTCGAGATAGGCTGTCAATGGAGAACGGAAGCCAAGCTCTTGGCGTTGAGGATCTACTACTATACCCGATTTACCGGTGTAAAGCGAGTCGCGTACTTCGTCCAGTGTCTTACCCAAGCACGAATAGATACCCATGCCGGTTATTACTACTCTTTTGTACATAATGAATTCCTTAAATATTTTTTTTGATTATTGTATTCAGTTTATTGTATAGTTGTTCTTTGAGATTGCGCAATTTGTTGCCTTTTGTGCTTTTGCTTAGGCAGTTGTAGCGAATGTTGTGTATGGTGCGTTTGAAGTTTTCTTTGTATCGCCATGCAAAGATGATGAGCAAGGGGGTGATGAGCACATAGGCTATGGCTACCCATACATTGGCCATACAGCAGCCTATTATAAATGTGATGATGCACATCAACGGGAAAGTAAACAATGCACTGATGGCAAAGAGGAATGTGCCCTCAAACATGTGGTCTTTACTGAATTTCTTGAAGATGGCCATATCTATTGCGTATATGGGCCAAGCCGAGATGAGCGATACAAACCACAAGGGCGATATGAGCAACTGACCTATTAATGACACTATATTGGTTATTAATGATGGGGTGTGGCGCAGGTTGTCGAATGTGATTTTAGCTTCGTCCAACTCTTCTTTGAGTTCCAATGCAGTAGCATAAGTTTGTTCTACGTTATCGGGCGATGCCTGGTGAGCCTCTTCGAGCATGGCGCAGAGTTGCTTGTCGGTTATGAGTCTGTCGGGCAGATGGCAGGGACATACGCCTTCGCTCTTGGCGTAATCTACACCATAACTATTGCGAATAAAGTCTATTGCCTCGTAGTTTTCAATATCGGTAATGTTGAGCATGAGCGACTCTATCTGCTCTCTGACCAATTTGTTTACCTCGCGTTGTGCTGTACGGGGCTTGGTCTTGTATAGCTCGTAGTAGGGCTTAAGCGATATGGGTGTGCCAAATTTTACTAAGAACTTGTTTTGAATACCGAAGTAGTGTGAGTAGTGATTGCACGATGGTAATATCTGCACGTCTTTCTCAAAGCCTCCCATTTCGGCAGCTTCAAAAGCCAGCTTGGTGTATCCCAGCGAGAAGTTGCCCAACCAGTGTTTGTCTTGGTGTCCTGCCTCGGGAAACATTACTACGGTGTTGCCGTCTATGAGGGCGCGTTCCGACATCTTGAATGTCTCATTATTCTTTCCCAACGACTCCTCTCCATCGATGTTCATACGGAATGCCGGTAGCAATCCTATGGCACGCAAGAAGCTATTGGCCAGGGGCGAGATGGCAAAAACGTCGGCTCTTGTGATAAAATTGATTTTGCGGTCGTTTATTGTAAACAATATTCCTAACGGATCGTTGAGGCAGTTTTGATGGTTCGACACGATGAGTAACGGAGTTCCGTCTGCAGGTATATTCTCGGGATTGATTATGTAAGTATCCCGATAATATACTTTGTTGTGCAATGAACGCAAATAAGCCTTAAATAGCTTATATACAATGCTTAAACGATTGTTTTTGCTATCCATATTCAAAAACGTAATGATGATAAATTCCTAATAAAATGTAGTTTAGTTCAATTTGCAAAATTACGCTGTTATTTTTTTATATCGATGTTCTATTTATGCTTTTGTATGTTCTGTTTTTTGCTCCTGTAGTGCAGTGATGTATGCAATAGGAACTTGATATATGCCTCGATAGTACCTTTGAAAAGTTCAGTCAAACATTTCTCGATATTGCATGGGTGTCATACCAAGGTGGCGTTTGACGTATGTGCCAAAGAACGATGGGTTGGGGAATTGTAACTCCTCTGCTATTTCTTTGATACTCATCGAAGAGTTTTTCAAATACTCTTTTATACATTCTATTGCTATGGAATGAATGATTTTGTTGGGAGTCTTGCCACTCAAGAGCGATATATGCTTGTTTAATGATGTGGGGGTACAGCATAGTTCGTTGGCATAGAACGCTACCGACCGGTGCACTCCTCCATCGGCTACAACCAATCGCATGAAGCGTTCAAATAAGACATACGATTGCACTTCGGCTTTGGAGGGTTCATTGAGGCTGTTGGCCAAGTATTGTTTCATGCTCGATAAGATGTCGCATAGAAGGGCCGAGAAGATGTGATTGACGGTCTCGTTTTTGTAGTATGAGTCTTTTCTTGCAATGACCGATCGCAGTAGGTTGTTGTAGTGTGTAATGCTGATGTTGCGTTCGCGACCGATGAAGATGATAGGATTGTTGCGGAGTGCTTGTATCATTTGCCATACCTCCGACTTGTTGTGCAGGGTGCGTTGAAAAATGCTGGTCGAGAATGCCAATATATACACATCGGAGGATTGTTTGGTTGCCGGTGTTATGGGGCTTATTACTGTTCCGGGTAGCAATATTGCATATTCGTCGCCCTTAATGGTGTATTCCGAGTGGTTGATGTTGAAACGGAGTGTGCCTCGGGAGCAACACACCAGCAACATGCATTCGAGCATTATTGGGTCGGAAGAGAGTGCTATCTCTTCTTTTATCTTTCGCACTATCAGTACATCGCCGGTATAGAATACTTTATGTGCAAAGGTGCGTTGAATGTCTTCAAGCGTGAGTGTTCTCAGTTCTTTGATGCGCATGGTTGTCTGTTCCCTTTCATGTTATGCAACGACAAAGGTTGTAAAAAAAAAGGAACAATGCACTATATTTAACATTTTCTAATGCAATGCTATGCTTTATGCAACTCTATGCGGAAGGTTGTACCAGCACCGAGTTCCGACTCTTTGATGTAGATGCGTCCGTTGTGGTACTCTTCGATAATGCGTTTGGCCAGCGTAAGACCGAGTCCCCAACCTCGTTTTTTGGTTGTAAAGCCGGGTTTGAAGATGTTGTCGAAGTCTTTGCGAGCAATGCCTTTGCCGGTATCTGCTATGTCAATATATATGCGCTTGTTGTCGGAGGTGAGATTGACATCGATTTTGCCCTCGCCACCCATGGCATCTACTGCGTTTTTGCAAAGATTTTCTATTACCCATTCTACCAATGCGCGACATAGCATTGCGCCTTCGGCATCGTGGGGGAGGTGAAGGTTGAGTTTTACTTTTTTCGATATGCGGGTACTCATATAGTTACAAGTCTCTTCGAGCAGCTCGTTGATGTATATGAGCTCTTTCTCGGGTATCGAGCCTATCTTAGAGAAACGTTCGGCAATGGTAGAGAGGCGCTTTACGTCTTTGTCCATGTCGGTTACTATCGATTGGTCTATCGAGTCGTTTATCTTGAGCAATTCAATCCAAGCCATCAGCGACGAGATGGGTGTGCCCAGTTGATGCGCAGTCTCTTTCGACAATCCCACCCACACTTTGTTTTGTTCGGCACGTTTTACGCTCACGAGGCCTACATAAGCTATCAGTGCAAAGAGTATCATGACCAATAGTTGAATGTAGGGATAGTAGGAGAGTTGCTTCAGCAACACAGAGTCTTCGTAGTAGAGTATTTGCTTCTCTCCATCGCCAAGGTCTATATCTATGCTCGAGCCGTTCTTGATGAGCGATTGGAGCTTGCGCGACAGAAAGCCTGTTGTGTCGGAGGTGTTGATCGCTATGTTGGAGTATTGCACTATCTCATCACCCTCGGCAACTATAACGGGTATGGTAGTATTACTCTGTATGATGGTGAGTATCAGTTCTATATTGCTGTCGATATCGCCCGAGGCCAATTCGCTTGTTGCTGCGGCCCATATCTCCATTTTGTTGCGTTCTTCCAGTTCCAATTTTTTCACCAGATTGTTTGATATCCACAATGAGCCACCCACCAATACGATGGCTACCAAGAAAAATATATATTTACCTATGCGGCTGTTGAAATAGAAGTAGTGCATATAAGTTATCTGTAAGATAGTGTTTACATTACTAACGCAATGCGGTGCTGTTTATTGTGATAGCAAATGTGTTTATGCGTATGGTGATATGGCCAACGCACAAAAAGACCTTGCCGATATCGCATCGACAAGGTCTAAATCAGTTCAAGTACTTATTTAAAGAAAAATCTATTATAGTACGCGACCAATCACTTCGTTGCGTATGTTTTTTCCTGCATCGGCATCAGTACAACCTGTTGTACCCGATACGCTAACATTGGTAGCTGAGCAGTTTACAACATTTGCGGCTATGGCGGCACCTACTATTTGGCCGGCATCGCGGTCGGCTTTAATGGTAGAGTTGCTTGCAGTGCAATCTTTGACAAGGTTGCCCGAGTTGCCGGCATAACCTACTATTGCACCTACTTTGTTACCGCACGATACGCTATTGTGCTCTGCAACGATAGTAGCATTGTTTACGTGGCAATCGATGATATTGCAATTGTCCCACTCCATGTAGCCGGCTATTGCACCTACATAGTGTTGTGCATAGATTTCGGCACCTTCTATATTTACACCTTTGATGGTGGCAGCTTGTATCCAACCAAACAATCCCGAAGAGTAACTACCGCCTTTATCGGTAGTGTCGATAGAAAGGTTGCTGATGGTGTGACCTTTGCCATCGAATGTGCCTTTGAAGTATGCGTTGCCTGTTTGTCCGATGGGTTCCCAGTCGATACCGGCGAGGTCGATGTCGGCACCCAACTCTACTGTTTTACCGGCAAAGTTGTTCTTATCGACATTTACCAACTTGGCAAATGTTTGCAAGCCTTTGGCCGACTTGATGAGGTACTTGCCGTCTTGCATATCTATACCATCGATGGTTACAGTTCCGGTATATCCTTTATCACCGGCTACGGTGTTGTGGTTAGCGGCAACGTCGTTGATAGTAACATTATTTACAGCTACATTGTCGAGTGTGGCCATGCAACCATAGGCGCGACCTACAACAGCACCGCGTTTGTGAGCTGCCTCACCTCCACTCAATGTAGAGTTGTTGATTGATGAGTTCTTGATGGTAATGTTGGTTGTGCCCGAACCGACAAATCCAATAAATCCACCAATTGTTCCGGGTGATTGTATTGTAGCATTGTAGATGTTTACGTTGTCAATTGTGATGTTGGCTGCATTTTGTACGTCTGACCACACTGCTGCTGCAAAAGATGCACCAGTGGCAGTAATGTTTTCGATGGTTACATTCTTGATGAGTTTTTCACCGCTATTGGCATCACCGCGGAAGAGAGCTGTGGCGTATCCACCTTGTTCGGCAGCAACTACGTTTGAGATTTTGTGGCCTTGGCCATCGAAGGTTGAGTTGCCCCACATCTCGATGGGGTGTGTCATTGTTGCGCCAGCAAAGTCGATGTCGGCTGTGAGGATAATGATCTTGTTAGATGCAGTAAGGTTGCCCAATTGAGCGGCAGTAGATACCATCACAACGCTGCTGAGGTCTGTTTTTACAACTTCAACATCTGCGCCAACAGTAACACCGGCGGGCGATGCTTGGCCACCTATAGCTGCTTGGATTGAACTTTCACCACGTCTCTCGGCATAGAAAGCCTCTATTTTGGTTGAGTTTACCTCGCAATCTTCTGCTGTAACAGTACCTACGGGACGACCTATAAGACCGGCTACGAAGCCCGACTCGTTATCAACAGCATAGTTGTGCAAGTAGCTCTCCGATACCGAACAGTTTTTCATATTAACAGTAGTACCGCTTGCAACAAAACCCACAAGACCACCTACCGATTGCACACCGCACAAGTCGGCATTCACAACGTGTACGTTTTCCAATGTGAGAGTCATATTGTTTTGAGTGTCGCCAAAGATAGCTCCAACATATCCTTGATTTTCATTACCGCATTCGGCAATCACGTTTTCGATAGTAAGATTTTTTACAGTAGCATCTGCTTGAGGGCAGAGTAAACCGTTAGAGTAGTATGATGCACCGCAAAGCAAGGTCATGTTTGACATGGTAAATCCTTGTCCGTCGAGTGTTCCTTTAAAGCCTAAGCCTGTAACTTCGTAACCATTGAAATCGATATTGGCGGTCAATTTGATATTTTTGCCATTCAGATTTTTGCCTTTGAGCCATGCCCACTCGGCAGCCGACGAGATGAGGTATTCGGTTGCAGTAGCCTGAGGCTCAACCTTTGTTACACCGTCCCAAGTAGCTGAGTTGTCGTTGTCGGGCTCGTTGTAGTCGGGCTCAATCTCAACATCGAAGTCGATGCCTTGAGTCAAGAGAGCACCATAGATGTTGGTACGGTAGTTGGCTTGTACGGGAATACCTGTGTATGTGCGAGTGTATTCGGGCTTGGCAGTTGCATCTGCTGCAGCATCGTATGAGAATGTAACGTCAACAACGGCTTTGTCTTTACCTACGAGCAGGTAGTTCATAGCCAAGTAGTAGTAATCTGCAACGGGGAATGTTTCGCTTGCGGGACGAGCTGCAAAAGCAAATGTTTGTTTTGTGGCTGTACCTTCTACAATACCTGTGGCAAGGTTGAGAGTGCTGTAAACGGGCACTGTTACTTGAGTGTAGTCTGCGCTTACACCATCGAGTTTGTTAAGGTCGTTGGTACCGATGTTGAGTTGAGCGAAAGGACGACGGAGTTTTACAGTCTCAGTCTTGTTGGCTTTCTCTACTTGTACCGGGTGGTAGCAGTAGAAGGCATCGCGGTTTTCATCGTTGCTTGTGGCATTGGTGTAAACGACCGACAATTTTTGAGTCTCAAAATCTACATTGTAGGGCGCACCTTCGGCCTCGGCCCAGAAGAGTACGTTGTAATTCTTACCTGCTGCCAGTTGAATGCTTACGCTGGCTTTACCCTCAGATAGGGTAGCATCGCCTGAGAGTAGCTCTCCATTGCGTTTTACAGGTGTGTTGTCTTCGTTATAGACAGCCCACTGTAGATTTTTAGCTGTCAAGCCATCGCTGTAGGCACGAGTTGCGATTTGAGGTGTGCCTACCTCAAAGGTAACAACAGCATCATTACCGTCAACAAAGACCTCGTCTTGCTGACAAGATGTTGCCAACAGCAGGGTAGCTGCAGCAAACATGCTGAACATGAAATTTTTTTTCATAACAATTTAAGTACTTAATAAATGAATAAAAATATGTGTAAAATATTGTAATATACGATGTTGTAAGATATGCTGGCTGTTGTTGCTCAATATTGTAGCCTTGCAATATGATATTGTAAGGCATATCCTATTCCCAATCGATTTGCAAATGTAAATATTATATATCGAAATTACCCCCCCGATGGTTAAATTGTGTTAATTTGCGAAAAATGCCTTTCTGATGTAGTGTGGGCGAGTATAAAATAGGTGTTGAGAATGCGGTTGGGACAATCTTGTACTTAAGTATCTGGTGAAAATATAGGGATAAATGTGTGTCCTATGATTGATGTGTTGTGACGAGTTAGATTCTTGGACTATATGATGCGCTCTGAAATACTCTATGGCCTATGTACGCCTCATTGGCCCACAAAAAAAGCCTCGCTCCTTGGTGTAGGAACGAGGCTAATGTATTGTTATTACGTATTAGCTATTAGCCGTTTACCGAGTGCATGTGAGCAATGAGGTCGAGAACTTTGTTAGAGTAACCAATCTCGTTGTCATACCACGATACAACTTTAACAAATGTGTCGGTAAGAGCGATACCGGCTTTAGCATCGAAGATAGATGTGCGAGTGTCGCCGAGGAAGTCAGACGAAACAACAGCATCTTCGGTGTAACCGAGGATACCTTTCAATTCGCCTTCCGAAGCAGCCTTCATGGCAGCGCAGATTTGCTCGTAAGTAGCGGGTTTAGCCAAGTTTACAGTCAAGTCAACAACCGATACATCGAGAGTGGGAACACGCATAGACATACCAGTCAATTTGCCATTGAGCTCGGGGATAACTTTACCTACAGCCTTGGCAGCACCTGTTGAAGAGGGAATGATGTTGCCCGAAGCGGCACGTCCACCACGCCAGTCTTTCAAAGAAGGACCGTCAACAGTTTTTTGAGTGGCTGTTGTAGAGTGAACTGTTGTCATCAAACCATCGGTGATACCGAAGTTGTCGTGCAAAACTTTGGCGATGGGAGCCAAACAGTTGGTGGTACAAGAAGCATTAGATACAAATTGAGTACCCTTAACATATGTCTTCTCGTTTACACCACATACAAACATGGGGGTATCGTCTTTTGAGGGAGCCGACATTACTACATATTTGGCACCGGCTTCGATGTGAGCTTGAGCTTTGTCTTTCGACAAGAAAAGACCGGTAGATTCTACTACATACTCGGCACCTACTTCGTCCCATTTCAAGTCGGCGGGGTTGCGCTCGGCTGTTACACGGATAGGATTGCCATTAACGATGAGCTTGTTGTTCTCAACGTCGGCCTCTATAGTGCCTTCAAATTGGCCGTGCATAGTGTCATACTTGAGCATGTATGCCAAGTAATCAACAGGGCAAAGGTCGTTGATACCTACGATAACAATATCGTTTCTTGTTTGAGCGGCGCGGAAAACAAAGCGTCCGATACGGCCGAAGCCGTTAATACCTACTTTAATCATCGTGTTGAAGATTTTATTATTAATATATGTTGGTTTTCTTTGGGAGCCGGTGTTATTATATTCAAGTTTTTTTCTTAACTTTGCCAATAATTAACACGCTTTGAGGCGTGTTACTATTGAAATAACAATTTTACGACTCTGTTGGTTACAGCGTTTATTTTTTTATATGCTACAAAGGTAGTAATATTTTTTATAAAAAATTGTTGCGTTGGCTAAAATTGTTGTAATATTGGATAAAATTGCGTGTGCGACTTCGCAATTGTAATGTACACCTTACAATAACGATTATTATTAACCTTAAAATATATAGTTATGAGTTTTTTGAGTGATTTTAAAGCGTTTGCTATGCGTGGCAACGTTATCGACATGGCTGTCGGTGTTATTATTGGTGGTGCCTTTGGCAAGATTGTTACCTCGGTTGTTAATGATATTATTATGCCTCCCATTGGATTGTTGGTAGGTGGTGTTAATTTTACCGACCTCAAGTGGGAGATGAAAGCTGCCGAGCTCAACGATGCCGGTGAAGTGGTGAATGCTGCTGTTACGCTCAACTATGGTAACTTCTTGCAACAAACATTCGACTTCCTTATCATCGCATTCTCTATTTTCTTGTTTATCAGCCTCATTAAGAAAGTGACCGAGAAAATGAAAAAAGAGGAAGAGCCTGCTCCGGCTCCTGCTCCTGCTCCCGATCCTGAGCCTTCGAACGAGGAGAAACTCTTGGCCGAGATTCGCGACCTCTTGAAGAATAAATAATAGTAACACACATTATATAATAATATAGCCCGCACTTCATCTTGAGGTGCGGGCTATATTTGTTATCTTGCCTTTGTTAATATTGCTCTTGTTCGTTGGGGAAGTCTCGGTTCTTTACGTCCTCGATATAGTTTTGTACGGCTTGCGTGATAATGGTATTGAGGTCGGCATATCGACGCAAGAAGCGAGGTGAGAAGTTCTTGTTGATACCCAACATGTCGTGCATTACCAATACTTGGCCATCGACACCACCTCCTGCACCTATACCTATGATGGGTATTGTCAGTTCTTGTGCTACGCGAGAGGCAAGGTGTGCCGGAATTTTTTCGAGTACTAAGGCAAAGCAACCAAGCTCCTCGAGCAAGTGTGCATCTTCGATGAGTTTCTGAGCCTCGGCTTCCTCGCGGGCGCGTACAGCGTATGTTCCAAACTTATTGATAGATTGAGGAGTCAATCCCAGGTGTCCCATGACCGGTATGCCGGCACAAAGTATGCGCTCGATACTCTCGCGTACCTCCGAGCCACCTTCGAGCTTGATGCAATCGGCGTGAGTCTCTTTCATAATGCGTATGGCCGATGCGAGAGCCTCCTTTGAGTTGCCTTGATAGGTGCCGAAGGGCATATCGACAACAACCAACGAGCGTTTTACACCACGCACTACCGATTTGCCATGATATATCATCTGGTCGAGTGTCATAGGTAGGGTAGTAACGTTACCAGCCATGACGTTTGAGGCCGAGTCGCCTACAAGTATCACATCGATGCCGGCTTGATCTATGATAGAGGCCATCGAATAGTCGTATGCTGTGAGCATAGAAATCTTCTCGCCGCGTTGTTTCATCTCAAAAAGACGGTGCGTTGTCACCTTGCGATTGTCTTCTATGTATGTTGACATTGTGTGGTTACAGTTTTACGAGTGTCTCTCGTTGTTACACGTTAATATGTGTTATCGGCACAAAGGTATAGTTTATTTTTGGATTTTGGCGATATAATTATCCCTAAAAGTGTATGTGTACATTGTCGCAGTAGCAGAAATATGCTATATTTGTATCGCTATGAAGTTAGAAAAGAAGCAAAATATAGCTGCGCCTAAGTGGTTTGTTCTCTTGTTGGTGTTGTTTGCACTACCCATATTGACATATCCCTGTTTTTTGTCGCGGGTCGATATTGCTGCATTTGCAGGTGTAGATGCCGATATAATGCGTTTTATGGTATATGCTATGCCTGTGTATGTTGTGCTCAATCAATGGCTCAGTTACAAAGTGTATGCCGATAGAAAAACACTTGCTTGGATATTGCAGGCATTGCTACTTGTGGTATATGCCTTCGGCTTGTGGCTTGTCTGTTTTTGATAAATATATATTATAAGTATATTGGTTATAAAGTGAGGCCGACATCGAAAGATATTTCGTGTCGGCCTCTTCACCTTAATTATTATTTAGAAAAGTAGGCTTTTATTCGGCTGTTTTCTCTTTTACAGCGCGTACATTGCGTCCAAAGTAGCGGTATGCTGTAGGAGTCTCATAGCTTCCGAGTACCGATATATTGACAGAGAAACCATATTCGGGCATACTGAAGCCACCTATCATACATTGGTTGGTCCACAAGCAGGCTGCGCTACCCTCCGACATTGTGCCATTGTCTTGTTTGTAACCTCCGGCGGGAATGAAGATGGATTTATCTTCATATCCGGCTACCTTGCTTGTGAGTCTTATTCCGTTTACACCATTTTCACTTGCAGTGTATTCTATATTGCAGTTTTCAAAGAGCTCGGTAAACTCGGCTTTTGAGGGCATACGCCAACCTTCGCCATATTCTACTGTAGCAATATCATCGACTGCTTCCAGTGTGGCTTGTTTGTCGGTCTTGTTGTATTTGGTGAGCGATGACTTCGATGTTCCGAATTTGTAATAACTCCATGAGTACCACTCTTTCTCTTCGAGCTCGCCCCAACTTACATAGTAGCCATACTCTTCGGGTGCTGTAGCGCCAACATTTACTGTAGCCCAATAAACCGAGAGTCCCAAATCGACATACTCAATCGAAGGCTCGGCTGGTGCTACATATACACTCCACTCGCAAGTTGCAATGTTGTTTTCATCGGTACCGGTGATAGTACATTGGTTATTGATGCTGTCGCGTGTGAATTGTGCTGTTTGGTTCCATACATTCTCCCATGATGCTTCTGTAGTTGCGGGGTTGAGGCTGCAGAATGCAAATCCTGTCCATGCTCCCTCGGGTAGAACGCCTTCGTAGATGCTATCGTTGTTGGTATCGGCAAGGGTTATCCATTGACTCGTTTCGGTGTTGCTGTTCTCGGCGTAGATGGCAAACCATGCACTATTATTTGCCCACAATTCGGTAGGTTTCAAATAGAGTTCATATCCTCCTTCAAATGTAGCTACAGTGTCGGGAACAAGTACAGGCTCTTCATAATCTTGGTTGATAGTAACCGCGCGTATACAACGACCTAAATATCTGAGTGCTGTTGACGATGAGTATGAGCCACCTACTACGAAGTCGGCAGTGAGTGCATATTCGGGCAGACTCATAAAGCCACCTACCAAGCATTCGTTGGTCCATAGAGCTATGACGCTACCTTCTCCTTGAGTATTGCCATCTTGTTTATATCCGGCAGCGGGGAAGAATATTGAGTTGCCTTCATAGCCTTGTACTCGGCTTGTGATGCGTACTCCGGGAACACCATTTTCGGTTGCGTTGTAGTCTATTTTACAATAGTCTATAAGTTCTTGGAACTCGGCGCGTGAGGGCAATCGCCACTCGCTACCATACATGGCTGTTGCTGCATCATCGGCAGCTTCAAGGGTGTTGAGGCCGTCGCTGGTGTTGTACTTGGTAAGTGATGATTTAGAAGTTCCAAACTCGTAGTACGACCATGAGTACCATTCTTTCTCCTCTTTACCTCCCCAAGAGAGATATTGACCATACTCTTCGGGTGCGTTTGCTCCCACATTGACAGCTGCCCAATTGACTGAGAGACCTAAATCGACACATTCAACCTCTACGGGTTGGGGTTTGGGTACAAATACACTCCAATAAAACTCTGCGTTACCAGCATCGCCCATGCCGGTAATATTGCATTGATCGCCTATGCCATCGTATGTGCACTCGGCAGTTTGGCTCAAGGCATAGCACCACTCGGGAGTTGTTGCTGAACTGTCGAAACGTACAAACTTAAATCCGGTCCATTCTCCTTCGGGTACGTAGCCTTCATATATTCCATCGGCATCATTGTCGGCCAATGTTATCCACTCATATTTGTTTGTGTTGAAGTTGTTGAGGAAGAGTGCAAACCATGCATTATCGGCTCTCCACTCATCGTTGGGGTTGAGATAGATGTTATAATCGCCGGGGAATGTGGGTTTGGTTACGATTGTTGGTTCTGTATAATTCTCGTTGGTGGTAACCGCGCGTATGGGGCGACCTAAGTAACGGTATGTGGCCGAGTAGTAGTAATTGTTGGCGTAGTCGCCTTTTCGCCAAAACTCGGCCGCAAAGGCAAACTCTGGTAGTACCACCTCGCCATTGACACATTCGTTTGCCCAATAGGTTGCGAGGTCGCCAACACTCATGTGATATTCGTCTTGTATCCAACCTGCTGCTACAAGGAAGATAGAGCGACCTTCGTAGCCCTCTACCTTGCTGGTAAATCTTACGCCCGGGTAGCCGTTTTCAAATGCAGAGTAATCGACATAGCAGTTGTCAAACAGTTCTTGAAACTCCTCACGAGAAGGCATACGCCATTTCTCACCCCATAGAACGGTTGCTGCGTCATCTTCTTTTTGCAAAAAACGGAGGCCGTCTGTTGCATTATACTTTTCGAGTGAAGATTTGCTGTTGCCAAATTTGTAATAACTCCACGAATACCAATCTTTCTCTTCAATTTCGCCCCATGCCAGAAGGTAACCCGGCTCTTCGGGCAGGGTAGCACCGAGATTGACCGAAGCCCAATTGACCGAAAGACCCAAATCGACAATCTCTACGCAATCGGGTGTATTGTCATCGTAGGTGCCATCATCTTCTTTAAAACGCATCTCTTTTATTGACTCAACGGGTAATTCCAATATGTTGCCATTGGTCTTTTCTATAATAAATATTTGCGATAGTGCTGTGATGGATACCAACACAAATGCCAAGGAGATAATGATATTCTTTTTCATCGTTTTATGATTTTGATTGTTTGTTTATTGATTTTTACAAGATATATGCCGGCAACATAATCCGATATGTCGATGGTTGTGCTACCACTGTATGTGGGCTGGCTATATCTTACAATGCCATTCAGATCGTATATTGCTGTTGTGTATTCATTGCCATTGATTGTAATGGTATTACCATCATATTTAAATGCAATTTGATTTTCAGTCTCTTCGACACCTGTGTAATCGTTGAAGAAAAATCGTTCAATCTCCGACTGAGCTATAGATGTCTCTATCAATGTCGATTTGATATAGACATATTCGCTGTCAAATGATACTACCGGTTTTTCATTTACGTCATACTTCTGAGATGTCCCATCGATTAGAGCTACAACCAATTCAACAGAATTAGCATGTGATCGCATTGTGCATATCGTTCCAATCGATAGCAAAAACAGAAGCGCAAGTAGGAGTTTTTTCATACGCTGTGTTTTTAATTGTTAGACATATAGTTTGGGAGTGCTAAATAAGAATTTCTCTTCTTTAGCCCGTCACAAAGTTATAGTAGTAAAAAATAAAATAATCAATAAGTGCCTGTAAAGATGTTGTATTTCTTGAATTACAACATTATTCTTTGTTCTGCATATACTGAGAGGGGGTGATGCCCTTGAATTTTTTGAAGGCCTGATAGAATGTTACCCTGTTTTTAAAACCTACCGATTGTGCAATTGCCTCGAGTGTCAATGTACCAAAGTTATCTTTATCGGTCATACGGTGACACACTTCTTGAATACGTAGTGAATTGATGAGTGTGGTAAAGTTTTGCCCATATAGTTCGTTGATAACTTGTGATATGTATTTAGGCTTCGAGTTGCACAGCTCGGCCAACTTGTCTAAACAGAAGTCTTGTTGATATATGGCATCTGTTTCATTGAGTACATGGTTTATTTTCTCTCTTATCTCTTGCTTGGCATTCTCCTCCAATGAGCTGTTTTTGTATTTGACAACCTCTGTATCTTGCTCAATTGTATGAGGTGGCACTATGTTTGATGCAGCATGCTTGTTTTTCTTTGTTTTCAGGAAATACAGTGCCGATGCTATGGCGATAATGGTAAGTAATATGATGCCTATTGTCAGCCTGCGGTTCTTTCGATCATACTCTTTTACTCGTTTCTCTTCTTCAAGCAATTGTTGTACAAAGTTTAGTGAGTTTACCTCGTCTAAGTTGTTAACAGTAAGTAGTGAGTCCTTTTGCTGTAAGGCAATTATGGCATAGTGCGACGCATTCACAGAGTCGCCTATAGCTTCGTATAAACTGGCAAGGTCGGTAGCTGCAACAGCTATGCCATCTTTCATATGTGTAGAAAGGGCCAAGTTGTACATCTTCGTTTCATAACAAATGGCCGAGTCTATTTCGTTGCATAGGGTGAAAAGCTGGGCTATATTGGCATATGCTTTGTATTTCAGTATGTTGTGGTTTAGTGGAGGTGCTGTGGCTACTTGTTGTTGAAACGACGTGTAGGCTTGTTGATAATCTTGCTTAGCTACATGGCACAATCCTTGATGAAAGTGAAATACATAATCGTATAGAGGGTCGTCCTGAGAGAATATTATATTGTCAAAGTGTTTCAGCTCTTTTGTGAACTCATCAAGCCTCGAGTTTCTATACAAGTGGCTGCCTAAATTGATAAATGCTGTTGTAGCCGAGGTGTATTGTTCGTGTTTGATAGCATTCCAGAAAGCCTTGCGGTAGGCCTCCTCTCCTTGTTGAAAGTTGTGTTCCTTGGGTCGTTGTTGGGCGTAAGTCATCATCAAGGCACCTTGTTCCATATATACCCCGGTCAGGTTTTTCTCCATTGCCTCCTCATTGCAGAGTTTAATAGCTTCTACCAACAATGAACATGCTTTGCCGTAGTCATAAAACTTGAAATATAGTCGGGCCGACAGTGTTAATGCTTTTACACAAATCGACTTCTTCTCGGAGGGCATGGAGGCATGGGCTCGACTTCCGCATATCGAAAAGCACACCAATGCCGTGTCGTAGCAATGAGTGTTGTTATAGCGCATACCCATCGTATATAGACTGTCGATATCAAGTTTGTTGAACTGTGTGTAAAGATTGTTTAGGCTGTTGCTATAAGATGGGCATATGGCTATGAATAATAAAATCAATGATATGATATATGTAATACCATATTTCCTTATTTGTATTTTCTCAATATATTTTTGTGGTCGTGTTTGCAATGTATTTCTAATGAGTAAATTGTTGCAACTATTCGTTGTTTTTGTTATATTGTTAAAAATCAGACTAATATATCCGCTTTCTGTGTATCTGTAGTAAACAAAATGAATATTATATCCTCCTTTATGCAACAAAGATACAAAGAAACGAGCGAGAAATATGAAGTTTACTTCAATATTTTTCACAGCGAGTGCGCAATTATTTTCGAGATTTATCTCAAAGATACAAAGAAACGAGCGAGAAATATGAAGTTTACTTCAATATTTTTCACAGCGAGTGCGCAATTATTTTCGAGATTTATCTCAAAGATAGTAAGAACTTGCGTAAAAATGGCAGGATGAGGGTGAAATTTGATAAGTGGTTGGTACATATACCATTTTTGTGTTACCTCACCATATTGTTAAATTTGGCAGAAGGAGCCGTATATGGTGGGTATTAGAGAAAGAATTGCTA
>JAFQRE010000023.1 GCA_017410245.1 Bacteroidaceae bacterium
CAATGAGATGCATCGCCAATGCAAGAAAGAGATTGTAACTTACAGAACGAAAAATGACAACACGGCGCGCCGTGTTGTCATTTAGAAAACTTTGATTATTTTTGTATCAAATCCTGTAACACTTTTTTAGGACGACACATTTTACACCACACATTAACAATTGTGCTTAAAATTATTAAAAACCACTCATTTCAGTTGTTTATATAACAGAGAGAACGATATTTTTACTTAGCTTTGCATCGTGCAATATTGACAACACTGCATAACAATAGTTTGGCACGATTGTTGTACAATATCATATAGCACATTCATAGAAATAAAATATAATTTAGATGGAAGAAAAAGAATTGTTACAAACAATCGTCGAGAGCATTCAAGAGAAAAAAGGTCATAAAATCACTACAGTCGATTTGTCGGACATAGAGTCGGCATCGGCACGATACTTTGTCATTTGCCAAGGTAACACCCCCACACAAGTAGAGGCTATAGCCGATAGTGTGCGCCAATACACCCGCGAACATGCCGGCATCAAGCCCATTGCATACGAAGGCTACCGCAATGCACAATGGATTATCATCGACTATGGCAATATCTTTGTACACATTTTCTTGCCCGAGACTCGCGACTTCTATCGTCTGGAACAATTGTGGAGCGATGCCAAATTGACAGAGATTGCCGATCTCGATTGACAAAAATAGAATATAATACTGACAATACATCGCATATAATACATATAATATATGGCTAACAACAAGAAACCATTTTTTCGCTTCAATCTAGGCTGGTTGTATGGTGGTATTTTCATGATACTCATCGTGCTCTATCTCACGCAAAATCAATCATACAGCAAGGAGGTAGATTCGACCACATTTGAAGAGATTGTCATCAATGGTGGCATGGAAAAGATAACAGTCTATAAAGACCATGCCGAAGCACAACTTACCGACTCGATGAAGAGAGTTGTATTTGGAGAGGATATTACCGACAAAACTCCCGGTATTATTCAAACCAACATTCCCTCAAGCAACAGCTTTGCCGAGACGCTACAAAATTGGAAGAATGAATACAATGTAAACGTTCCTGTTACCTACGACAAGAGTACCGACATAAGCACCATATTGTGGTCGGTAGGACCATTCATTCTGCTCATTGCATTCTGGTTTTTCATCATGCGCGGCATGTCCAATCCCGGTGGCGGTGGCGGCGGCGGTGGAGTTTTCAACGTAGGAAAATCGACAGCCCGCCTTTATGAAAAAGGAAACACCCGCGTCACATTTAACGATGTGGCCGGACTCTCTGAGGCTAAACAAGAGGTGGAAGAGATAGTACAGTTTCTGCGCAACCCCTCCAAATACACCGAGTTGGGTGGTAAAATACCCAAAGGTGCATTGCTTGTAGGCCCTCCAGGAACAGGTAAAACCCTATTGGCCAAAGCTGTAGCCGGAGAAGCCGATGTACCATTCTTCTCGCTCTCGGGTTCGGACTTCGTTGAAATGTTTGTCGGTGTAGGAGCATCGCGTGTACGCGACCTCTTCCGACAAGCCAAGGAGAAAGCACCCTGTATCGTTTTCATCGACGAGATAGATGCCGTAGGTCGTGCTCGTGGCAAAAACCCCAGCATGGGTGGTAACGACGAACGAGAGAATACGCTCAATCAGTTGCTTACCGAGATGGACGGTTTTGGCACAAATAGCGGAGTCATCATACTTGCCGCAACCAACCGTGCCGACATTCTCGACAAAGCATTGTTGCGTGCCGGACGTTTCGACCGCCAAATCTATGTCGAACTACCCGACCTCAACGACCGTAAAGAGATTTTCGATGTACACTTGCGCAAAGTCAAGATTGACAGCAGTATCGACCGCGATATGTTGGCACGACAAACACCGGGCTTCTCGGGTGCCGATATTGCCAATGTATGCAACGAGGCTGCACTTATAGCTGCACGTAAAAACAAAAACTACGTCGAGAAACAAGACTTCATGGACGCAGTAGATCGCATCGTAGGCGGCTTGGAGAAACGCTCAAAAATAACCACCGATGAAGAAAAACGCTCTATTGCCATTCACGAGGCCGGTCACGCATCGCTCAGTTGGCATCTGCAATACGCCAATCCGCTTGTCAAAGTTACAATTGTACCCCGAGGCAAAGCACTTGGTGCTGCATGGTATCTACCCGAGGAACGCCAAATAACACCTCGCGAAGCCATGCTCGATGAGATGTGCGCTACTTTGGGTGGTAGAGCTGCCGAAGAGTTGTTCATCGGACGCATATCTACAGGTGCAGCCAATGACTTGGAACGTGTCACCAAACAAGCATACGCCATGGTAGTATATTTTGGTATGAGCGATCGCTTACCCAACCTGTCATACTACGACTCCACCGGACAAGAATATGGCTTCACCAAGCCCTATAGTGAAACCACTGCCAAAATTATTGACGAAGAGGTGAGCCGCATTGTCAATGAACAATACGAACGCGCCAAAGAAATTTTGCGCCAACACGCCGAGGGCCATGCCCGCCTCACAGAAGTACTGCTCGACAACGAAGTAATATACACCGAAGATGTTGAAAAAATATTTGGCAAGCGACCTTGGAAATCGCGTTCGGAGGAGATATTGCGCGACAACGAGGCTATGAAAGAAGAGGCTCCCAAAGGAGAAGAGGTATCTTTTACTTCTACTACTACCATCGACATAACACCCGAACAACCCACTGCTGTTGTCGATGAAGATACCGAAGAAAAGACAACCAAAACCGAGCCTGAGGACAAATAATCTCATCACCCAAAGAGGTATCATAAGCGATAGTACAAAACAACGTACTATCGCTTAATTTTTATATCCCCACACACGACTTAGACCCTTCAGCACGAGAATTTAATCAAGCCAACAAATGAGTAAAAATACTCCTTTTTTTAGATACTTTTATGTTGTCTATATGGCCAATTTTATGTAAGTTTGTAAAGTATAAAGTACACATTGCAAAATTATATAAAAACGGTTTCCACAAGAAACGCAAATAGATGATAAACAGATTATTGCAATACATACACGTCCTGCTATCGACAATCATTTGCCCGTTGATGATGGCTATGCACATCTCCGCATCGGGACAAGCAGTTGTTACCCCTTTATCATCGCCTCACACCCCCGACAATGCACTCAACGAGCGCAACATTGCACTATGGAACAGCCATGGTCTATATTACAATCAGACAGAAGGCAAATGGATATGGCAACGCGCCCGGCTGATGGGCACGGTAGAAGATATGCACACGACCGATTATGTGCTATCCTACATACTCCCCATGCTCGAAAATGCCGGAGCAAATGTCTTTCTGCCTCGTGAACGCGACCTCAATACCCATGAGTACATCATCGACAACGACTCTCACGATGCTGCATATATAGAGATAGGCAATTGGCGAGAAGGAGCACGCAAAGGCTTTGCTCACACGCAAGAGGTATATGAAGGTTTTATCAACCCATTCAACCAAGGCACATACAGATGGTGCAAAAGCACTACTAAGGCAGCTACCGACTCGGCAACATGGCATATACCAGTTGTAGAGAGTGGCACATACGCTGTTTACGTAGCCTATCAAAAGGTTAAGAACGGAGCTACCGATGCTCGTTATGCAGTGTATCATGCAGGTGGTAAAAGCGAGTATTCGGTAAACCAGACCATGGGTGGTGGCACATGGATATATTTAGGCACTTTCGACTTTGCACAAGGTGAGAATAATAGAGTTGTGTTATACAACCATTCGAGCCAATCAGGACAATACATCACTGCCGATGCCATAAAAGTGGGCGGAGGCATGGGCAACGTAGCACGCAAACCCATACTGAAACCTCGCAAAGCTACCAAAGAGGCTCTGATAAATCAACGCAAAGAGGCTCGTAGCAAGAGGAAGAAAAAGAAAGAACCCAAGGCCGACATACAAACAGCGACAATAAGCGACATGCCTCGTTATGCCGAGGCTGCCCGATATTGGTTGCAGTGGGCAGGCGTGCCCGATACCATCTACTCCGACACCGGAGGCGACAATGACTATGGCGACGATACCCGTGGCAGAGCCTATTGGGTCAATTACTTGTGTGGCGGTTCAAAAGTGCTGCCCAACGAGAAGGGGCTGAATATACCCATCGATATGGCATTAGCCTTTCACTCCGATGCAGGAATTGTCGAGGGCGACTCGGTAGTGGGCACTATGGGCATATACTATACCGGCAAGACACGTCGTCGCCAAGCACAACGATTTGCCAATGGCGTGTCACGCACTCAATCGGAAAAACTCAACGACTATATATACAACAGCATCAAAAAAGATATACAGGGACACATATATCCCTCGTGGACAATGCGCAAATGCCTCAACCGTCGATACGCCGAAGCACGCCTACACGATGTACCAGGCATGATACTTGAGTCGATGTCGCACCAAAACTTTACCGATATGCGTCTGGGGCTTGACCCCCGTTTTAAATTCTACATGAGTCGCGCCATATACAAGGGCATACTGCAATACCTCTCACAACGCAACGGATCACCCTACATTGTGCAACCACTGCCTGTGAGCCACATGGCCTTGCAATGGAAAGGCGACAACCAAGTAGAAATATCATGGAAAGCCACAACCGATACTCTCGAAAACAGCGCCACGCCTACAGCCTACATCGTATATACACGTCAAGGCGAATATGGCTGGGACAACGGCACGCTTGTTGAGCACGACCGGCATATCATAGAGATAGACAACGACCTGCACTACTCGTTCTACGTTACAGCCGTAAATGCCGGAGGAGAGAGTTTTCCCTCAGAAATACTATCGGCCTATCGTTCGAGCCAATCAACCGAGACGGTCATGATTATCAATGCATTCGATCGCGTCAGTGCTCCTTTTGCATTCTCCGATACAGCCTCCAACAGTGCCGGATTTATGTACGATATAGATGGAGGTGTACCCTACCGACACACCGTAGCTTATACCGGGCAACAATATAATTATGACCTCTCTTCGCCTTGGAAAGACGACCTTATCGACCCCGGATATGGTGCAAGTCGCAACGACTATGATGCTCGCTACATTGCAGGCAACACGTTCGACTATCCCATGTGCCATGGTACATCATTAGCTCAGCTGGGGTTCTCATATCTGTCGGCATCAGATGAAGCTGCATGGGACAAGACGATAGACCTCACAGACTACACCCTTGTTGATGTAATATTGGGCAAAGAGCGAGCCTCTATATTGGGAGCAGACACTGCTCAATGTCACTTTGAAACTCTCCCCGAGCCTCTCACCCAAGTACTCACGCACTACTGCAACAGCGGTGGCAATCTGTTTATAAGTGGTGCATACATAGGTCAAGATGCCCACGAGGGTATATTAGCATCGACTCATGCTCGCGACTTCCTATACAACACCATGGGCTGTGAATGGGTGTCGAGTCGCAGTGCCCACAATCACGCATCTGTCATCAGTATTGTGCCCGAATATTACATACCCACAATGCACTGGAACAGCAAACCCAATGCACAATGCTACGCCGTTGAGCAAACCGACATATTGTATCCGGCCAACGAACAAGCCGTCACGTTCCTACAATATAGCGATGGCGATGGTGCAGCCATAGCCGGTATAGGCAACGGATACCGTTGTTGCACATTGGGATTTCCTATCGAAGCCATAGACAATGAGCAACACCGCACATTGCTGTTTCAACTTATATTTAACTTTCTCAAAAACGAACAATAAAATATGAAAGACCTCATCACCTGCTACATAGCATACAATGGCATAGATGAATATGCCGAACAAACCATCGACTCATTGCGACAAGCCGGGGCTGAAAGATTTGTTTTATTAGATTCTTTCAATCACAACTCCTCGCTTACCGAAAAATACGATTTTTGCGAAGCTGCCAATCTACACTCCAACCAAACCATACAAAGCATCTGTATCAACTGCCAAACACCTTACCTGCTCATATACGACAAGTACACCCCTCTCGACATCAATCCTCATGCGCTGAGACGTATGATACAAGTAGCCGAGGAGACCGAGGCGGGTATGGTATATGCCGACCATTACAAGATGCAACAAGGTAAGCGTCAAGCACACCCTGTCATCGACTACCAAATGGGCAGTGTACGCAACGATTTCGACTTCGGCAGTGTGATTATATTCCGCAACAGGACATTCTTCGAAGCCTCATCAAACGATGTGTTTTATCGCAACTTCCACTATGCCGGCTACTATATGCTGCGCCTGTTTATCAGCACATTGTCGCCCATAGTACACCTTGCCGAGTATATGTACACCGAGATTGAAGAAGATGAGCGGGCAAGCGGTGTGAAACAATTTGACTATGTAGCTCCCAGCAATGCCACGATACAGAAAGAGATGGAAGATGCCTTCACACACTATCTGCACAAAATAGGTGGCAAAGTTCACGAATACCAACTCAGAGAGGTTGATGTGCATGAGAGCAGTTTCCCCTGTACTGCATCGGTTATTATTCCCGTATATAACCGCGTACGCACCATCAACGATGCCATACAATCGGCTCTCAATCAAGAAACAAACTTCGATTACAATATTATTGTCATAGACAACCACTCGACCGATGGCACAACCGAAGCCATAGCACAACTATCGCACGACAACCGACTTGTACACCTCATACCCGAACGCACCGATTTAGGCATAGGAGGTTGCTGGCAACGAGCCATCGACGATCCGCGCTGTGGCAGATATGCCATACAACTCGACAGCGATGATATATATAGCGGGCCTGACACATTGCAACAGATAGTCGATTGCTTCAGGCAAGAGAAGTGTGCCATGGTAATAGGTAGCTACGACCTCACCGACTTCAATCTCAACCCTATACCTCCGGGACTTATCGACCACAAAGAGTGGACTGCTCATAACGGACGCAACAATGCCCTGCGCATCAATGGATTGGGAGCACCCCGCGCTTTTGAGACCACCATCTTGCGACAAATAGGTATTCCCAATGTAAGCTATGGCGAGGACTACGCATTGGGACTACGCATATCGCGCAATTACCGCATAGGTCGCATCTACCATTCGTTGTACCATTGTCGTCGCTGGGAGGGCAACTCCGATGCTGCACTGCCCATCGAACGCATCAACCGCAACAACTACTACAAAGACCAGTTGCGAACCATCGAACTGAAAGCTCGTATCGCACTCAACAAAGAGTCATATCAACTATACCAACTACAAGAGCGACAATTGAAGTCGTGGGAGTTGGCACAACTCAATTATGAGCAACTCCATGAGAGTCAAGAACGCAAGCTATATATTGGCGATGTAGAGGTGCGCATACAACACAATCCTCAACGCATTACATCGGTCACCTCATCACGCACTACAACCTCAACCGATGCTTGTTTCTTGTGTAACGACAATCTGCCCGACGAGCAGTTGCGACAGCCCATACTCGACGAGAAGTATCAGATATTGGTCAATCCCTACCCTATCTTCCGACAACATTTCACTGTTCCCACACTCACGCACACCCCCCAAAGCATAGACAATCGCATCAACGACATGCTGTTGTTGGCTCAAAGATATGCCTCGCATACTATCTTCTACAACGGAGCACAATGTGGTGCATCGGCTCCCATGCACATGCACTTCCAGATGGTTGAGAGTGGACATATGCCCATCGAGCAACAATGGAGCAAAGCCGATAAAAAGGTGATAAAAGAGAGTCACGAAGGTAGCATTTCGTACATCTCACAACTACACCGACCCATTTTTATTATCCAATCGGAGTATGACTGGGAGGCAAAGGTATTGTTTGAGCGACTATACAAAGCCATGCAAACCGATACCGATAAAGAACCAATGATGAACATAATAGCCCTTCGTGAGGGCCCGCAATGCGTTTTATTGGTATTTCCGCGCGCCAAGCATCGTCCCAATTGCTATTTTGCCAATGACGATAGCAGGCGACTCATCAGTCCGGCATCGGTAGAGATGGGAGGTCTTTTCATAACACCGCGACAAGAAGACTTCAACCAACTTACGGCTCAAGAGATTATCAACATATACAATGAGGTAAGCCCCTCACAACAAGAGGTAGAGAATATCATAAGTAAAATAGAATAATAGTTATGATGAAACAACCGCACATACACGTAGGTATTATGGCCGACACACGCATCATCATATTCTTTGATGGTGTATATAACTGCAATGGCAAGCAAGTAGAGGGAGAACAACTCTTTGCCCGCACAGCCAATGGCATTGCTTGGCAAGGCTCAACATACGATACACTGACATTCACCCCCGAGCAAGAAGAGAAAGCCTCCTTCTTACTACAAGACGTAACAATAGGAATAGGGTTTCATTGGCAACGACATGAAAATCAACGCTTCAGAGGAGGTGTTGAACTTATTACCGAAGAGAAAAAGATACGAGTTATCAACCACGTCATGGTTGAGGAGTATCTACGCAGTGTCATATCATCAGAGATGAAAGCCACCTCTTCGCTTGAGCTGTTGAAGGCACACGCCGTTATCTCACGCAGCTGGTTGCTGGCTCAAATAGAGAAACGCAATGCTATAGAAGCCACCTCTACACCCTACACAAGCGAGACAAACACCGACGATGAACGCATCAAATGGTATGACCGTGAAGAGCACGAGAACTATGATGTATGTGCCGATGACCACTGCCAACGCTATCAGGGCATCACGCGAGCATCTACCGCGGCGGTAAACGAGGCAGTAGACTCAACCTTCGGTCAAGTACTATATTATGGCAATCATATTGCCGATGCTCGCTTCTCGAAGTGTTGTGGCGGTGTCACCGAGTTGTTTGAGAATTGTTGGGAACCCTATCCCCACCCATACCTCACAGCCCAGATAGATAGCAACGAAGGTACAATGCCCGACTTGCGCATCGAAGAGAATGCTCGGGAGTGGATATTGTCTAAACCCAATACATTCTGTAATACCAACGATAAAAGCATCTTATCGCAAGTGCTCAACGGATATGACCAAGAGACATCGCAATTCTATCGTTGGCGTAAAGAGTACGAACAAGAGGAGCTGTCGGCTCTGATACGTCGTCGATCGGGTATCGATTTTGGCACAATACAAGAGTTGGAGCCCATAGAGCGTGGCACATCGGGTCGCATCACACGCCTACGCATTGTTGGCACAAAACGTACCATCATCGTTGGCAAAGAATTGGAGATACGCCGATGGCTGTCAGAGAGTCACCTATACAGTTCGGCCTTTGTAGTCGAGAAACAACCCTTCTACAACCAATCGAAGTTTATTTTACACGGAGCCGGTTGGGGTCACGGTGTAGGATTGTGTCAAATGGGTGCTGCCGTTATGGGTGCCCAAGGCTACCAATATCGCGAAATATTGGCTCACTACTTCAGAGGAACTGAGTTGCGCAACCTTTATAGCAAGGAGGAAAACAAATGAAAAACAACACTTCTGATAGGCGTTCTCCTTGGAGTTGGGTGCCATCGCTATATTTTGCCGAGGGACTACCTTATGTGGTTGTTATGACGGTATCGGTCATTATGTACAAGAACTTCAACCTATCCAATACCGAGATAGCATTCTACACCGGTTGGCTATATCTGCCGTGGGTCATCAAGCCCTTGTGGAGTCCGTTTGTCGATCTATTCAAGACCAAGCGATGGTGGATAACCACAATGCAAATGCTTGTAGGTATAGGATTTGCAGCGATAGCCTTCACCCTCAATATGCCCTACATGATAGAGATGTCGTTGGCTTTCTTCTGGCTTATGGCATTTGCGTCGGCCACCCACGACATAGCCGCCGATGGATTTTATCTGTTGGCAGTACCCGACAAAGACGAGCAAGCACTCTTTGTAGGTATTCGCAGTACTTTCTACCGCATATCTACGATAGCAGGACAGGGGCTGTTGGTTCTGTTGGCCGGATACCTCATTGATAACAATTTAAGCATCGCTACAGCATGGACTATCACTTTTGTAGTGATGGCCGTTATTTTCATTGCATTATTTCTATACCACCGCATCTTTCTACCTCGCCCCTCGATAGACCATGCTACAAGCGAAGATAATTCACCACGTGCCATCGTTCAGGGTTTCTTCAAGACTTTTGTCACATTCTTCAAGAAGCCATACGCTGTGAGTGCCATTCTCTTCATGTTGCTGTATCGCCTACCCGAAGCATTGTTGGTAAAGATGACAAGTCCGTTTCTACTCGACTCGGTTGAGGCAGGAGGTTTGGGACTGACAACCTTGCAAGTAGGTATGGCTACCGGCACTGTAGGAGTCATAGGACTCACTATAGGTGGTATATTGGGCGGAGTGTGTGCATCAAACGGAGGTCTGAAACGCTGGCTGTGGCCTATGGTAATAGCCATCAGCCTACCCAACATAGTATATGTAATCATGGCCTATACACACCCTGCACTATGGGTTGTCAATGCACTCATCTTCATCGAGCAGTTTGGCTACGGATTTGGTTTTACGGCCTATATGCTCTTCCTCATACACTATGCCGAGGGCGAGAGTACCACTGCCCACTATGCACTCTGCACAGCCTTTATGGCTATGGGCATGATGATACCCGGCATGGCAGCAGGTTGGCTACAAGAATTGCTGGGATACAAGTCGTTCTTTATCCTCATCTGTGCACTATGCCTCGTCACCATAGCTGTGTGCTGCTTCATAAAATTGGATAAACCTCATAACAATACAACACATGAAATATAGTCGCATCTATACAATTGTCTTACTATGCCTTTGCGCCATTACCACAGCTACGGCAACACCGGTGGTAAAGACAGGCATAGATATTCTTATAGAGCAAGATTTTGCTCCACTACAAGGCAAACGCGTGGGACTGATAACCAATCCCACAGGCATTGACAGCCAAGTACGCTCTACCATCGACATACTACACGAAACTCCAAACGTAAATCTTGTGGCTCTATACGCTCCCGAACATGGCGTGAGAGGCAATATCTATGCCGGTGATAAAGTGAATAGTAGCAAAGATAGCAAAACAGGACTACCCGTTCACTCGCTCTACGGCAAGAGTCGCAAACCTACTGCCGATATGCTACGAGGCATAGATGTATTGGTGTATGACATACAAGACATCGGTTGCCGTTCCTATACCTTCATCAGCACAATGGGACTGGCCATGCAGGCTGCAGCCGAACAAGGTATTGAGTTTATGGTACTCGACCGCCCCAATCCGTTGGGTGGATATAGGGTCGAGGGCTGTCCGGTTGAGGAGGGATTTACCTCCTTTGTGAGTCAATACCCTATACCCTATATATACGGACTCACTTGCGGCGAATTGGCACAACTGCTCAATGGCGAAGGTATGATAGGCGACAAGAAATGCCAACTGACAGTTATAGCGATGCAAGGGTGGAAACGCGACATGGACTTCGAGGCTACAGGCCTGCCTTGGGTACTGCCTTCGCCCCACATTCCCGAGCCATTATCGGCCTACTACTACCCGCTATCGGGCATTGCAGGCGAGTTGGGCACTATCTCTATTGGTGTTGGTTATACCAAGCCCTTCCAACTATTCGGAGCATCGTGGATAGATGCCAACAAGTTGGCCGACCGTCTTAATGCCCTCAACCTGCCCGGATTGTCATTCCGCCCCATACACTACACACCCTTCTATGGCAATGACAAAGGCACTCGCTTGCAAGGTGTACAAGTGCATATTACCAATCGCAACCTGGCAGCTCTATCAGAGGTACAATTCTATGTAATACAGGAGTTGGCCTCACTATACCCCGGTCATGACCTCTTTGCCAATGCCGAGCAATCGCGCCTCAACATGATTGACAAGGTGTGTGGTACATCACAGATAAGAAAACAGTTTACCAAACGTTATCGTTGGGAAGATGCCCGCGACTATTGGCACAAAGGTGTAGGCGCATTCAAGCAACTTTCACGTCAATACTACATATACCCATGATACTACTTATTGCCGACAGTGGCTCAACCAAAACCGATTGGGTAGTGGTAGCACCGGAGCAAACCATAGCCATACAGACACCGGGTATCAATCCGGTACATCAAGACGACACCACCATCGATGGCATCATAGGTCAAGGATTGATACCTCAACTTGGTGGAGTCATTCCCTCACACATACACTTCTATGGCGCAGGCTGCATTGGCAATACTACCAACCAACGATTGTCAGCCATACTCCATCGACACTTTGCGGCCACTTGCATAACAGTAGAAAGCGACCTACTGGGTGCAGCTCGCAGTCTGTGCGGTCGTAAACCCGGTATTGCGGGTATATTGGGCACAGGTGCCAACTCATGCTACTACGATGGGAAACAGATTGTTGCCAACACACCACCATTGGGTTACATACTTGGTGACGAAGGCAGTGGAGCTTCGTTGGGAAAGAACTTCTTACGTGCCTTATTGCGCAAGGAGTTGGGCGAGGATTTGCTCAACGAGTTCTACACTTCTCAAGGCATCGACTACCCCACCCTCATACAACGCATCTACCGCGAGCCGGCAGCCAACCGCTACCTTGCATCATTGTCGCCATTCATCGCATCGCATTTGCACCATGGGGCTGTACAACACATCGTTGCCGATACCTTTGCCTCTTATCTGCGCAACCACATTATGCACTATGACTATTGCAACACCCCCCTACACCTCACCGGCTCTATAGCCTACCACTACCGCCACATCATTGCCGAGGTGGCTCATGGTCAAGGCATTACAATAGGCACTATAACACGTACTCCCATCGAGGGATTAATCATGTATCACACCAATAATCTATAAACTATGCAACCGGCACTATACCTCATACCCGTCACATTGGGCGATACCGAGATAGATCGCGTACTACCCAACCACAACCGCGACATCATAGCAGGCATCAGTCACTTTGTAGTCGAAAATATTCGCTCGGCACGTCGCTTTCTACGTCGCTCCAATCCCGATATCGTTATCGACGATCTCACCTTCTATACTCTCGACGAGCACACCCGCCCCGAGGAGATTTCTACGTTTCTAACTCCCCTCAGACAAGGCAAACCAATGGGAGTCATTTCCGAAGCCGGTTGTCCGGCCATTGCCGACCCCGGTGCCGACCTCGTTGCCATAGCCCAACGCGAGGAGTTGCCCGTTGTACCCCTTGTCGGCCCCTCATCGATACTCATGTCGCTCATGGCAAGCGGATTTAACGGACAGAGCTTTGCCTTCAACGGCTATCTGCCTGTAGAGCCGGCCGAACGCACCCGCAAAATAAAACAACTGGAACAACGAGCCTACAGCGAAGACCAGACACAGATTTTCATTGAGACACCCTATCGCAATCACAAGATGATAGAGGAATTGGTGCGCACCTGTCGCCCCACTACCCGTCTGTGTGTGGCTTGTGATATAAGTTGCGAAGCCGAAGAGATACACACCCGCACCATAGCTCAATGGAAAAAGGCCAAATACGACATACAAAAACGCCCGGCTATTTTCCTGATTTACAAGTAGTAGCAAGACATATAATTTAGATTGAATTCAAAAAAAGAACAGTGGTTACACCTCATCGGGTATAACCACTGTTCTTATGTGGATATGTCTATCTATTATTTGCTCAATTGCTCATGCATAGCAGCAGCGGCACGACGACCGTCACCCATAGCAAGAATTACTGTAGCACCACCACGCACGATGTCACCACCTGCATAGAGGTCGGGCAAGCAAGATTGCATGGTCTCTTCGTTTACCACGATAGTACCACGACGGCTTATTTCGAGACCATCTATAGCGTTGGGGATAAGCGGGTTGGGCGATACACCTACAGCTACAATAACAGTATCTACGGGTATATCTTCGATAGCACCTTCAACAGCCACAGGCGAACGACGGCCACTCTCATCGGGCTCGCCAAGCTCCATGCGTTGCAAGCGCATTGTTGTCACACGGCCATTCTCATCGCCAAGATACTCAACGGGGTTGTGCAGTGTCATAAATTCTACACCCTCGGCCTTAGCATGCTCTACCTCCTCTTTACGTGCGGGCATCTCATCTTCGCTACGACGATAGATAATCATGGCACGCTCGGCTCCAAGACGACGGGCTGTACGCACCGAGTCCATAGCTGTGTTACCACCACCTATCACTGCTACATTCTTACCACTCAATACAGGAGTATCCCAATCCTTACGAGCAGCACCCATAAGATTGACACGTGTGAGATACTCGTTGCATGACATGATACCAATAAGGTTCTCACCGGGAATGTTCATAAAACGAGGCAGACCGGCACCACTTGCCACGAAGATACCCTTGAAGTTCATCTCATGGAGGTTGTCGTATGAGAGAGTCTTACCTACGATGCAGTCGGTAACAAATGTTACGCCCATCTTGCGCAAGGTATCTATCTCTACATCAACAAACTTGTTGGGCAAACGGAATTCGGGAATACCATATTTCAACACGCCACCAATCTCGTGCAATGCCTCAAAGACCGTAACATCGTAACCCAACTTCACCATATCGCCTGCAAATGACAAGCCACAAGGGCCAGAACCTACAACAGCTATCTTAATGCCATTAGAAGGAGCACAAGCGGGTATTTCACCGGTACCATTCTCTCGTGAATAGTCGGCAGCAAAACGCTCCAAGTAACCGATGGCAACGGGTTGTTTTTTCAATTTCTTGAGATAGAAGCATTGCGACTCGCATTGCTTCTCTTGGGGGCACACACGACCACATACTGCGGGCAGTGCGCTGGTCTCCTTGAGGGTCGAAGCGGCCTTCAAGAACTCGCCTTTCTCAATGTGCTTAATGAATGTAGGTATGTTGATACCAACTGGGCAACCTGTCATACACAAAGGCTCGGGACAGTCGAGACAACGCTTAGCCTCCAAAAGGGCTTGCTCTTGGGTGAGACCTTGGTTTACCTCTTCGTTGCAAGTGATACGATAGGCTGCATCTAACTCGGGCATTACCACGCGGGGTATGTCGGTACGTTCTTTTGCCTTCATGCTTTTGCGCAACTCATCGCGCCATGGCTCGTTGCGACGAGCTGTTATATCTTCCATATTCATAATAATACCCTCCTTACTTATTCCACTTCTTTATATGAGCGCAAGCGCATCATCAACTCATCAAAATCTACTTGGTGAGCATCAAACTCCGGGCCATCGATGCACACAAAGCGCAATTTACCTCCGACAGTAACACGACAAGCGCCACACATACCTGTACCATCTACCATGATAGCATTCAAAGACACAACGGTAGGTATGTTGTATTGAGCAGTAAGTTTCGACACAAATTTCATCATCACAGCCGGACCGATAGCCACGCATTGATCTACTTGTTCGCGTTTGATGATTTGTTCTACACCTTCGGTAACAAGACCTTTGGTACCATACGAGCCATCATCGGTCATGATTATTACCTCGTCACTGCTGGCACGTATCTCGTCCTCAAGAATGATGAGGTCTTTGCTACGAGCTGCCAATACGCTGATAACGCGGTTGCCGGCAGCTTTCATAGCTTGTACAATGGGAAGCAACGGTGCAACACCTACACCACCACCGCAACACACTACTGTGCCCACCTTGGCTATGTGTGTAGCCTGACCCAACGGGCCTACAACATCGGCGATATAGTCTCCGGGATTGAGGGCACACAACTTCACTGTAGAGCGTCCTACTGTTTGAACCACAAGTGTGATAGTACCTTTTTCAATATCGGCACCGGCAATGGTCAAGGGAACACGCTCGCCATGCTCATCGACACGCACAATAACAAAGTGTCCTGCTTTACGAGCTTTGGCAATGAGTGGAGCTTCGATAACGAGCTTCACTACTTTGTCGGAGAAATACTCCTTACTAATAATTTTATTCATATCAGTGTTATATGATGTATTTGGATTGTCGTATTAAAGTTTCGCTTGTGTTTATTATTATCCACGATACATAATTAGCTACAAAGATAAGTTTTTTTTTGCTTGGCATCACACTTTTTACGATAAAACATACAAAAACGGTGTCGATTGGGCAAATAACTCCAATCGACACCCTATATTTCACCCCTCATGGGGACAGTATCTTGTTACTCAACTACCACCTTGCGCACCTCAGTACCGGCTTGTACGATGTACACACCTTGCGACAATGGCAACTCAACAGCTCCTTCGGTGTGATGTACGGCCATGCCGTCCAAGCTATATACTGCAACAGGAGTTTGTGGCAACACATCGACATACAATACTCGATTACGCACATCTATTTTCACTGGCGACAACTCGACATTTTCTACTGCCGTAAGATCAACGATGACAGCTTCTGACCATATATTGTCATATAGGGCATAGATAGCAAAGGTAAGGAAGTATTCATCGGCAAACTTCGAATAGTCGTAGCTTGTATTATCGGGCTCATTGATACCCATATCTGTTCCATTCAGACTTATTTGATATCCGGTAGGCTCAAAGAACTTGTTGTCGGGAGCCTCCCAACTGATGATATGATTTTCATAATCACACACCACATTACGCACCTGTGGTATTTCTGTTACTACAAAGTTATCTATAATAACCGGCATGGCATGAGTTCCCTTGTGAGCATGCAATCGCACTTGTATCTCCCTCACCATTTTATACTCATACTCGGTAACATAAATAACACTACGCTCCCAACCCTCTTGAGGCATTGCTTCATACTCAATGAGAGCCACCTCTTTAAACTCCTTGCCATCGGCACTTACCTCAACCGACAATGTACTATTACTGCCTGTAAATGCGTAGTAATCAAACGCTATTGCAAACACATCGGTATAGCCCAATGCAATTTTGCCGGTAGTCATATAGTCGTCTTGTTGCAAGTCGTTGTAGCTACCATACAAGGCAAACGCCATACCCCCGTTTTCATCGGCAGTAGTAATAGTACGATTCTCAAGTTCTACAACATCATTGATATACCAAGCACATGTTGTCTCGCTACTGCTATAAGTCCAACCCGGGTGGTCGGTAGTAGCCACACCATAGGTAGTTTTGCTATCGAAGCACTCGACATAAGGCAATGCCGAAGGGTTGCCCACGACAATAGGATTGGACGCCGCCCCTACACTCTCTCCTTGTGCATTGGAGGCACGTACAAAGTAGGTCAATTTGGCCTCTTCGGTAAAGATTGTTTCATCAACATAGTACCAATCCGACACATTTGAAGCTACTACTTCGCTCTCATACTCGCTACCGGTAGCGCTACGCAAAATCGTATATTTGAGCTCCATCGGATCTATATATCCATTGGTCTGACCAACAGTAGGAGTTAGCCATGTAATCATGACTTTACCATCGGACAACAGCTCTGCTTCAACATAACCGGGTGCTACGGGTGCATCAAGGCCCACCATCACATTGACAAGTGTACCGTATGAGCTGCCGGCAGCTGTATAGCAAATAAGACGATATGAGTAACTGCTACCACTCACCACGTCATAGTCATCGTAAGTACAAGCACTGCCGGGAGTAGGATTGTCTATCTTTCCCAATACCTCATAGCTATATGACTCTTCGCTATAGCGGCTCACCTCGATATACGACAACGCACGCAAGGGTTCACCCTTGGTATCGGTCGAGGGTGCTGTAAACATAAGTGTCACAGGAGCTTCTCCCTTGTTACAGGTTGCCACAGCATCGTTTATATCCATGGCAAACTGTCCTACCTCTATCTCACTCCACTCGGGATAGCTTGCATAGTCATCGACATAAGCCACAGCCTTATATTGGTATAAGCCCGCTATTGCAGTAGCATCGATGTAGGTAAGTTGCTCACCGGGAGCAGGGTTTTCAAAAGTATGTATCTCTATATAATCGCCATAATTGAGATTGCGCGACAAAACAATTTTGGTCAAATAGGGCAACGGTTCACCATTGCCATCACCCAGCGATGTCATCGAATGCGTCGGTGCCGTCAATGTTATCACTACATGACCCGTAGAACTATCTTCTGTAACAGTCATATCGGTAACACGCTCAGGCCATATATTATGGTCGGCAGCAACACCAGGCATACACACCCAACTCAACGCAATAGCCAAAAACAATTTAGCTAAAACTGACATTCTTAAATCCTTCATCTCACTTGATATTAAAATAGTTTATTATTGCCACAAATATATAACAATATTCAACAATATCGCAAAAAAGAATGTAAAATATCGACACTCCTGACAATAATTTGACATAAAGCAAAAACACATTTCACAATATCACAATACACTTTACAAGTTATTCACATCACACCTGAAATCGTATCGATACTCTACAAATAGGCATTGATTAATAACTATTTTTACAATCGGTTGATTTTTATGACACATTTTATTATCTTTGCCCTCGTTCTTCGATACAAGTAACCTTAATAAAACAAGTAACAATGAAAACACAAACCAACGAATCCTCTGTCAAGATACCCTCACTGTGGATTTCGCTCATTCCCCTATTGGTATTAGGACTTTTACTCATTCTTGTACTCAAAGCCTATGGCACCGATGCTTTAGGTGGTGGCATACAAATAGCACTATTGGCATCATCGGCCGTTTGCGTTGCCCTATCGATGCTTGTGTGCAAGACATCATGGGATATACTCGAAGATGGCATAATACAAAACATCAAATCATCGGCTGTAGCCATCATCATTCTGCTCATGATTGGAGCCATCACCGGCACATGGATGCTCAGTGGCGTTGTCCCCACACTCATCTGCTACGGATTAGACATACTGCACCCATCATGGTTTCTATGCGCCAGTTGCATTATTTGCGGAATTGTATCGCTCATGACAGGTAGCTCATGGACCACCATTGCCACCATAGGTGTAGCCCTCATGGGTATAGGTCATGCTCTCGGTTTTTCCGAAGGCTGGATAGCCGGTGCCGTTATCTCAGGCTCATATTTCGGTGACAAATTTTCACCCCTATCCGACACCAACGTATTGGCAACATCTACTACCGAAGTTCCCCTCTTTGAGCACATCAAGTACATGGCCTACACAACATTCCCCACAATAGCCATTACACTGGTAATATTTCTTCTCGTCAGCCTCAACCACACATCGGGCATGACCAATGATGCCCATGTTTACAACGATGCACTACACTCGGCATTCAACATTTCGCCTTGGTTGCTCATAGTTCCGCTACTTACAGGAGTGCTCATTTACCTTCGCCTGCCGGCACTTATCACACTCTTTATGGCCACACTCTTTGCCGTTATAGCTCTCATTATTGCTCAGCCCCAACTATTGGCAACAATAGCCGGCGAAGCAGGTGCCGAAGGCTTTTGGCCCGCACTGCGTGGTGTAATGACAGCTTGCTACGGCTCGGCATCAATAGAGACCGGAGTACCCGCCGTCAATGAGCTGGTAGCCACCCGAGGTATGGGCGGTATGATGGATACTATTTGGCTCATACTCTGTGCTATGTGCTTTGGCGGAGTCATGACCGGCAGCCGCATGCTCGACTCTCTCACCCAACTATTCTTGCGCTTTGTACACCGCACCACATCGGCCGTTACAGCTACTGTTGGAGCAGGTATCCTCTTCAACGCCACCACCTCCGACCAGTATATCTCTATCATCTTGTCGAGTCGATTGTTCAAGGGTGTATATAAAGAGTTGGGGCTCGAAGGTCGCCTGCTAAGCCGTTCGGTAGTTGACTCTTCCACTGTAACATCGGTACTCATTCCATGGAACTCGTGCGGTATGGTACAATCGACCGTATTGGGTGTAGCCACACTCACATATCTACCCTACTGCGTGTTCAACTACCTCTCACCTATCGTCACCATCATCATTGCTGCGATAGGATATAAAATCAACAAGACTGCCCCTAAAAAATCATAATCATTTTCACCCACATACAGCAAGGAGCCAATGACATGTCATCGGGCTCCTTGTTTTGTATGATAGAGGAAAAAAATTTCATAACCACATTGATTTCTTGATTTATTTCAAAAAAAAGCATAATTAGAAAAATTGAGTACAAATAAAACATTGTTGTGGTAGGTTACAACAAAAATATTCGTTATATTTGGAATAATCTCATAATCCGCTAAGAATAAAAAGTTTATGCGGAAAGTTCAAGAACGAGGTAATGAGTTGGCAACTGTTCTGATTTCTACATACTTGCATGATTTGCATTGATGTACAACTCATCTTGGAACAAAGGTA
>JAFQRE010000024.1 GCA_017410245.1 Bacteroidaceae bacterium
ACTTCCCCTATCTCGTTTCACTCGCAGGGGCAGAAAAGATTACTCTACAGCTTGCGTAGGCAGAAAAGGTAACCTTTTGCTCCTCTGTATTGCGGAGCAATATAGGGGAGCTGTCGAGCCAAGCGAGACTGAGGGGTTAGAAAATCAATATGAGTAATTATCACATTTACAATGATGTTCCGTAACTCTATTGCGCTCTTGGCAATACGGTTGTTCGTAGAGTCGCGACGCTCGCGACTCGTGCCTCAATAGAGGCAATGAATATGCAAAAGAGGGGGGGTCTTGTCCCTCCGGCCACGAGCCACAAGCGTTGTGGCTCTACGGCTCGCAATAGTGGCTCTACGGTTTTAACCCCTTCCCCTTGCGGGACTTCCCCTATCTCGTTTCACTCGCAGGGGCAGAAAAGGTTACTTTTATGTAGGTATATAAAATAAGTCGCACCAAGATTTTGATGCGACTTATAGGTATAGATGTTTTATACTCTTTTAGATTCCTACTGTAAGGCTCAAGCCCGACAAGTAGCCATATACGCAACTTGCTATACCCAAGATGAGTATGCCGGCTACGCAGATAACGAGTCCTGTACGACCATAGCAGTTGGTCTTAACAGGCTCGATGGGATTGTCGTTGGGGTTGATAAACATTGCTTTTACAACCAACAAGTAGTAGTAGAGCGAGATGATTGTATTGAGCAATGCGATGAGTACGAGAATATAGAAGCCACTGTTTATAGCCGAAGCAAATATGAAGAACTTGCTGAAGAAACCTGCAAATGGGGGAATACCTGCCAATGAGAACATGGCCAACATCATGGCCAAGCTGAGGCGGGGGTTGGTTTGGTATAGGCCGTTGTAGTCTTCCATATTTACTTTGCCGGTCTTGTTCTCTATTGAGGCTATCACACCAAAGGCAGCCAAGTTAGAGAAGATGTAGACGAGTATGTAATATACAAGTGCAGTGAGACCTTGAGCACTATATGCCATTACACCAAGCATGATGTATCCGGCTTGAGAGATTGACGAGAATGCGAGGAAACGCTTGAGGTCTTTCTGACGAACAGCAAACAAGTTACCCAATGTGATAGTGAGTATAATGAGCACATAGAGTATGCCTTGCCACACCTCGGGAGAGGGGCTGAATGTCTTGTAGAGTACCCAAATGAATGCAAATGCAGCAGCACCCTTAGAGATTACTGACAGGTAGGCTGTAACGGATGTGGGGCCACCTTGATATACGTCGGCTGTCCACAAGTGGAAAGGTACAAGTGAGAGTTTGAAACCTATGCCGGTGATAATGAATGCCAATGCAACGATAAAGAGTGCTGTGTTGGCTGTTGCTGTAGCTGCAATGTCTTCGAAGTAGAGCGAACCCGAGATACCATACATAAAAGAGATACCCATCAGGAAGATAGCCGATGAGAACACTGCATTGAAGAGGTACTTGGCACCCGACTCGTAAGAGTCACCACCTTGCTTATTGAAGGCTACCAAAGCTGCGATGGGGAGAGATGCAGTCTCGAGACCGATGAAGAAGATGAGGAAGTGACCCGATGACATCATCAAGTACATACCAAACAAAGTGAAGAAGATCAACTCATAGAACTCGCCACGACGTATGCGACATGCCTCGCTGTTGATCCACGAATGGGCTTGCAAGAGTACAAGTATTGTACCTATATTGAGCACCATCTTCATGGCTGTAGTCATAGGAGTATTGATGAACATGCCTCCAAAGAGTGTATGTGTATCGCTACCGGGAATACAGCTGACTGCTGTAACGATGGCAAGCAGTGCACATGCAATGCCCGAGAACCACTTGTCGAGGAAGCGGGGCGATGCAAAGAGGTCGATAAAGAAGAGGAGTATGGTGGCTACCAAAAGCAACAACTCGGGTTGCATGTACTCCCATATTAAAGAATATTGTGACATATCCATAACTTTGTGATTATGATAAGCGTTCTACAATTGCGTTAAGACTATTACTGATGAGGTCTGAAATCCAACCGGGCATGCAACCTATCGCTGCAACGCATACGATGAGAGTAACAGCCGAGAGACGTTCCCACCATGTGGCGTCGGTAAGTTCGCGGTGATGTTCGTTTTGAACTGCACCGTAGAGCAACTTGCCTACGACACGCAAGATATATACAGCGGTAATTACGATTGAGCAGCAAGCTACGATTGTAAATACACGGTGGAATGTGTCGGTGTGTTGGAATGAACCTACAAAGATTGTCATCTCGGCAACAAAACCACTGAGACCGGGCAAACCGAGTGAAGCAAGACCGGCAATGACATAACATACCGAGAGGAAGGGCATGATTTGCATCAAACCGCCCATCTCACGTATATCGCGAGTGTGTGTACGTCCGTAAATCATACCTATCAATGCAAAGAACAAGGCTGTCATAAGACCGTGCGAGAGCATTTGCATTACGGCACCTGTCATGGCAGTGTTGTTGAGCATGAGTATAGCGAAGAGTACAAGACCGCAGTGGCTAACCGAAGAGTAGGCATTGATGTACTTCAAGTCTGTCTGTACGCAGGCCGAGAATGCACCATATACAACGCTTATACCGGTGAGGATAAGGAATATCCATGACAACTCTTGCGCGGCAAAGGGCATGAGGTAGATGGCAACACGGAAGCAACCATAGCCTCCCAATTTCATCAATACACCTGCGTGGAGCATTGATACTGCTGTTGGAGCCGATGCGTGACCATCGGGCGACCATGTGTGGAAGGGGAACATGGCTCCTAAGATACCAAATCCTACAAATGTCAAGGGGAACAAGAAGTATTGCCAGTTGTGAGGTATGGCATTGTTTTGAGCAATCTCCAAGATGTTCATGGTGAGAGCACCACCCTCGGGAGCCGAATGGTAGTAGATACCCAATATACCCAACATAAGCAAGGCCGAGCCACCCATAAGCATCAAGGTGAGCTTCATGGCCGAGTAGTTCTTCTTACCGCTACCCCATACACCGATGAGCAGATACATAGGTATAAGAGCAACCTCGTAGAACATAAACATGGTGAAGAGGTCGATAGAGATAAAGAAACCATACACACCTATAGAGAGGAGTGTGAGCCACAAGAAGAACTCTTTTGACAGGGGCTCTATCTTCCATGATGCAAATACACCTGCAAATACAATGATGGCAGTGAGCAACAACATGATGATAGATATACCATCGACACCTACTGCGTAGTGGATATTGAGCGGCTCATACCACATGGTAGATGCTTGGAAGAGCATCTCCTCGGTATTACCGGCAGCGCGTTCGGCCAAATATTTTATTACCGTATAGATAGCAAGTCCCAGTTGAAGGGTAGAGAATGTGACTGCTACCGTGCGTATCTGTTTCATATCTCTTGCAATGGCAAGGCCAGCCATCATCAAGATAGGAATTAGCACAAATAATGATAGAAAATTCATAGTGTCTTCTTTTTATTAAATCTTCAACGTTATAGGATACAGCATATTGTTATTGTAGCAATGAGCAGTGTACCGATGAGGAGTATCCATACATAGCTTTGCACATAACCCGATTGCAAGCCCTTGATGCGAGCCGAAGTCCATTGTGTAACATTGGCAAGCATATCCATCGTACCGTCAATGATATGGCGGTCGAACCATGCGATAGGACGACATATCAAGCCGAAGATGATTTTGTGAGTTACAAACAAGTATATTTCGTCGATGTAGAAACGACGTGTGGCAGCAGTGTGCAGAACGCGTGTTGCATCGGCCATAGCTGTTGGTTTCTTGTTCTCTTTGAGATACAACCATGCAGCCAATGCAATGGCACATACCGCTACTATAATGCTTGTTGTAGCAACACTCCAGTCGAGGTGTATGTGATAGGGTTGTCCATTGACACTTACGAGCTCACCGAAGGGGATAAATCCTGCCACACAAGTAACCACTGCCAAGAAGATGAGAGGCAATGTCATTGTGAGAGGTGCTTCGTGAGGAGTGTGATGGCTGCAATCGGTAGCTTTCCACCAGAAGATGCGGAAGTACAGACGGAACATATAAAAAGCAGTAAGACCTGCTACTGCAGTCATCCATATACCCCAGAATGTGCTCTTGTGCATAACGGCGGTAAGAATTTCGTCTTTACTGAAGAAACCCGAGAAAGGAGGAATACCGGCGATAGCCAAGCATGCAATGAGGAATGTAATATGTGTGATAGGCATGTACTTGCGTAGGCCTCCCATTTCGCTCATTTCGTTTGAGTGTACGGCATGTATGATAGCACCGGCACCCAAGAAGAGCAATGCCTTGAACATGGCGTGTGTAAACAAGTGGAACATTGAAGCCATGTATCCGAGGCCTGTATGGAGGTCGGTATCGGTGGCTACGCCCAGTGCTACCATCATGAATGCTATTTGTGAGATGGTAGAGAAGGCAAGTACACGTTTAATATCGGTCTGTACACATGCTACTATAGCTGCATATAATGCGGTAATGGCACCCACGGTAGTAATGAGGTTGAGCACCTCGGGTGTAACGCAATATACGGGGAAGAGGCGTGCTACCAAGTAAACACCGGCTACCACCATGGTGGCTGCGTGGATAAGAGCCGATACGGGAGTAGGACCCTCCATGGCATCGGGCAACCAGATGTGTAGCGGGAACATGGCCGACTTACCTGCACCACCCATAAAGATGAGTGCCAATGCCCATGATGCTACTGAACAACCCAAGAATGTAGCACCGGCAGTCTCGGTTATGATAGCGGTGGGGTTGGTAGTGAGAGTGGCAAAGTCGAATGTCTTGGTAAAGAACGACAAGATGAGGATACCGATGAGGAAACCGAGGTCGGCAAAACGTGTAACGATAAATGCCTTCTTCGAGGCTGCAATGGCAGCCGGCTTGGTATAGTAGAAGCCAATGAGCAAGTATGAAGATACACCCACAAGCTCCCAGAAGATGTACATTTGGAAGATGTTTGTGGCTACAACCAGGCCCAACATCGACATGCTGAAGAGCGAAAGGAACGCATAGTAGCGTTGGAAACCTTTCTCGCCATGCATGTAGCCAAGGCTATAGATGTGTACCATCAATGACACAGTGGTGATAACTACCAACATCATCACCGATATGGGGTCGAGGTAGATACCCAAGTCGATGTGCAGATTTTCGGTAAAACGCAACCACTCGAAGTTATAGGGTACTTGCGAGGGAATGATACCCTCGGCATTGCGAGGTTGGGTGAAGAATTGGAAGGCTGTAAAGTAAGCCAGTGCCGTGCACACGGTCATGCCCAGTGTGCCTAATATACCCGCAACGCGGGGTTTCAGCTTGCTATCGAGTAGTCCCAATAACAAGAACATCGCCAACGGCAGTGCTAAGATGAAAATTGTATATTCCATAGCGTGCTTATTAGTATTTCATATCGTCAAGGTTATCGGCATCGATGTTGCGGATATGACGGAAAATGTTGATAATAATGGCAATTGCGATAGCCGTCTCGGCAGCGGCAATGGCGATGGCAAAAATAGAGAATATCATGCCCTCCATTTGACCGGGGAAGAGGAAACGGTTGAAAACGGCAAAATTGATGTCAACAGCGTTGAGCATCAGCTCGATTGAGATAAGCATCATGAGCATATTCTTGCGGGTCATGAAGCCATATACGCCGGCAAAGAACATTACGAGGCTCAGTATGATGTAGTAAATCATTGGTATTTCCATAGTCGTATGTTTTTTAGCGTTTACGAGCTATAAGGATAGCTCCTATTATACATGCCAACAGGAGTACACTCACCGCCTCGAAAGGTAGCAGGTACTGGAATTTTTCCATACCAATGAGTGCTTGACCTATGTCGTTGATTGATTGTACCTCGCTTTGTGGTATTGCAGGCCACTTGTAGGTGAGGAGTGCATAGGCACATACGGCTGCACCGGCAAGGGCTGCTATAAGGCCGAGTATTCGTTGGGTAATGCCTTTCTCTTCGGTGCTCTCGCCGGGGTGGCTGGTGAGCAATATAGAGAAGACAAACAGAACAAGAATACCTCCGGCATATACTGCAATCTGTACCGAGCCGAGGAACGTGTAGTCGAGCATGAAGTATATACCTGCTGTCGAGAGCAATACGAATAGCAGATATGTAGCAGCTCGAAGAATGCGACGTGTGGTCACTGCCAATATTGAGCATACCACGATTACTATCGCAAGCAAGTAGAAAATAACTTGTTGAGCTAAAGGTAAAAGTTCCATATGTTGTATTATTCTGATTTTTCTTCTTTGGTTGATGCCGAGGTGGGCTCGGGACGGTTGTTGAGTTGTTTCACAAGTTTTTCTCTTGTGAATACAGCTTGTTCAAACTCGTTGGTGAACTTAATGGCATTGTGTGGGCAACTGCTCACGCACAATTGACAGAAAGTACAACAGCCCAAGTCATACATGTAACGGTCAAGTACGCGCTTGGTCTTGCCATCTTCGGTCTCTATCTTCTTGGCTACAATCTCTATCGTGTTGTTGGGGCAATTGTTTTGGCATATACCACATGCTATACACTTGTGATTGCCCTCCTCATCGTAGATGAGCGATAGGGTAGCACGAAAACGCTCGGGTATTTCGAGTGTCTTACGATTTTCGGGGTACTCTTGAGTAATCTTACGACTGAAGAAATATCGGCCTGTGATACTCATACCGGTGAGCAAGCTCCCGATGCCTTTAAATAAAGATGTGAAATAGTTCTTATTACTTCCCATAAGTTTGTTCGATAGTTTCCTATCAGTTTTGGTTATCTATCTTTTGGGAGGAAACCCGGCGCACATTTGTCGGGTTTCCTCTCTCAAGAATGTGTTGGTTTATCCTTCAACTTTACCACCCAATATATCGAGTAGCTCGTTGGTAATACTTTGCTGACGCAATTTGTTATATTCGAGTTGCAACTCTTCACGCAACTTCTTGGCATTGTCGTTGGCCGACTGCATGGCAAGAACGCGTGCTGCTTGTTCCGAAGCCCTGTTCTGACATATACTCTCTTGTAGAGATGCCAGCACCGATAAGGGTAGTACCTCGTCGAAGATGGTTGTCACATCGGGCTCGAAGAGGTATGGCTTACACTCGCCGATGTTGTCGGGTGTCTCGGTGACAATAGGTAGCATGATGCGATTGGCCAATCGCTGTCTTCCTACGCTCAAGAACTCCATAAAGACAATCTCGATGCGATCTAATGTTTCGCCGAGGAACGATTGGGTGAGCTCGTCACACAACTGTTTTATCTTTTCACCACTGCTCTTGGCATTCATGTAGTCTATCTCGGCAACTTTTACCGAGGGTAGTGCCAGCTTGCGTGACGCCGCAACAACTTTCTTGCCAATGGGGTAGAGTGTGAATGTTACCTCCTCGTTCTCTTCCTCTCTAATGCGATTTATGGTCTCAAGCATCTGTTTGAAAAGCATCATGTTGAACGCGCCGCACAAACCTTCGTCGCTACCAAGCAGTACAATACCCACACTCTTTATGGGACGTACTTGTGTCAGGGGCGAGGTGTATTGACTATCGGCAGCCAATAGGTTGTCGATAGTTGATTGTATTTGGTGGCGGAAAGGCTCTACACGTTGCAGTGCCTGCATCGCTTTGTGCATCTTGGCCGACGAAATCATCTTCATCGCACCGGTTATCTTCTCGGAGGTCGATACCGAGCCAATTCTACCTTTCAGTTCTCGTATTGATGCCATGTCTCATTATGCCTTAAAGCGGTTTGCAACTTCTTTTGCTACTTCGGTGAGCTTGGCGGCTATCTCGTCGTTGAGAATACCTTTCTTCAACTCATCGAGTACATCGGTTTGATGCTTGGCGTGCAAGATTTGGAGGAACAATTTCTCAAACTCGGCAACTTTCTCGGTGGGTACCGGAGCCAATAAGCCTTGCGTACCACAATAGATGATTGCAATCTCTTCTTCTACAGGTACAGGGCTGTATTGGGGTTGTATGAGCACACGTTCGTTCTTGCGACCTTTGTCTATCACCATGGCGGTAACGGGGTCTATGTCGCCACCAAATTGGGTAAATGACTCGAGCTCGCGGAATTGTGCTTGGTCGATTTTGAGCGTTCCGGCAATCTTTTTCATCGCCTTGAGCTGTGCACTACCTCCTACACGCGATACCGAGATACCTACGTTGATAGCGGGGCGCACACCTTGGTTAAAGAGTTTTGTCTCGAGGAATATCTGACCGTCGGTAATAGAGATAACGTTGGTAGGGATATATGCCGAAACGTCGCCTGCTTGTGTCTCGATGATGGGTAGAGCAGTGAGCGAGCCACCACCTTTTACCATCGGTCTGAGCACCTCGGGTAGGTCGTTCATAGATGCTGCAACCTTGTCGTTGTCGATAATCTTGGCCGCACGCTCCAATAGACGCGAGTGTAGATAGAAGATATCGCCAGGGTATGCTTCACGTCCTGAGGGACGGCGCAAAATGAGCGAGATCTCGCGGTACGAAACGGCTTGTTTCGACAAGTCATCATAGATAACAAGGGCATGACGGCCCGAGTCGCGGAAGTATTCACCAATAGCAGCACCGGCCATGGGTGCGTAGTAGCGCATGGCTGCCGAGTCAGAGGCGTTGGCTGCCAATACAATGGTGTATTCCAATGCACCATGTTCGCGAAGGGTGTTTACAAGAGCAGCTACCGACGATGCTTTTTGTCCTATGGCTACATAGATACAGTACAACGGCTTGCCATTCTTGAAGTTCTCGCGTTGGTTGATAATAGTATCTATGGCGATTGTTGTTTTTCCTACTTGACGGTCACCGATGATGAGCTCGCGTTGTCCGCGACCTATGGGCACCATGGCATCGATAGCCTTGATACCGGTTTGTAGCGGTTCCTTAACAGGCTGACGGAAGATAACACCGGGAGCCTTGCGGTCGAGAGGCATGCGTACAGTGTTGCCTGTGATAGGGCCTGCACCATCGATAGGATCGCCCAATGTGTTGATGACGCGGCCTAACAAGCCTTCGCCAACGGGTATTGAGGCAATCTCTCCGGTGCGACGAACTTTCATGTTCTCGGTAACCTTTTCGATATCGTTCAGAAGGATAACACCCACGTTGCTCTCTTCGAGGTTCATGGCCACGCCACGCACACCGTTCTCAAACTCTACGAGCTCGCTCGACTTTACATTGTCGAGGCCATATACGTGTGCTACGCCGTCACCTACTTCGAGTACGGTTCCTATCTCCTCAAAGCCGGCTTGTTTATCTACCTCTTCGAGTTTGCTTTTGAGTATATCCGATATCTCGTTTGGTTTTATCATAAGATTATTTGTTTAGTAATTTTATGCGCAATTTGTTAAGCTCGTTTTGAATCGAGGCATCGAGTTGCATCGATTCAACGCGCAGTATAAAACCACCAATGAGCGAAGGGTCGGTCTCGTAGATGTATTCCAACTCTTTATTGAGTTCTTTTTTGAGCAGACCCTTGATGCGCTCCATGATATCGTCGCTAATAGCAGTTGCAGTGACAATAGTGACACGTGCAATGTTGTTCTCCTTGCGGTAGATATCTTGATAGGCCAACATTGTGGCGCGGAAGAGGCTCTCACGGTGATTGAGAATTACCAAGTTTATGAAGCGAAGGATCGCTTTGCCTGCCTCATTGCCGGCGGCTGTCACGAGAAGTTGCTCTTTCTCTGTTGTGCTCAGAGCAGGGTTGCTCAGAGCCTTAGATAGTGCAGGGTGCGATGCAAATACTTCTTCGAGCCTTTGCGTGTCGGCATAGACTTCTTGGGTACATTGATGCTCTTGTGCATATTTGTACAAGGCCTTGGCATATCTGCGAGGAATTAATCCTTCGTTCATAGTTCTTAGTTTTTATGTTCGAGTTCGTTCAATAATTGCTCTACCATTTCCGCCTGAGCTTTGTCGCCCGCGAGTTCTTTGCGAATTATATTTTCGGCTATTGTGAGGGCGAATTGGCTCACTTCTTGGCGGAACTGTAGTTCTGCTTCTTTGCGCGATTGTTCTATACTGATGGCTGCTGCATCAACAAGTTTCTTGGCTTCGGCTGCGGCTGCTTTCTTAGCTTCGTCGATGATTTGCGACTTCATCTGAGCTGCCTCTTGCAAGATTTCCAATTGTTGGCGGTTTGCTTCAGCAAGAATTGCGCGGGCTTGGGTCTCAGAGTCTTCAAGGCTTGCTTTGGCGGCTTCGGCATACTCTACACCTTTGTCTATGAGAGTAGCTCGCTCGTCAACCATCTTGGTGATGGTGGGCCAGCCAAACTTTGCCAAGATGCCAAGTAGTAGCACAAATGCTACAAACATCCAGAAGATTAACCCTGCCTCGGGCATGAACAGTTCCATACGGGACGTTTAGGCGAGATTAGAGGAACAATGCGAGAATACAAACGATTACGGCAAACAGGGCAACACCCTCGATAAGAGCCGCGATAACGATCATACTACCACGTACGTCGCCTGCTGCTTCGGGTTGGCGTGCAATTGCTTCCATAGCCGAGCTACCGATGCGACCAATACCAAAACCTGCTGCTATTGCAGCGATACCTGCTCCTACGCATGCACCTATTACTGTGAGGGGTGCTAGTGCTGTCAAAATCATTGATAACATAATGTTTACTTTTTTTGTAAGGTTAATAATTTATTTTTTTTCTTTTTTATTTATTCGTGATGGTGTTCTACTTGCGCAAGCGATATAAATATCGTCGAGAGCATTGTGAATACATAGGCTTGGATATAGCTAACCAATGTATCGATGATGTACATGAAGAGTGTAAATCCTAATGAAAGTACTGTTGTACCACCGGCAATTGCTACGCCTCCCATCTCCTTGAAGATGAATATGAGTGAGAGTAGTACCAGTACAATCATGTGTCCACCCATCATGTTGGCAAAGAGACGCACCATCAGTGCGATGGGCTTGGTAAATACACCAAATATCTCGATGAAAGGCATAATGGGTAGTGGTGCCTTGAGGAAGATGGGTACATCGGGCCAGAATATCTCTTTCCAGTACTCTTTGGTGCCAAAGATGTTTACTGCCAAGAAAGTGCATATAGCAAGCACCATTGTTACTGCCAAGTTGCCTGTAAGGTTTGCACCGGCAGGGAATATTACCATCAATCCCATCAAGTTCGATACGAAAATGAAATAGAATGCGGTGAGCAAATAGGGTGCAAAACGGCGACCTTTCTCGGGACCGAGTATTGACTTGATTACATCATCGTATATCATGCAGGTGAGCATTTCAATGGCACCTACAAAGCCTCTGGGGGCTTTATTGCCATTTTTCTTATACCATCTTGCCAATGGTAATACACACAAGCACACTACAATGATGGTAATGAATAGAGCTGCAACATTCTTTGTAATAGAGATGTCGAGCGGACGATACACTTCGCCTTTGTCATTGACACTTACTATCTTGCCGTTATATGCTTCGCTTTGGTCAATGTAGAACCCTTCGCAGCTTTCGCCGTGTTCTACTTTGTTCGACATAAAACAATGCCAGTCACCTTCATAGTCGCGTACTATGATGGGTAGGGGTATTTTATGACTATGCGAAAAAGGCACTTCCCAGCTGTAGTGGTCAACCAAGTGGTCGAAGATTGTCTCTTTGGCATCAAACTTGGCATTCTCGTCGTGATGAGAGTGGTCGAACAACGCAATACTTAGCGCTGCGGCCAATACAACGAGTGTGATGCATATGATTAGTATCGAGTGCTTTTTCATTTATTTGTTGTTCTATTATAGGCTGTTGCCTTTGGGGTTAATAGATACATACCGCAATGCGGTTGTTATCCACATCTACAAATCCGCCACTTATCTCAACGGAATGGCTTTCGTTGCCGGCAACATACTCTATAGTACCTTTCTCGAGGGTAGATACCAGCGAGGCGTGGTTGTTGAGTACGGTAAAAGAGCCCTTGGTGCCGGGCAGGGTTACCAAACTTACCTCTCCGCTGTAGAGTGTTGTTTCCGAAGATATTATTTCGAGTCTCATGGCTGTTGTTAGTTGGCTTTGGCTTGTTCAAGCATTTTCTTACCCTTGGCAATCGCCTCATCTATAGTACCTACATTGAGGAAGGCTTGCTCGGGGTACTCGTCCATCTCGCCACTCAATATCATCTTGAAGCCACGTATGGTTTCTTCAAGAGGTACCATTACTCCGGGCAGACCGGTAAATTGTTCTGCTACGTGGAATGGTTGAGAGAGGAAACGTTGTGCACGACGGGCACGGCTTACGACGAGTTTGTCATCGTCCGATAGCTCGTCAATACCCAAGATGGCAATAATATCTTGCAACTCATTGTATTTCTGCAAGAGTTGTTTTACTGCTTGTGCAGTGTTGTAGTGCTCTTCTCCTACAATGAGCGGGTCGAGAATACGTGATGTAGATTCGAGTGGATCTACGGCAGGGTAGATACCCAACTCCGATATTTTACGGCTCAACACGGTTGTTGCGTCCAAGAAGCTGAAGGTGGTAGCTGGTGCGGGGTCGGTCAAGTCATCGGCGGGTACGTAGATAGCTTGTACCGATGTGATAGCTCCTTGCTTGGTCGATGTGATACGCTCTTGTAGCTTACCCATCTCCGATGCCAATGTGGGTTGATAACCTACGGCCGAAGGCATGCGTCCCAAGAGAGCCGATACCTCAGAGCCTGCTTGGGTAAAGCGGAAGATGTTGTCGATGAAGAGCAAAATCTCTTTACCACCGCCATCGCCATCGCGGAATTGCTCGGCTACAGTAAGACCTGCCAATGCTACACGAAGACGTGCGCCGGGAGGCTCGTTCATCTGTCCGAATACGAGGGTGGCTTGTGAGTTGTTTACGCATTTCATATCTACGTCTTCGAGATTCCACTCGCCGCGTTCCATGCCTTCACGGAACTTCTCACCGTACGACATTACGCCCGACTCGATCATCTCGCGCAATAGGTCGTTACCTTCGCGTGTGCGTTCGCCAACACCGGCAAATACCGAGAAACCATTGTGCCCCTTAGCGATGTTGTTAATCATCTCCATGATGAGCACGGTCTTTCCTACGCCGGCACCACCAAAAAGACCAATCTTACCACCACGCGAATAGGGTTCAAGAAGGTCGATAACCTTGATACCTGTAAACAAGAACTCGGTACTTACAGTGAGCTCGTCAAATGCAGGTGCATCTTGGTGAATAGATTTAAGGTTGGTATAATCGAGCTTGGGAAGGTGGTCGATAGCATCGCCCATAACGTTCATTAAGCGACCCTTCACTTGGTCGCCGGTGGGCATTGACAAGGGACGTCCCAAGTCTATTACTTTCATGCCTCGTGTGAGACCATCGGTCGAGTCCATTGCTACGCAACGAACGGTGTGCTCACCGATATGTTGTTCTACTTCCACCAACAAGTCCGCGTCGTTGCTACGCTCTATCTTGAGGGCGGCATAAATGGGAGGTATAGTGTTGCCTTCGCCTTCAAACGAGACATCGACAACGGGTCCGATTACTTGCGTAATATAGCCAAACTTTTCGCTCATGGTTTTAGCCTACGGCAGTTATAAGGTTTATTTAATTTTTATTATTTACATATTATGAATTAGAAGTGCCAACCCATAGCTACTACTACGCTCATGATAGCGAGATTGACAAGGCTTATGGGGAGGAGGTATTTCCACTCGAGTTTGAGGAGTTGGTCGATACGCAAGCGGGGGAATGTCCAGCGGAACCACATGCTTATCCACACTACTACAATGCTCTTGCCCAAGAACCATACAATAGAGGGTATGTAATCCATAACCATATTGAAGGTCTCCCAGCCGGGTATGTGTAATGGCATCCAGCCTCCCAAGAAGAGGGTAGTGGCAATTCCTCCCATGATGAAGAGGTTGAGATACTCGGCCAAGTAGTAGAAGCCAAAGTGAATACCTGAATACTCGGTGTGATAACCGGCTGTAAGCTCACTCTCAGCCTCGGCCATATCGAAAGGACCACGATTGATCTCGGCCGAACCGGCAACCAAGTAGATGATAAATGCTATGAGTGCGGGAAGGTGACCTTTGAAGAGAAACCAACCGTCGTATTGTGCATCTACGATACCTGTTACCGACATAGTGCCCGATATGGCAACAATGGTGAGTATTGAGAGGCCTATTGACAACTCATAGCTAATCATTTGCGCACCGGCACGCATAGCACCGATAACAGTATATTTGCTATTTGATGCCCAACCTGCAAGTAGTACTCCAATGATACCCAATCCCGATACGGCCAACATGAAGAATACACCTACATCGTAGTTGATCACTTGCAATCCGTTGCCCCAAGGCAAGCAGGCAAATGTGAGCATTGATGCTACCAATACAAAGAAAGGAGCAAGGTTGAACAAGAAGTGGTCGATGTTCTTCAAGTAGATAAGCTCTTTGATAAGGATCTTGAGCATATCGGCTATACTTTGGAATATACCGAAAGGACCTACTCGGTTGGGGCCGAGACGGCATTGGAATGCTCCCGCTACTCTACGCTCAAAGTAGATGAGGAAGAGTGCAAGAATACAATAGAGAGCCAAGATGGCTACACCTATCAGCACAAACTCTATGAGTAGTGTTGCCCACTCGGGCAAGAAACCCATCAACAGATTGTGTATCCACGTTGTAATGTTCGAAAAATCGTACATGTTATTTTCGTTTATATTAGATTTTAACGTTTTTATTATCGGTCAATGTCGGGTATTACATAGTCAAGTGAACCTCCACCTGCTATCAAGTCGGCGATTTTGCCACCACGACATACTTCATCGAGAGATGCTACAAGCATCATACCCGGTGAGTTGAACTTGAGACGATAGGGATATTTGTCACCACGACTCTCGATGTAAACACCAAATGCTCCACGGCTTGCCTCTACTTGGCGGAACCATTGTCCTTCGGGCAACTTGATGATGGGTTTCATCTTTTCCGATACGGGGCCTTCGGGTATGTTGTCGATGAGTTGTTCGATGATGCGGATAGATTGTAGTATCTCGTCCATGCGCACCATGTAGCGTGCATAGATGTCACCTTCGGTGCGCAATACTTCGTCAAACTCTACCTTGTCATACAAGGCGTAAGGTATGCGTTTGCGCACATCGCAAGCCCAGCCCGATGCACGTCCCGAAGGACCTGTCATTGAGTGTGCTATACAACGCTCTTTTGAGATGACACTGATGCCGTGCATACGTCCTTGGGCAATGACGTTGCCTGTAAAGAAACGGTGATACTCTTTGAGACGCTCGGGCATTATCTTGCAAAACTCTTTTATCTTGCGTTGATAGTCGGGGTGTATGTCGTGCATTACACCACCTATCTTGTTGTAGTGGAACGACATACGTGCACCTGTTGTCTCTTCAAGAATATCGAGTACCATTTCGCGCTCACGGAAGCCGTAAATGAGTGCTGTCGTACTACCCAAGTCGTTGCAGAATGTGCCCCAGAAGAGCAAGTGCGATGAAATACGCATCAACTCATCGTTGATGGTACGTATATACTTGGCGCGTTCGGGTATCTCCACTTGCATGGCATCTTCGATACACATACACAATGCGTGACGATTTTGCATAGCCGACAAGTAGTCGAGACGGTCGGTAAAGTGGAGTGTTTGGGGATATGTGAGCGATTCGCTCATCTTCTCGATACCACGGTGTATATATCCGCAGTAAGGGTCGATTTTCTTGATGAACTCGCCATCGAGCGAGCAACGCAGACGCAATACACCGTGTGTAGAGGGGTGTTGCGGACCTATGTTTATCACATAGTCATCGGGCTCAAAAATGACGGGCTCGGTTTTTACAATCTTGCCATCGGGTTGCTCTACATACGATACTGTGGTGTCGTATGCCTCCTCGTGATGTAGACGTATGGGATTTACCTCGGGACTTGCATCATAATCCTTGCGCAAGGGGTGTCCTACCCAGTCGCGGCGCAAGAAGAGACGACGCATGTCGGGGTGATTGATAAATACAATGCCGAAGAAGTCGTACACCTCACGCTCATAGAAGTTGGCCGACTCCCATAGGTCGGCTACCGAGTGGAGTTGAGGATTTTGACGGTCGGCAGTCTCTACACGCACGCTCAGGCGGTTGCCTGTGCGTGTCGATTCAAGGTAATATATACAACCGAGTGTCTCGCCCCAGTCCATACCAACAATGGTAGTGAGGTAGTCAAACGGTGAGTTTGCATCTTCATACAAAGCTTTTGCGAGCTTGTGCCATTGAGCATCGGGTACCGATACTTGCAACCCTTGTACCTCGGCAAATGAGGCCTCGGGTATAAGCGCGCTTATCTTTTCTTGAATGGTAGCCATATATTTATATATAATATAAGGTGTGATTTTTTTATGGTTTTGTCGTGTGGATTATTCTTTGTCTTTAAAGAACTCTTCTCTTTTTTGTTTACGGTTTACACCACCAAAGAAGTTTTCCACTTTGATTTTGCGTTGCAACTGCATCATACCGTATAGCATAGCCTCGGGACGGGGAGGACAACCGGGAACAAATACATCGACGGGTAGAATTTGGTCTATGCCGGGTACTGTGTGGAATGAGTTACGGAATGGACCTCCCGATACAGCACAAGCACCTGTTGCAATGACGTATTTGGGCTCGGCCAGCTGGTCATATACGCGCTTGAGAATGGGAGCCATGCGGTGCACTATTGTTCCGGCAACCATCAAAAAGTCGGCTTGGCGAGGTGAGTTACGTGTTACCTCAAAACCAAAACGACCCATATCGTGGCGTGCTGCAGCTACCGACATAAATTCAATACCACAGCAACTTGTTGCAAATGCAAGTGGCCACACAGAGTTTGAACGGCCCCAGTTGATGATGTCGTCAAATACACCTACTACCACATTAGTGCCTGCGGCATTCAGCTCTTCAACCAATTTCTCGAGTGACTCATTATCCTTGAAGTCCTCGTATTGCATCGACTTGATTTTTGATTTTTTTACTTCCATTCCAACGCTCCTTTCTTCCATGCGTAAACAAGACCTAATACTAAAATTACCATAAAGAAGGCAATGCTGATAAGACCTGCTGTGCCAACTTCACTGAGAACTACAGCCCAAGGGAAGAGGAACACTGTTTCTACATCGAACATCAAGTAGAGAATGGCAAAGAGGTAGTAACCGGCTTTGAATTGCATCCATGATGTGCCTCGTGTAGGAATACCGCACTCATAGGCCTCGCCTTTCTGGGGGTTGAATGAACGTGGTGCTAACAGCCATGCTATAAGCAATGCTGCTCCCACCATTACAATAGCTGTGACAAGAATTGTCACAAATAGTGCTGAATTCATTTGTATTTATCCTATTGGTTTTAATTTTCAATTTTTCAGCTGTGTAAAGAGAAATAATTCTCCTTATACAAATCCTCGCAAAGATAAGAAAAAGTTTTGCCAAATAGAATACAAAAATGAACTTTTATTTATAAAAATAAATAGCCTTTTGCACATCATATGTAGAAATGTTGCATGATGCACTCTTGAAAAGGTGTATAAAAAAACACCGGCGAGACGTGTGTTGATGAAGTGATACCGGTGATAGACGTTGTGTCGTTTGGTTGTTTTAGGGAGCCAACAATGCACGCATTTGAGTTATGACGTGTTGTTTCCACTCTTGTAGGAATGTTTCGTATTGTTCTTGTGAATTGTTAAGTAAGAGTGTCTTTAAAAGATTTTGCGCAATGAATGGGAATGTTAGCAGTCCGTAGAATGTAGAGAATACAATCTCAAGTTTTACTTTGCGCAGTCTTCCGGCCTCCATCTCGTCGTTTAGAGTCTTTGCTATCTGTTGGACTATGTTGTTAAGGTGCAATTCGCAGGCTGTTTGTATGATGTGTTTGACATCGCGTTGAGTCTCTTTGACGATGAAGGCGGGCAGGAAGGGGTTATGCTTGAACGTTGTGATATATTGGTCTATGGCAAATGATATTTTGTCAAAGAAGTCACAATTGCTTGTTATTATCTCTTGTATTCGCGGTAGTAACGAGCCTATAATATCGTGAAAGATAGCTTGAAACAAGCGCTCCTTGGTGCGGTAGTAGTAGTGAAGGGTGGGACGGTTGATACCCACTCTCGATGCTATATCGCTCATACTGGCATTCTCATAACCTTTCTCTATAAATACTTGACGGGCAACGGTTATGATTTTCTCTTCTAAGTTCTCGCTACTCATTTCTTTTTTTACTTATACAGGGTGTGGTTGTGGATATTTTTCTATCGGAGCGGGCTATGCTATCGGTAAATAATCTTACGCGGTTTATAACATTGACGTTGCTTACTCCGCTATCAAAGTCCAAAGATAGAAAATTAAGTTGAGGATACAATGTGTGCAGGCGTTTTTCTATGCCTTTCGATATGATATGATTGGCAATGCAACCAAATGGCTGTAGCGAAATGACATGATTTATTCCTTCTTCGGCCATACTTGCCGTTTCGCCGGGAAGTAGCCACCCCTCTCCAAATTGTGCTGCAAGCGATACAATGCGTTGTGCTCGGCGTGCAGTGTCGTAGATGTTTTCGAGTGGTTTGTAGTAGGGATACTTTTGTGCGACACGATTGTATTTTTCTATCTCTCGGCTTATGAACTTGTATGCCGCCCGTATGGCAAAGGTGGGGAAGGGTGATTGTTTGGTTTTGAACTTGATATTATTCTCGGTATTGACCAAGCTTGTAGTCAGGAGTGAAAGAAATGTGGGTGATACCGGTTCTATACCTTGTTTGATAAACTCATTTACAATGTTCTGATGCGCAAAAGAGTTGAACTTGAGGTAGATTTCGCCTACGATGCCTACACGATGGCAGTTGCGGGGGGTAGTTATCTTGGCGAAGTCGGTAGTTGCCTTCTCTATGAGATGTAATAACTCGGCTGGCTTGTTGTTTCGTATGGGTTTATATGCTGCGCTTATGTAGGTGTCGCGTAGCTTTACTGCAACACCTTGTATATTCTCTCTTGGTGCTGCCGAGTGGTAGAGACGCGATAGGGTGTCGGTGTAGAGTATTGCCGATAGAGCGAGAGGCAACAGTTTGCCCCAAGGAATGTTAAATCCCTCTTGCTCGTTGAAGGTGCTTCCATATACACCTAATGTAATAACCGGTACAGTAGTAAATCCGGCCGAGATAAGAGCTCTCTTGACAAGCGCTACATAGTTTGTAGCGCGACATTGTCCACCCGTTTGGGTAATGGCTACAGCTGTGTTGTTGAGGTCGTATCGGCCCGATTGCAGGGCTTTGATAAGGCTTCCTGTAACAAGTGTGGCGGGGTAGCATACTTCGTTGTTGGCGTATTGCAGACCTATATTGGCACTCTCTATATTGTCCAATGGAAGTATCTCTACGTCGTATCCTGCAAGAGCAAAAAATGGAGGTAGCAGGGGCGATATATAGTCCGAGAAGAAGGGTGCAATGATTTTCTTGTGTTTGTCACTCTTACCGAAAATGGGTGTTTTGACAAAAGGTTGTATGTTACGATATTCTTGGTGCTTGTTTTTAAGGCTCTCAATAAGCGAGCGTATGCGTAGCTTGAGTGAACCTTGATTGTTGATGTCATCGACTTTGAGCAACGTAAATGGTTTGTCGTGTCTCAAGAGAATGTCACGCACCTCGTCAAGAAGGAAGGCATCGGGGCCACAACCAAACGATGTTATCTGTACAAAGTGTACATCGTTGCCCTGTTGAGCACACCATGTGGCTGCTTTGAGTATGCGGTTGATGTAGCTCCATTGCTGTACAAGGTAGCTTTGATGTGTGGGTGTGGTGTTATCATGGCGTACAATGTCGTCTGAGATGATATTGACTCCCAGTGAGGCTATCATCTCCGATACTTTGTGTTGTACGAGAATGTCGCTATGATAGGGGCGGCCGGCCAATAGTATGGTGATACGTCTCTCTTGACGACTCTTTTCGAGTATCTCTTTGGCTCTGTTTTTGATATCCTGCTCATATCTTTCTTGCTCTTGTAGGGCTGCTTTGACGGCATTGAGAGCCTTGTTGCGACTAATGCCCAGTGTGTGTAAGTATTCTATGCACTGCCGGGTGAGTGCTTCGTGATTGGCAAATGTTATGGGTGGTGAGTCGATAGGTATGCCGGGTGTCATTGCGTTGCGTATGACATCGGAGTACCCCGACACGATAGGACAGTTGTAGCTGTTGGTGACGTGTTTGTCATCGCGTTTTTCATACACAACGTATGGCATGAATATTCTATCTGCGCCTTTGTCAATGAGGCATTGTATGTGGCTGTGTGTAAGCTTGGCCGGAAAGCAAATATTGTCCGACATGACCGAGTTTAGCGAGCGTTCGTATTGTTTGTAGGTCGATGCATCGGAGAGTACTGTTGCAATGCCGCATGATGTAAATAATGTGTGCCAGAATGGATACTCTTCATACATATTCAGTGCTCTTGCTATGCCAATAACAGGGCTATTATGCTGTTCCTTACCTGCCGACTTACGGCTGAAAAGCAGAGCATTCTTGTGGGTATAAATATTTTGACCTTTCGATTGGCTGTCTTTATGATTGCCGAATATGTTTTCGCACTTGTTTCCTGAGTAATATGAGTTTCCGTTATCGAAAGTGTAGCTATATACATTGCATCGATTCTCGCAACCATGGCATTGAATACTCTTTTGGGTATAATCGCTTTTTTGATATAGCTCGCTAACGGCTCGAGGATTGCTGCGATGCTTCAGTGCCGCCAATGCACAGCCGTATGCGCCCATTAATGCCGGTATATTGCTGCGGGCTACGGTTGTGTCGGTGAGAACTTCAAAGGCTCTTACTATGGCATCATTGCACATCGTACCACCCTGTACAACGATTTTGTTTCCAAGCTCTTTCTTGTCTTTTATTTTCAGCACTTTGTGCAAGCAATTTTTTATTACCGAGTATGATAGCCCTGCAGCAATGTCGGCAACGGTAGCACCTTCACGTATCACCTGCTTTACCTTAGAGTTCATAAAAACGGTGCATCTTGTTCCTAAGTCGCAGGGTGACAAGGCCGTGCAGGCAAGGTGGGCAAATTGAGAGGCTGAGTATCCCAATGTGTTTGCGAAGCTCTCTATGAATGAGCCGCAGCCCGAGGAGCATGCTTCGTTGAGTTCCATACGGGTGATAGCTCCCTTGCCGGTGAAAATGGCTTTCATATCTTGTCCACCAATGTCAATGATAAACGAGACATCGGGCATGAGGTGTTGCGCCGCGTGGTAGTGTGCCATAGTCTCTATAATACTATGGTCGAGGTTTAGTGCAGTCTTTATCAGTTCTTCGCCGTATCCTGTAGAGCAAGATCCCACAATGCGCAGATCGCAGCGCTGTTTCTCGCATTCGCTATAGAGTATTTTCAATCCATTATTTACGGCTTCAATGGGATTGCCGTTGTTGTGACAGTAATGAGTGAATAGAATGCGACCTTCGGTATCGGTAACAACTATCTTGGTAGTTGTAGAGCCTGAGTCAATTCCCAAAACTGCGTTTTGAGAACCTTGTTGCAGAGGAAAATGTTCTATTTGATATTGTTTTTTGCTCTCTTGCCATTCTTTGTATTCTTGCTGCGAAGAGAATAGTGGTGCAAGTCGTTGTGAAACTTGAGTGATAGGCTTGTTGTTGAGACGGTTGAGCCATATATCTATGGAGGCACTATCGCTATTACTATTACTCAGAGCACAACCCATTGCCGGTATCAGGTAGCCATCGTTGGGTAGTGTGAAATGAGATGGTGATAGTTGCAGATATTGAGCGAATGCATTGCGTAAAGCGGGGAGTAATGAAAGGGGGCCTCCGCAAAGCAAGATAGGAGTCTCTATTTTATGACCTCGTGCAAGAGATGTAATTGTTTGTACCGCAACGGCATGGAAGATAGATGCTGCAATTTCACTTTTAGGTACATTGCGACTGATGAGGTTTTGTATATCGGTTTTGGAAAAAACACCGCAGCGGGCAGCAATGTGATGTGTTTGTGTAGCTTGAGCTGCAAGTTGGCTCAATGTGTCGATATTTACATTGAGCAATACAGCCATTTGGTCTAAGAAAGCTCCTGTACCTCCGGCACAATTGCCGTTCATGCGAAGGTCGTTGCGATGATTGTCGAAAAATACTATCTTGGCATCTTCGCCACCAATATCTATGAGGGTGCGTGTAGCAGGATAGTATTGTTTTACGCAATGTGTTGCTGCTACGACCTCTTGTACGAAAGGTGCCTCTAATATTTCGCTTATACCCATGCCTACCGAGCCTGTTACGGTAATGTGCATATTTATATTGCCCAATTGCTCTCGAGCCTCTACCAGAAACGATCGAACGGTTTCTATTTGTTGTGCATTGTGTCGTCGGTAGCCCTTGAATACTACTTGGTCGCCATCAGTAATTACAATCTTAGCTGTGGTAGAACCTACATCGATACCTGCTTTTAGTACTCGCATAATGTGAAAAAAAGTTGAATTTTATAAAGCTGACAATAGTGTCAGACGCAAATGTATGACAAATGTGTTTATTTGCAAAATAATTAACAATTTTTATTATCGTGTCCGAAAACACAATGCTACCTATCATTGTTATAAAAAAGCTGTTTGTAAGCTATAAAAAGATTCAAAAAATAAAAAAATAGTATCTTTTTTTTGTGCGATGCTTGCTAAGTATTATATTTGTAGTAAAATAGCGGAAAGTTTAGTTTCGAAATGCGATATTGTGCATCTGCGAAACTTTTGTTAAGAAAAACCTCTAAGAAAATAAAGTTATGAAGAAATCTTATCTTTTCCTTGCCGATGGCTTTGAAGAAATTGAAGCCTTGACCGTAGTAGATATGTTGCGTCGTGCCGAGATGCCGTTGGTAACAGTATCTGTAACCGATAATGCAGTTGTTACAGGTGCTCATAATATACCCGTTGTAGCCGATGCGCTGGCTCAAGATATAGCTTTTGACGATGTGGAGTGGTTGATTTTGCCCGGTGGTATGCCCGGTATGACCAACTTGGCTGCCAGCCGTCCATTGTGCGACTTAATCCGTTCTCATGCCGAGGCTGGTGGGCTTACAGCTGCCATCTGTGCCTCTCCCTCGATATTGGGTATGTTGGGCTTGCTCAATGGCCGTCGTGCTACATGTTATCCCGGATTTGAACACAATCTCGAGGGTGCTATCGTTACCGGCGAGCGTGTTGCGGTTGACGAAAACATTACAACCGGCAATGGACCGGCTTCGGCTGCTGCTTTTGCACTCTCTATTATTGCTCAAAGTTGTGGTGAGGAGAAGGCGCAAGAAGTTGCCAATGGTATGTTGATTTGATAATATTCCCCATCACACATGCGTATAGATATCATTACAGTCTTGCCCGAGTTGCTCGATGGTCCCATCAACAACTCAATACTCAAGCGTGCGCAAGATAAAGGCTTGGCCGAAATTGTTGTGCATAATCTTCGCGACTTTACACTCGATAAGCATCGCCGAGTTGATGACTATCCATTTGGAGGCGAAGCCGGTATGGTGATGCAAATAGAGCCGGTAGATAGGGCTATATCGTTCTTGAAGGAGCAACGTCACTACGATGAGGTAATATTTACATCGCCCGATGGTGATCTCTTTGACCAACCTATGGCCAACTCTTTGTCGATGCTCGAAAATATCATTATCTTGTGCGGGCACTATAAAGGTATAGATTATCGCATACGCGAGCATCTTATCACTCGCGAGATTTCTATTGGTAACTATGTGCTTACAGGAGGTGAGATGCCGGCTGCAATTATAGCCGATGCTATTGTACGTCTCATTCCGGGTGCTATAGGTGATGAACAATCGGCGTTGAGCGACTCTTTTCAAGACAATCTGTTGGCTCCGCCGGTATATACACGCCCTGCCGAGTACAAGGGGTGGCGAGTGCCCGATGTGTTGCTATCGGGGCATCAACGCAAGATAGACGAGTGGAAGCATGAGCAAGCTCTTGAGCGTACTCGTCGTTTGCGTCCCGAATTGCTCGATGAGTAGCTATAGTAAAAACTGTTTACAATAACGGTGGCGTATGAACGAACTGCAAGGTTAGCTCATACGCCACTTTTATATCGATAGATTATATCTACGCTTGCTTTTTGTATGTAAGTGCAGCAAGGATATTGAAGAAGAGGGCAAAGATACTGAGTACAACAAAATTTGTCCGGAGTTCGACTATTGAAGTGCCTTTCAGATAGACCGAGCGCAATATCTCAACATAATATCTTGGTGGCAGGATTGCTGTAAATTTCTGTGCCCACTCGGGCATTGAGTCAATGGGGGTAAGCAGACCGCTCATCAGCATGAAAATCATGATAAAGAAGAACATTACAAACATCGTCTGTTGCATCGTGTCGGAGAAGTTGGCTATCGTAAGGCTGAAGCCCGAGATGGTGAGTATAAACAGTAGCGCACCAAGGTATATGGCACCCACCGACCCTACCGGAACAAGGCCATAGACCAGCCATGCCACAAGCATTGCAATTGTCACAACAAACAACCCTATTATCCAGTATGGCACAAGTTTGGATAATGTAAATGTAAGGCGTGAAATAGGTGTAACATTTATCTGTTCAATAGAGCCACTCTCTTTTTCACCAACGATGCTCAATGCCGGTAGAAATCCACAGATGAGGATAAAAAGGATTATCATCAAAGCCGGAATCATGTAGTGGCGATAGTTGAGCGTAGGGTTATAGCGGTTTTCGATAGTCACCAATTCCGACAGATTGGTAGGACTCTTTTCACCACGCATCTCGGCCAAAGTACGAGCTATGGTTTGAACGATATACTGCATTCCCAAGCCTCCTTTTGTGGCATTCACAGCGTTGGCTGTGATACTGATGCGTTGTGGTGTAGCAATTGTCATATCACGTTCAAAATGGTCGGGTATTTGCACGATGACATCGACAGCACCCTCCTCCAAAGCCTCCAGCGCAAGGGGGTATTCGGCATTGGTTTGGGCAAGAGTAAGATACTCCGATGCCTCGATATGTGATGCTATGCGGCGTGAGGTGGTCGAACGGTCGAGATCGACAACGGCCACATTGACATTGCGCACATCCATTGTCATAATCAGTGGCATCAGCAACATCACCAGTATAGGAAAGACAATGATGAGCCGAGGCAGAAATGCATTGCGTCGTATCTGTAGAAACTCCTTTTGTAACAGCACTATAAATGTACGCATATTTTATTCCAATTTGTCGTTAAACTTTTTGAGTGACACGCCAAGCAAAACTACGGTCATGCCGAGCAGAATAACTCCATTTTTCCACACCGCAACAAGTGGCAATCCTTGAATCATCATCTTACGCACCGCGTCTATATACCAGCGTGCAGGAACTATATTCGATACCACTTGGAAAAATAGGGGAAGGTTTTCGATGGGGAAGAGCATTCCCGACAACATCAAGATGGGCATCATCATTACCATAGCCGACACAAGTAACGCTACCATCTGACTATTGGCGATGGTCGATACCAGAAGTCCGAGTGATAATGATAGTATAAGGTAGAGCAACGATAGTGCAAAAATACCCCATACACCCCCCGACATGGGTACGCCCAGCAGATAGCGCGCAAGGAGTAATATCATCACAAGCACCACGCAAGAGATGACAAAGTAGGGTATCATTTTGGCAAAGATTATCTTCACCGGTCGCACCGGCGATACGAGCAGTATCTCCATTGTGCCCACCTCCTTTTCGCGCACAATCGACACCGAGGTCATCATGGCGCAAACCAAGATAAAGATGAGTCCCATAATGCCCGGTACGAAGTTGTAGGCCGACTTCATCTGGGGGTTGAATAGCATTCTTGTCTCAAACATAGCTTGCTGTGATGCCGATCCGAGTAACACTCCTTGTAGATAAGCTGTAGCTGAGCCTGCTGTATTGACATTAGAGGCATCTACAATGAGTTGGATAATAGGCTTGGTGGGCACGCCCATTGCCGCCTGCATTGCACGTCTATCGTAGTCGGGGGAAAATACAATCGCGGCACTTGCCTTGCCCGATCGTAGGTAGGAGTCTATCTCATCTTGCTGTATATAGCCTTTGAACGTAAAATACTCATTTTGAGAGAGTCTTTCTACGGCATCGCGAATACCATCGGTGCGCTCCGATGCCACAGCAACCACGTTTATATTGTTTACCTCGGTTGATATAGCAAAACCAAACAATATCATGAGTACTACGGGTATAAGCATCACAATGAGCATTGTGCGCTTGTCGCGGAGTATATGTAGCGACTCCTTGCGAATAAATGAACCAAAGTTCTGTTTCATAGCTTACTCTCCTCTCTGTGCGCCACGAGCCAATGAGCGGAATACCTCGTCTATCGACTTTGCAGCAAATTGTTGTTTTAACCGGGCCGGTGTATCGAGTGCTCGCACCACTCCATCTACCATAATAGATACGCGTGTGCAATACTCAGCCTCGTCCATGTAGTGGGTTGTGACAAAGATGGTAGTGCCACCTTCGGCGGCTTCGTAAATCATCTCCCAAAACTGGCGGCGGGTAATGGGATCGACACCACCCGTTGGCTCGTCCAAAAATACCACCTCGGGTCGATGGACTGTAGCAATGGCAAACGACAACTTCTGTTTCCAACCGAGAGGGAGTGAACCAACCAATGTGTTGCGTTCAGATGCGAAGTTGAGACGGTCGAGCAGTTCTGTAGCTCGCACCTCGGTCTCTTTGGCCGATAGTCCGTATATGCCTGCAAATAGGCGTATGTTCTCCCATACCGTGAGGTCGTTGTAGAGTGAAAATCGCTGGCTCATATATCCAATGTGACGTTTGATTTGCTCTCCCTCTGTACGCACATCGTAGCCGGCAACCATGCCACTGCCCGATGTGGGATAGCTCAATCCGCATAGCATTCGCATAGCTGTAGTCTTGCCCGCACCGTTAGCTCCCAGAAAACCGAAAATCTCGCCTCTGTGAACATCGAAAGAGATGCGATCGACTGCTATGAAATTGCCAAAACGCTTGGTTAAGTCGCGTACTGAAATTACTATATCGCTCATCGTTTCATTAGTTTTATAAACATATCCTCGATTGTTGGCTCGGTGTTCACAATTTCCAGCCCCTCTGTGTCTTTCATTTGCGACTTGAAATACTCGATGTCAAACTCATGGCCTGCCACCAAGTGGTGCTTTTCGCCACAGGGGTAGCAATCTTCAACGCCTCTCACCATACGAGCCTTACCCAAAAGTGCAAACATGTTTTTTGCGCTTATGCCGTATAGACGTTTGTCAAACCTGCGCACAATGCCCTTGGGTGTGTCAATGCTCAAAATCTTGCCTTCGTTGCAAAGTGCAATGCGGTCGCACCGGCTTGCCTCGTCCATGTATGGAGTAGAGACGAGAATGGTAATACCACGCTCCTTCAACCCCGACAGCATATCCCAAAATTCGCTACGCGACACTGCATCAACACCAGTTGTCGGCTCATCGAGAAAGAGTACACCGGGGCGATGAATTAAAGCGCACGACAGCGCGAGTTTCTGTTTCATACCACCCGACAATTTCCCTGCACGACGTGTGCTGAATGGTTCTATCTGTTTGTAAATAGGTGCGATAAGTTCGTACGACTCATCAATCGAAACACCAAACAGTGCTGCAAAAAATTGAAGATTTTCCTCGACCGATAAGTCGGGATAGAGCGAGAAACGTCCCGGCATATAACCTACGCGCGAACGAATGGCAAGATAGTCTTTCTTGATATCGTATCCATCAACCTTAGCACTGCCGGCATCGGGATTGAGTAACGTTGTGAGTAGTCGGAAGAGTGTTGTCTTGCCTGCTCCGTCAGGACCTATTAGTCCAAACAATTCGCCTCGCTCTACCGAGAACGATACGTTGTCGAGCGCCTGTACCTTGCCGTAGCTTTTCGATAGGTTGTGTATTTCAATAGCACCCATACTATAACACGACTTCTCCTGCTAAACCTATTTTCAAACGGCCATCATTCTTGACGGCAATCTTAACTGCATATACCAAGTTGGCGCGAGAATCCTTTGTTTGTATAGTCTTGGGAGTAAACTCACTCTCCGACGCAATCCATGCAATGCGACCATTGTAGTTGTAGCGCTCCTCGCCACCAAAATCGGCTACAACAGTAACTTCATCGCCCAAATTGATGTGGGCAAGTTGGTCGGACGTAAAGTAGGCACGAAGATAGATGTTGTCGAGGTTGGCAACCTTCATAAGAGGCTTGCCTACGGTTGCCAGTTCGCCCGCCTCGGCATACTTAACCAACACTGTGCCTCCCACCGGTGATACAATGCTACACTTGGCTATGCGGTCATCGAGTGCAGCAATCTGTGCTTCGAGTGCGGCTGAGTTATTGTCGATGGTTGCGGTATTCTTATCAAGGGTCGATAGAGTAGCCTGCAATTGACTCTCTAATATTTTTATCTGTGCGTCGATGTCGTCATATTGCTTTTGAGTAGCAGCACCATCGCGGAGCATATTCTCTATGCGACGAAGTTCGCTCGTCTGTTTGGCAATCTGTTCGCGCAACGAAGCAACTTGTTTCTTTATATCGGGGCGTGAACCAAGCAAGGCCGATTGTTGTGCGGTGAGTTGTTTGCGTTGTAGGTGGAGCTGTACACTATCTATTGTGCCTACCAACTTGTTAGCCTCGACTATAGCTCCCTCCTCTACATCAAAACTAAGAATCTTGCCGTTGGCTTCCGACGAGATTATCACTTCGGTAGCTTCAAATGTGCCCTGTGCGTCAAACTTGGCCTCTTTGCCACAAGCTACAACAAGCATTGTGGCAGCGATATATGCTATGCGTTTCATATCTATTTATTGATTTAAAGTTGTTTTGAGTCTGTATATTGCTTGTAAAAGTTCTATTTCGTGAGTGCTACGACTGAGTGTAGCATTAGTCTCATCTGTAATTTTTCGTAGTAGGTCGGTGGCATCGATAACACCATTATCGAGTTGCGACTCAGCCGCCATGCGTACCCGGTGACGAAGTTCAACGATGCGGTCGTCATCTTCAATGGCCTTCGTCAGTCGTGCTATTTCGCCATCGTCTTGTGTGGTCATCATCTGGGTGTTGAATAGAAACACATCGCGTTGAACTGCAATCTGCCGAGAGGCGATATTGAGTTTTTCAAGGTTGTTTTTCTTGGTGTAGAATGCACCGATATTCCATGTCATACGCACTCCTGCAATTGCATTTAGTGTCCACTCGGCCGATACCATGCTCTTAAACATATCCATGCCCGGATAGCCGTAGTAGCCTTGAGCAAATGCCGAGAAGCGGGGCATGACAGAGCTATTAATGGCTTTGCGTTGGGCGTTCAGTTTGTCCTCTTGAGCATCAAAAAGTCTCAACTCGGGGCGTGCCGAAGTGCGTGATGTTACTTCGCACATTGCGGGGCGTTCTAATGTGTCAGATGTAAGCTCTTGGCCTATAAATACTTCCAATATATGGCGATAACTTGTTCGCGATGACTCTACTTGTCCGAGTGTTTGTTGTGCTGTAAGCAGTTCAGCCTCAATGGCATCAACATCGGCTTGCATAGCGACACCGTTATTATGGTAGGCCTTCATGCGTTTAAGGTTGCTTCCCAGTACTTTGATAAGAGCTTTGGTTTGAGCAATACGCTCGTCGAGCAATAGAATACCAAAGTAGATATTATCCACTCTCGACTGCAAGTCGTAGAGTGAAACATCAACCCTGCTACGTTGCTCGGCTGCCTCAGCTTCGGCTATCGCTTCGTTGGCTTTAGATATACCACCGTCCCAAATATTTTGAGACACATCAATGGCTACCTTGTATTGGTCTTTGCGAATACCCACCATTTCAATGCCGTTGGCCTGCATTATAGAGCTAAAAGCCTCGGGGTAGGTGGGGGTTGCTGTTTGATAGCTTGCTTGACCCGATAACACAACTTGAGGTATCCAAGCCCGAGCTGCATTGGAGAGATTGTACTGCTCGGTTTGTGAGATTAAATCGTACTGCCTTATTTCGGGGTAATGTTGGCGTGCCAAGTGGCGGCATTCATCGAGCGACTGCGCACTTGCACCCACTACCCATAGTGCAGTGAATAGTGTAAGTAGAGTTCTTTTCATAGATTTATAGCTTTTTTATTCTTCTCAATATAGTTTCTATATTCTCGGCCTTACGTGCCGCGAGGAACTTTTCACGATCGGCCGTAAGCTCACCTATCAATGGCTCCATAAACGGATAGGCAATGAAGGTGAAGATGTTGAGTGACAAAATGCTGATAAACAACATTTTAATATCTACTCTCTCTACTTCGTCACGTTCTGCCGCAAGGTCAATTTCCAGTTGCAAGTCATGATAGATTGTTTCTAAAATCAGTCCTACGCGTTTGTGCAACACCTCGTAACGTTCAGGTCGAGAGACAATCTCATTGATTATAAATCGTGGTAACAGAGGATTGTCGGCAATAAAGTCGAAATGAGCTGTAATGCTACCTTTAATTCGCTCTACTATTGGTAGTTTTGGATCGCCTATAATGGCAAACATCGATTGCGACATCTTCTTAAACTTCTCATCGACAATACGTTCAAAAAGTTGCTCTTTGGTGCGAAAATAGTAGTGTAGCATAGCATGAGTCACACCTGCAGCCTTGGCAATTGTTGTTGTTCTTGCTCCATCAAATCCCTTGGTCAGAAACTCTTGCTCGGCTGCTGCAAGTATCTGCTGTTCTTTATTTTGCTTCTCTTTATTATCCATAAAATTTGTATTAACAAAGATGTTTAACAATATTGTTAATGCAAAGATATAAAGAAAAATTTACTTTGCAAATTAATCTGACCAAAAGTGGTACAATCGCATTGGTCGCTCAGATGGTGAAGCCGGAGATTGGGTGTAAAAAAAAGCTGCCGAAATTTTTCGGCAGCCTTCGGTGTGCTATTTAAGGAACAAATTAGCGGATAGATATCTTGGTAGATACGCCATCTACAGTAACGATGTATATACCCTCGTTGAGACCTGTGTTGATGGTGGTCTTGAGGTTGTTGGCTGTAGCAGTGAGTACTACGCGACCGGCAATGTCGGTAACAACAATCTTGCTACCCAACTTGGCATTTACAACGTTCAACTCGCTACCGTTGGCATATACTGTGCAAGCTGCCATTGAGGGAGCTATAACGGCTGTTTTGTCATTGAACAATACGTTGGGATAGATACCACAGCAGATGTTGCGACCATAGAAGTCGTTGGCGTTATACCAGCCTGCGGGCTTGCCGGCAATGTCGGTGCTGTTGTAGTAGTAGGTCGAGCAGTCGTCATTCTCGCGGTCATAGCAGTGAGCAATAAAGAGGTGGTTGTTGCTACTGGGTGTAATCTCGGGCAACTCCAATTCGATGAAGAATGAACCTGTTACCTCTACCTCGCTCTCGAATACTACGGGAGCAAGTGCCAAGTAGCCTGAGCTTATCTCATCTTTACCCATTGTCTCGCTGAACTTATATTCTTTGCTGAACAATACATTGCCGGGCATGCCGTTGGCATCGGCTTGGAGTATGCGTGCAGTATAGGTCTTATTGATGTGTACAGGAGACATCTTGTAGTTACCAAAGACTAAGTAGAAACCGGCAACTGTAATTTTGCTATCGGCGGGGCGATCAAAACGCTCAGCAATACGACGGTATGATGAGTTCAAACCACACAATGCCTCATTGGTGCCGTTGTCGCTCAAGGTATAGAGATTATCTTCGGGCTTGAAGTTACCAACGAAGTCGAAGAATGCTTTCTCGTTGTGGACGCGGTTGATGTAGAACTCGCGGATACTATATGCCTCACCATCTTCGTTCATCATGATAAGCACGTTTTCGGTAGCAACTTCATCTTTGCCTTCACCCAAGTCATAGCTGATGATGGGGCTGGCCTCGTCGCTTTCTGAAGGATTGCCGTATGAACCGAAGTCCCACATTACGCTCTCACAGTTTTCGGCGTAGTAGCTAAATTCAAATTGCTCACCTTCGTATGTATATACGCGGGGCATAAGGTAGTTGCCATTGGCATCGGCCATAAATTGGTCGAGTGACCAAAGACCACCTTTTGAGCGGAAGAAGCCTTCGGGCATGAAGCGAATGTGGTCGCTATCTACTTGCAGATAGTCCCACATAGCCATGTTGCCACCTGTTGCTTGTGTGCAGTGGTGGATAGCCAAATAGTATGAGCCGGTAGTGGCGGGTGTGAAAGTACCTGTGCAGAGTATCCATTCGCTATCGCGGGTAGCGTTGCTACCGGTGTGGTCGATAACGACTGTAGTCTGTGCTTCTACACTTTGAGATGTACCCACTGTCAATTGCCACTCGTCGGTTGTCGAGGCATAACCCATACAGAATGCATAGATACCTACGTGATAGGTTTGCCCGGCTTCGAGGGTGATGGCAGGTGCTATAGCCCATGCATCGCGACTGTTCTCATCGTCATACATCGAGGTTAGACCATAATCTTCTGAGAATGCTCCGAATTGTCCTTGAGTAGATTCGGCAATATTGGCGCAGTTTACACCTTGAAGGGCATCAACTACTACCCAACCTTCGGGCATCATGTTGTCTTGGTTGAGTTGTTCAAAGTCTTCGAGAAGTACTTGTGTGTCATCTGCCATGGGTGCCTTTTGCACCATTGTACGATTGTGTTGTTTGCTCGGGGCAGATGTTTTGGCTTGGAGCAACATAGGTGTAGCAACTTGTGCTATTGCAACATTAGCGGCAATGGCGATTGCTACCAAGCTGAAAAGTAATTTTTTTGTCATGATATATTAGTTTAGATTAATAGTCTCTTTGTGGTTTTTCGGTTGCAAAATTAGATTAAATTTTTGTTCGGTAAAAATATATTTACATAAAATTGCATTTAAATAGTATGTTAAGCCCGATAATACTGTTGTTTATGAGTCGGATTGTTGCGGAGTGTATATCCAACTCCCATTGTCTGTGCTGTTGTGAAATGGAATGTTTTCCATCTCACACTCTGTGGCGAGTTCTTCGCATCGCTTGCTAAATATGCTGTTAGACAAAATAATGTTCTTTATATTGAAGTTTTTAAGCAAGTGTTTTATCTTTCCGGTATATCCCGGGGTAATGATGGCATAGTCTATATCGAAAGGTTGTTGAGTGTGGGTGTATCGCCATATATTATCATCTACCCACAAGATGCGTTTATTGTAGTATTGAATGAAAGGTAATGCTATATATATATGTGTTGAGGAAATGGTGTCGCTGTGTGCAACCATCTGAGCCTGTAGTTGTTCGTGCGCTCGCCATTCGTGTCCTATACGAGGCACTATGTGGCTGCTATCGGTGCTGATGATGTAACAGTTGTGGTTGCTGTTGGCGAGTTGCAAATAGGTGTGTTGGCGGGTGTCGGGGAGTAAAGCCAGTGGGGTTGAGGGACGTATGGTGTGGTAGATGACAATGCCTTGCATCAACAGGATTGTTATAAGCACTACTATACCGGGTTGTAGCGTGCGGCGAGATATGGCATACCATGTGGCCAATAGGGCGATGGCATAGAGCAGTAGCATAAAAGGTGTTATCCATATACCCTCGATAGAAGCTCCCGGCAATGAGGCAATGAGGTTGGCACCACTGATAAGTGATGATGTGAGTGTGTTGGCCATATCTATAAGCCATGTGCCGGCCGAGTGTGTAGCAGTAAAGAGTTGCAATAGTATAGCAACCACCACAACCAGGGGTAGTAAGGGGGTAAGTAGTAGATTGGATAACAATCCCCACAATGGTATGTAGTGGAAGTAGTATGCTGCTAAGGGTATGGTTGCTATCTGTGCCGATAGAGATACTGCTACTATGCCCGATATGTATTGAGCGATAGCGTTGCGCCACTCCAGCCGGTATGCAATATCGAGATAGGGACTCATGAGGAGAATGCCGGCAACGGCGGTGTAGCTCAACTGAAAGCCTATATCGAAGAGTTGCATTGGTGCAAATAATAAAATCATAACAGCCGACCCGCATAATGCGTTGAGTGCCGTATTGTGTCGGTTGAGAAGTGTGGCTGTACCCACAAAGGTGGCCATGATGCAGGCACGAACAACCGAGGGGGATAGCCCTGTAATGAAAGCGTATATCCACAATATGGCAATGGTAATTATGCTGCGCGCCTTATTGAGCACTGTAAATCGGAGCGGTAGCAGTAGTAACCACAAAATAAAGGCAATAATGCCTGTATGCAATCCGCTCACTGCAAGGATATGTGAGAGTCCGGCGGCCGAGAATATGTGTCGCACATCATCGGGTAAATGTGTTTTGTCGCCCCATAGCAGTGCCGCCAATAGTGAGGCATTCTCATGCCACAGGCCACTATTGTATAGATTTTCTACACAACGCTGTTGTATATGTGCTGTGCGGTCGTATATCGTGGGCGGTGCATTCAGTGTAGATAGTTGCCATGTGTTGTCACGTAGGTATTGACGATATAAGATACCTTTACGAGCCATGTAGTGCGCATAGTCGAATGCATAGGGTAGGGAGTTGCGATTGTTAGCGATAGTTTCCAATTGGGGTGGAAACATGATGAGGTCGCCTTGTTGCAGTATGCCGGCAGTGTAGGACTTCTGTAGGTGTAGTTGCAGGTCTATTTGAGTGCTATGTGTTGCACTATCATCGTGCAGGGCAATAATAGTGGCCTCAGTTCGATAGGTATTTTGTTGTTCTACAAGAGGCCCGGTAATGCGAGCTGTGGCTATGCAGTTGTTGCCCGTATCGGGCATTTCATAGCGGGGCATGTGACAATAATAAATAATCATGCCTATACACATCGTGCCGGTGAAGACAAATGTCGAGAATGTTATGTGCCGGGCGGTTGAAAAACGATTATTACGAGCTACCCATGCTCCTATACCGCATAGCGTAGCCAACACACCGCAGATGACAATTGAGACAATCGATGTTGCCCAATATTGCCATACAATGCCTGTCGCCAAAGGCAGAAGCAGGCGTAAAAAAGGAATGTGATCTATACTATATCGAGGTGTGTAGGGCATGGAGCAGAATATATTGTTGCGAAGGTACGAAAAAAATGTGTATATGTGCCAATTTTGTAAATGAGTACTATCGTAAAAGTGGTTGCTTTATTGTGTGGGAAATAAAAAATATGTTGTTAAAAGTGTTAAAAAACACCGTTTGACAGCAATTTCTTTGTAAAAAATTTCGTAGTTCGCAAAAAATAATCGTTATTTGCAACCAATTCTAAAACAAAGCGACTTAATAACCTTTTAAAACTCGAAAGCCTATTGAACAAAATTACTCTTATTTAAACGCAAAATAGTAGAGTAAATGAACAATTTGTTTAGTTATACCGATGACGAACTTGTCGCTCGGTATGCCGATGGTAATAATGAGGCTTTTGACGTACTCCTTAAAAGACACGAGTCAAAAATCTTTTCGTACATATATTATATCATAAAAGACGAGGACAAGGCCAATGATGTATTTCAAGAGACCTTTGTCAAGGCTATTATGACTATTCGCCAAGGTCGTTACACAGGCAATGGCCGTTTCGTATCGTGGATTACCCGCATTGCACACAATCTCATTATCGACAATTATCGTCAGGATAAGATAGAAAACTGTGTTAGCAGTGAAGATGATGATATAGATATATTCAATCGCAAGGAACTCAGCGAAGGTACTATCGAAGATGCCCTCGTTCAAGAGCAGATTTCGTGCGATATACGTCGATTGGTTGAAGCTCTCCCCGACAATCAACGTGAAGTGATAGAGTTGCGTTATTACAAAGATTTGAGTTTCAAAGAGATTGCCGATCTTACCAGCGTCAGCATCAATACAGCATTGGGTCGTATGCGCTATGCCATTCTCAATATGCGCCGTATGGCCGAGCAGTATAACATTGCTCTCACTCTGTAATGCGAGTGTTGAGAGTATTTGCAAAAAAAAATGTGCCGATGATATAATAATAGTAGGGGCTTTTGCGTTATATAGGTGTAACTTGTTAAAGCGTATGCCTATGAAGAAAAACTCTACCCCCGTATCTGTTAAAACATCGCGTAATCGCACCGAGCTTCATGCTCGTCCATCTACTCTCAATGCTATTATGCAGTTTGCCCGTTCTTATAGCTATGTGCCCAAGTTGCAAGGCGAGTTGGGTAGTTGTCTGGCCAACTGAGAAACAAGCATTATGAAAGCATAACCGAGATACTACAATGAGTATCTCGGTATTTTTTTTATGATATAATGCAACAACGGTTGAGTCATGAGGAACTCAACCGTTGCTATTTGATAATATGGTATCTACATTATTTCTTCATGTCGGCAACCTTCTCAAGGATACGGAGGAGGTGCAACCAGAATTTCTCTACTGCGGGAATGTGCATACGCTCGTCGGGTGAGTGTACGTCGCGCAATGTAGGACCAAACGAAATCATGTCGAGGTGGGGATACTTGGTGAGGAACAAACCACACTCGAGGCCTGCGTGGATAGCGAGGATTTCGGGTGTAACGTTGAACAACTCTTCGTAAGCCTCAACAGCGATGTCTTTGATAGCCGATTGCATATTGGGTTTCCAACCGGGATAGCCTTCGCCATGAGCGGGCACTGCACCGGCCATTGCAAAGAGAGCCTCTATTTGGTTGGCGATGTCGTGTTTCTCGCTCTCTACCGAGCTGCGTTGGCTGGTAGCTACAACGATAGTATTGTCTTCGCGCATCTTAACCGAGGCGAGGTTGGTAGATGTTTGTACCAAACCGGGCAATTCGCGGCTCATAGCTATCACACCATGAGGTGCAGCATAGAGGGCCGAGATGAGGTTGCGAGCTGTTGTGTCATCGATGCAAGTGGCGGGAGCATCGGCAGTCTCCATGCAAGAGCCTGTGAGGGCATCTACACCGCGGAGTTCGTCTTCAACTGTAGCAATGTGGCAGTTGAAATCTACACGAATAGCCTCTTTGTCTTTTACAGGAACACCTATTACGGCCATAGCCTCGCGAGGAATAGCGTTGCGCAAGTTACCACCGTCGATGGTAGCCAATTTCACGTCATATTTCTTCATTGCATTCCACAAGAAGCGAGCCAAAATCTTGTTGGCGTTACCACGACCGTGGTGAATGTCGCCACCCGAGTGTCCACCATTGAGACCCTTGATGCGCAATGTAGCGTAGTAGTAGTCTTGGGGAGCAGCTTGCTCGGTGTAGGTAAATGTAGATGTAGTATCTATACCACCGGCGCAACCGATGAAGATTTGTGCATCGTCTTCCGAGTCGAGGTTGAGGAGGATTTCGCCATCGATGAGTTTGCCATCGAGGTTGTTGGCACCTGTAAGGCCGGTCTCCTCGTCAACAGTGAAGAGAGCTTGCAAGCGACCATGTTTGGCCTCGGGGTTGATGAGTACAGCCATAGCAGCAGCCATACCAATACCATTGTCGGCACCGAGAGTAGTACCACGTGCGCGTACCCACTCACCGTCGATATATGTTTCGATGGGATCGTTTTCAAAGTCGAGTTCTACGTCGCTGTTTTTCTCACATACCATATCCATGTGGGCTTGCAAGATTACAGTGGGAGCATCTTCACAACCCGGAGTAGCAGGAACTGTCATTACTACGTTGCCTATCTCGTCGGTGGCAACATCAAGATTGTGTTTGTGGGCGAAGTCTAAAAGGTAAGCGCGGATTTTCTCCTCCTTTTTAGAAGGACGGGGCACTTGCGTAATGGCATCGAATATTTCCCATACCAACGCGGGTTTAAGATCTTTAACTTTCATAGTAAATTTGATTAATTTATTTCTCTCGAACGCTAATGAGTGTAATCGAGAAAAAATTTATGTTAATTTTTAAGGTTTTTCAAAGCCTGCAAATAAAATAAACCGCCAAAAATAGCGATTGGAAAGTTTCTCTTTCCTATATTTGCACCACAAATATACGAATAATGTTGAAAATAATATTCATAACAATTGTTATAATTGCGATAGCAGTGCTATTATTGGGTTTTAGGGTACTTTTTGTCAAAGGAGGAAAGTTCCCTTCGATGCACATCAGTAGCAACAAAGAGATGCAACGTAAAGGTATCAGTTGTGCTGTATCTACCGATGCTCGCGATCGCAGTCGTAAGAATTTGAAAGATATTTTGTCGGATAATCAAAATTAAATAGAATATATTATGAGAAAAATTCTGAACACTTTGTGTGTATGCGTTTTAGTAGCAGGACTTTCTATAGTGACTGCTTGTAGTGGAAAAGAGAGTGCCAATGTGGCTGCTGTTGTAACCGAGAATTGTGATGGCCATAAGTTGCCTATTGCTTATGTCGATACCGACTCGCTTGTTCTCCTTTATAATTATGCTCAGGAGTTGGAACAAAAGTTGGTTGATAAGATTGAGAATGACCGTGCCAACCTGAATGCTCGTGCCGCAAGTCTTGCTAAGCGTCAAGAGGACTTCCAACGCAAAGCCCAAAACAATGCTTTTCTCTCGGAGAGTAGCATGCAACAACAATATGAGGCATTGCTCAAAGAGCAAGAACGCTTGCAAGCCGATGCCGCTCGTATTGATAGCGAAAACATGCAATCGCAACAACAAATGATGCAAGAAATTGCCGACGATATTCGCCTATATATTGAGGAGTATAACAAGACTGCCGGCTATGAGGTTATCTTGCAAAAGGCTGCCACTATCTACATCAGCAGTGCTTATGATATCACTGCCGAGATTGCCGAAGGTCTTAACAATAAGAAACCTGCAACAACAACTACCGAGACTAAGTAATAGATTAAAGTATTATCAAACATAACAAAGTGTATCGGCTCATGCCGATACACTTTTTTTCTAATGATTTTTGTTGTATCCTATCGGGTAACAGCCTCCTTCCTTTTTACGCATCTCATTGTTGTTCTTTGGTATATCGGCATTGTAAAACCTCAAAATCTACCATGCGCTGCAATTATGGTTGCCAATAGTGCGATAAAGTAGAGGCTCTTTGTAGTACGTACTTGGCTGGTGAGTTATAGAATGTGTTTTTATTTCTCATCAAGCAGTGCTATGGTGTGAATGATTATCAAAACAAGCTGTTTAAGTAATTAAAATTGTTTCGATTTATTTTGGATATGTGCACATGTTACATTACTTTTGTATGTAGCTTAATGAATGTATATGGCATACTTTTCGTTTATTATTCCGGTCTATAATCGTCCCGATGAGGTACGAGAGTTGCTCGATAGCCTCACTCTACAGCATTGTAAGGAATTTGAAGTGATTGTTGTAGAAGATGGCTCGCAAGTGCCTTGCGAAGAGGTTGTAAAGGCTTTTGCCGACAAGTTGGATATTCGATATTATATGAAGCCCAACTCAGGCCCCGGTCAGTCACGTAACTATGGAGCCGAACGTGCCACAGGCGAGTATCTGATTGTACTCGACTCCGATTGTGTTATCCCTGAGGGTTATCTCGATGCGGTGAAGGCCGAGCTTGATGCTATGCCGGCCGATGCCTTTGGTGGTCCCGATAGGGCTCATGACTCATTTACCGACCTGCAAAAGGCTATCAACTATGCCATGACATCGTTTTTTACCACAGGCGGTATAAGAGGGGGTAAGAAAAAACTCGATAAATTCTATCCTCGTAGTTTCAATATGGGTGTTCGTGCCGATGTCTATAAGGCTTTGGGAGGTTTCTCCAAGATGCGTTTTGGCGAGGATATAGACTTCAGCATACGCATATTCAAGGGTGGATATAAATGTCGCTTGTTTCCCGAGGCGTGGGTATGGCACAAGCGTCGTACCGATTTGCGCAAGTTTTTCAAGCAAGTGCATAACTCGGGTATAGCCCGCATCAATCTATATAAGAAATACCCCGAGTCCCTCAAGATAGTACATCTCTTGCCGGCTATCTTTACAGTTGGTGTGATATTGTTGCTGTTGGGTACGCCTATTCTGCCTTGGTTGCCATCATTTATAGCTTTGTTTATCATCATTATTTTTGTCGATTCAACATTGCAAAACCATAGCATCAAGATAGGTGCATTGTCGGTTGTTGCATCGTTTGTGCAATTGATGGGATATGGTAGTGGTTTCTTGCGTGCGTGGTGGCAACGTTGTGTGCGAGGAAAAGATGAATTTGAGGCATTCAAAAATAGTTTCTATAAGTAATGACAAAGCTTGCTATCACACAATTATCGGTAGATGATCGTCCTCGTGAGAAGATGATGATGCATGGAGTGCGAGCACTGAGCAATGCCGAGTTGTTGGCTATCCTCATTGGATCGGGCAGTAGGGAGGAGACTGCTATAGAGCTTTCGCAACGTATTCTCAACGATACCGGCAATAACTTCAATACGTTGGGTAAATATGACTTGAAAACTCTTATGAACTATAAGGGTATAGGTGAGGCTAAGGCTATTACAATTATTGCAGCCATGGAGCTGGGCCGTCGTCGTCGCGAGGAAGATGTGCCCGATAGACCTATACTCAACTCCAGCCAGAAGGTGTATGAACACATGCGCCAAAAGTTGCTTGATTTGCCTCATGAAGAGTTCTGGGTTATATTGCTCAATCGTGCAGGCAAGGTTGTAGATACAGTAATGATAAGTCGCGGTGGTACGGCATCTACTACGGTAGATGTGAAGTTGGTGATGCGTGAGGCTATTCAAAAGCTTGCTGCTGCAATGATATTATGCCACAACCACCCTTCGGGTAATAATAAGCCCAGTAGTGATGATGAAGCCTTGACACGTCGCATCAGTGAGGCCGGTAGGTTGATGGATATCAGTGTGCTCGACCATGTGATAGTGTGCGACAATAGCTATTACAGCTTTGCCGATGCCGGCAAGATGTAAAATCCTTAATTATCTGTAACTATCAATTACAGTGGTGCTATGCCTCGTAGTGTGCGGTATTGCGGTGTCGCTATAACTATGTATTGCAAGTTGTTGGGTAGTACAACCGTATCGCACCATTGTATGGGTTGTGACGAGGGGTATGTGTGAGGTGCAACCCATCGCTTTATTTTTCCGGCTATTGAGGCCGACTTGTCATGCCGGCTTGCCGGTTGATACAGCCATTGCCATTGCGAGTTATCGGGTAGGCTGTCGAGCGGCGATATAACATAGCAACTGTCGGTTGTGATATAAAAAGGATTGTCCCCTGCAACTTTATTTTGAGGAGTGAAGAATTTTTGGGGCGATTCGATAGCCGGTTCAATTGCACTTGGCAGTACCTTTATGTATTTGTCATAGAGCTTATAACTATAGTCGTTATTACGAGCCAGCAGGGGCGATGGAATTGCCAATGTATCATTGAGGTGTCTCAACGGAATGACAAAGTTGCGCCACTCGGCATTGGGACTGTTGTAGTAAAGATTGAGCAGATTTGTTACCCAAGGTTGAGTTGGGGCGTTGTTGCTCGATAGATATATGATACCATCTGGGTCGGTTACATATTCTTTAAAGAGTTGTCGGTGTTGTTGTCCGTTGCAACTTGCTGCCGGTAGTACTATGGTGCACCATACTGCAATGCTGCATATCGTAACAATTGCGATAGCACGCTGTACATAGCAAGAGTATATGTCAATAGTTCGATACACAAAGCGCAAGAGTAGTAGCATGGCGAAAAATTCACAAGCGTAGAAAATTCGCATCACTTGGGCATCGGCTCCTACAATGGCGGCAAAGAGAAAAGCTATACATGTGGTCATGAACAATATGCTATTCTCTTTTATAAACATAGCCCTGCCGTTACGCCACTTTTTCTTACAGCAACACGCCAACATTATAGCTATGCCAATGGGTATGGCTCGTAGGTGGCGCAGTGTGATGGCCAACGAAGATATGTATTGCGATACAGATGTGTAGTCGATGTGTTGAGTTTTATTTGCAACGCCCGGTGCTATAAGCAGTGCCATACACCCCAACCCATAGGCAGTGGCAATCAGTGTGATGCTGTTGAAGCCTATGCGACGATAGTGAGTGAGCATGTAGATGAGTATTGTGGCACCTATGGGCAGAGAGAATGCTTCGTGTCCAAATGCGCATAGGAATGCTACAAGCATGAGTATAATGATATGCCATTTGCTTCGAGAGTAGTTCTCATTGATATGTTGCCATATCAGCAAGAAGAGTAACGAGGTTACAGATGTCCACATATAATTTAGCGAACCCGCTGCCCAATAGAAGAGATAGTCCATGTCGGGGAGTAATGTATATATAGCTACCACCGACAACAATATGGTGAGAGGCTTGATGGGCGTATTGTAGCCTTGTGCACACAGAGCTGTCATATACACCAATAGAATGAAAACCAACGTATTGATGAGGTCGAAGCCTTGTTCGGGAACCAACGATAGCAATGTTTGCAACGTGATGTGTATGATGGCTCGTGAATTTTCGCCCATATAGTGGTGATACTGCGACTCGATGATGTCGCCAAAATGTGTGATAGGCGAAAGTGTTTCACCCGGTATGTATCGTAGAGCATACCATATATCGTCATCGTAATACGGAACGCATAGGTTGAGGCAGAAAAAGACTACCGCAATAATGCTCAGTATGATGGTTATAGTAATCTTTCGCTTCATGGTATGTCGATGCTTGTTACGTTGCGATATATACTCTTGTCTATGCAGTAATATACTCCATCTTGACCTAAATCATATACCTTGTAGTAGGCCGGTAGTACCTCTTGTAGAGGATATCGTTGCGGATATAGCCAACGCAATACCTTGGAGTGTAGCGGTACATTGTCGTTTGTAGATACAGGTGTGTATGTGTAGAGTAATGTCGATGGCTTGTCGTATAGGGGCGAATGTAGATATACCGGCAATGTAGGTGTTGTATAGAACTCTGCATTGCCATTGACCCTGTTATGCTCAACAAAGAACTCCTCGGGGTGATGTAGATGATAGTATAACTCGGTACACATCAGTTGCAGAGGTTGCCCTTTATAATAAGCTGCCATGTGGCGGGCTGTCCAGCCTCGTGTGTATTCGTCCCCGACATCGAGTGTATATGGGCGGGCATACCAGGCAGGGCTGTATATATCGAGTGCTACAATGCCATCGTTGCTGTGGGTATATTGAGCAATGAGTGTGCGATGACATGCCTCTACTTTGTTGTGTTCTATAAATAGGGCAATGGTGCCTACGGCCAATATTGCGATAGAAAGAATTTTAAGAATACGTTGCCTCATGATGAGGGGTAGAACATTCTCGTTGATGATGGCGAGCAATGGTATAGAAGCAAACAATGTCATGCCATAGCACGAACGACTGCTGAATTGCCATGTGGCTATACATATAGGGACGAGTGTCAGCGAGGCTGTAATGCAAATGCGATGTCGTGAAAAATATTGTAAGAATAAATTTTTGTCCCATTGCCTCATTGTGAACAACGCTATAACAAGTGCAAGTGGTATAAGTAGGCTTGTGAATAGTGGAGTGTAGAGGCTGATATGATGTAGGTTGTGAGTAACCCATTGTGTTCGCTCCCAAGAGCCGGGTGAAATGATTATCATGGCTACTCCTATCACGATGCCACCGGCAAGGTAGTATTGTGACTTTGCAATGCGTTGTTCTCTACACCCTATGGCCATATCGCATACGATGCCGGCTGCAAGACCAAAAGATAGTGCTTCGTTGCTCCAGCCGGCCAATATGCCGGCGAGTAATAGCAATAGGTTGTGTGGGCGGGTTGTGGTACGACCTTGCAACTGTCGCCACAACAAGAGAATCCACATGATATAGACCGACACCCACAAATAGTATATTGCCCCTGTAGCCCACATGGAAGTGTCGTAGTGGCCCGGTAGGACGAAAAAGATTGTCCCTGCAGATAGCAATAATCGAGAGGGCGTTGCTCCCTTGCTACCACCATAGCAACGAGATAGTAAAAAGCATGCCAACAGAAAGAAGAGGGTATTGAGAATATTGAATATGGACTTGGGACAAGTAGATACGATAGACTGAGTGAGCATGGTAACAGGCATACGTCCGTTCTTGTTGATATAGTGGTTTATTTGCGATGTTGCCAAGTCATATATTCCCTCAATCTGTTGGGTAGGGTATTTGCCTTGTGGGTGGTGTACAAACGTGTGCCACCAATCGTCGCTATAGTAGGGTACAACGCTATTGAAGAGATAGAATCCTATGGCTATAGCTATCGCTGTGAGTACAATAGATACATTACTTCTCGGCATTGTCGCTTCGTTTGTATTGTCGTGCTATGTATGTGGGGCGGTTCTTGCTCTCGTTGAATATGCGCCCCAAGTACTCGCCAATGATACCCAACGACAATAGCTGAATGCCTCCAAGAAACAAAATGATACACATCAACGATGGATATCCGGCTACAGGCTCGCCCCAAATGAGTGTCTTGGCAATGATAACAATCATGTAGATGAAAGCTACCATTGATATGACAAATCCCAATATCGAAGATATGCGCAAAGGGGCTGTAGAGAATGATGTAACACCCTCAATGGCTAGATTGAAAAGTTTAAGGAAACTCCATTTCGACTTGCCGGCAATGCGTTGCTGTTGATCGCACAAAATCTCTTTTTTGCGGAACCCTATCCATGCATATAAGCCCTTGTTGTATCGACATTGTTCGCGTAGGAGTTTGAGTGTATCGATACATTTGCGGTCGAGCAGGCGGAAATCGCCCACATCGGGCAGTACATCTATATGGCTTGTATGTTTCAGCAAAGAGTAATATAGTCGCGTAAATATCTTGCGACACCACCCGCTATCGCCTCGCGAACGACGACGAGCATACACGTCATCGTAGCCCTGTTCCCAGTATTGCAACATCTCGGGTATGCAGGATATGGGGTGTTGTAGGTCGGCATCGAGGGTTATGGCACAATCGCCCGTTGCATAGTCATATCCGGCCAGCAATGCTGCCTCCTTGCCAAAGTTGCGCGACAACTCTACACAAGCCACTCGAGGGTCTTGCTCGATGAGATTGTCTATTATCGATGCAGTGTTGTCGTTGCTGCCGTCATTGATAAAGAGCAGCTCCCAGCTATATTGTGTGTGAGTATCCATCAACTCTCGCACACCTGCGTAAAGCATAGATAGTGACTCTTCTTCGTTGTATGATGGAATAATGAGCGAGATCGTTTTCATAGCTTAGGCGAGTTTAAGACATACCTTACCAATAGAAAATTGATGGGTACTACGGTGACAAACATGGGTAAAGGTGCCCATGCTTCGGCAATACCCATATACATATATAAGTTGATAAAAGCTATCTGCAACAGATAGTTGAGCAGGTGGCTCAATCCGAAACCTATGCCTTTCTTCACGGTAGGCCGAGTCTTGAATGTGAAATAGTTGGATAGGAAAAAGTTGAATATAAAACTTATCACATATCCTATAGTGAGTGATGTGTTAGCTCCTAAACCTACAAGTTGGTTGAAAAGATAATATACACCATACTGAATAAGTGTGGCCAGCGTGCCCACAATGCCAAAACGCACCAACTCTCCTGCGCGAGCCGAGCTACAAAAGTGTGTGATGTGTGATAAAATCTTCATGTGACGTGTTGCATATTGGGCTACAAACTTACGCAAAATTCTTGATTTATGCTTCTTCTGTGGTAGTAGTATAGTCGTTTTTATGCTATAAACTAATAACAAAAAGCCAAGCATAGGCTTGGCTTTTTGTTAGCTATCTTTTTGTATATCAGTCTATAATGTCCGAAACGTCTTCGATGGGTAGTTGGCGTTTGAAAACCTCTTTAAATGAAATGAGGCTCTCGGTGCGGGCCAAGCCCAGCGGTTGCAATTTTGTGTGTATAATATCGAGCATATGGCTGTTGTCGCGGGCATATAGCTTGATAAACATATCGTACTCGCCGGTAGTGAAGTGGCACTCTACGACTTCGGGTATTTGACGGAGTTGCTCTACAATATCCGAGAAGTCGCCCGGTGTTTGTAGGTAAAATCCTATATAAGCACATGTGCCAAAACCTATTTTGTTTGAGTCCAGAATATATTCCGAGCCTTTGAGAATACCTAAGTTGGTGAGTTTTTGTACTCTTTGATGAATAGCCGCACCCGATACTCCACATTCTCGCGCTACTTCAAGGAATGGTATTCTTGCATTTGATGCAATGAGTTTCAATATTTTATAGTCAAGCGCATCTAATTGATGATGTCCCATAGTATAATTTGTTAGATAGGTTAAATGATTAAGGTTTCTGCAAAGTTAATGATTATTTTTGGAATAATCTCATAATCCGCTAAGAATAAAAAGTTTATGCGGAAAGTTCAAGAACGAGGTAATGAGTTGGCAACTGTTCTGATTTCTACATACTTGCATGATTTGCATTGATGTACAACTCATCTTGGAACAAAGGTA
>JAFQRE010000025.1 GCA_017410245.1 Bacteroidaceae bacterium
ACATCAAATGTATAATGTGCAATAAAAAAACGGCTTGTAAAGAGCCGTTTCGTTTTTCTTGCTGTCGCTTGATTTAATTTTTAACAATTCGGTTTTAACATTTTTGGCCATTTTTTGAGCTTTTTCGTTTTGCCGATTATACATTTTTATTATACTTTTCTCTTTGCTATCTCTGTTCACTGTATCGGCGCAAAATCTCGATGCACAGCGTGGCGAGTCGCAACATCTGGGTACTCTATGGGGCGAGAAGATACAACGCACCCTACCAGCCGTCAATCCTACTCCGCAAGTAATGCAAGCCCTTGGTGGCTCGCTCGATGTGTCGATGGGTATATCTCTACAAGGAGTGGCTGTTATTTATTGCGATGTGATAGATTTTCTTCCTATCGCACAAGATGGGGTGGCGCTCAACATTCGCTTTGGCCATGAGATTGCAGCCATGCAACAAGTTGAGCTGTGTCAAGGAGCCTATCACATGGTTGTCGATGCTGCGGGTATCAATATCGTGGCTTACGATGAGGCAGGTGCCTTCTACGCATTGCAGACCTTGCGCCAGCTTGTGGTACATGGCAACGATGGTAAGATGTCTGTTGCCTGTGTCGAGATAAAAGACAGCCCCGAGTTGCCATACAGAGGTGTAGTTGAGGGCTTCTATGGTACACCTTGGTCGCATCATATACGCCTGTCACTTATCGATTTTTATGGCCTATATAAGATGAATTACTACATATATGGCCCTAAGGACGATCCATACCATAGTTCGCCACATTGGCGTGAGCCATATCCCGTTGATGAGGCCGAGCAGATAGCCGAGTTGGTAGAGGCCTGCAGGCGCAACTATGTTACATTTGTGTGGGCCATTCACCCCGGACAGGATATTAAATGGAACGAAGAGGACTATAACAACTTGTTGCAAAAATTCGAAGCGATGTATCGCCTCGGGGTTCGGGCTTTTGCCATACACTTCGACGATATATCGGGCGAAGGTGCCAATCCGCTCTATCAGACGGCCTTGCTCAATCGCCTGCATGAAGAGTTTGTCGAGGCAAAAGGCGATGTTGCTTCGCTCATAGTATGTCCTACCGACTATACACGTCTTTGGGCCAATCCTCGTCCCAATGGTAGTTTGGTACATTACGGCAATACGTTGCACCCATCGGTCGATGTTTTCTGGACAGGCGATGCCGTATGTAGCGACCTTACTCAGGAGACTGCCGATTGGGTGGCATGCCGCATACAACGTCCGCCGTTGTTCTGGTGGAACTTTCCTGTTACCGATTATGTGCGTAATATTTTATTGCAAGGGCCCGTATATGGATTGTCTAATGAAATGGATAGCAGTAAGATACGTGGCTTGGTAAGTAATCCTATGGAGCATGGCGAGGCGTCTAAGTTGGCTCTTTATAGCGTTGCCGACTATACCTGGAATCCCGATTGCTACAACCCTATAGATAGTTGGGAGCGAGGCTTGTCGGTTGTTGCCCCCAATGCGGTAGAGGCATATCGTACATTTGCTATCCATTCGTGCGATACCGAGACCGGCTATCGTCGTGTTGAGTCGTGGGAGACCGAAGTATTTACCATAGACACATACACACCACAACTTGCCGAAAGCCTCAAAGCAGAGCTTCGCCGCATAGAGGCTGTTCCAGTGCAGATGGAACAATGCTCCAATAAAGCTCTGTTGGCCGAGGTGCAACCTTGGCTGGTTGAGTTGGGTAAGTTGAGCCAACGTTGTCGCAAAGCCATCGAGTGTCACGAATTATATCTCTCGGGACAATATAGTCGTTTCTGGAATGCCTATGTCGATAACTTGATGGCGCCCCATGAGGTGGCTGCTTTCAATGCACATCGGTGCGGAACGATGAAGTTGCAACCCTTCTACGAGCAGTTGATGGAGGAAATGGCTGCCGGTTGTTATGAGCAACTATCGGGTAAGAGAACTTCTACTCTCAAACCCTTTGGTGTATATCCATCTTTACGCTCACCCCAAGGCAAACTGATGTTTGACAATGACACTACCACCTACTTCCACTCGGGCAATGGACAGCGTACCGACCATTTTGTGGGGGTAGATATGGGACTTGTTCAGCCCATACATGAGGTGGTTATCTTGCAGGGACGCAATGCGGTTGATGATGTCGATTACTTCGATCATGCTTTGCTCGAGAGCTCGGTCGATGGTGAAGATTGGACCGCCCTGTGTGATACGTTGGTGGGTGTATATGATATACGATGGCAAGGCTCTCCTCGCGAGGCTCGATATGTGCGTTTGCGCAAATTGCCATCGCCCAAGACCAACTGGTTGGCAATACGCACCTTCGACATCAATCCGGTCGATAAGTCGCTCTATCACATCGATGGCAATCCGTTTACATCTTTGTCTATTACCGAAAAACTACGTATCAATGTGCCCGACAATGCGTCGCAATGCACCATATTGTTTGGAAAAATGCCCTCTGCCGGTCGTGTCGTTTATCATCTCGAGAAAGGTGACGGTACTCCATTGGCCGAGTTTGCTTCGTTCGAGTCGTTCTTGGGTATAGATGTGAAGCAAGCCACAGCCATTGTGATAGATAGTGCTTGTGAAATAATAGAGGTAGTATTTAAGTAGTATTACCTATATAGATAGAATACAACAACTCTATACTATCAGAACTGTATAGAGTTGTTTTTTATATCTTTAGCCTTCTCGGCGAGTTTGCGATACTCGCGTGTCTGAATGTATTGTGATATGTGCTGAGCATGTTTTATATGGTGCATATCGCTACCTATAAAATCTACCATTCCATCATCGAGCATGCGCCATGACAAATCTCTCACTTGTGGGTAATAGTAACCCATGAGCGATAGCAAATTGACTTGGAACAAGCAACCATAATCGTGTAGCTCCTTATATATCTGAGGAGTTTTGTGGTAGTACATATATCGCTCGGGGTGTGCCAGTATGGGGGTGTAACCCTTTAGCTTCAGGTCGAAGATAAGTTCTTTGATTTCCCAGAAGGGTTGGTAGAACGAGTTCTCTATGAGAATGTAATTCTCGGGGAAGGGGAGGAGTGTGGCATTTTTTATCTGTCGCAAGAAGTACTCGTCCATGCGATACTCCGCCGATGGTTTTATTTCCATCTCTATACCTTCGGCATCGAGCGCGGCTTGCAATTTTTGGTAGGCCGCTTGTATCGTCTCGGGAGTATTCTCAAAGGTTTCTTCCGTTACGTGCGAGGTGGTGATGATGCGACGTATGCCCCAACTTTGCATCTGCTTGACAAGTTCTACCGAGGTGGCTACATCGGGCGAGCCATCGTCTATACCGGGCAGTATATGACAATGCACCTCTGTGTCGTAAAACAACTTGTTGCTGGTTTCCTTTTTCTTCCCAAAGATATCAAATAATCCCATAGCGACTATAATTATATTTTACTTGCAAAGATAGCGATTATTATGAAATATACTCTTTAAAAATTGAGATATATGTGTTGAAGAAATATTAAAAAGTGCATTGTAGTCAATTTCTTGTAAAATATGCCTACTTGCAAGCAAAATGATAGATAAATTGCTTTATAAATTATTGTTTGGGTAATAATCAAGTAGGAATAGAACAACTCATTTTAAGAGATATAGTACCATCATCACAAACAATTATTCACTCTTATCCTCTATCTTGTCATCACAGTGAGTCTATTGCCAAGCAAATATCAGATAGTTACAGCCCTTGCAATGATGTGAGTGTTTGTCTGTTGTTGTCTTATGCTATCATACTGAGGATATTAGATGTGTGGCTTTCTACCATAATCGGTGGAATCTCTCTTTTGCCTGTTTAGAAAATTATTCCCAACCAGTTTGAATTTTCTCAAAAAAAATCTGTAATTTTGGGAGTTGTATAAAATTAAGAAAATGTTTTGAATATCAAAATTGCAACTGCTTAATTCCTGATTAGTTATAACTGAAAAACCTTTAATGTACTATATATAATATGAAGCGAAATGCAACCCTGTTTTTAGTCATTTTATGCTCCTTGGTAAACCTAATAAGTAGAGCCGAAGTTATCACAACTGATATTGCCAAGGAGACAGCCGACAATTTCTTATCACTCGACAAAGAGTGGCATTATGCAACAGATGCCGATGTACAATTGGTCGAAAAAGACGGTGTTGCGGCGTATTATATCGTACAATATAAAGCAGGTGGCTGGGTTATTGTGGCTGCACAGTCGTCATCTTCACCCGTTATTGGTTACAACACTATCGGTGAGTTTGCAGCACCGGCTCCTGTAAGCGATCTGCTTGACTTCAATGCCAAGATTATCGTTGCTCGTGCTCAAGAACTTGGCTGCGAGGAGCACATTGGCTGGAGTCGTGTAAAACAACGTAAGGCTCCTACTGAGAGCATTATCAACTCTACCCCCGATATAGCACCTCTTATTACCATTGACCTCAATCAAGGAGAACCATTCAACAACTATTGTCCCGAGCATAGTGGTAATAAATCATTAGTGGGTTGTGTAGCGGTGAGCATGACACAAGCTATGATGGTGCAAGGATTTCCTCCTAAACCTACAGGTAGTCACTCATACACAGCTAAGATTACCGGCTCACATAGTATCAACTACGATGCCGAGGCCCCATACAACTGGGAAGCCATATATTCAAGCGAAAAGAGCGGTGATTATGACGAAGTGGCACGCATGCTGTATCATGTTGGTGTGTCTATCAATATGGAATATAGTTCTCAAGCATCAAGTGCAATGGCCACACAGGTAGCCGAGGCTTTGGTACGCAACTTTAGCTACAACGACAAAATTGTGCAATATCTTTCAAAGATGTCCGATGACAAAGAGTGGCTCGAGATAATACTCAACGAGCTTTCTCATGGTCGTGTCGTAGTGTATGACGGTCAGGCCAAACAAGGAGGTGGACACTGCTGGAATATTGACGGTTGGAAACAAGCTACCCAAATGGTACACTGCAACTGGGGGTGGTCGGGATATGGAAACGGCTACTTTAGCCTCAACAACATGACAGATTCGTATCAAAGCGTCGAGTTCATTCACGACCATGCTATAGTCATAGGCATACAAGCACCTACATCAATTCCATACGATATATTATTGAAAGATACCGAATTTGTTGAAGGTACAACAGCCGGATCAAAACTTACATACATCGAGGTTCTATCGACCGATAATGACGCAACATATAGTTATGAGCTTTACGGCCCCAATAATACGACTTCACCCTACGAAATAAACAACAATCAACTCGTAACGAGCGAGACGATTACCGATAACGACCAGTTTAAATACCTACGTATTAAGGCAACTAATACGGCCACCGGAAAGTCGTACGAAAAGATATTCAATATCAATATAGTACCGTCAAGCCTACACAATATTTTAGGTATATATGATGCTCATGCCACAAGTGCATTCTCTGGTTACCCCGATGAAGAATGGCAGGTAAATATAATTTCTGATAGATATGACAAAACAAAGGTGTGGTTACAGCCCATCTGCTCAATGAAAGGCTTTGCACCTAGCGAAATCTACAGAGTATATGCTACCTATAACGAGAAGGATAGCACCCTCACTATGCCTTTGGGTCAAGTACTGTATGAGGTAGCCAAAACCAAAATAGTTTGTGGTATTACATATAGTAGCGATGTTGAGACTACCGGAGATATTACACTCAAAGTAAATATATCGGAAGCAAATACACAAATCTCATTTGCCGAAGATTATATCTTTGGCTCGGGTAACATTCTTAACAATGATGGCTGGTGGTATCAAGCTATATACAACATCTGTTTTACAAAGCAAACCGATAGCGCAACTGCTCCACAAGGGATAGAGTTGAGCACAACTACATTTGCACTTGACACAAAAGCCAATATGGTACTTGCCGATGTAAGCGTATTGTGCAATGGTGCATCTGAGACATTCCGCTTTGAGACTTATGGACCGCAAGGTGACGTGTCACCTTATACTATAATCGATAATAAGTTGGTATCGACCCAAACTATTGACGAAAGCGACGCTTTTAAATATTTGCGCATCAAGGCCATCAACACGCTCACCAATGAGTCGTGCGAAGAAGAGTTTAATATTAGTATTGTCAAAACTCTTCCCATTATCGACCTTGCGGGCGAATACAAGGCCTTTGCTCACAGTGGATTTTATGGCCGTCCCGATGAAGAGTGGACGGCAAACATTACGGTTGATCCCAATATTCCCAATAGATTGTGGATACAACCCCTGGGCCTCATAAAAGATCTTGATACACAAGATATCAATCCTGTATATGTCACCTACAATGGCGTTGAAAGCACTGTCAGTATGCCTTTGGGTCAAGTATTGTATGAACAAGGCGACACGCACAACCTGATATTAGGCGTAACATACGACAAAGGCAATACGATAGAAACCATTGGCAATCTTATCTTTAAGATTGAACAAGATAAAGGCATTACTACCATTGCACTCGAGTCATCGGCTATTGTCGGTGTTGGTAACAGCATAGGCAATGACTGGTGGTGGCAAGCATTGAAAGGCATTACCTATACAAAGGAGGTGCCTACATCAAATGAAAAAATTGAAGTTGATGGTATATACTACAATATTACCAATCAGGAACAAAAGACCGTTGCAGTAACTTATAAAGGGAATAGCTGCAATGAGTATAATGATGAATATGTAGGCGAGGTTGTTATACCCGAGACCATCACCTATAATGGCGCGATTTATACCGTTACTGAGGTGTCAGACTTAGCATTTGCACATTGCAAGAACCTCACATCTGTAACCCTCGGAAACAACATTATATCCATTGGTGAGTTTGGTTTCTATCATTGTACCAATTTGACAAGCGTAGTAATACCGGAAGGTGTGAACACAATCAAAAATCAGGCATTCAGAGGAGCCGGTATAAAGAATGCCACCATAGCTTCTCACACAACTTACGGATCGTCAGTATTCTACGAATGCCCCAATCTTTGCAATGTAAGTATCGAAGATGGTGTAACTACAATTCCCGATTGGACTTTTGGTTATTGCGAAGCTATTACTAATATCAACCTCCCACGCACTCTTAAGACAATAGGTGAATATTCGTTCTACAACTGCAAAGGTTTGACAGATATCACAATACCCAGTAGTGTGACCGGTATGCACGACTTGAGTTTCGGTAGATGTAGCAATCTTGCCACTATTGTTGTTGAAGATGGAAACAAGACATTCGACTCTCGCGACAATTGTAATGCTATCATTGCCACAGCTACCAATACACTGCTTATAGGTTGTCGAAATACGGTTATTCCACAAAGTGTTACCGGTATTGGTACCGAGGCATTTGCCCAATGTGTGGGACTGACTACAATCGCCATACCGGGTAGCGTTACAGGAATTGAAGATATGGCATTTGGGGGCTGCACCGGCCTCACTGAGATATATGTGATGCGCTCCAATCCACCCATTATCGGAGAAAACACTTTCTACGATGTTGATAAGAATATACCTTTATATGTGCCTACAGAGCGTGTCAATGTTTATCAAAAAGCTCATTATTGGAATGAGTTCAACAATGTTATTGGAAACGGAATTGCTACAGACGGCATAGACATCAAGGATATTGTGGGCAAATATCAAGCCTTTGCGCATAGCGCATTCAAAGGTTCGCCCGACGAAGAGTGGGACGTGTACATCACTACCGACCCCGCTATTCCCGATAGATTGTGGATACAACCCATCTGCTTGGTTGGTGGTCTTGATGCCGAGTTTGTAACTCCCGTTTATGCTACATATAACAAGACCGATGGCGTTTTAGACTTGCCGTTGGGACAGGTGCTGTATGAACAAAAAGATAAATACCTCATGATATTAGGTTCATCGTTAGATGGTGGAAATACTCACAATACAACCGGTAGTCTTGAGCTGTATGTTACTCGGAAAAACGACGATGTTGTCATTTCATTCAATCAAAATACGCTTGTTGGTGTAGGCAATGATATAGGCAACCAGTGGTGGTATCAAGCCTTGTATGGCGTTGTATTTACTCAAGTGGAAGCAAATTATGCCAATAAGATAAATGTCAATGGTATATACTACAACATCATAAGCGAAAGCGAGAAAACGGCTCAAGTGAGCTATAAGGGCAATAGTTACGATGAATACTCAAACGAATATTCGGGCAAAGTAATCATACCCAAAACTATTACCTACTACGGTTCTACCTACACCGTTACTTCAATTGAGGAGTATAGTTTCTATTCTTGCACCGGAATTACTTCTGTATCAATACCCGCTACTATCACCCAAATCGGCGATAATGCATTCTGCAACTGCACAAGCATTACAGAGCTTGAAGTAAAAGCTGTTGAGCCCCCTGTAATCTATGCCGAGACATTCATGAACGTAGTCAAGAGCATTCCCGTATATGTTCCCGAGAAGAGCTTAGAGAAGTACCGCACAGACGACTATTGGAATGAATTTACCAACTTTATAGGTAGCAGCGGCATCGAGGGTACGGTCGTCGATAATATGGAAATACAGGTGCATAATGGCGCTATCATCATCACCGGTATAGCCGACAATGTAGTAGTAAACCTTTACTCGTTACAAGGCTTACTGATGCACAGCACCACAGCCGGCAACATAGGCAACATCACACTGCCTCGTGGTATGTATATCTTGCAAGTTGAGGGCAATAGCTATAAAATCGTTTTATAATGCCATGCTCCGATAACTGATTTAAGAGAGATTTTACTTAACAACAGCCCTATGCGTTGCAATCGTTTTTGTTTACTCGCATAGGGCTGTTACTGTACCTGCAACAGCCCGGCGATGTTTGAAATTATGTCAAAATCACAATTTTACTCGCTGCCCAAAAAATGTAGTCGAAAAATTTGCTCGATAAGTCAAAAGTTCGTATATTTGCAAGCCATTACAAAGTATCACGCTTTACCAACGTGGTTAAATGTATAACTATTAAGCAATTATAATAATGAAAAAAGGAATACATCCCGAGAATTATCGTCCCGTAGTCTTCAAAGACATGTCGAACGAAGAAATTTTCATCAGCCGTAGCACAGTTGCTACTAAAGAAACCATCGAGGTAAACGGTGAAACTTATCCTTTGGTTAAACTTGAGATCACCAGCGCATCACACCCCTTCTACACAGGTAAGCAAAAACTTGTCGATACTGCTGGTCGCGTTGATAAGTTCATGAGCCGTTACGGCCGTAAGAAATAATCGTAGCATTACGTATTCTTAAGAGTTAATGATATGCCCGGAGCGTTAGCCCCGGGCATATTGTTTTGTGTATAGGTATCGCACTCTCTTTGCTTTTATTTGTGTTAAATCGGCATGAGCGAGTTACACTTGTAGCACATATTGTGTACCTTTGTCGCATCTTTCAGTTGATGATTGTCTCCTATGAATTTGCAGAAATTACGTACATACGCCCTGCCTATAGCTATGATAGCAGGTGTCGTTTTTCATAGTATTGCCGGTAGCTTGGCTTTTCTTACACCCTATTTGTTGTTTGCAATGTTGCTTGTCTCATATTGCAAACTCGACGTGACTACCCTTCGCGTTTCGCCTATGTATGCTTGGTTACTCGCTATTCAACTTATATTCTCATGGGTTGTGTATGGGGTAGTGGCCATTTTCAATCCCATTGTGGCTCAAGGTGCTTTTATATGTCTTTTCTGTCCTACAGCCACCTCGGCACCTGTCATAGCATCGCTCTTGGGTGGTAACTTATCGTTGCTTGTAGGGTATAGCCTTGTGTGTAACATGGCTGTTGCTTTGTTGGCTCCCATCTTCTTCTCTTTCATAGGGTCGCACACCGAGTTGATGTTTCTCGACTCTGTCCTCATTATCTGCAAGCAAGTACTTCCACTGCTTCTGCTGCCGTTGTTATTGGCTGTAGCAATGCAACGATTTTTTCCACGACTGCATAGTGCTGTGCGCAGTCGTCCCAATATCTCTTTCTATCTATGGATAGTTGCACTCTTTATTGTCGTAGGCCGTTCGGTCGGTTTCGTGATGCAACAGCCGCTGTCATATTTACCTGTCGAAATAGCATTGGCTCTGATAGCACTTATCTGTTGCATTGTGCAGTTTGTTTTAGGTCGCAAGATAGGTGGTCGCTATGGCGATAAAGTATCGGGTGCGCAAGGTTTGGGACAAAAGAATACCGTATTGGCTATTTGGTTGGCATTGACCTATCTTCACCCCATAGCCTCCATCGCGCCCGCATCGTATGTAATATGGCAAAATATTATCAATTCGGCACAACTCATGTATCACGAGCGTAGAACGAATAAATATAATCTTTAGACCGTTTTTACCTTAATATCGATGTAGGAAATATTCTATTTTAACATAATTTAGCATTAAATTGTAGTTTTGAGGTGTTTTTTCTTTCAAAGTCGCTATAAAATTCGGTATTTTATCTTAAATTTGCACCGTATTTGTGTTCTTGAATAAACAATGACATAATAATCAATACTATTAACAATTTAAAAAAGAGCTAAATTATGGAGACTTTAGTTGACAAAATCAAACAAGAATGGGCAGTATTTGAAGCTAACGCCAATGCAGTAGTAGAAAAAGGTAACAAAGCAGCAGGTGTTCGCGCTCGTAAAGCTTCTTTGAATTTGCAAGAGCTCCTCAAAGAGTTCCGCAAAGCTTCTGTAGAGGCTGCTAAGAAGTAATAACTCCTTTAGTAAACCTATAAAGCCTTCGACCTTTCATCGGTCATGAAGGCTTTTTTTATACTTTTAAAACAACTACTATGAGACTCAGTGACGAATGGTTTACCGCTATTGCCGAGAGCGAAGTGGGCAACGACACTATTTTTGTTTCGGGACGTTGCGATATTGACGAGTTTATTCAATCCGGCAAATTTCGTGAGAGAGCAGAGGTTACATGGCATTATGATGCCGATGCCAAAGGTATGCCCAATGAAGGTACTGCCACGCTTATGGAAGAAGTTTTGGCTGTACTGAAGCGTGCCATGGAGAAGAACAAATTGGCTATTCTTACCGGCGTTTATACCGGCGCCGGAGAACGTAATATGGTCTTTTATACCCGCAATATACCGGCATTCGGTAATACGCTCAATGAGGCTTTGGCTCCTTTTGAGTTGTTGCCCCTTACAATATACACCGAGAAAGATCCCCAATGGTGCGAGTATAACGAGATGTGTCACTTGCGTTGCGACGACATAGAGGCATCGTTGGGTGACGATGATGATAGTTTATAATGAATTATCTTGTATGATGAAATACAATTTTGATCAAATAATATCGCGTACAGGTACCGATTGTATTAAGTACGATGCGTTGCAAGAGAATTTCGGGCGAGAAGATTTGCTGCCCATGTGGATTGCCGATATGGACTTCAAGTCACCTCCTTGTGTGATTGACGTATTGCGTCGTAGGGTAGAGCATGGTGTTTACGGATATTCTATCCCCAATCCCGATTGGAAGCCGGCTATTGTGCGTTGGCTGTCGCGTCGTCACAATTGGACGGTTGATGAGTCGGAGATTGGCTTTGTGGGTGGTATAGTTCCTGCATTGGCCTTCGTGCTCGAAGCCTTCACTATGCCCGGCGATAAAGTACTCATGCAACCACCGGTCTATCACCCCTACAATTTCGTAACTTGCGACCTCAATCGCACACCGGTTGTCAATCCCTTGCAGTTGGTCGATGGAGAGTATCGCATCGATTTCGACGATTTCGAGCGCAAGGCATCGCAATGCAAGGTCTTTTTCTTGTGCAATCCTCACAATCCGGGTGGGCGTGTGTGGAGTCGTGACGAGTTGTTGCAGATGGCCACTATATGTGCTCGTCACAACGTGTTGGTTATTTCCGATGAGATACATTGCGATATGGCTCTCAAGGGCTATCGCCACACTCCGTTTGCTACAGTTGGTGATGTCGCTGCGCAAAACTGCATTACGCTCATGGCGGCAAGCAAGACATTCAATATAGCCGGTCTCAAGAGCTCCTATCACATCATTGGCAATACCGATATACGCAACCGTTATGCTCATTATTTGCGACACAGAGAACTTGATACAGCTCATCTCTTTGCCACCGAAGCGGTTGCTGCAGCCTATAATTATGGTGAAGAGTGGCTCGAACAAATGTTGCTCTATGTGCAAGACAATATCGACTATATGAGCAACTTCATTCGTGAGCACATGCCCCGCCTTGGAATGATACGTCCGCAAGCTTCATACTTGGTATTTCTCGATGCTCGCCAGCTCCACATGACCGATGAGCAGTTGGCTCACTTCTTTATTTCGCAAGCCCATGTTGCTGTCAATCCCGGCCATATCTTTGGCGAGGGTGGCAGTGGCTTTGTACGCTTCAATGTGGGGTGTCCTCGCGCTACTTTGCACGAGGCTCTTATGCGTATCAAGCAGGCATACGATAGTTTATAATTATGTTCATTTATACACTGAGCCGTTAAGGTGTGCTCTTGCATACTTTAATGGCTCTTATTTATGCCATTTCATCGAAAAAATGTATATTTGCAATAATTACAAAATTGATGCATTGTGGAGCATAAAGAATTGATAACAAAATTGCAACGTAAGTTGGGCTGCAGTCGCGAAGAGACCGAGGCTATGCTCGATGGCTTTTGTCGTATTGTGGTGGATAGCTGTGTGCAGATGGATACCGTCATGATACAAGGTCTGGGTGCCTTTGAGGCTCGCAAGAAGATGGAACGCATCTCGGTCAATCCGGCTACAGGGAAGCGTATGCTTATACCGCCTAAGTTGGCGTTGGTTTTCAAACCCAACAGCGCAATAAAAAATCGTTTGAAAGAGAGGGGCGAACATGAATAAAAAAATAAATTTCTCGGAACTTGTCGAGTTGTTGGCCCGGCAACAAAACTGTCCCAAGCGCGAGGCCGAAAACTTCTTGCGCGAATTGGTAAACCTGATGAGCGATGCCATTTCATCGGGCGAGGTGTTGCGCATCAATGGTTTGGGTGTATTCAAGCCTATATGGGTAGAGGCTCGTTCAAGTGTCAATGTGCAGACAGGCGAGCCTTATGTCATACCCGGGCACTACAAACTCTCCTTTACTCCTGCCAAGTCGGTGCGAGAGGCTGTGAATGAGCCTTTTGCCTGTTTCTGTGTCGAGGAGTTGCCCGATGATGCTCCTCTGCTCAATGCCCCCGGTGTTGTCGATGAAATCGAAACTGAAAATGCGGAAGGTGCTGTGGAAGAGATTGTTGAACCTGTTGTCGAGGAGATGCCCGAGCCAACACCCCCGTCGAACGAAGCATCGGTAGGAGAGAGCACCCCCAATGAGTCGAAGTCAGAGCAGGCATTGCCCGAGAATCAAACATCAATTCTACTTCCCTCGCAAGATATTGCAGAGGTCGAGCCGGAAAAGACTCCTACAGAAGAGTTCCCGCAACAAGAACTGCTCGATGAAAAGCCGCAAACTCCCGATGAAATCGAAATTGATAGCCAAGAGGCAACCGTTACGCCCGATACTCCACAAGATACTCTGCCGGTTGTACCTGATGACCTACAAGAAGTCGAAGAAGAGGCTGATGATACCCCCGAGGTCGATACATCTAATGCCTATCGTCGTGGCTTGTGGGTGGGGGTCGCTGTGACGGCTATTATTGCCATCATAGCTATGCTACTTATGTACACCTACTTTGCACATTATAACAAGCCTCAAGTAGTGTCACAAGAGCAAGTCGTATCGGTTGTAGAGCCTATTATAGTTGTTGATACTCTTGAGCAAGCATATCTCGACACACTGCCTATTGTAGATACCACAACCACTGCTATAGCCACCCCCGAGGAGCCGCAAGTTGTTGTTACCGATACCGTGCGGCGTGGTGTATTTCTCACCAATGTGTCTTACAAACACTATGGTCACAAGGCCTTCTGGGTATATATCTATGAGGAGAATAAGGACATCATAAACAATCCCGATAATGTACCTGTTGGTACTGTGATAACGATACCTCCGGCAGCCAAGTATGGCATCGATGCTAACGATACTACGGCTGTTAAGGTTGCACTTGCCAAGGCCGATACCATCAAAATGTTAATGAAAAAATAAAATATTCCCGGCGTTAGGCTTTTTTAATTAATTAAATGGGGCTTTTTAACAAATCTGTGTAGCGGAAACACCTTATATATAGTTACCTTTGCACGATAATTTTTATTTGAATAACATAAACAATATAAGATATGAGTGAAACAGTCGATATCAGAGAACTCAATGAGCTGATAGCCGGTAAAAGTTCGTTTGTCAATACCATTACAATGGGTATGGACCGCATTATAGTTGGTCAAAAACACTTGGTCGATTCGTTGTTGATAGGTTTGCTATCCAACGGACACATTCTGCTTGAGGGTGTGCCGGGTCTTGCCAAGACACTTGCTATCAAGACTCTTGCATCGCTTATCGATGCCAAGTACAATCGCATTCAATTTACTCCCGACCTCCTTCCTGCCGATGTGGTGGGTACAATGGTATATAGCCAAGCCAAGGAGCAATTCCAAATCAAGCGAGGTCCTGTATTTGCCAACTTTATTTTGGCCGATGAGATAAACCGTGCCCCCGCCAAGGTGCAAAGTGCTCTGCTCGAGGCCATGCAAGAGCGTCAGGTCACTATCGGTGAAAAGACCTTCAAACTGGACGACCCTTTCCTCGTTTTGGCTACTCAGAACCCCATTGAGCAAGAGGGTACATATCCATTGCCCGAGGCCCAAGTCGATCGTTTCATGCTCAAGGTAGTTATCGGCTATCCCAAGAAAGAGGAAGAGCGCGAAATTATCCGTCGCAACATCGACAACCTCTTTGAGGAGGTACGTCCGGTTCTCACTCCCGCCGACATTATCGATGCCCGTAATATCGTTCGCAAGGTATATATCGATGAGAAAATCGAACGTTACATTGTCGATATCGTTTTTGCTACTCGTTTCCCCGAGGAGTATGGCATGCGCGATATGGCCAATATGATTTCTTTCGGCGCTTCTCCTCGTGCATCTATCAACTTGGCTTTGGCAGCTCGTGCCTATGCATTCCTCAAGATGCGTGGTTATGTTATTCCCGAGGACGTACGTGCTGTGTGTCATGATGTTTTGCGTCACCGCATTGGCCTCAGTTACGAAGCCGAGGCTAACAATATCACCGCCGAAGAGATTATTAGTGAAATTCTCAATCGTGTAGAAGTTCCCTGATAGGTAGCCTTCTCATCGTTAATCATACTATCTTTAGTGTATGGAAAATAGCGAGTTGCTCAAGAAAGTTCGTCACATCGAAATCAAGACACGCGGATTATCGCGCAATATCTTTGCGGGACAATACCACTCGGCCTTCAAGGGGCGTGGTATGGCGTTCTCGGAGGTGCGCGAGTATCAGTATGGCGACGATGTGCGCGACATTGACTGGAACGTAACGGCTCGTCACAACAAACCCTATATCAAGGTCTTTGAAGAGGAACGTGAGCTGACAGTTATGCTGTTGGTTGACATGTCGGCAAGTCGCAATTTCGGTGCTGTGGGCTCTCTCAAGCGCGATATGATGATTGAAATTGCTGCTACGCTGGCTTTCTCGGCTATTCAAAACAACGATAAGATTGGTGTTCTGTTTTTTACCGACCGTATCGAGAAATTTATTCCTCCAAAGAAAGGTAAAAAGCATATTCTTTATATCATTCGAGAGCTCATTGGTTTTGAGCCCGAAGGTACCGGCACCGACCTCAAGTTGGCTCTTGAGTATGCTACCAATGTGATTAAACGCCGTTGTACAGCCTTCCTTATTTCCGATTTCGTTGCTCCTGCCACCTACAACGATGCCATGCTCATTGCCAATCGCCGTCATGATGTTGTGGCTTTGCAGGTGTACGACAAGCGTGAGACCCAACTGCCCGATGTGGGATTGATGAAGTTGCACGATGTCGAGCGCGGAGCCGACCGTTGGGTGGATACTTCATCGCGTCAGGTGCGTGAGGCCTATGCGCAATGGTGGAAAAATAGACAAGACGAAATGCTCAAGATATGTCTGCGCAATGGTGTTGATATTACTTCTGTCGCTACCGATGAAGACTATGTTATTGCGTTGATGAACTTGTTCCGTCGTCGTGGCTGACTTTATAAATCTATTTGACTATGTTACGTAGAATATTGTTATCTATATCACTGGCTCTTGTATCTGCCATTGGCGTGTGCGCACAACAATCGGTTGTGGTAGAGGCGGCTATGGACTCAAGTGTGCTGTGGATGGGTGAGCAAACTCTCATTCATCTTTCGCTCTCGCAAGACAATGATGTCAATATCATTCTCCCGCAAATCGAAGTCCCCGGTATCCTTACCGAGGGAGTAGAAGTGCTCGATTTGTCGGAGCCCGATACTACTCTGTTGCAAAACAACCGCATACTCATCAAACAAGACGTATTGGTTACTTCGTTCGACTCGGGTTTTTACTATATACCCCCGTTCAAATATATTCTCGACGAAGATACCTTTGCTACACAATCGCTCAGCCTCAAGATTATTCCTGTCGATGTGCCGGCCGAAGCCGTTGCTACCGATGTGAAAGACATCAAAGACGTTGCCGAGCCACCATTCGTTTTGTGGGATTTCATTCCCCTTTGGGTAGTCATACTGATACTCTCCTTGATACTCTTAGCTGTTGTCATTTATTATGCTTGGCGCTATTTCAAGTCGCGCAAGGTAGAGCAACAGTCTCAGCCCGAGGTGCAAATACCTCCTTACGAGCTGGCTATGAGCGAGTTGTTGAAACTGCGCGAGTCGAAGTTGTGGCAACAAGGTCAAGAGAAGTTATACTATACCCGTTTGGTCGATATCTTGCGTGAGTACCTCGATAGTAGGTTCTCTATCAATGCCATGGAGATGACATCTACACAGATTATGGCTTCGTTGCGTCGCAACAAAGAGTTGAAGGAGGTGACTAAACACATTGACGAGATATTGTCAATGGCCGACTTTGTTAAGTTTGCCAAGATGCGACCTCTGCCTGAGGACAACGAGCGTGTCATGCGCAAGGCTATCGATTTTGTAGAGCTTACACGTCCACAACCTGAGCCTGAGGTCGAACAACCTGCGCCCGTCAATACAAAAGACAAGCAATAATTGATATAAATATCGCAACTCACAACTATAAGAGAATTTTTTAGAAATGATATTCGACAATCCGTTGTGCCTGTTACTACTGCTTTTGCTCATTCCGGCAATAGTATGGTATATCTTAAAAAACAAACAAGCCCAAGCCTCGATGAGCATCTCATCTACCGAGGCTTTCGATAAGATGCCCACCACCTACAAGGCGCATTTGCGTCATGTGGTATTTGCTTTGCGTATGCTTGCTATTGCTTGCGTTATAGTTATTTTGGCACGTCCCATGACCACCGACAGTTGGCAGAAATCTTCGACCGAGGGTGTCGATGTAATAGTGGCTCTCGACATCTCGGGCAGTATGCTATCGCGCGACTTCTCTCCCAATCGACTCGAAGCGGCCAAGACCGTTGCTGCCCAATTCATTGCAGGTCGTGAGTACGACAACATTGGCTTGGTCGTATTTGCCGGTGAGGGTTTCACCATGTGCCCCATGACTACCGACCATGCCGTATTGCTCAATCTGCTCAAAGATGTCGATTGTGGTATGCTCGTTGATGGTACTGCCGTTGGCGATGGCTTGGCTACGGCTGTAAACCGCATCAAAGATGGCCCTGCCAAGTCTAAAACCATCATTCTCCTCACCGATGGTACCAATAATGCCGGTATTGTCGATCCTGTTACAGCTGCCGAGATTGCCCGCAACTATGGCATTCGCATCTACACCATCGGTGTCGGTACAAAGGGTATGGCACAATCGCCGGTTATGACTCCCTATGGTATTCGTTACCAAAGTATGCCCGTAGAAATAGACGAAGATAAGTTGCGACAGATAGCCTCTATCGGCGATGGCGAGTATTTCCGTGCTACCGATGAGAATGTCCTCAAGAATGTATTTGCCGAGATTGACAAAATGGAGAAAACCAAACTCTCGGTTCAGCAGTTCTCTCGTCGCGAAGAGGCTTACATGCCTTGGGCTATTGCCGCCTTGTTGCTTTTAGCCATCGAGTTGCTCATTCGACACACCATTTTGCGCAACATACCATAGCACCCGATTATTTAATCATATAAAGGTAAACATCATGTTTCGCTTTGCACAACCTCTATTCCTATATTTGTTACTTCTCATACCTCTCATTTGGGGTATATATCTATATGGACGTTACCGTCGCCGTCGCAATTTGGCTGCGTTTGGCAATGTTGCATTTTTGCCCGAACTGGCTCCCCATGTGTCGCGTTGGCGACCCTTGGTCAAGATGATTTTGCAATCGTTGGCTTTGGCCATTATTATATTCATTTTGGCTCGTCCACAATTTGGCACCAAGCTCGAGACGGTTAAAAGCGAGGGCGTCGAGATAATGGTTGCACTCGATGTTTCCAACTCGATGTTGGCTCGTGATATCAACCCCTCTCGTATCGACAAGGCCAAGATGATGCTATCTAAGTTGGTCGATGACCTCGATAACGACAAGTTGGGTTTGGTTGTTTTTGCCGGCGATGCCTACACGCAGTTACCCATCACCACCGACTATGTGTCGGCCAAGATGTTCCTCAACTCTATCGACACCAAGATGGTTCCCACTCAAGGTACTGCTATTGGGCAAGCCATTAAGATAGCCATGAACTCTTTCTCGCCCGAAAGTCCCGCCGAGCAGGCCATCATCGTCATTACCGATGGCGAAAACCATGAAGATGACGCTGTCGAAGCGGCTAAAGCGGCCGCTGCCAAAGGGGTGAAAGTGAGTGTCATTGGTATCGGATCGGCCAAGGGCGCACCCATTCCCATCTCGGGTAGTTCCAACAACTTTCTCAAAGATAATGAAGGTAAAACCGTCATTACCAAATTGAACGAAGCTATGGCTCAAGAGGTAGCTCAAGCCGGTGAAGGTGTGTATGTTCGTGCCGACAATACCAATGGCGCACTGCAAGCCCTCATCAATGAAGTGCGCACCATGAAGTCGGCCGAGTTTGAGCGCAAAACCTACTCGGAGTATAACGAGCAGTTCCCCGGACTGGCTTGGATAGCTCTCATACTCTTGCTCATTGATGCAGTCCTCCTCGAGCGCAAGTATGGTTGGATAAGTCGTATCAATTTCTTTACCAAACGTTAAGCATATAGCCATGATTAGATTTTTTAAATATATATTGGGTATAGTTATCTTCGCAACAGCTCCTATGGCTGTTGCTCAAGACAATGCTTCTATGGCACAACAACATAGGGAGCAAGCCGAGAAGATGGCGCAGGAACAACAAGCCGAAGAGCAACAAACGGCCCAACCTGCAAGCACTAAGGTCAGCCCCAAAGCCTCTCGAAACAGTGTGCGTGCTGGTAACAAACTCTACAAGCAAGAGAAACATCTCGATAGTGAAGTAGAGTATCGTAGAGCTGTCGATGCCGACCCCGAGTCGGCCATTGCTACATACAACTTGGCCAACTCACTTTATCGTCAAGAGAAATATGACGAGGCTGCCAAGCTATATGACAACGCAACACACATGAGCGACGATAAGGAGTTGCAGGCGCGTAGCTGGCACAATGCCGGTAATGTAGCTATGCAGCAACAACAATATGCACCGGCTATCGAGGCATATAAAAATGCCTTGCGACTCAATCCTGCCGATAACGACACGCGCTACAACCTTCGCTTGGCTCAACAATTGTTGCAACAACAACAGCAGCAACAACAAGAGCAACAACAAGATAAGAACGAGGAGCAGCAAGAACAACAACAGCAACAGCAGCA
>JAFQRE010000026.1 GCA_017410245.1 Bacteroidaceae bacterium
ACCAACCAAAAACCCACCATCACCACACAATCACAATCACACACCAATGTAACGCGTCGTTTTTCCTTTAACATTTCGCACCCCCGCCACAGCTACCCACAGCCCCATTTTCCCTCACGCTTCGTTTTCCCGGTTATAAATGCGCATAAAATTGTTGAATCGTATTTATAGAAATGATGATACAAAAATAACAAAATAACAGTGAAAAACAAAACCGTCTGTTGCATATCGTTATTGATGCAACAGACGGCCAATATGGAGTTTAAAAAGCGCCTTACGCGCTCTATAGGTCAGTATCAATCATTGTAAGCGGGCAATGTACCATAGTCTTGAGAGTAGCGCAACATTTGCTCGGCATAACCCTCGGTGTAGTCGAGTGTAACGTCGATAATCTCGCCATTCTCATCGTAGTGAGCAGTGTAAACGGGGTTTACAAAGCCTTTGTAAGGAGCCAAGTTGAGAGCTTCGTAACGAGCCAAAACCTCGTTGTGGAGCTCGGGATCGACCTTAACAGCATACTTCTCAACCAAGATACGGCCGGCTTCGTAGTCACCCTCGCTCTTGATGCGTTGAATTTCGGCAAGTTGTTGGCCGAAGATGTCGCGCAACTTCACGTAGTCGTTAATTTTAACATAATGCTTGCCATCAACAACAGCAAACTCTATAACGTTCTCTTCTTTACCCAAGTCATAGGCCCAAGCAGCGATGAGCTGACGGTCGCGCATGTGGCTCTCTTCGATATCTTTGCCGGGCTCGATGCGGTGCAATTGAGTCATAAGACCGTTCATCATTTGTTGGTAGTAGCAAGCCTTGTAAGCCTCGGCATTGGGAATGATACCCAACTCAACCAACTTAGCATCGGCAATATAATAAAGTGCAAAGAGGTCGGCACGAGCCTCTTCGAGAGTAGAGCCATGAGCCTTGAGGGCATCGGGATCGACACCGGGGAGCAATTTACCCGAACCGTGACCCAAGCACTCGTGAAGGTCAGTGTGCAAGTCACCTGTAATACCACCATAGTCGGCGAGCAACTTGCGCTCTACATCGCTATAAACAAACTCTTCGTTGAAACCATTACCCTTGGCAGCCTCGGCATAAGCCTCGGTAATGTTGTCGATAGTAACCGACTTAGAACCATGAGTGGCACGAATCCAGTTGGCATTGGGGAGGTTGATACCGATAGCAGTAGAGGGATAGCAATCGCCGGCAAGAATAGCAGCAGTGATAACCTTAGCCGAAACTCCGGTAACGTTTTCTTTCTTGAAGCGAGGCTCTGTAGGAGAGTTATCCTCAAACCATTGAGCATTTTCGCTGATGAGTTGAGTACGACGAGAAGCCTCCAAGTCTTTGAAGTTTACAACCGACTCCCAGCTTGCTTTCATACCGAGGGGGTCGCCATAAGACTCAGTAAATCCATTCACAAAGTCGATGCGGCTATCGAGGTCTTTTACCCACAGAACAGCATACTCATCGAATGTATTCAAGTCGCCGGTACGATAGTACTCAATAAGTTTCTCGATAACAGCCTTTTGTTGGTCGTTCTCGGCAACAGTGGCAGCTTTCTCAAGATACTCAACGATACGGGCAATAGCTTGACCGTAACGGCCATCGATTTTATAAACTTCCTCATAGATTTTACCATCACGTTTTACAAGACGGCTATTGAGACCGTAAGAGATGGGAGTAGGATCGTTGGGATCTTTCATGGCAGCATAGAAAGCCTCAACCTCGGCTTGAGTAACGCCATCGTAGTAGTTACCGGCCGATGTAACAACAACATCTTGTCCGTCGGCTTGGTTGGTGCGCTTGGGCATCACAGTGGGATCGAACATGATGGGAGTGAGTGTAGCGAGGAATTGCTCAACACTCTCGCCTTCGCGGAGGGGCAATTTAGCAGCATCTACAGCCTTAACAGCCTCGGCAAAGAACTCTTGTGAGAAAGCGGGCAAAATCTTGTCACTTGAGTAGTGGTGGTGCAAACCATTGGCAAACCAGATTTGCTTGATGTAAGTCTCAAAAGCCAACCAATCGGCAGTAGTTTTATCGCCTTGGTAGGTAGTGTAAATAGCCTCAAGAGTTTGACGCAAAGGCAAGCTCCACTTGCTGTTTTGGTCGAAGAGGATATCACGACCATAGAGGGCCGACTCTTGTAGATAATAGACAAGTTTCTTTTGATCGAGTGTCAATTCATCGAAACCGTTTACTTGATAGCGAAGGATCTCGAGGTCGGCAAAGCGCTCGACAGTGTAATCGAAATCGGCATTTTCGCTTTTGTCTGCGGGGGCACAGGCAAGGAGTGACAATGATGCCAACATAATACAGATGTTTTTCTTCATAAAATTAGAAAAATTAATTGGTTATAGTTTATTATTTGTTTTGTTACTCTACATATAAAACCAGCCCCTTGAGGTATTCGCCCTCGGGGTGATAGATATTGACGGGGTGATCGGCGGGCTGAGTGAGCTGATGCAAGATGCGCACCTTGCGTCCCGATTGGGCAGCTGCTGTGAATACAGCCAAGCGGAAATTCTCTTTGCTAACAACTTGCGAACAAGAGAAAGTAAACAAGATACCACCGGGTTTGATCTTCTCGAAAGCCTTGGCATTGAGCTTGCGATAGCCTTGCAGTGCGTTGTTGAGCACCTTACGATGCTTGGCAAACGCAGGAGGGTCGAGAATGATGAGGTCGTAGTTGTCGCCCATAGCATCGAGATACTTGAAGGCATCTTCGGCAAAGGCTTGGTGACGAGCATCGCCGGGGAAGTTCAGCTCGACATTCTGACAGGTGAGGTCGATGGCTTTGGCCGAACTATCGACCGAGTGTACCAACTCGGCTCCACCACGCATGGCATAGAACGAAAATCCGCCTGTATAACAGAACATATTGAGCACCTTGCGACCACGCGAGTAGCGTTCGAGCAAAGCTCGGTTTTCGCGTTGATCGACAAAGAAACCGGTCTTCTGTCCGCGCAACCAATCGACATGAAATGTAAGGCCGTTCTCTGTGGCAGTATCCTCGCCTACTCCACCCAATAGGTACTCGTTCTCTTGTTCCAGCGCCGCTTTGTAGGGCAAGGTAGTCTCCGACTTATAATATATATTGTCTATCTTGTCGCCCATAACTTCTTTGAGGGCCTTGGCCAACATGTGACGTGCATAGTGCATACCCGGACTGTGGGCTTGCATCACTGCAGTGTTGCGATATATATCGATGATGAGGCCGGGCAGGTTGTCACCCTCGCCATGCACCAATCGGTAGGCATTGTTATAATCGCCATTCTCGAGGCCGAGACTACGACGCATATTATAGGCCACCGTAAGACGCTCTCGATAGAAGGCTTCATCAACCTCAACCGGGGAGAAAGAAAGAATGCGAACGGCAATACTACCTATCTGGTAGTGACCAACACCCACGAAGTTGCCTTGCCAATCTTCTACCGTCACCACATCGCCCTCGGTAGGCTCACCTATAATGCGTTGTATGGCACCGGAGAAAACCCAAGGGTGAAAACGGCGGAAAGAGTCTTCCTTACCGGGCTTAAGAATAAATCGGCTATTTGTCATATATAAAAGATGTTACTTGATTACTTAATGAAAAAACGGATTATATCGTTGGCATTGGCATAGATAAGTAAGCCAAATAATAGGAACATACCTATCGTCTGAGCCACCTCCATAAACTTATCGCTGGGTTTACGACGAGTTATCACCTCAAAGAGCAAGAAGAGCACGTGTCCACCATCGAGAACAGGAATGGGCAAAATGTTCATGAAAGCAAGTATCACCGAGAGGAATGCAGTCATGTTCCAGAACGAATACCAATCCCACGATGGAGCAAACAGGCTACCAATAGAGCCAAAACCTCCGAGGCTCTGAGCACCCTCTTTGGTGAATACATACTTGAAGTCGCTCACATAGTTGGTAAGGCGGCTCACGCCTATCTCTACACCACGAGGTATTGCCTCCCAGAAGGTATATTTCTTGGTTTCAAGGGTGTAAAGTTCGTTGATCGGAGTGAGAGCTACACCTATATGAGCCAAAGAGTCGGTCATAACCGAAGCTGTCATGAGGCTATCGCCACGCATGAAAGCCACATCGACCCACTGCGACTTGTATGGTTGCAATGCTGTGGTAAGTTGGCTGAAAGTCTCAACCGACACACTATCTACACGCACAATGCGGTCGCCTTTGATAATACCGGCTGCATGAGCTCCCATACCCTCCTCGGCAACATTGACAACAGCCGGAATACGATATGCAGCAAAACCAACATTCTGTTTCATTATCTTGAGCATCATGCTGTCGTCGATGGCAACATTGACTTCTACACCATCGCGCAATACAGTCACCTCGTCGGCCTCTATAATGGCATGGAGTGTTTCGTTGTTGAGGTAATCGAGTTCCTCTCCATCGGCCGCCAAGATAATATCGCCATTGCGAAATCCACTCTCGATAGCGGGTTGGCTAAACTCCATACCGGCCTTGGCGTTGCGGAAAGGCAGATAGGTCTCGCCCCAATGGAATGTAACACACGAATAGATGATAATGGCCAAGATGAAGTTGAACAATACTCCTGCAATCATAACCAAGAGACGTTGCCAAGCGGGCTTAGAACGGAACTCCCACGGTTGCATGGGTTGCTTCATCTGCTCAAGATCCATCGACTCGTCAATCATACCGGCTATCTTTACATAGCCACCAAAAGGTATCCAGCCCACACCAAACTCGGTATCGGAGGGTTTTGCAGCCCACATAGGCACCTCAAAACGTAGTTTATCGCACACTTTCACTACAAGCGACTTAGCCTCGCGCTTGAACGAAAGGAGAGCAAATTTATAATCGAAGAAGAGGAAGAAACGCTCTACTCTGATGCCAAACATACGGGCAAAAATATAGTGTCCGAACTCGTGAAATCCGACGAGTATCGAGAGGCTTAACATCAACTGTAGTGCTTTGATAATAAATGTTTCCATACTTGTGTTGATATTGTGTATTAAATTTTATCGATGTAACGGGCAGCAATATTACGCGCCTCGTCATTTGTAGCTACATAATCTTGATAGGTAGGAGCCGATATGAAATCGACATGTTGCATGGTGTGTGCTACAGTCTGGGCTATCTGACAGAAACCTATACGCTCGGCCAAGAATGCAGCCACCGCAATTTCATTGGCAGCATTCATGATACAGGGCATGTTGCCACCTTGTCCTATAGCATCGAAAGCATACTGCAAGAGGGGAAAACGCACCATGTCGGGACGCTCGAAAGTGAGCGAAGCATAATCGGTGAGCGACAACTTGCGATCGGTCGATACAAGGCGATTGGGGTATGACAGTGCATAACGAATGGGGAGTTTCATATCAGGAGTACCCAATTGCGCCTTGACAGCACCATCGGCAAACTCTACCATAGAGTGAACAATCGACTGCGGGTGAACGACAATCTCAATCTGAGATGGTTCAACACCAAAAAGCCACTTAGCCTCAATCATCTCAAAACCTTTGTTCATGAGTGTAGCCGAGTCGATAGTAATCTTGTTACCCATCGACCAGTTGGGGTGACGAAGCGCATCGGCTCGAGTCACTTTGAGCAATTGCTCTTGCGTGTGATTGCGGAATGGGCCACCCGATGCTGTAAGAATAATCTTTTCGATGGGATTGTCTCCTTCACCAACCAGACACTGGAATATAGCCGAGTGCTCCGAATCTATCGGTATGATGGGCACACGATTTTCAACTGCCATGCGTGTAATGAGGTCACCGGCAACAACAAGCGTCTCTTTATTGGCCAAAGCAATGGTCTTGCGAGCTTCGATGGCACGCATAGTAGGCAACAATCCGGCATAGCCCACCATGGCAGTAACAACAATGTCTATCTCATGCAATGTTACGGCATCTGCTATAGCATCGGCACCGGCATACACCTTTATAGGCAAGTCGGCTAAGGCCTCGCGCAGTGTATTATAATGTTTTTCATCGGCTACAACCACAACCTCGGGCATGTATTTACGAGCCTGCTCAATGAGCATATCGACACGACTATTGGCTGTAATCATATACACCTCAAATAGTTGAGGATAACAATCTACCGTCTCTAAGGTTTGCCGACCTATAGAGCCTGTCGAGCCTAATATTGCCAATCTTTTTTGTTGTTCCATATTGCTGTCAATGATGCTTGTTCATTACAAACTACAAAAGTACACAATTTTTTTGGTATAGCCACATCAATATGCCTCAGGCTCACATCTTTTAAAAAAGTTTTTAAATTTCGCCTATTTAGCGACCGCTATACTATACAACTTTGGGCAGAGAAAGGTAGATATTTTAGAGTACAAAAAAATTGATTGCCTCACGACAACCAATCTTCGTTAACCTTAATCTTAATCTAATACTATGAAAAACACTTTGCAAATGTAATAAAAATATGTTTTATAACACAACTCCACAGCATAAATTTTTATATTTTTAATTATTTAACACTAAAAACAGCTTTTAAGTTATAGATTGAGGATATAACAAGACATAAAAAAGATAAACATAAGCACGACTCGGATTGAAAGCAATGTTGCGAAATCATGTTTTTATGTATATAAAGAGCCCCCAAAAAGTTTTTCTGTCTAAACTTTTTGGGGGCTCTTCAGCGACTTGTGCGAGGACAAAACGAGAGCATGACTATAACTCGTAGTTCATGCGCTTTGGGCTATTGCATAGAGAGATGCTAAAGGTGCACTAATTGGAAAATGTAAGCGAGTCATCTAATACATCTACAACAATGGGACGTGAGTTATCTACAGCACCTGCCAGCAACTGCTTGGAGAGGCTATTGAGCAACTTGCGCTGTATGACACGCTTGACGGGACGAGCACCAAACTCGGGGTCATAACCTTCGCGTGAGAGCAAAGCCAACGCCTGGGGCGAAACTTGCAACTCTACTCCATTTTGCGCAAGCATACGACACACACCATCAATCTGCAAGCGTACTATCTGTTGTATCTCACTCTCGTTGAGCGGAGTAAACATGATAGTCTCGTCGATACGATTGAGAAACTCGGGACGAATGGTGCGCTTGAGCATATCCAACACTGCCTCGCGTGTATCATCGATGACCTGCTCACGATTTTGAGGAGTCATGCGCGAGAAGTTGTCGCGTATGAGTTGCGAACCCATGTTAGAGGTCATGATGATGATGGTATTCTTGAAGTTTACCAATCGGCCTTTGTTGTCGGTGAGACGGCCATCATCGAGTACCTGCAACAGCACATTGAAGATGTCGGGGTGCGCCTTCTCTATCTCATCAAAGAGGACTACCGAATAGGGCTTGCGGCGTATTGCCTCGGTGAGTTGTCCGCCCTCATCGTAACCCACATATCCGGGAGGAGAACCAATGAGACGTGTGGCACTAAACTTCTCCTGATACTCGCTCATATCGATGCGTGTGAGCATATTTTCGTCGTCAAATAAATACTCGGCCAGAGCCTTTGCCAACTCGGTCTTACCTACTCCTGTCGTACCCAAGAAGATAAACGAGCCAATAGGTCGGCGAGGGTCGTTGAGTCCGGCACGACTGCGACGAACGGCATCGGATATAGCACGTATGGCCTCATCTTGTCCCACAACACGACGATGTAGTTCTTCTTCAAGATGCAAGAGTTTTTCACGCTCACTCTGCAGCATCTTGCTTACAGGGATACCTGTCCAACGCGACACAATATCAGCAATATCCTCGGCCTCGACTTCTTCTTTAATCATGGCCTTATCGCCCTGCATGGCATGCAGACGATTTTGTATCTCTACGATTTCATCTTCTTTTTGTTTCACCTTGGCATAGCGTATCTCGGCCACACGACCATAATCGCCCTCACGCTCGGCACGTTCGGCCTCAAAACGAAGGTTTTCGATGTCTATCTTGTTCTGCTGAATGCGACCCACCAACTCCTTCTCGGCTTTCCACTTGGCTTGCAGGGCCGTTTCATCTTCACGTAAGTCGGCAATTTCGCGACCCAGCGAGTCGAGTTTATCCTTGTCATTCTCACGCTTGATGGCTTCACGTTCAATTTCGAGTTGCTTGATTTTACGACTTATCTCATCAAGCGACTCGGGTACCGAATCGACTTCAAGTCGCAACTTGGCAGCCGCCTCGTCCATGAGGTCGATAGCCTTGTCGGGCAAGAAACGATCGGTAATGTAACGTTGAGAGAGCTGTACGGCAGCTATGATGGCATCGTCTTTGATACGCACTTTGTGGTGGTTTTCGTATCGTTCTTTGAGTCCACGCAGAATAGATATTGTACTCAACTCGTCGGGTTCATCGACCATAACAATCTGGAAACGACGCTCCAATGCCTTGTCTTTCTCGAAGTATTTCTGATACTCGTTGAGTGTAGTAGCACCTATTGAACGCAACTCGCCACGCGCCAGTGCCGGCTTGAGAATGTTGGCAGCGTCCATAGCCCCCTCGCCCTTTCCGGCTCCTACAAGGGTGTGTATCTCGTCAATAAACAGTATTATTTCTCCATCGGCTTCAATCACCTCATTGACAACAGCTTTGAGACGTTCCTCAAACTCGCCCTTATACTTAGCACCGGCCACCAGAGCACCCATATCGAGCGAGAAAATCTGCTTCGACTTGAGGTTTTCGGGTACATCACCTCGCACAATACGATGAGCCAACCCCTCGGCAATGGCAGTCTTACCCGTTCCTGGCTCACCGATGAGAATAGGATTGTTCTTGGTGCGACGGCTTAAGATTTGCAACACACGTCGTATCTCCTCATCACGACCTATCACGGGGTCTAACTTACCTGTACGGGCACGCTCGTTGAGATTGATGGCATACTTCGACAAGGCATTGTAGCTACCCTCGGCACCTTGTTCGGTCACTTTCTTGCCACGACGCAACTCATCTATGGCAGCACCCAAATGCTTCTCGGTGACACCGGCATCTTTGAGATAGGTCGAGGCCTCACTCTTGACAAGAAAGAGTGCCATTAACAACGACTCAAGTGCGACAAAACGATCGCCTTGTGCGGTAGAATAGTCGGTAGCTCGTTGCAATACCTGATTGCTCTCGCGACTCAGATAGGGCTCTCCCCCACTTACTCGAGGCATATTGGCTATGGCACGTTCGCACCATTGCAACACCGGTTGCTTGGCAACACCCAACTTCTGAAAAATAAAATCGACCAGCGTGTCGCCTACATCTATCACAGCACGCAACAGATGCACCGGCTCAACCGATTGGCCACCGGCTTGAGTTGTATAATCGACAGCCTTCTGTATGGCCTCTTGCGACTTGATAGTGAAATTGTTAAAGTTCATCTTATATCTCCTTTCTTTTATCTATTATCTATATTGTAACACATCGCTCATGACGATGTTCGCAAAATTATGTCCAAAAGCGATGCCGACTTTTGTAAAATGACAGAATTGCATAAATATCAACAAGTTAGCAGACATTATTGCAGTTATATACGTCAATTTGTCACTATTCATCAACTATATCTCGTCAATAATGCTTACCTTCGCATACAACAAAAGCAAACACCTAAGAAGATAATAGATATGAAAAAGTTTTACTACTTACTACTTGTACTGCTATGCATAGGCTGTAGCAAAGATGACTCGCCTCGCGAGGGAGATATAATCTTCCAAACACAACCCACTGCCCTATCGTCCGTCATACAAACAGCCACCCAATCGGAGATTTCGCACTGCGGTATCATCGTACAAAAAGAAGATGGCCTCTACTATGTATTACATGTCGATAGGCGCACGCACCTAACTCCCCTTTCGACATACATCAGTCACGGTTTTAAAGATAAATATAGCATCAAAAGAGCTACCAACAAGAAAGTAAAAATAGACTACAAAAAGTACCTTGGTAAAGAGGAAGATATACGCATGCAATTTAACAACGACCGCTACTATAATGCCGAGTTGGTATATCACATCTACCTCAACGACCTGGGAATAGAGTTGTGCCAACCTCGCAGAATAGACTCGTACAATATAAAAGGTATGGAAAGCATGCTGATGGAGCGTGGTATACGCCCCAATCAGGAGGTAGTAGCACCGGCCGATTTGTACAACTCGGCTCAATTGAGTACTATCAGAACCCAATACAAAGAAGCCGAATAACCAAGCTGAAGTATGTTCTGAACAAACAATCGGCTATGTACCGAATAATAGAACGAGCCTTCTATCACAGGAGGCTCGTTCCGTAGAAATCAACTAAAAAAATATTTGTCTATGAAAACTTATTTAATCATTAAATCTTTTTACAATATCACCATAGTTATCGATGCGACGGTCGCGTAAGAAAGGCCACCAACGTCGCACTTGTTCGCTACGCAACATATCTACCTCTATAACTGTACAGCAAGGGGCATCATCGGGTGCGAGGAATAGAAGTTCGCCCTGAGGACCGGCCACGAAACTATGCCCCCAGAATTGTATACCTCTTGTCTGTCCCGAAGGATCGGGCTCATGCCCTACTCTATTGACAGTGACTACGGGCAAACCATTGGCAACAGCATGTCCGCGTTGAACGGTTTCCCAAGCACCTTGCTGACGAGCCTTCTCGGCATCGGTATCACTACTCTCCCAACCTATTGCTGTGGGATATATGAGCAACTCGGCACCACGTAGCGCCATGAGTCGGGCGGCCTCGGGATACCATTGATCCCAACATACCAATACGCCCAACTTACCTATAGATGTAGTAATAGGCTCGAAACCTAAATCGCCGGGTGTGAAGTAGAACTTCTCGTAGTAGGCGGGGTCGTCGGGAATGTGCATCTTGCGATATTTGCCGGCCATAGAGCCATCGCTATCAAACACTACAGCTGTATTGTGATATAGGCCGGGAGCACGACGCTCGAAAAGAGAAGTCACCAACACAATGCCACAACTGCGAGCTATCTCGGAATAGTATTGGGTTGAGGGGCCGGGAATAGGCTCGGCGAGGTCAAATAGATTGGTATTCTCGGTCTGGCAGAAGTATAGCGAGTTGTGCAGTTCTTGTAGCACAACAAGCTGCGCACCTTGTTGAGCACATGCCTCGATAGAAGTTTTCAACGAGGCCTTATTTTGTTCTATGTCGGCAGTGTTGCTTTGTTGCACAATGCCCACTTTCAATATTTTGCTATTCATACACAATTAATTCTTTCTTTCGCACACCCCTATGGGATATTGCATTGTTACACAATGAAGCGAGCCATGCTGCTTGATGAGGGCTTGACAATCTACACCCACCACCTCACGTTCCGGGAAAGCCTCTGCAATGACACGTCGTGCCTCCTCGTCGAGCGTGGGCACTCCGTATGTAGGATATAGCACTGCATCGTTCATGATAAGGAAGTTGGCATAGGTTGCCGGGAGACGGTATCCATCTTGGTCATACGCCGGAGCTGCCATAGGCAAGGGCAAAAGTCGATATGGCCGGCCATCGAGTGTACGGAAGGTTTTCAGCTGCTCCTCCATTTGCTTGAGTTCAGAATAATGCTCATCGTTAATGTCATCGCAACGCACATACAAGATGGTATCGCCGGGAGCCAAACGCGCCAATGTATCGATATGGCTATCGGTATCGTCGCCGGCCAAGTATCCATAGTCGAGCCACAGCACTTGCGATAGACCAAAAGCCTCTTTGAGATACTCCTCAATCTCTTCTTTTGAGAGAAGAGGATTGCGATTGGGTGACAAAAGACACTCGCTTGTTGTGAGCAGTGTACCATGTCCGTCGCTCTCTATCGAACCGCCTTCTATGATGAAGTTACGACGATTTTGATATACCGCATTGAATATCTGATACTTGTAGATTTTATGAGTGATAAGGTTGTCATGATTGGCCGCAAATTTCAGCCCCCAACCGTTGAACCCAAAGTCGTATATGACAGGATTGCTATTGTAATGTACCGTTATACCGCCATGGTCGCGTGCCCAAGTATCGTTTGTAAGGCACTCAACGAGCGATACATTCTCCATATTGACCACATCTTTGATGCGCTCATATACAGCTTGTATATCGGGGGCAACAATGAGCAGATGCTGACGGGCTGCAATCTCGCGTGCCAAGTTTATAAAACAGGTCTCTACCTCATCGAGCATATAAGCCCAATCGGTATCTTCATGAGGCCATGTGAGCTGTATGGCACTCTGTAAGGCCCATTCGGCAGGAAGTACTATATTATTCTTCATTCTCATCTTGCGGTTGTGCCTCGACACGTGGCTGACGGTCGAAGAATGGATTTTTAGAAGTACAACTCAATGCGATAGAGATAACTTGCGTACAACCGGGCAACCAATCGAGCGACAACGATGCCCAACCTGCCGAGAACATCACTCGTGTATCGACACACAAGGTAGCTGCAACTGAGCAAGCCGAGCCTACAGCGATACCCAAGTCTATCGAGTTCATAATACAAGGAGCCGAGAAGGGTTTTTCGGCACACTTATCACAACCGCAATAGGCACAATTGAGTCCTTGCACCAATATGGGTGTACCTATAAGCAATACAGCATCGCCTTGCAAAATATTCTCGGAGTCGCGAAGCAGAAACTGCATACCCGTCTCTTCACCTTTCTTACGCATTACGGCCGATAGCTTCTCCAAGTCGGCACGCTCGCTCACGAGAGCAATCTCTATAATATCTACACCACGGGCTTTGGGAGCAGTACGAGCTGCCATCATCATGCGACGGCCGGCCTCTACCACCAAGTCATGGCGTATATCACGTTCGTTCTGTACCATATACATACTTATTTGTGAGGGTAAAGGTACAATATTTTATCGAAAAATAAAATATTTGTATGACTATAACACATAGTGACTGATAATAAACACATAAAAAACTCTGCCCACACAGCATAAGCTGCATGGGCAGAGTGTATAGTGATAGATTTATAATCTTATCGCACGATGCACACTTTGACAGTGCGCGTAGTGTCTCCGCTAATAACATTGAGCAGATAGTTGCCTGCAGCAAGTGCTGTAACATCTAATGTTGCACTTGAAGCCTCGGCTACAACACGACCGCTCATGTCGTAGAGTACCACACGCTCTACATCACCTGTAACATTGATATATGATGTAGCAGGATTGGGATATACCTTGACGCGATCTATCTCGATGCTCTCGACATCGGCACTAAATGTAAATATAACGGGTGCTCCCTCAACCTCATAGGTGTTGTCATTGATATTATACAATACATTTACCTTGATGCGGTGAGTATCGCCTGCGTCCCAACCGAGATTGTCTTTCTCAAACACAGGCTCGGTGAGCAAAGTGGTGTTGGCGGCAACACCATCAATCAATACATTAAAACCTTCAACAGGCAACAACTCGGTATTGTCGTTGGCAATGAGCATGCCCAACATCCAGCTACCCGACAATCCACCATCGACATGAGCCGAACTAAATTTAGAATAATTGAATGAATAGAGGTCTGAAACACCGTCTATACCACGACCGTTATCCATTGTTATAGGGTAGGAAGAGGGGTCAACCTCTGAACAAACCAATTTTACACGGAATGAGTTGCCCGGCTCAATTTTATAAGGGGTAGTGAGTTTCACAACATTCCACTCATTGAGGATATAACCACCAGGAGCATTCATCTCGTCCAAAACTATCATCTCATAATCTACACCATTAACTTCAAGAACAATAGCAAAAAGGGCCTCGGCTGTAGGATAAAAACGAAGAGCTTCAATGTAATATCCGTCATACCAATCGAAGTAGCTATAGGGATAGTCATGAGCTACGGTATATTCAACAAGTTCGGTTGCGCCTTCTCTTTTGATACCTTTGCCCGAGTTTTTTCCATTAGCATAAGAGATTATAGTTGCATCATTGTCGTATGGTATATTCCATTGTGCCATGATGTAGTCGGTAGCCGATGTAATTGTAACATCGCTGATTGGGGAGAGAACTTGTGTCTTAGGTTGGAAATTGATAGGATAATATGTAGGAGCAGACACTGACTCATCGGCATAACGAGCAACCACAGCATAGGTGTGGCGACCGGTAGCTATATTGGTGTCGAGATATGCAGGCTCCTCGATAGTAGACAATAGTGTTTCGTCGCGGTAGAGGTCGTAGTTTTTCACTACATCGCCGGCCACATTAGGGTTGCCATTCTCATCAAGCTCGGCCAATACAGCCGATATAGCCCAACTTACAAGCATCTCGCCATATCCGGCATCAACCGACGACTGATTGAGCGAGTAATACTCAGGCTCGTCGATTTTGCGTAGGAGGTCGGAATATCCGGGTGTGGCTTTACCATAACACATACCAACTATGTCGTTTGATGAAGCAGACAAAGTAGAAGCATCGACATCGATAGCAATGACAACCTTGTCGGTATGTGTAAATGCAACGGGAGCATCTAAATCGATGGTATTCATATTGTTGTAGGACAATGTGCTCTTATCGATGGCTTGCGATACTTTTTCAACGTCATTTACATATACTTTTATGGTGTAACCGGCCTCGGCATTGCGGGGCATGAAAGCAACACGTGCTATAACATGGCTACCTGCATAGTTGTCAACAATATCGATAGGCATGCGCATAGCTGCAGAGAATGAGTTGAGTCCGCCACCAAAGCCAACGGCATTTTCGTTATAATCGAAATAGCTGAACGAGGGCAAATTGGGTTCGGGGGCACTCCATCGCAACTTGAGGTTGTTAAAGTTTACCGCATGCGACTCGATGTTGCGAGCTTGATTGAGAGGTTCATCAACCACATTGATAGTTACCGACTCCGATTTTTCCGACTCTACTATATCATCGCCATTACCTTCATAAAGAGCAGTTATGGCATAGGTATATTCGCCTTCGGCAGGCACTTGGTCGATATATGCCATTTCCGAAACACCTTCCTCTACAAGTGTATTGTTGCGATAGATATTATAACCTATCACATTCGAGCCATTCGATACAGGCTCTTTCCAAGTAAGGCGTACACTATTGAGGCTACGCAATTTCTCGGCCTTGAGCGAAACCGGCGGACATATATCAACCTCACGGTCGAGAGCCACAATGATAGATACATAGTTGCCTGTATAATTGCCATTATCGAGCACATTGGCAAGCATGGCAATCACCTTACCATCGTTGCTCATCTCAACACCACGATATATCTTATACAACGAAGCATCTATTTCTACATTATATTCGGTCTTGAGCCACTCGGTCATGTCGCGAGCTTTCTCGCCATCATATACATAACCCACAGCATCGCTTTGTCCTGTGCTGGGGTTTTGTATCTCCTCACCTCCCAAGACAAGTCCATCGTTATTGACGTAGCATACAAGTTGATTGTAAGGGATAAAGTCGCCCGACATAGAGAAGGCATAGAAAGGCAAATAGGTCTTTTCTTTGGTATTGATGTCGTAAACAAACTTTTGTCCCATCGACTCGCACACCAACTTAGAGTTGTCGGGAGAGAAACGGCGACCGGCCTCGGCATAAGTAGCACGGGGGCTGAGGTACTCGACAGTACTATCGGTCCACAAGGCAATAGTACGATTGAGAGGAGCTTCGCCTATAGTAGTATATCCCCAACCGGCAGCATACTGTCCGTCGTCCGATACAGTGTAACATTGAGCTACGCCATTGTCATAGGGATAGATAACCGAAAGTTTACCATCAACCCACTTGGCAGGAGCATATTCATTACCCTTCATTACATATCCCACAGCGGTGTTACCATCACGCGATACAGAGAATACAGTACCGCCACCGGCACCGGGTATAGAGCTGTTGTCATACCTATTCCAGCGACCATTGCGATAATAGCCACCCGATCCTACAACTGTACCATCATCGGCAACATCGTATGCAGTAGAACTTCCCGAGGTAGATAGATAAGTTATCTCGCCGGTTTCAATATTCCACAACACACCTTTCTCGGTCGAAGTGATACCATCGCCCGATATACCACAAGCCCACTTACCATTGGGCGATACGGCCAACAACTGAACGTCGAGAGGACTTGTAAGAATAATCGTTCCTTTTTCGGCAAACGCACATACCGATAGCAGCGTTGCCATAAAGAGAATAATTTGTTTTCTCATTGTTTCTAACATTTTTGGATTATAAATTATAGTATTAGATATTAATATACCTTGTAACGATACCCTTAAATAAATATGGCGTAAAGGTACACAATAAATTCGGAATAGCACATACATATACAAGAAAACCACGAGTCTGATATACAAACTCGTGGTTTATGATGTTATTGAGGCTGATACTTGAGCCTCATACGACATTAGCGAGCGATGAGAACCTTAACGGTGCGAACGCTGCCATTGGCATAGATGTTGAGCAAATAGTTGCCTGTAGCAAGAGCGGTAACATCGATAGTAGCCTCTTGAGACTCGGCTACACGACGACCGTTCATGTCGAACAATACCAATTGCTCAACTTCACCCTCAACATTGATGTAAGCAGTAGCGGGGTTGGGATATACATTAACGCGATTTACCTCGATGCTTTCAACACCAGCTTTAACGTTAAATACCACTTGCTTACCATCGCGAGCGATTTCCTCTCCGTTGATGTTGTAAATAGTATTTACTTTGATGCGGTGAGTATCGCCATCTTCCCATGCAAGACCTGTAGCCTTGTACTCAACATCGGTAATGAGAGCATCATTTACTTGATCGCCATCTACCAATACATTGTAACCTTCAACGGGGAGGAGCTCATTGCTACCATTCGATACAAGCATACCAATCATCCAGTTACCCTTGTTGTGACCACCGTCCGACATAGCCGAGCTATAACCCGAGCTATAGTAGTCCCAAGAATAGAGGTCTGACACACCCAAGATACCGGCAGAGTTGTCGAGAGTGATAGGATATGTAGAGGGATCAACATCGGTACAGAGCAATTTCACGCGGAATACGTCACCTTGTTTGATGGTGTAGGGCTGACTGAGTTTAACAGCGTTCCAAGTGTTGAGTGTGTAACCATTCTCGGCACCCATCTCTTCCAATACGATGAACTCGTGGTCAACACCATTTACCTCGAGAGCGATAGCAAAAGTAGCCTCGGCCGAGGGATAGAAACGAAGAGCATCGATAGTGTAACCCTCATACCAGTCCAAGAAACTATAAGGATAGTCGTGAGCTACAGCATACTCGATGAAGTCGGTACCACCGGCCAAAGAAATACCCCTGCCCGAAGAAGTACCATGAGCATAAGAGATGAATGTCTCGTCATTCTTAAGAGGAGCACTCCAGAAAGCCGACATATCGGTAGTACCGGCAAAAACAGCTACTTTATCAATAGCTTTCAAAGCCTCGGTGTTGCACTTATAATCTATTACAAGGTTGGCAGGAGCCGACTCACCGGCAGCATACTTGGTTACGATACCAAAAGTGTGAGTACCATCGGTAAGGTTGCTATCCAAGTAGTTGTTTTCGGTAGTGGTAGCCAAGTACTCACCATTGCGATAAACGTCATAGCCTACTACTACATCGTGGTTGTCATCGGCAACGCCATTGCCATCTACCTTAGAGAAGATAGCCGAGATAGCCCATGAAATAGGCATCTCACCCATACCGGCCTGAAGCGAACGCTCGTTGAGCGAGTAGAACTCACTCTCTGAAGCTTGACGCAAAAGGTCAGAGAAACCGGCAACTACCGAACCATAAGTACAACCTACAACATCGTTAGAAGATACTGTAAACTTAGTAGCATCAACATCTACCACTACGAGTACCTCGTCATTAGCCTCGAAGCGAACAGGATTGTCGAGCACTACAGTATTCATTGCGTTGTAAACAAGAGTAGCATTATCAACAGTTTTAGCTGCAGCCTCTACACCATCAACCATAACGCGGATAGTATAGATAGCCTCATTGTTGCGGGGCATGAAAGCGACACGCGAGATAGCGTGTGTGTTGGCATAGTTTTCAACCATGTCATACTCCATCTTGATAGCAACCAAGAACGAAACAACACCACCACCGAAACCGGCAAAAGCGCTCTCTGAATCATAGTATTTAACCGAAGGAAGGTTTGAATCGGGAGCATTCCAACGCAATCTCAACTCGTTGTAGTTGGCCGACTTGTATTGAAGCTGTTGAACAGTATTGAGAGGATCGGCAGCAACAGTAACTACAGCGGCAACAGAGTGCTCCGACTCAACAAACTCATCACCCTCGCCCTCATAGAGAGCAGTAACAGTATATGAATACTCGCCATCGGCAAGCTCGGCATCAATATATGCCATCTCGGTCCAACCCTCCATCAAGAGGTTGCCATCGCGATAGATGTTGTAACCAACAGGCTCTACATTTACCAAGGGAGCTTTCCATGTGAGACGTACATTATTGAGAGCTTGCAACTTGATAGCACGGAGTGCAACCGGAGCGGGTGCTGTAACCTCTTGGTCAAGTTTAACAGCAATAGAAGCCCATTCACCCACGGGGATACCGTTTTCAGAAGGATAATCGTTGAAGATGATAGTTTTGCCATCATTGCTCATACCAACAATGCGGAAAATAGTGTGCTCTTTGTTATCGATTTCTACATTGAATTGCTTCAACCATTCATCGTGACGCATAGCTTTCTCACCGTCCCATACATAACCATAACTGCCAGAAGCTCCAGTGGTAGGATCTTGGTATTCTTCACCACCCAATACAATACCTTCGTCGCTAACATAGCACATTATTTGACCCCAGCAGTTGGGATTGATCCAAGGCAATTTAGTTTTTTCTTTAGTTTCCATGTTGTAGAGGAACTTGTTACCAAATGCCTCGCAAACGAGCCACTTGCCATTGGGCGAAAATTTACGGCCGGCCTCGGCAAAAGAGGGATTTTCAGAGAGGTTCTCAACGGTCTCATCGGTCCACAATGCTACTGTACGGTTCAAGTCACCATCAATGTCAGGTTGATAAGTCCAACCTGTAGCATACTTACCATCGGCAGTTATGTCATAGACAACACCGGCTTTTTGGAAAGGATAAAGACGCTCAAGTTTACCATCTACCCACTTGGCAGGAGCAATATTGCTATCGCTTGATCCATTTTGCACATAACCTACAATAACACGACCATCGGCCGAAATAGCTTGAGCCTCGGCATAAGCGAGCTCTACGCCCTCTATAGTAGAGTTGTCAAGACGGGTCCATTCACCATCTTTGTATATACCTGCAACAGGCATACCTATACCGGCAGGACTGAGAGTATGGTCGGTGAAAGAACCTACCACCCAACCTTCGTCGGTAACGTCCCAAGCAGAAGACTCGTCGGTAGTAAGCACGGTAGTCTCACCGGTTTCGAGGTTCCACAACATAGCTTGCAACGATGTTGTTATGCCATCGCCAAGAATACCACAAGCCCACTTACCATTAGGTGATATATTGGTCACCTGATATTGCAATGGGCTGTTAAGTATCACTGCACCCTTCTCGGCGAAGGCTGCAATAGCCACCAAAACAGCAGCAAAAAGAATAGATAACTTTTTCATTGTTATTAATAGTTTAAGTTTGAAATATTTATTTGATAATTATTTTCTCAAACATAGTATCGTTGGCTGTCTCGACAGCTACGATAGCTACACCTCTATAGTTGCCGGCCTCGAGTGTAACGTTATCGACACCATGTGCTTGCGACAAGATGCGACCGTTGATGTCGTACAGACGCACTTGGGCACGACCATCGACATCTAATACACTGACACGACCATCGTTGGCAATGACACGCAACATACGTGCATCTTCGAAACGATTATTGACACCATTGCTCCAATCGATATCGTCGGAATGTACACGAGCGGCAGCAACAGCCGACTTGTTGCGGGTATAGATAAGCATAACGTTTACCGACATATTGAGAGGATCGTATTGGTAATCGTTATCAAAAATGGGAGTTGCAGGCATATCGATAGTATCGACAACTTGATACTCAACACCGGGGAGCAAAGTCTCATTGGGCAAAGACAAGGGCTTACCCTCGTATGATGTAGAGTCTCCACGTGCTACATTATGATATACCATCAGGTCGGAAGGTATAGTACTGGGCAAGAAGTTGTACTCGCGATATGACATACTCTGACAGTTGTTGCTCTGTGCATAGTCGGAGTTACCCGGCATGTGTACAGCATTCTCGGTAAGCATATAAGCTATGCGATAGCGGTCGAGCGAGTTGTCATACTCTTGTGCAAAGCGAACGGTAGTAGTTACCTCAAAACGGCCATCGGCAGTGAACTTAACAGTAGGTACCACCTCGGCTGTAACAGGCTTGCGCATAGTCTCTTCCATAGTTCCATCGTCCTGTGCCGACTGGCTCTTGGTGAGACGGTTGAAAACAATACTGGGCAAGTTGCTCGACCAATACAAGAGACCCGCTTGCACATAAGGATTGTACATAGGCTCCGATTGGATAGCAATGTGACCCTCTATCATGATGATGCGGTTGCGCAGTCTCTCCTCAAACTTGTGCATTGTAATAGAGCCTTCGGGGCAGTTGTTACACCAAGTACCGGTGAGTTTCTCAACCAACATGTTGCGGGGGAAGGCCGAGCAATATACCGAGTCGGTAACACTCCACATTATCGCACCGGAATTGCCTTTGACAGCGATAGTGTACTTCATCACACCTTCCTCGGGCGTAGGCACTGTGAAGTCGAAAGGAACATCTTGACCGGCATCATACAACACTGGAGGAATCACCTCATCTTCTTCAAAGTCGGGATATTCCACCCCATCGACAATGAGTACAGGTGCATAGAAATGGGTAGAAGAGAGGTTGCGTAGAAATCCTCGTACCACAATATCATCGCCACCTTTGTGCGACATATCGGTATTATTGATAAGCATATATTCATTTTCCCACACACCCACCTTGATGTTGTCTATAGCAAGCAAGAACTTGTCACAACCGGTATGTACAAAAGCTACATAAATATCTTTTCCATAATATTGCTCCAAAGAGATAGCATGACGGCGTGCGTAATAATCTTCAGCGGTAACAGAATAAACCTCAACGAAATCGGAGGGCTTGGTACCCGACTCTGAAATCATCACTTTATAATCTTCTCGAAAATCGTAGTGTACCGACATGGCCTCCCAAGTAAGAATAGCCTCGTAATCTTTGACATTGATTTGGGGCAAAATCAACCAATCATCAACACCATAATCATATGTACAATATGCCGAACTCATAGCGGCACGATGGCCCTTGGCATAATAGGCTGTAGTCCAACTTCCTCCGGTAAGGTCGATGTTAGACACACCAACTTTAGATGGATTTTCATCGCGATCTAAGACAGTAAAATCACGAGGAATACCTTTCTCAAAATCGGCCTCAAAATAGACATCGGAACTTGAACCGGCCATAGCGCCAATACCAAATCCCGACACAAACAAAAGCAGCGTGAGTAAATTTTTCATAGAGGTTTTTAAGTAGGTACGAGTGTGCGCATTAGGCGCACACTCATACACATTATTAATAGTTTTTTTTAGACGCATCAGAGGGCTACTTTCAATACTTGAGCCTCTTTGCCCACTTTCACAATAGCAACATATACACCAGCGGGCAGAGCCGATAGATCTATATTCTCGCGATTGTTGTAAGCAGCTACAGTTGCACCCGAAACGTTGAAAATAGTAACCTCGGCATTGGGCTCAACAAAGAGAGTCTTACCGGCAACGTAGGCCGAGCCTGTGTATGTAATGCTTTCGATTGCAGTTGCATCAAATTCGGCAAATACACCTTCCGACTCACCAAGTTGATAGAGTACTCTCACCTCAACATTGGTAACTTGTTGTTGGTTGGCAATGTTAGCCTCTTCCTCACGATATACCCATACACTATCATTGCAATTGGTAGTAGTAGAAACGGGAATCTTAAATCCATCTTGGTAGATATTGTAGCCAAGTATAGGCAATACCGATTCGGGAGCATTCCAAGCCAAGTGTACCCAGTAAGCAGGCATCTCGCCCAACTCGGGGTCACGATATACACCTTCACTATGACCTGTGCAACGCAAGTCGCTAATGGGCAACAACTCAGCAGCCATAGTAACAACTACAGGAGAAGTTGCATTGAATGCTTGTTGAGTAGCAGCATCGTAAGTTTGTACAATGTACTCGTATGTACCATTCTCTACGTTTACATCGGTGAAACGAATAATACCTTTGTTGTCTTGATGCTCGATAGTATCAACGGGTATCCAACCACGCCAGATGATGTAGTGAGCATTGGCCAATCTTGCTTTGGGGAAGTTACACTCAATCTCAATAGTATTGGGCGACTCGGCCGACGATACATTGGTAGCAACGAGATTTTGAGGAGTCAAAGAGCCATTGAGGGGCGAGTATGTCTCCATAGTGTAACGTCCATTGGTTGTCCAAGTTTCGGTCTTGAGGTCATAGTTCTCGTCATAGCGTTTATATACCATGCCACCTTGAGCTTCGCGTACTGTGCGGAATGAGAGTACAAAGCGTTCGGTAGGTTGATATGTTTTCTCGTCATAATAGGGCATAAATTTAGTCTTGTATGTTACTATGCCATACTTATCATATTCATAAGTAAACTTCTCATACGCCATACCTTCGGGATTGCGAGACTCCTGAATAGAAATGCGTCCTTTCTCGTCGTAAGTATATGTAGTATTGTAGCTACTTGAAGCATACATAGCATGAACAAACTCGGCATAACCGGGATTGCCATTTTCATCAAACTGGCTATAGGTTGTAGTAGAATAGAGCTTATCATACTCATCTTGGCCAAAAGTTTTACCCTTGTCGGTAATGGTTACAAGACGACCTTGCTCATCATAAGCATATTCATAGAGACGATTTGAAGTAGTATCCTCCTTCGAAATGAGTTGTCCTTGAACATCATAGGTGTACACATAAGTCATTTTATTCTTACCCCACTCACCCATAGCATTCATCTGACGATAGAACTCTGAAATCAATTGACCATTGTTATTGTATTCATAGAAGTAGTGATAAGTAGGTACGGTAGAACCATCGGTTTGATAACCATAGTCCATGCGACGAGAGAGTTTGTTATTTTGGTTGTACACATAATAGTTGATGCTTGAAGCACCGGCACCACCCATATGGTCGCCATAGTTGAGTTCGTATGTCAAGAAATACTCTACAACGGGTTCACCATCAAAGTCGGCGCTATTGTCCCAAAATAGGGGTACATACTCGCCCTCTTTTACACCATGCTCATAAACAACATCGATACGAATGTTGGCAACCTCGTCATCAGCCATACTCAACTCACAAGATTTGGTATCGCCGGTGATTTCGAGCATAGGATAAGCCCAAGGATAAACCCAAACCTTGTAACCAAGGATAGCGTCATCGCAAGGAGCAACGTCCCATTGAAGTTTGATAAAGAAAGTCTCATACTCACCTACTTGAGGATCGTTATAAGTACCATGGTATCCACCTACAATGCGAACATTCTCGGCCATGCTGAGGGGAGTTGTAATATCAACGTTGGCAATATCGGAAGAGTTGTAGTAGATATCGTTGGCAGCATCGTATGTCTGAACGATGTACTCGTAAGAACCGTTTTCAACTTCCGAGTCAATAAATTCGATTTTACCATCTACGGCAGCAACAGTACCGGCAATCTCGCCATTACGCCAGATGATGTAGCTCATGTTGCCCTCGGGAAGAGTAGCAGGAACTTCGGCAGTAATCTTGGCTGTATTGGGCATCTCTTTGGTAGAGATATTCTCGGCAACAACATTAAGGGGAGCATAAGCACCATCGAGATTTACATAAAGCTCATTGTAAGAAGTAGAACCTTTTGTAAACATCTTGAGGATAGTATCCCATGTCCAAGTGATTTTGTTGTACCAACCGTTGGCGATGAGAGTACGTTCTGTGTGGAAGTTGTGGCGCAAAGTATCTTTCACACCACCCACTTCACCACCTTCGCGACCACCTTTGCCATAAGCCGACATGTACTCGTAGTTGTCAACCAACACACCGGCTTCGTCAAAAGCATTGGTAGTGCGGCTGTGTACTGTACCGGCTATACAGTGACGCATGATGTCGATGCAACGACCTTGCTCATCGTAGGTGTAAACAGCATCGAAGCGATAGTCTGATTGAAAACCGTTCGACTCAGCACGGGCAGGATTGCCATTGGCATCAAAGTCGAAATAGTTGATATCTTGGATAGTAGTGGCAGTAGAGTTACTATAGTACTGCTCATTTACCAAGTAACCATTCTCGTTGTAAGTGTATTTGTAACCACGATTGGCATCGTCTATTTGGATAAGACGGCCTTGCTCGTCGTATTGATATACGTTGCGGTCTCCCTCTTCCCATTTGTTATAAGCAGGTTGGAATTGACTGCTATAGTCCTCTACAAGCTGACCTTGCGCATTGTAAACGTAGTAGATGATAGTCTCGGTGTAAGTATCACCGGCATAATCTGTTGCAAGGTTGTAGGTACGGATAATTTTGTTTTGCGAGTCATACAGATTGACAGACTTGAGAGTAACGCCCTCGGCACCCATCGAGTCACCAATCTTATACGAAGCGACCATTTGGGGCTGAGCAAGAGCCGACAATGCCACGACTGTGCATAGTCCCATAGAAAGTAATGTCTTTTTCATAAGATTATAGTGATTGGTTAAAAATAAAGTTTCTGAGCGCAAAATTAATATATATAGCTATAATATAAGGAATATACAATCGCTTTTAACACTTATTAACCACCTCTAAAGTTGATATTTTGAGTATCTACTAAGTCTATTTAAAAGCCTTAAATAAAGGCATATTACAGAAAGCAAATTAATTGCAACAAGAAGTAAAAGAGAGAGTGCGCCACACAACAAGTGTGTAGCGCACTCAGCTAAATAGTATCAAATTGTTAGTTTCGTACAATCTTGACAATTTGCAATGCACCCTCAACCTCTACACGAGCTACATAGACACCGGTATGCAAAGCAGTGAGAGGAATGCGAGCATTGTGCTTGTACTGAGCGACAAGTGCACCGGCAGCGTTATAAATTGTAACTACGGCATCGCCATCGACTACAAGACAATCGCCGGCAACATAGGCCGAACGTATGCTCTCAACGGCATCAACCGATGCATTCTCTACAGGAAACACCTCGACAACACCTTCCGATTCGCCCAAAACATACTCTACCGACACCTCAACTTGTACCTCTTTTTGTTGGTCGGGAGAGTTGAAGTCGTTTTCACGGAATACATATACACTATCGACGGTATTGGTAGTAGTGTGGAAAGGTACAACCCAACCGTCCATATAGATGTTGTAATGGCTTATTTCGAGGTCGGTTTCGGGAGCGTCCCACTCAAATTTCACCCAAAGAGCCGGTATTATATTACCCTCATTGTTATACTCACCGGCACTTGTACTAATGTAATGCAAGTTGGTAACAGGAGGCAAGTATGTGGCAAAAAATGCTACAGCAACTTCCGATACATTGTAGGGAACATTATTGACAGCATCATACGATTGTACCATAAACTCTATCTCGCGATTGTTCTCGATAGAAGAGAATGAGTATTTTATTTTACCATCTACAGCAGCAACAGTATCGACAGGTTGCCAATCGCACCAGATGATGTATTGAGCATTGGGAACCTCGGTCTTAGGTACGTCGCAGGTGAGTTCAACAGCATTAGAAGCACTCTCGTCCAATACTGTTACCACATTCAGGTTGCGGGGGGCATATTCCGAGCTAATCAGAGCATAAGTCTCGGTAGAAGTATTGCGCAGAGTCCACTCCTTGTTATACTCGTCATAGTTATAGAGTGTAAATTCATATACATTGTCCGAGAGCTTAATACGAGTCTCTTTGCTTGCATACACAAAACCACCCTCGTAATTGTTGTTCGACTTGATACGCTCAACAATCACATTATTTTCGTCATACTTGTTTTCGTACATGTAATAGGGAGTCTTAGCATTCTCGTTATCGGGGTCGGTAGTGCTGGGCTTCCAAGCAATCTCAGAGAGCACATTACCGTTGGCATCATAGCTGTAAAGCACATAGTATGTACCCGTTGCATAGAGGCCATCGATATAGTCCATACGGCCGGGGTTGCCATTTTCGTCAAACTTGCTATATTCAACAGTGTGATATAGCTTATCGTAAGCAGCATCGGGCGAATTGCGGTTAGTTTTACCCTTGCGAGTGTAACCAGTAAGACGGCCTTGCTCGTCGTATGTATATTCGTAGAAGTCGTTGTAAGTATAAACATTCTCCGAACTTACAAGACGACCTTCCTCGTCATATGTGTAGTAGGTATGGTCTTTGGGGTCGGTCCACACACCCATATCTTTGTATTGAATGAAATAGTACTCATCGAGCAATCCACCTACATAGTTGTAGTAGTATTGATAGTTGGGCGAGTAGCCTCCGTTGCCACTATACATCAAGCTCTTGGATCTCGATATATTGTTGTCGGCATTGTAAAGATTGACAATGCACTCGCCACCATCATCATCTATCACAAGCGAATATACTCCGCTGACAGTTTGTTCTCCGTCAAAATCGACCGAGCTATCCCACGAGAAGTGTACATATTGACCTTCGACAGTACCCAAGGCATATACAACATCGACACGAAGATCGGCCTCCTCGCCATCGGCAATAGGCATATTCAACACAACACTATTCTCGGCAGCTTCGACGGTAGCTATAGGCATAGCAAAGGGTTTTTGATATACCTCATACGACAACACTTCAAAGTCGCATACCGGAGCGTCCCATTTCAATTCTATCATATATGTGTCGTATTCAGTACCGGTCATAGCATCTTTAGCGGTAGTCTTGTAACCACGAACCAATCGCATATTTGTTACCGGTGCAAGGGTTACATTCATATCGATGACAGTAAGCGGAGTGACATTGTAATAAATGCCATTTACAGCATCGTACGACTGTACAAAATAGGTGTGAACGCCACTGGACACATTGCTATCGATATACTCGATAGTGCCATCTACAGCCTCGACGGTAGCAACAGCCTCCCAATCGCGCCAGACTATGTACTGAGCATTAGCAACCGGCGATGCGGGCACTTTAGCAACAACCTTGACGGTATTAGGTGTAGCAGCAGTAGAGATATTGGTCAAACCCAACTCGACGGGTGCAGTAGTGGCTTCTACATTGGCATAATACTCATGATACTTGATGATTTGCTCTTGCCAAGCCAATATGGGGTTGAAATCGGCATCATAATCGACCTCTGTCAATACTTTTTCCTTGCGCTCATAATACAAGCCCTTGTTGGTGCGAACGATTTCCCGGCTGAAACGCAATGTATCGGCCTCACTGCCGGCAACAATCTCCTCGGGAAACCAGCTGGGCGAAGTGTACAATTTTTCGCTCACACATACGCCATTGTCATCATAAGTGTACTCAATGCGTTGCATCTTTGACTCTGTCGAAGTAAGACGGTCATCAACAACAAGGCGATACTGGCTATCGTACTCATAAGTACCGCTATAGGTATAGTTTGAGTAAGCTCCATCGGCAACATATTTGCGAGGTTTATTGACAGTACCTTCAACAAAGTCGGAATAGACACAGGTTTGTATTACCTGGCCTGTAATAGTTACGATTTGCTCTTTCTTGATAATGTTGCCTTGGTTGTCGTAGGTGTAGCTATAAGTATCGCGACCGCCAATCTCGGTAATGCAACGACCTTGCTCATCATACTCATAGGCAGTACTGTCGGTCAAGCTCCAATCGGAATAGGCAGGACGCCATTGATAATTGACAAGACTTGTGAGCAAGCCCTTCTCGTTGAAATTGTAATAATATACATTTTGTACTTCAAACTCGCCCGATACACCGGCTGTTTGATATACCTGACGCACCATTGTACCATTTGCGTCATAGAAGAAATAATCTTTGGCTTGACAAGCCGCCGATGTGCCCATGTGGTCGCCGTACTTCTCTTGATAAGTAAGTTTTACTTCGCCACGAGCCGTTAGTGCCGATGCTACTATTATGCAACATAGGCACAAATAATGCAGTGATTTTTTCATAAGTTTTAAGTATTTATGTTTGGTAAATTTCAATAAATAAAAATATTCACGGCACAAATTTATGCAAAAAATTTTAATCATATATAAACAACTAAGTAAAAAAAACAATTACAATATTTTCATGTTATAGGCAACTATTCAAACAAAATATTTTGTACTTTTGTAGCAATAAAGTAACAATCACAAAAACATAGGAACTTAATAACCTAAAAATAAGTATTATGACAATGACAAAACCTTATGTGGTAGGTATCGACATAGGTGGTACCAATACCGTCTTCGGAATAGTAGATACTCGTGGTAATGTTGTATCGGGAGGCTCAATCAAGACCCCTAAACATGTAGAATTTAAAGAGTATGCCAATCAACTCTATACTGCAGTGTCGCGTCTTATCAAAGAAGAGGGTTATGAGGGTCAGATAGCAGGTATAGGTGTGGGAGCACCCAATGCGTGCTACTATACCGGCAACATAGAGAACCCTGCCAACCTGTATTGGACCGAGAATGGCAAACGCCTCGAAATGATACCTTTTGCAGCAACACTGCGCGAGATGTTTGGTATTCCGGTAGCCATTACCAACGATGCCAATGCCGCCGCTATTGGCGAGATGACTTACGGCGCAGCTCGCGGCATGAAAGACTTCATCATGATAACTCTCGGCACCGGTGTAGGTAGCGGTATAGTTGTCAATGGTCAGTTGTTGTATGGTCATGACGGATTTGCCGGAGAGTTGGGCCACGTGACAATGCGTCGCAACAATGGCCGTTTGTGTGGTTGCGGCCGTACAGGTTGCCTTGAGGCTTACGCCTCGGCTACAGGTGTGGCACGCACAGCTCGCGAATTCTTGGAGACACGCAAGGACGAGTCGTTGTTGCGCAATATGCCCATCGATGATATAACCTCGAAAGATGTGTACGATGCCGCAGTGGCCGGCGACGAGTTGGCGCGTGAGGTATTTGACTTTACAGGCAATATGTTGGGCGAAGCCTTTGCCGACTTCATCGCATTCTCTAGCCCCAAAGCCATCATTTTGTTTGGTGGCCTTACCAAAGCCGGTGAACTGATAATGCGTCCCATCAGAGAGAGCCTCGACCGTAACATATTGAACAACTTCCGAGGCAAAACCGAAATACTCTTCTCGCAACTGAAAGAGGGCGATGCCGCCGTATTGGGTGCCAGCGCACTCGGTTGGGAAGCCAAATAATAGAGATAATCATATATAAGAAGGGTGTATCCACACGTGGATATATCCTTCTTGTGCAAACAAATGAACTTGTTATATCGCATAGATGAGTATATTGCTCACCAACAACTACTTACAAAGGACAATCGAGTTGTAGTGGGCTTGAGCGGAGGTGCCGACTCGGTAGCTCTGCTGGCCATACTTGTGGAGTTGCGATATAAATGTATAGCTTGTCATTGCAACTTCATGTTGCGAGGCGATGAGAGTGTGCGCGACCGCAATCACGCCTACTCGATAGCCCAACAGATGGGCGTAGAGTATGTTGAGACAACATTCGACACAATAGGATATGCGCAAGAGAAAGGTATATCGATAGAGATGGCGGCACGAGAGTTGCGCTACAGATGGTTTGAGGAGATGCGACAAAAACACAACGCCGAGGCCATTGCTGTAGCACACCACCGCGATGACAATGCCGAGACCGTATTGCTAAATCTTACACGAGGTACTGGATTGGCAGGCCTCACAGGAATGAAATCGCGCAACGGATATGTAGTGCGACCATTGCTATGTGTATCGCGAGCCGAATTGCTACAGTACCTTGCCAACAAGCACCTTACGTATGTTACCGACAGCACCAATCTGGAGGCTATATACACCCGCAACAAGTTGCGACTGGAAGTGATACCACAACTGAGAGAGATAAACAGTGCTTTCGACACATGCTTCGAGCGCACCATAAGCTACCTACGCGATAGCGAGAAGTTCTATCGCGATAGTATTGAACAATGGAAAGAGCGCGTGTGTACCACCGTAGAACAAGAGTTATATGTCGATATAAACAAGTTGCACCTCTCTCCTGCTCCATCGACACTATTGTTTGAGATATTGTCACCAATGGGATTTAATGCTACACAGATAGAGGCAATGAGCAACAAAGAGTTGCCCTCGGGACGACAATTCCTATCGACGACACACCGAGCATTGAGTCATCGCGACACGCTCATAATATCGGCTATGGGGCAACAACCCGACAACAGCATCTTGGCAACGTGGCAGCAGGGCGATACCGATAGCAAGCATAACATAGTACTTTCATACCACAATGCCAATGGCTATGAGATACCACGCAACAAAAATATTGCTTGCTATGATGCCGACAAGATAGTCTTTCCGTTGGTGTTGCGCCACTGGCGACAAGGCGACAGCTTTATCCCCTTCGGCATGCACGGACGCAAAAAGGTGAGCGACTACTTTAGCGACCATAAATTCTCGATAGTTCGCAAGGAGAAGGCTCTGCTACTGTGCGATAGCGAGAAAATATTGTGGATTGTGGGCGAACGCGCCGGCAACGAGGCACGTATAACCGATAAGACTCAAAACATACTGCAAGTAATGATAGAATTATAGTCATTTTTATATCATTACTTACAATCTGAAATCCACCTTACCCGACTATAGTTTCTTTATAAAAAATTGTTAAAATCGAAAACAAACATCGGTTGAAGGTGTTATTTTTGAAAAATTATCTATATTTGCAGTTGCAAAATCTAATAGAACAAATGTCGTTGTTCTTATAAAAAACTTCAAAAAACTTATTTCCCAAACACATAAAGTATAAGCCTATACGATACCAATCATAAGATGGATTGTGTAATCTTGGCTCTAAAAACATCAAAAAAAATGTATTACTTGAAAGATCTTGAAGCTAAATCATTGGCTGAACTAAAAGAGATTGCAAAACAATTGGAGATAAAAACCGACTCCAATGTAGCCAAAGATGATTTGGTGTATATAATTCTTGACGAACAAGCCATCAATGCCAGCAAATCGCAACAAAGCAACGAGGGGAAGAAAAGGAAAAGAAAATCGCCAGCCGCCAAGAGCGAGAAACAAGAGAAGGCTAATAATGCCGAAATATCCGACTCACCCGTAGCTGTTACCGAGCCAAGCGTACAGCCGGCTCACGATGCACAACAAGATACAGCCACCGCACAACCTACTATATCGAAAGAGGAGAGCGTAGCCGATACCACCGAAGAAAAACCGGTAGAGGAGAAGCCCCGTCGCGGTCGCAAGAAAAAACAAAAGCCGGCAGAAGAGGTTGTAGAAGCAATCCAATTGGAGCCGGCTCAACCCCAAGAGAGTAGCGAAACACTCCAAACAAACGACACTGCCCCAATAACAACAGAGGAATCGGCTCCCATTCAAGAGAAACCACGTCGGGGTCGCAAACGCATCGTCCGCGAAGAGAAGCCGGCCACAGAAGAAGCCGTAGCAAATGCCGCCGAAGAGATGCCTCAGCCTACAGCTACCCAGTCTGTCGCTGACGAATCCTCTGTAGCCACTCAACCCGAGGATACAGCCCCCCATACACCCACCGAAGCCGAAGCAGAGAACAAATCGCAAGAGCCTGTATTGCCCCCATCACCGGGACTTTCGGCATTCTTCCCCAAGGCTACTCGCTTTATCTCGCGCGACAAAAACGGCAACATTGTCAAGCAACAATTTACACCTCAAAACAAAGACAACAATGGTGTAAACAACAATAAGCAACAAAATAAGCAACAGAACAAACAGCAAAACAAACGCAACAATAATACACCCTACGACGATATGCGTCGCGAAGAAGCTCCTATGCGCGACGATATGATACCCACCGAACGTCTTTATGACTTCGAAGGCATTTTGGTAGGATCGGGTGTATTGGAAATGATGCCCGATGGATATGGTTTCTTGCGCTCGCCCGACTACAACTACCTTACTTCGCCCGACGACATCTATGTGTCGCAGTCGCAAATAAAACACTACGGACTGAAAACCGGTGATGTGGTAGAAGGCCCCATTCGTCCTCCTAAAGAGGGTGAGAAATATTTCCCATTGGCACGCGTAGAGCGCATCAACGGCCGTTTGCCCGAGTTTGTTCGCGATCGCGTACCCTTCGACCACCTTACCCCACTCTTCCCCAACGAGAAGTTCAATCTTACCGGTGGCAAGTCATGCAACCTATCTACCCGAGTAGTTGATATGTTCTCGCCCATAGGCAAGGGACAACGTGGTCTTATCGTAGCACAGCCAAAGACCGGTAAAACAGTTATACTCAAAGATATAGCAAACGCCATATCGGAAAATCACCCCGAGGTGTATATGATAATATTGCTCATCGATGAGCGTCCCGAAGAAGTTACCGACATGGCTCGCAGCGTGAAGGCCGAGGTTATTTCATCGACATTTGATGAGCCTGCCGAACGCCATGTGAAAGTAACCAACATTGTACTTGAGAAGGCCAAACGCATGGTAGAATGTGGTCATGACGTTGTCATATTGCTCGACTCAATCACACGCTTGGCGCGTGCTTTCAATACCGTAGCTCCTGCATCGGGTAAAGTATTGTCGGGTGGTGTAGATGCCAACGCCTTGCACAAACCCAAACGCTTCTTCGGTGCAGCCCGTAACATCGAAAACGGTGGTAGCCTCACCATCATAGCAACAGCCTTGATAGATACCGGCTCGAAGATGGACGAGGTTATCTTTGAAGAGTTTAAGGGTACTGGTAACATGGAGTTGCAACTCGACCGCAAGTTGTCGAACAAGCGCATTTTCCCCGCTGTCGATATCAACGCATCGAGCACTCGTCGCGACGACCTCTTGCACGATAAAGAGACACTCAATCGCATGTGGATATTGCGTCGTTATCTGGCCGACATGAACTCGGTTGAGGCAATGGAATTCCTCAAAGAACGCCTCGAACGCACCTCTTCGAATGAAGAGTTCCTCCTATCGATGAACGATTGATAAACGTCGCTCATGGCTATTGTGTCGTCCTAAAAAAGTGTTACAGGATTTGATACAAAAATAATCAAAGTTTTCTAAATGACAACACGGCGCGCCGTGTTGTCATTTTTCGTTCTGTAAGTTACAATCTCTTTCTTGCATTGGCGATGCATCTCATTGG
>JAFQRE010000027.1 GCA_017410245.1 Bacteroidaceae bacterium
CCAATGAGATGCATCGCCAATGCAAGAAAGAGATTGTAACTTACAGAACGAAAAATGACAACACGGCGCGCCGTGTTGTCATTTAGAAAACTTTGATTATTTTTGTATCAAATCCTGTAACACTTTTTTAGGACGACACAAAACATCAATAATAAAAGGTTTTTCGTTGTTACTGAATATTCTCTTATCTCTAATTTACCATAAAGAAACTTTACTTTACATATCTATAATTAAGATGAAACTTATATACTAAACGTTGCACTGGATTTTGTATTTTAACATTGTTTTAGAAATCACTAAAACCATGCACGCACACCAAAACCCAAACTACAATTGAGGGGCTTGTCGCTCCATATATTACGCACAAACGAATTACTATCGAAATAATATCCTAACGTAGGCTCGACAAATATATCGAAATGCTCGATTACCTCAAAGGCCGCACCTAAGCGCAGTTGCGCCGAGAACTGTAGCTTTTCGTCCCTGAAAGGTATCTCATCTTTACACTCATATATATAACTCTCGGGGCTTTCACTATGCAGTCCGGCTGTATTGATATCCATCTGGGCACCCAAGGCTGTGTAAAACGAGAATTTATTGACACGCGCAATCTCAAAGCTGGCATGAATGGGAATACCAACATAGTGCAATTGTTGTGTGCCTACACGCACCTTGTTCGACATTGCATACTCCGACACCATATAGGTATAAGATACTCCCACACCAATACCCCAACGACCAAAGCGCTTCTCAAACAAGGCTCTTACTGTCAAGGGCATTTTATGATTGAATGTAAGTTCGCCTTTTCCACCACAGCGGTAATCAAATGGTGTGATTACTGTACGCATACCCGAGGTTGTCGCTTCGAACGAAAAGAACTGCGAGGGTTTAGAACCTAAACTATGTTTATGTTTGATATACTCTACAGCAGCATCATCAAACACTATATCTTCATCTTGCGTATCGTAAGCTGCCAACGGAGCGTCGGCATTGACAACTGCCAAACTCGTATCTGCTATACTCACCTGCTCTTGATTATCGGCAAGGAGGCTATGGGTTGCTTTTTCTTCTACTACTACTTCTACTGCTATTCCATCATCTGCATCATCTACATCGCAGCAAGACGACGATGCAGCTACATATATAGGGGTGTTTTCAACTTTGCTATTCGCTTCTTCTTGAGAGGCTACAACAGGCGAAATATCTGTATTATCAATCTCAATGGTTTCTGTTGCATCTATGGTTTCCTCTGCTACAACTTCATGCGGCGATGATGGCGAAACCAATGTACAACAATCACGGTAAACAAACGATGCAACAACCAACAATAATAGAACTATTGCCGCTATTGCACGCACGTAACCGCGCTTATACCACACAACAGTAGCCGGCAATTGACTTGAAATCTTTGCCCACAAATCATCTGGCACCGCAACTTTATGCCCCGACAATTTCTCTCTTATCAGCTTTACAAACTTATTGTCGTTCATCTCTTACTGGCTACTTAAGTTCTTCCAATTTCTTCTGAATTAACGACTTCGCTCTCAGATACTGCGAACGTGAGGAGCTCTCTTGTATTCCCAGCTCTTGTGCTATCTCCTTGTGCGAATAACCTTCAATTGCATACATATTGAATACAGTGCGAAAACCTGTAGGTAATGTTGATATTATCTCCATCAAATCATCGGCCGACAACCGCTCTATTACCGACTCGTTAGTCTCGGCTATCTGCAGCACTTCATCACTATCTATGCTGTCAAAGTGTACATTATTCCTACGCAAACTCTCCAATGCTACATTGACCAATATGCGACGTATCCAACCCTCCAACGAGCCTTTACCGGCATACTGGTTGAGCGATGTAAACACTTTGATAAAAGCCTCCTGCACAATATCCTGCGCCGTATCGGCATCGGTTACATACCGCAATGCCATAGACAGCATATACGGGGCATATCGATTATACAACGCTCGCTGAGCTGTACAATCGTGACGCAGACACGCTTCTACCAGTTTTTGTTCACTATTGGGGTGCATTACTTATAGCACTATATTAAAGATGCAGAAAATGTGCAAAATGTTGCATTTATTGTAAAAATTGGCAGACTCATCACACAATTGCGAGGAGTCTGCCTTATTTTTTATTCAATGATTTCGTTTTCTATATCAATCATCGAGTTTGTGGATTACCAGACCCGAGCGCAATTTAGGCTCAAACCAAGTTGTCTTGGGAGGCATAATATTGCCGGTATCGGCAATGTCGATAAGTTGTTGCATTGATACAGGATAGAGAGCCAAAGCAACACGCATCTCGCCACTATCTACGCGGTCTTTCAACTCACCCAAACCACGTATACCACCTACGAAGTCGATACGCTTGTCACTACGCAAGTCGTGGAGACCAAGAATGTCGCGCAAAATGTAGTTCGATGAGATGGTTACGTCGAGCACGCCAATAGGATCGTTGTCGTCGTAAGTACCCTCTCGTGCGGTCAATGAGTACCATGCACCATCGAGATAGAGTGCAAAGTTGTGCAATGCAGCGGGAGTATAGATATCGGCACCCTTCTTCTCTACAACAAAGTGTTCTTCGAGTTTAGCCAAGAACTCTTCGCTGGTAAGACCGTTAAGATCTTTCACTACGCGGTTGTAGTCGATAATCTTGAGGTGAGATGCGGGGAAGCATACTGCCAAGAAGTAGTTATACTCCTCGTCGCCACGGTGATTGGGGTTGTTTTTGGCCTTCTCTGCACCTACGAGAGCTGCTGCTGCTGTACGGTGGTGACCATCGGCAATATAAAGATAAGGTATAGCTGCAAACAACTCTGTGATGCGTTTGATATCGGCCTCGTCATCAATTACCCAGAAGTGGTGACCAAAACCATCGGGAGCTACAAAGTCATACTCGGGAGCTTTCTCACGAGCTACGCGAGCTACTATACCGTCCAACTCTTCGTTATCGGGATAAGAGAAGAATACAGGCTCGATGTTAGCATTGCTGTTACGCACGTGTTTCATGCGGTCTTCCTCTTTATCGCGACGAGTGAGCTCATGTTTTTTGATAACACCGCTCAAGTAGTCCTCTACATTAGCTGCTACAACAAGACCATATTGAGTGCGGCCATTCATTGTTTGAGCATACACGTAGTAGTTCTCTTTAGCATCTTGAACAAGCCAGCCTTTCTCTTGGAATGCGTGGAAGTTCTCAACTGCTTTTTCATATACTTCAGGAGCATGTTCGTCGGTACCGGGAGCAAAGTCTATCTCGGGTTTGATGATGTGATAGAGCGACTTTTCGTTACCCTCTGCTTCTTGACGAGCTTCCTCTGAGCTTAGTACGTCATAAGGACGTGAAGCTACTACTTCAATTAATTCTTTTGGGGGACGTAACCCCTTGAAAGGTTTTACTTTTGCCATAATCAGTGTTTATAAAAGTATTATTAAGGTTGATTATAATTTACGTTCTATAGTTTGCTCACGGTCGGGACCTACCGATACGATAGCGATGGGCACACCCAACTCACGCTCCAGGAATGCGATATAATCGTTGAATGCTTGAGGGAACTCCTCCTCGCTCTTCACTGCGGTCATATCTTGTTGCCAACCGGGCAACTCTACATATACAGGCTCTACATTTTCTATCGAATAGGGCAACTCTTGGGTCTCTACCCCATTGACACGATATGCAACACAAGCCTTTATTGTCTCAAAGGTATCGAGCACATCACTCTTCATCATGATGAGCTTTGTCACGCCATCTACCATAATGGCATAGCGCAAGGCTACCAAGTCTATCCAGCCACAACGACGACGACGGCCTGTTACCGAACCAAATTCATGACCCAGATTACACATCTTCTCACCATCGGCATCGAAGAGCTCGGTAGGGAATGGTCCGCTACCCACGCGAGTACAATAAGCCTTGAAGATACCATACACCTCACCTATACGATTGGGTGCTACGCCCAATCCGGTACAAGCACCGGCACATACGGTATTGGAAGAAGTAACAAAAGGATATGAACCAAAATCTACATCAAGCATAGTACCTTGAGCACCTTCGGCAAGAACACTCTTACCATCTTTCAGCAGGTTATTGATGGTATGTTCGCTATCAATAATCTGAAATTTCTTCAAATACTCTATAGCTTCAAACCATCGTTGCTCAAGTTCAGTTATGTCATACTCATAATTGAGCGATGCCAATATGGCCTCATGACGAGCCTTAAGTGTATTATAACGATTTTCAAAATCTTCAAAAATATCACCTATTCGCAAGCCGTTACGGCTCACCTTATCGGTATAAGTGGGGCCAATACCCTTACCTGTAGTACCTATCTTGCCTGCACCTTTAGCAGCTTCATAGGCTGCATCGAGCATACGATGGGTAGGCAGAATGAGGTGCGCCTTCTTAGACAAGCACAGACGCTGAGTCAAGTCATGACCACTGGCTGCCAATTGCTCGGCTTCATCGCGAAACAATACAGGGTCAAGAACTACACCATTACCTATAATATTCACCTTACCACCTTGGAAAATACCGGAAGGAATAGAGCGAAGGACATACTTATTTCCCTCAAACTCCAAGGTATGACCGGCATTAGGGCCTCCTTGAAAACGTGCAACTACGTCATAACGAGGAGTAAGGACATCTACTACCTTGCCCTTGCCTTCATCGCCCCATTGCAAACCCAAAAGTATATCTACTTTCATGATTTATCTCTTGTTTATTTCTGTGTAATATATTAATTCTATTTCTTCTCTCTCATAGTCGATTTTGCCGACTTTTCCGCCCTCGAGCACCGCGAACATAGGCCATATATATACATCGTATAGTATATGGGCTCGAAACTGCGAGGCTTACGCGTCAGCAATTCACCTACGACTTCTACAGCTTTCATCTCTTTCACTTTACCACATCGGGTACAAATGAGATGATGATGATTGGTTGTAGTCGTAATACGCTCATACTTGGCAACACCATCACCAAGGTTGATACGCCGCACAAGTCCGGCCTCTATAAGCAAGTCGAGCGTATTATAAACCGTAGCACGACTCACTCTATAGCCATCGGCCAACATGGCATTGTGCAACGCCACCACATCGAGATGTGCCGCCGAAGAGTATATCTTATCAAGAATAGTAAAACGTTCCGACGTCTTACGCATCTTGCGGCTCTCTAAAAACTGCGATAGTTTTTGCCGCACCGACAGGTCGCGATATTTATCCTCACTCATCGACATACTCTTTGTTTCTACAAAGTTATACTATTTTTATTATTTGTGCAATAGAGAGAGAATTTATTATCCGATTTTTAATAAGACCAATTCGTCTAATTTGACTAATTGGTCTTAATATTACAAAAAAAACATCGCCCCGGCAACTTTCGTTGTCAGGGCGATTTAAGTGGCGGCTGCCTACTCTCCCACTTGCGCAGTACCATTGGCGTGACCGGGCTTAACTTCTCTGTTCGGAATGGGAAGAGGTGGATCCCC
>JAFQRE010000028.1 GCA_017410245.1 Bacteroidaceae bacterium
AAAATAGAGTAAAACGCTGTATGAAACCCCGGTAACGGGGAGTATAGTAAAACCGACCAGTCGGCTACCCGATGTGATATCGCGTAGCCGGCGTTTTTTTATTAGCCCTGTATTATTTGTCCGTTTCGGACAGGATAGGTAATCTTTTCTGCCCCTGCGAGTGAAACGAGATAGGGGAAGTCCCGCAAGGGGAAGGGGTTGAAATCGTAGAGCCACTATTGCGAGTAAGCGAGAGGAATGCGTTAGCCGTAGAGCCACAACGCTTGTGGCTCGTGCCTCGTGAGAGGCAATGAATATGCAAATATGCCGTTTCCTTGTCCGTACCGGCCACGAGCCACAAACGTTGTGGCTCTACGAAATACCATATTGCCAAGGGGCTAATGAGATTACGGAATATCATTGTAAATGAGATAATTGCACGTGTTGATTTTTTTTTTAACCCCTCAGTCTCGCACGGCTCGACAGCTCCCCTATATTGCTACGCAACACAGAGGAGCAAAAGGCTACCTTTTCTGCCCCTGCGAGTGAAACGAGATAGGGGAAGTCCCGTAAGGGGAAGGGGTTGAAAAAACACCGTAAATTAGGCGTTTGTCCGTTCCGGCCACGAGTCGCGAGCGTCGCGACTCTACAAACTTCCGTATTGCCTATGGCGCAATCGGATTACGGAACATCAGTGTAAATAGCGTTATCCGTAGAGTCGCGAGCGTCGCGACTCTACGAAATACCGTATTGCCTATGGAGCAAACGCATTACGGGACATCGGTGTGAATAACCTCTGCCGTATGGTTACAAATCATGTCTCATGCCAAGATGAGGCACAAGTGAATATTTGTCGGTATGGTGTAACGTGACAATCAGGGTATAACCAAACGTTGGCCAACGTTGATGTTGTCGCCTGACAGGTTATTGGCGCGTTTGAGTTGCTTGACACTTGTGCCATACTTGCGGGCTATGGTTGAAAGCGTTTCGCCCTTGCGCACTTTGTGATAAGTGGTTTGTGTGGCTTGTGAAGACGATTTGGTGCTTTTCTTCGATGATGTAATGGCCGGAACACCGTTGTTCCACCCAACTATGAGTCGCTGGCCTATGCGTAGCTTATCGCTCTTGATGCCGCTCCAACGCTTGACGTTTTTCACCGTTGTGCCATATTTGCGAGCTATCTTTGATAGCGTTTCGCCACTGCGTACCTTGTGATATATGGGCGATGGCTCGGTTGATATTTGGTCTTCGGTAATTCCCTTTGCCTCAAGGTCCTTCTTGGCGTAGGCCAAAATGGAGTCTTGCATGAGAGTATAGGCAAAAGCCTGTTGAGAGGGGAGTGTGAGGCTGTATGGCTTGCTGTCGCTGCCGGGAATGATGTCGCAACGGTATTGAGGATTGAGTTCTTTGAGGGCCTCCATAGGTATGTCCATGACAGCCGAGATGTGCTCAAAGTAGAGTTTGTGTTTAACCATTACGGTGTCGGTGGTGAGAGGCTTGACGGGAAGTACCGGCTCAATGTTGTGCTCACGATAGTATGTCATGGCATAGTTAGCAGCGATAAATAGCGGTACGTACATGCGAGTCTCTGATGGCAGGGTGTAGTATATAGACCAAAAATCTTTTTTGCCGGTAGAGTTGATAGCTCGCGATATGCGACCGGGGCCGCAGTTATAGGCGGCAAGAGCCAAGTGCCAGTCGCCAAACATTTCGTAAAGGTCTTTGAGGTATTGAGCTGCAGCTACCGATGACTTGTAGGGGTCGCGACGCTCATCAACCAAGGTGCTGATGTGCAGGTTGTACATGCGACCTGTGGGTGCCATGAACTGCCACAATCCGGCAGCACCAACACGAGAGGTGGCTCCGGGGCGTAGGGCCGACTCTACAACCGATAGATACTTCAATTCGAGAGGCAGTCCGGCTTCTTCAAGGGCTTGCTCGAAAATGGGCATATAGAGCACGCTGCGGCCGAGTATAGCTCCCAACGAATTGTTGACGTTGCGCATATAGCGGTCGATACAGTTGCGCACAACCTGATTGTAGGGCATATCTATAATTGTCTCCATGTTGTCGAGTCGATGGCGATATACCGAGTCGGGATAGTTTACATTGTGGGTGGTAACACCTGTAGTGGGCGCATATACGGTATAGTTGAGCAGGTACCAGTCGTCGAGGCACTGTTCGAGATTTTCGACATACTGGGCAGGGAGCTTAAAGTTTACATCGGTAATTGTATCGCAAGCAGCTATCGAGTCGGTGTCTTGGGCCGAAACCGATAGAGAAAAAGAGGCCAGCGTTGCGAGAAGAAGCATAAATGTGAGTTTCATCGTTGTGTGTTAAAAAGTAATGGCACACTGCAATCCGAGTGCCGGTTGTTGTGTGGGGGATATGGGAATAAGAGCCGGCTTGACCTCCATAGAGAGGTCGGACGACATATCGAAATGATACATCTCGGCATCGACATAAGCATCGAGAATACATACCAAGTATAAGGCCACCATACCCACAATGCAGTAGTCGCGATAGTGTCGATAGGCATCTTTACGAGTTTTCAAGACATTCTTCAGCCACGATTGGTCTATCATATCTTCGGTATAATAGGGCGGGAAGAAGTCCATATAGCTATTGGTATTGGGGTCGGTATCCATTACATCGAGATATGCTTGTTGGTAGTCGGACAGCATACGTCCATTCCAAGTAGTGGCATAAATGAGTCCGGCAAATCCACCCACTACGATGGGCAGTTTCCAATATCGTCGGTTGTATATCTGACCCAGACCCGGGCAAAGAGCCGACAGCCACACAGCTCTCATGGCATCGGGGTCGAATGTAGAAACCTCGATGGCTGTGGCCACCGAGTCGGTGACAATAGCAGTGCTATCGATGAGCATGGTGTGTGTGGTGACCGTATCCATAGCCATGGCAAAGGAGCTGACAATGCTATCGGTCGTGCTCTCGTAGGGTTGCAAAATAGGGGCTGACGGGTCGGGAGTATCGGGGTCGGGCATAATCTCCGACGGAGTTTGTGCAACAACCCTTGTTGCACAGATACATAGCAACAGCACAACGAAATATCGTGCTGTGCCAATAAAGCGTGCTATGTAAGAGCTTGCAATCATCTCTCTTATTTCAGTTTGTCGAGAAGCGCCACAATACGCTCCAACTCTTCCTCGTTTTTAAAGGGGATACTTATTTTGCCTTTACCCTTGTCGTCGCAAGAGAATTGCACCTTAGTGCCAAAGAAGTTTGACAGGTTGTTGCGCAAGAGGTTGTACTCCTTGCGTTGTGCGCTACTGCGAGCCACCTTCTTGACAGCAGTGGCGGGCGCTTGAGCCATGCTGCGAGCCAACTCCTCGACCTTGCGCACCGACAAGCCCTCGGCCACAATAGCTTTGTATAACTCGAGTTGAACAGAGGCATTCTCTACCGACAGTAAGGCACGAGCATGTCCCATGTCTATGAGCTTGTCGCGCAATCCTATTTGCACCTCGGCCGGTAGCTTGAGCAGACGCAGATAGTTGGCAACGGTGGTACGTTTCTTGCCAACTCGTTCGCTCAGTTGCTCTTGGGTGAGGTTATATTGTTCGATGAGCTTCTTGAACGACAAGGCAATCTCTATGGCATTGAGGTCTTCGCGTTGTATATTCTCGATGAGGGCCATCTCCATGACCGCCTCGTCTTCGACAGTGCGAATATAAGCAGGTATAGTAGTAAGACCTGCCAAACGAGCTGCGCGATAACGACGCTCACCGGCTATGATTTGATAAGAACCATTGGCCTGTTGACGCAGCGAAATGGGCTGTACGATACCTATTTCGCGAATAGATGCTGCCAACTCCTCAAGGCTCTCGTCATCAAATTCGCGACGAGGCTGGTCGGGATTGGGTTCTATGCGCGTAAGTTCAATTTCGTTTATCGACGATGTTCCGGAGGTTTCTATCTCGCCCATATCTATGAGGGCGTCAAGACCTCTACCCAAAGCATTGCGTTTGAAGTTTTTTGCCATATAGTTACTTTTGGTTATTGCGTTTTATCAATTCTTTGGCCAGTTGCATGTGGTTGATACTACCTCTCGACTCGCTATCGTACAAGGCTACGGGCAATCCGTGACTTGGGGCCTCGCTAAGGCGTATGTTTCGCTGTATAACTGTATCAAATACCATACGACCAAAGTGACCTTTAAGCTCCTCGTATATCTGATTGGCAAGTCTCAAACGGGCATCGTACATGGTGAGCAAGAAACCTTCAATCTCGAGGCGGGTATTGAGCTTGGCTTTTATTATCTTGATGGTATTCAATAGTTTACTGATACCCTCGAGTGCAAAATACTCGGCTTGTACGGGTATTATCACCGAGTCGGCGGCTGTGAGTGCATTGACGGTGATAAGTCCGAGAGAGGGAGAACAGTCAATGATAATATAGTCGTAGTCGTTGCGTACAGGTGCAAAAAGAGCCTCCATGCGACGTTCGCGTTGTGGCATATTGAGCAACTCCAACTCGGCACCCACAAGATTGATATGTGAGGGTACGATGCTCAGACCGGGTACCGGGCTGTCACAAACTGCATCGGAAATAGAGTCCTGATTAATCAGGCACTCGTATATAGAACACTTTACCGAACGAACATCTACACCCAGACCCGATGATGCATTGGCCTGCGGATCGGCATCGACAAGCAGTACTTTCTTGTCGAGCAAGGCCAATGAGGCTGCAAGATTCATCGAAGTGGTAGTCTTTCCCACTCCTCCTTTTTGGTTGGCTATTGCTATGATTTTACCCATATTTATCTTTTTTATCAATGCAAAGAAAAGACAAATTTATCTACCAACGAGTCTCTCGGAGTATGATTTTGTTCAAATTGTTGATAAGTGGCACTTTTTGTTAATAACCTGTAGTGCAAAAAACTATGCGAATATAGTGCAAAACTTGCTGATGGCGAAATATATGGCTCAATTTTAAATTTATTTTCAAAAACTTGGGCAATATGTGTGTTGTAAATTGATTATTTAGTGAGAGAAACTCATTATCTTTGCAACTTGATAGAGCGTGAAAAATATGTATAAAGATAAAATAACACGAGGCAATCGTCCTCTCATTCTTGTTACCAACGATGATGGCATCAATGCACGTGGCATAAAGGCATTGTCGGAGTATTTGATGCCTCTTGGCGATGTTGTTGTGGTGGCTCCCGATGGAGCCCGTTCGGGACAATCGGCAGCTATAACAGTGAATGTGCCTCTACGCATGGCTTTGGTTGAGGAGAGAGATGGATATAAAGCTTTCAAGACAACCGGAACACCTGTCGATTGTGTCAAGTTGGCTCTGAATGTGCTCTTTGCCGACCGCCCCGACCTTATTGTATCGGGCATCAACCATGGCAGTAACTCGGGCGTGAGTGTAATATACTCGGGTACTATGGGTGCTGTATTTGAGGGTATAGTGCAGGGAATACCATCTATAGGATTCTCGCTATGTACCTTTGCACCCGATGCCGACTTCTCGGTGTGTCGCGAGGTAGTAGAGCTGTTGTGCCGACAAGCTATCAATAAGGGATTGCCTCGAGATATGGGTCTCAACGTCAATATACCGGCCGTAGAACGCCTTGAGGGTATAAAAGTGTGTCGTGCAGCTCGTGGTCGCTGGACAGCCGAGTATGATTCGCGCATCGATCCCATAGGTCGCCCCTACTATTGGCTTACAGGCTACTTTGACAATGCCGAGCCTGATGCTCCCGATACCGACGAGTATAATATGGCACGCAACTATGCATCGGTAGTACCGGTTACACCCGATCGTAGCCTTACCGAAATAGACCCTCGTGTGATAGAATGGCTGCGAGAATAACTTAAAACTGTTTAAATTACAACTAAATATAACCTCCTTTAGGCAAAAAAATCTTACCTTCGTTTGGTGTATGGAAGAGTGGTTGCAACGCACGTCGCTACTATTGGGCGCAGAGCAGGTGGCCCGGCTACAATCGAGCCGTATCTTGGTTGTGGGCGTAGGAGGTGTAGGTGCTTACGCCGCCGAGATGTTGGTGCGTGCCGGTGTGAGTAGCATGACCATCATCGACAGCGATGAAGTGTCGCCCTCCAATATCAACCGCCAATTGGTAGCGTTACACTCGACAGTAGGCAAGATAAAGGTGGAGGTACTTGCGCAACGCCTCGCCGACATCAATCCGGCATTGCAGCTATCGGCCCGAGCCCAATACTTAGAGGTAGATGGGGTAGAGGCTTTGTTGCAAGAGGGGTATGACTTTGTTGTCGATGCCATTGATACGGTTGCTCCCAAAGTAGCATTGTTGGCAGCATGTATGCGACAAGGCATTGCCGTAGTATCGTCGATGGGTGCCGGAGCGCGACTCGACCCTTCGCAGATACAATATGCCGACATTGCCAACACAAGCATCTGCGGACTGGCACGTGCGGTGCGCTCACGTCTGCGCAAGATGGGCATTCGTGGTAAACTGCCGGTTGTTTTTTCTACCGAAGTACCTCGCGCCGAAGCCGTACAAGAAGTAACCGGAGAACGAAACAAACGCACTACGGTGGGCACAGTATCGTACATGCCGGCTATATTTGGTTGCTATTTGGCCTCTTACGTTATAAGAAAATTGACACAACAATGATAGAGATACAGAACATAACCAAGACGTTCGATACCATCGAGGTACTCAAAGGGATAGACATCACTATACCCGACCATGAGATTGTGTCGATAGTAGGAGCCAGCGGTGCCGGTAAGACTACCTTGTTGCAAATCGTAGGTACGCTCGAAAAACCCACCTCGGGTAGTATAATCTTTGATGGGAAACGTGTCGATAACCTGCCCGATAGAGAGATGGCACGTTTTCGCAACGACAATATTGGTTTTGTCTTTCAGTTTCACCAGTTATTGCCCGAATTTACAGCTCTCGAAAACGTGATGATACCGGCCATGATAGGAGGTGCAAGTAACCGTGAGGCCGAGAAACGCGCCCATGAGTTGCTCGGCTATTTAGGCCTGACAGCCCGCGAGACACACAAGCCTGCACAACTATCGGGAGGCGAGAAGCAAAGAGTGGCCGTAGCGCGAGCGTTGGTAAACAACCCAGCTGTAGTCTTGGCCGATGAGCCATCGGGAAGCCTCGACACGCACAATAAAACCGAGTTGCACAAATTGTTTTTCGACTTGCGACAAGAGTTTGGTCACACATTTGTCATTGTAACACATGACGAGGCTTTGGCCAATCTGTCCGACCGTACCATTCGCTTGCAAGACGGCCTTGTGATAGACAACCATATTAACAACAATAATCAATAGCGACTTTATGAAAAAATTAGCTCAATTGATACTTTGCATCACTGCAATATACACCCTTGCCTCATTGGTATCGTGTAACAATAATGAAGGTCCCGATGATGGCACTATCATCTATTATGCCGATATAGTGTCTTGCCATTTCCTGCCCGACAGCACCCTATACTTCGAGCAAATAAAGCGCGATGATGCAGGTAGTGTCATGCTCTACCCCAATCCTGCTGTGCAAGCACGGGCCTACGATGGCCAACGCATCTTGTTGCAATACTACATCAACGAACAGATGCCCGACAGCAACTACAGCATCACTGCATTGCAACTTGTACCGGTGCGCCATGATACTATTATCGAGGCTCACCCCGATACAATAGCAGCCTATCCCAATCACCCCATGAGAGTAAATACCACATGGCGTACAGGCAATTACTTCAATATGGAGATACAGCTCGAATATTACAACCTGCCACATAGACTCGATCTCTTCTATACATCGGCGCAACAAACCGGCGATACAATAGATGTAGTTTTGCGTCACGACCGCGCCGGCGATGCAGTAGGCTATTGGACCAATGCCTATGCCTCGTTCTATATACCCAACCTCAACACCTACAAGGCTATACGTGTCTATGCCAACATAGCGGGTGCAACATCAGACAACTTTGTCGTAAAACTAAAAGATTAATCAACAACACTATAATAAAAAGAATCATGGAAGAAAAGAAAGGTTTACAAATTGAACTTACCCCCGATGTAGCCGAGGGTACATACTCAAATCTGGCTATTATCTCACACTCGTCATCAGAGTTTGTTATTGACTTTGCTCGTACAATGCCGGGCGTGCCCAAAGCCCCTGTTAAGTCGCGCGTCATATTGGCTCCCGAACATGCCAAGAGATTGTTGCTGGCTTTGCAAGACAATCTTGCTAAGTATGAGCAACAACATGGTGCTATCCTCGACCCTCGAGGCGGATTTATCCCCTTTGTAGGCCCCAACGGAAAGTCTTGATATAGACAATAATAAGAGGGTGTGTCAGGCTGATAAGTTCTGATTCACCCTCGTTAGGTTTGTAAGAATGTGCGCCACGAAATATCGCAGTTTCACACTCCCAACAACAATATTAACATTTGCATGGCACAAGGTGTAGTTATAAAAAGTACCGGTAGTTGGTACACTGTCAAGACCGAAGATGGAAACCAAATAGACTGCAAGGTAAAGGGTAAATTCCGTTTGCGGGGCATACGCAGTACCAACCCTGTGGCTGTAGGCGATCGTGTTCACATCACTGTTGCCGATGACGGGTCGGCCTTTATCACCGAGGTAGAGGAGCGTAGCAATTACATAGTACGTCGAGCTTCCAATCTTTCTAAAGAGAGCCACATCATAGCAGCCAATCTTGATATGGCAGTATTGGTAGTGACGGTAGAACACCCCCGCACCAATCTCGTTTTTATCGACCGTTTTTTGGCTACAGCCGAGGCATATGCTGTACCTGTCGTTATTGCCATAAACAAGTGCGATATCTACAACGAAGAGGAGATGGAGTATGCCCAAGGAGTACAACACCTATATAGTACCATCGGCTACGAGACTCGTTTGATATCGGCATCTACCGGAGAGGGTATTGAGTGGCTGTCGGAGAAGATAAAAGATAAACTTACCCTATTCTCGGGCAACTCGGGTGTGGGTAAGTCATCGCTTATCAATCGCCTCATTCCCGGGCTTAGTCTCAAGACCGGAGCACTCTCGGCTCAGCACGATACCGGTATGCACACAACCACCTACTCGCAGATGTTTGCTCTGCCTCATGGCGGATATATCATAGATACACCGGGTATCAAAGGTTTTGGAACAATCGACTTTGAGCCGGCAACGGTAGCACACTATTTCCCCGAGATTTTTGCCGCCTCGCACAATTGTCGATTTAACAACTGCACACACCGCAACGAACCGGGCTGTGCCGTACTCGAGGCTCTCGACAATCACTACATCAGCCAGTCGAGATATGCCTCATACCTGAGCATCATCGACGATAGTTCCGATGGCAAGTATAGGGTATAGCACAAGTATAATTTTTATTACATTTATATAAGAAGTGTTGTAAATCGGTATCAACAACTATGATGATGTTGTCACTCCCGGCAATTTGTATTACCTTTGCAGCAACAAGATACAATAGATATGTTTGACGGAATATTTACATTACCCATCGAAAATCCGGTATTGATATTTTTTATCGTACTATCCATTATCTTGTTAGCCCCCATTCTGCTCAATAGGTTTCGCATTCCGCACATCATTGGTCTTATTATTGCCGGTATCATCATAGGCCCTCACGGGCTCAATTGGTTGGCACGCGATAGTAGTTTCGAGATTTTCGGTCAAGTAGGTATCCTGTACCTCATGTTCTTGGCCGGTATCGAGATGGATATCTTCTCGCTCATTCGCAATCGCAAGCCCGGTACAATATTCGGTTTGCTCACATTTGGTGTGCCTATGGTACTGGGTACCATAGCAAGCCACTATCTCCTGCATCTCGACTGGCTCACTGCCATGCTACTGTCGAGTATGTTTTCATCGCACACGCTCATATCTTATCCTATAGTGAGTCGTTACGGACTCAACCGCTATGCGCCTATAACAGTGGCCGTAGCCGGTACGATATTTGCCATACTCGGCTCGTTGGTAGTGTTTGCCATCGTTACCGGTATGTTGTCGGGCGACACAAGTTCGGCCTATTGGATACGTTTCATTGTCATGGTAGCTCTCTATGCGCTATTCATTGTTTTTCTATATCCCCGAGTCATTCGTTGGTTCTTCAAGACATTTAGCGACAACGTGATGCAATTTATCTTTGTCTTGGCATTGGTATTTCTCTCATCTTTCTTAGCCGAGGCAATAGGGTTGCTATCTATTATAGGTGCATTCTTTGCAGGTATTATCCTCAACCGATATATTCCCACCGTATCGCCGTTGATGAACCGACTGGAGTTTGTGGGTAACGCCCTTTTTATTCCCTACTTCCTTATAAGTGTAGGTATGATGATAGACTTGGGTATCATAGTCGAGCACCCCGAGATGTTGCTTGTTGCAGCGATAATGTGTATCATAGCATTGAGCACCAAGTGGATAGCCGCATGGATAATACAACTCATCTTTCGCTATACGCCTACCGACCGCCGACTCATCTTTGGTGTAACATCGGCCAAGGCTGCCATTTCGTTGGCGGCAGTGATAGTAGGTCGCGAGTTGGGAGTATTTGACGATACCATTCTCAACGGAACAATTATCATGATATTGATTACTTGTACCGTAAGTTCTATCATTACCGAGCGAGCATCGAGCAAAATAGTAGTGCGCCTGCAAGACGAAGAGCCCCACGACACAGCCGACAATACTATCAACGAAGAGCGCATACTCATACCCGTAGCCAACCCGGCCACCGTCGAGCGACTTGTCAATATGGCCATATTGATGAAAAATCCCAAGAAGCGTACACCCATCTATGCCCTCTATGTCAATGATGACTCGAAGTCGAACAATCAGTATGCTTCCAAGCGCATTCTCGAACAAGCTTCTATAGCAGCCTCGGGAGCCGACACCAATATTGTACCCATATCGCGCTACGACCTTAATATTGCAAGTGGTATATTGAATACCGTCAAAGAAAACAACATCAGTGAAGTTGTGTTGGGACTACACCATAAAGCCAATATTGTCGATTCATTCTTCGGCTCAATGATAGAGAATTTGCTACGAGGCACGCACAAGATGATATGGATAACCAAGTGTACCACACCGCCGGCAACCACATCGCGCATCATCGTGTCGGTTCCACCTCAAGCCGAGTATGAAACAGGCTTTGTCACTTGGATAGACCGCCTGGCCAATATCTCGCAAAATATAGGTTGTCGCATCATATTCTTTGCCTACGCAAGCACCATACCGCACATACAAGGCATCATATCGCAACGACCGCACAAGATACGCCATGAATACAATATGGTAGAGTCGTGGGACGATATGTTGTTACTTAGCAATTTTGTCAACGATGACGATCTCTTTGTTGTCGTGTCGGCACGTCGTGCCTCGGTATCTTTCAACAACGACTATGAGAAACTTCCGTTGTTCCTTACACAGTATTTTGCCGACAACAACCTCATTGTGCTCTATCCCGAGCAATTTGGCAAGGCAACACCTGCAACAACATTCCACGACCCCCTTGCTCAATCGGCCGAGTCAAGCTCTCATGGACTCTTGGGTCTGCGTGATGCTGTAGAATCGCTCACCAAGTGGAAACGTAAAATCTTCAATCGTAAGAAATAATACCTCTTTCTCACCTCTGTCGTAGAGGTGGCCATTTCTCCTCTATACTGCTCCGCAACACAGAGGAGCAAAAGGTTACCTTTTCTGCCCACGTAAGCCGTAGAGTCGCGACGCTCGCGACTCGTGCCTCGACAGAGGCAAAGGATAGGTTGTAGAGTAACTTTTTCTGCCCCTGCGAACGTAGTGAGATAGGGGAAGTCCCGCAAGGGGAAGGGGTTGAAACCGTAGAGCCACTATTGCGAGTAAGCGAGAGGAATGTATTAGCCGTAGAGCCACGACGCTCGTGGCTCGTGCCTCATTAGAGGCAATGAATATGCAGATGTGTTATTTCCTTGTCCATTCCGGTCAGTAGAGCCACGATGCTCGTGGCCACAAGCGTCAAATGTGGCTTCGTCCAAGTTGCTTCCGCTCGGAAATGCCCATACAAGTATGGCATTCCTCTCGCTTACTCGCAATAGTGGCTCTACGGCTTACACTCTTATAAATAAAAAACACCTCCCCGACTTGGCGCAGGGAGGTGAAGAAAAAGAATCTATTATTCAGCTTTTTACCAAGTACTTATTATTTAGCTACGTAAGGATATTGAGTTTTAGTTGCATCATCTGTATTCTCTTCAACAAAAGACTCAATACCAGCATTTGTATTAAACAATCCACCGGTAACATTATGCGATCCACCGGCAGCATAATACTCTACTATACGATTTACGCTACCTGATGACCATAAACTTGTAAACTTACCACCTTTGATTGTAACTTCAGCAGAACTTGAAGCCATGCAGATAAAGCAACCACCTGCAGCAGAATTAGCAACACCGTAGAACGTACCTCCATTGATAGTAAGTGGTGCACTTGTGTAGAACATGTGTCGAGTCATACTCTTTTCAATTTCGCATGTAAACTCACCTCCATTGATTGTTATATCAGAACCTACATTTACAAGACCATTGTTAGATTCAAACTTGCCACCTTCGATTGTGATAGTTGCTTTAACATCATTGTCCCATCTTCCATCTATACAATAACGATATGTAGCAGGATTACTTTCAACAGCAGTACCGGTTTGTTTGTACTCACCATCTTTAATTATAACAGTACTTCCAAGAGCTCTTACAACCGATTCGTGTGAAGTAATGTTGGCATTCTCTATTGTCAATACTGAGTTCGCATTAGATACAATACCCGAGGTAGTTGTAGCCATGATAGTAGTTCCATTAATTGTCATCACACCGTTGTTTTGAATAGCTTTAGCACTTTCATTAGCTATAGTACCACCAACAAGATTAAGAGTACCATTATTAACGATAGCTTCGGCTACATTAGCATCGATAGTCATAGTTTTAGTACCAAAATCGAGAGTTACCTCTTTATCGGCAGGAACTACTACACTTTCGGTAAGAGTAATATCATTATTCAATATTACCTTGCCACCATTTGTCAAAGCCGTAGCAAAGTCTGTAGCATTATCAACAGCAGCACCTTTTTCTACGGTATATGTGCCGTTTGCATTTTCTATAGCAACATAGCCAACAGCAACATGCTTCAATACAGAATTATCGCTATAAGTACCTCCGTAAACATTTACAGGAGCTCCGTATCCCATATAGTTTTGGAAAACAGCGCTTTGTCCTACTGTACCGGCATAGCTAAAGTTGCCATTATAAACATCGATAGTAGCACCTGCAGGGCAAATAACACTTGCTCCTGTATTACCAGCTGCTGCATAATTTAGTGCGAATGTTCCATCATTGATAGTGAGTTTTGTACCATTGCCATAAGCGTATATAACATGTGCGGTAAGAGTGCGACTACCAAGTGCATCTGTTACCGATATATTACCACCGTTGATAGTAACGTCGGCACCACTTTGTGTATGAATTGCACCTCTGTCAGATGTAACTACTGTACCCTCCTCAATAACTAAACTTCCCGAAGTATAAATGGCATAAGAAGGATATCCACCATCTGCAATAGGAGCACCCAGTATAGTAACACCATCTAAAATAAGGCTACCACTATTGTTTATAATTGAAGCACCATTTGCTGCAGTGTTTTTGATAGTACCACCAATGATTTTTAATGTACCTTCATTGTCAATTATAGTTTCATTATCCTTGTCGCTAAAATTACCTGTAATAGTCTTACCATTCAAGTTGATGGTCAATTCTACGTTTTCGGCCACAGTAATTACTTTGTCAGTGGTAATATCACTCTCCAATGTAATCTCGCCACCTACTTGCGAAGCAAGAATAAGTTTGTCCAACATATCGTCACCGGGAATATTACCATTATATCCGGGCTCGATTGTAACATCGAAGTCGATGCCTTGTGTCAAGAGCGAACCGTAGATGTTGGTACGGTAGTTGGCTTGTACGGGAATACCTGTGTATGTGCGAGTCTTGGCAGTAGCTGCATCGGCACCATACGAGAACTCTACATCAACAACAGTTTTGTCATTACCAACGAGCAAGTAGTTCATGGCCAAGTAGTCATAACCATCAACGGGGAATTTCTCGCCATCGGTATTTTCGGCCGAATAAGCCTCGGGGCGAGTGTTGAGTGCAAATGTACGCAAAGTATCGTCGCCTTGAACATAACCTTCACGAAGGTTGAAGTGAGTAAATGCTTTAACTTTCACACCGGTCTTTGAAACATCTATACCATCGGCAAGAGCAATGTCGAGGTCGTTTGTACCGATGTTGAGTTGTGCAAAGGGACGAGTGAGAGTTACGGTCTCGGTCTTGTTGGCTTTGTCCACTTGAACAGTGTGGTAGCAATAGAAAGCATCGCGACGCTCATCGTTGCTCAAAGTCTCGGCATCGTAGTTGATACTCATTGTTTGATTAACGAAATTTACCGAGTAGGGTGCGTTTTCGTTGGCAGCCCAGAAAAGCACATTATAGGTTTTGCCGGCAGCCAATTGTATCTCTACTCGAGTGCTACCATTGATGGTGGTAGTAGTTTCAGGAATACGATCGATACGCTCGTGATTTTCGTCGTACACAGCATATTTCAATTGTGTAGCTGATAAGCCATCGCTGTAGGCACGAGTGGCCATTTGAGGTGTGCCCACCTCGAATGTAACGGTAGCTTCGTTACCATCAACAAAGACCTCGTCTTGTTGACACGATGTTGCCAACAGCAATGTTGCTGTAGCAAACATGCTAAAAATTAGATTTTTTCTCATGATTTAAGTACTTAATAGATGAATAAAAAAATTAAAGTCTTATACCGGTTGTGTAAAACAAGATAAAACGCATATTGTTCTCTACACAATACGCTCTATTGAACATTTGCAATCTACCTTGTTCCCTTTTGCTTGCAAAAGTAAACATAATTCAACCAAATTACCCCCCCGAACGTGAAAAGAAGTTAAAAGTTGTATAGCAGTATTGAATTGGGGTGAAATGGAGGAAAAATCAATCAAAAATGGGCATTTACAGCCCCTGTAAACGGTCGCATTTCCAATGGCGCGATCGGGTAACGGAATATCGGTGTAAATGTAATAAATACTCGTGTTGATTTTTCTAACCCCTCAGTCTCGCACCGCTCGACAGCTCCCCTATATTGCAACGCAACACAGAGGAGCAAAAGGTTACCTTTTCTGCCCCTGCGAACGTAGTGAGATAGGGGAAGTCCCGTAAGGGGAAGGGGTTAAAAAAGACCGCAAAGATGCCGTTTTCTTTGTCCGTCCCGGACATGAGTCGCGAGCGTCGCGACTCTACGAACAGCCATATTGCCAAATGCGGAAACGGATTACTGAACATCGATGAATATGGGATAAATAACCATAATATAATTTCAACCCCTCAGTCTCGCACAGCTCGCCAGCTCCCCTATATTGCTCCGCAACACAGAGGAGCAAAAGGTTACCTTTTCTGCCCCTGCGAACGAAGTGAGATAGGGGAAGTCCCGCAAGGGGAAGGGGTTGAAACCATAGAGCCACTGTTGCGAGTAAGCGAGAGGAATGCCATACTTGTATGAGCATTTCCGAGCGGAAGCAACTTGGGCGTAGCCACATTTTACGCTTG
>JAFQRE010000029.1 GCA_017410245.1 Bacteroidaceae bacterium
ATCCTCGCATGACAGATATTCCTTTTTAAGGGTAGTGGGGGAAATGTCTGGAAGGTTTTCTTGATGCACAACTTTTTCTAACTTTTGCTCTCGTAGGCGAACCTTGTAGCTTCGCTGTGAACATTTGTGAGAGCAAAACCGCGTACTCAGTTTATGGGCGATAAATTCTTTGCCACAAAACTGACAAACTTTTTTAACTTCAATCTTGCTCATATTAGCGATATTTGGAAGGTGTCCACAACCTAGGCGAAATAACCGGCGAAATTTTCACTGACGATGTCCTAGGAGGGATAAATGATACTTTCGTGTAGAATGTAGAATTTACTTCGCCATTTCATTGCAGCCCATTGCACTCCATTGCACCTCGTTGCACTTCATTGCAAAATCCGCTCAATCAAGCACTTAAAATTTTCTTGAATGATAACATTGGACATTGGGGGTGAAATAGGGCGAAGAAATATTGCGTAACGATGATAAACACTAATAAATGATTTTATCACCAAGAACAAAAAAAGCGCTCAAAATGAGCGCTTTGCGATAAACGATGATAAATCATTTTATCATTGGTATGCAAATTTACTTTCCGATGCAGAAGCGAGAGAAGATTGAGCCGAGGATATCATCGGTGGTTATTTGACCGGTTATTTCGCCGAGGTGGTGCATGCATTCGCGAATGTCTTGTGCTACGAAATCGGCGGGTATGTTGTTGCTGAGGCCGTCTGCTACTCGGGTTATGGCATAGAGGGCGTGTGTCAGTGCCTGATGATGTCGTGCATTGGTCACTATTATATCGTTATTGTCGGCTGCGGGTAATCCGGCTGCTTCTATGAGTTGCTGCTCTAATTGCTCAATGCCTTGGTCGTTTTTGGCCGATATGCAAAGGGTAGGGGTATGAGGTCTTTGTTCTAAGAGTGATGTTTGCAGTTTTTCGAGTATTGTCTTCTTGGTGCTGTCTATGAGGTCGGCTTTGTTAAATACAATTATAAGCTGTTTGTCTTGACACAAGGGTAGTATGCGTTGCGCCAACTCTTCAACTTGTAGGGTGGGAGTTGTGCTGTCAATGAGCCAAATGGCTATTTCGCTTTGTTGCAACTTGCCGAATGTGCGTTCTATACCCATACTTTCTATTGTGTCGTTGGTCTCACGTATTCCGGCTGTATCTATAAATCGGAATAGTATTCCTCCCAGCGTAATGGTATCTTCTATGACATCGCGCGTAGTTCCATGAATGTCGCTCACCAAAGCACGATCATCGTGAACAAGTCGGTTGAGCAGGGTAGATTTTCCGGCATTTGTCTCGCCAACTATGGCTACCGGGATACCATTTTTGATGGCGTTACCTACTGAGAATGAGCTGGCCAAACGACTAATCTCACTACTTATTTCTTGTATCAAAGTCAAGAGTTTTGCTCTGTCGGCAAATTGCACGTCTTCTTCGCTGAAATCGAGTTCGAGTTCGATGAGAGATACAAAATCGAGCAATTGCAAACGCAGTTCTGACAATCGGCGACTAAACTGCCCACGCATTTGATTGATGGCCAATCGGTGAGCCGAAGCCGATGTTGCAGCAATGAGGTCGGCCACAGCCTCAGCTTGAGACAGATCTATACGACCCGATGCAAATGCTCTACGGGTAAATTCGCCGGGATCGGCCATTCTGCAACCCACTGATAGAAGCAATGTTACGATGCGTTGTTGTATATACTGTGAGCCATGGCAAGCTATTTCTACAGTATCTTCGCCTGTAAATGAGTGTGGCGTGCGAAATAGGGTGGCAACCACTTCGTCCACAACCTCTTCGCAGTCGTATATATAGCCAAATAGAGTTGTATTGGCCGGTTGTGTTGCTAATGATTTGGAGCGATGTGCCGGTCTGAAAATTTTATCGCACATTGCAATAGCATTACTACCGCTCACACGTATAACGGCTATACCTCCACTTCCGGCCGGTGTAGCTATAGCACAAATTGTGTCACCTATTTGATGATTTATAGTTGCCATGATTTCAGGTTGATGTTTTGTTCAATATAGTTTTCGAGCGAGTCGGGCAAATTGTAGAAGAAGTCTATTCCTGTTACAGTTTCTACACTATCTATTGTCACTGCATATTTATATAGAGGTTCATCTATATCTTCGTTGGGCATTATGAAAGCGACTCCTTGTGGAGATGTTGAGTAGGGCGATACAATGGCCTTATAAAAGTATTCGGGTACTGCTACACGATTTTCTCCTATGGTCATGTATTCTCGTGGAACAATAGGGCCACACACTACAACGATGGCACTATCACGACGAGCCCACGTGCGAACTCGGTTTTCCAATGTATTCCATAGTCCGGCATTGAGCGCATGTACTTGGGGGCAAATGTTACTCATGTAGAACGATTCTACCATAGCTTGTTTATCCCATTTCATATCGGCGGCAGGAGCCATGTGGCCACGATCAAATCCACTATGTGTATAGTCGGCATGACGCACTTTTACACCCTTTACCATAGGGTCTTCATCAAACCAATCGGTACGTTCCACAGAGCCATCTGTCTCATCTCTTGTCAATTCATATCCAACCCAATTGGCCAAACGCCACTCGTTGTTATAAGATAGCGTATAACCTTTGTGACGAATAATCTGTGAAGAACGACCTTTGGCAGTACGAGCCATGTCGAGGTCTTGGATATGTTGCGATACCAATTCGCCATTGTATTTTGTTGTGCCTACGGTCTTTACGCTTTCACAACCTACCATATTCATCACGTAACCAACGGCAGTAATGAATATAACTAAAATTACTAACTGCACATATTTTGTAGGCTTGGTACGTCTGTTTTTGTGTGATTTTGATTTTCTTGTCATCTATTTATCAATATCTTTAATTTTGTGAATGCAAATGTACAAAAAATATTGTACCTTTGCCGTACTTAATATCGAATAATATAACACTATGAATATGACACTCGTTGATAGATTTCTTCACTATGTGAGTTTCGATACACAGTCGGACGAACTCACCAACATGACACCCAGTACACCTGGACAAATGGTATTTGCACAAGCACTTGAGCAAGAGTTGCGTCGCATTGGTCTGACAGAGATAACTCTTGATGAAAATGGCTACTTAATGGCCACTTTGCCTGCCAATACCGACAAGGCAATACCCACTATAGGTTTCATAGCACACTTAGACACTGCCCCCGACATGAGCGGTCGCAATGTTCAACCTCGCATTGTCAAGGGTTATGATGGTGGTGACATTGTATTATGTGCCGAAGAGAATATTGTTTTGCGTCCAGCAGAGTTCCCCGAATTGCTCCATTATGTAGGTCAAGACCTCATTGTTACCAATGGTAAGACTCTTCTTGGTGCCGATGATAAAGCCGGTATTGCCGAGATTGTCACAGCAATGGAATATCTTTTGGCTCACCCCGAGATTAAGCATGGTAAGATACGTGTTGCATTCAATCCCGACGAAGAGATTGGCCAAGGGGCTCACAAATTTGATGTCGAAGCCTTCGGTGCCGAGTGGGCATATACACTCGATGGTGGCGAGATCGGTGAGTTGGAGTATGAAAACTTCAATGCAGCCGGAGCACGCATCACATTCAAGGGTCGCAACGTTCACCCCGGTATGGCAAAAGACAAAATGATAAACTCGATGCTCATTGCCAACCAATACATGAGCATGCTTCCTGCCAACGAAACACCCGAGCACACAGAGGGTTACGAAGGTTTCTTCCACCTTATATCTATAGAAGGTAACGTTGAGCAATCTACAATTGCGTATATCATTCGCGACCACGATCGTGCTCGATTTGAAGAACGTAAGGTACTTCTTCAACAAATTGCCGACCAATTAAATCAAACATATCCCGGTTGCGTAGAAGTAGATATTAAAGACCAATACTACAACATGCGCGAGAAAGTAGAACCGGTTATTCACATCATCGACCTCGTGTCGCAAGCTATGCGCAATATCGATATAGAGCCCAAGGTAAAACCCATTCGTGGTGGTACAGACGGTGCACAACTCTCGTTCAAAGGGTTGCCTTGCCCCAATATCTTTGCCGGTGGTGTCAATTTCCATGGTCGTTATGAGTATGTACCTGTACAATCAATGGAAAAAGCCTCGAAACTTGTAGTTGAGATAGCTCGACTCGTAGCTGAGAAATAACATTTGCCGGTGAATACACTTGTTGTCATAACCGGACCTACCGGAGTAGGCAAAACAGATACTGCTATTTCCATAGCACAAGCATTGTCGGCGGAGATTATCTCCGCCGATTCTCGTCAATTATACCACGACATTCCTATTGGTACCGCAGCGCCATCGGCACAACAAATGAAACTTATTCCACATCATTTTGTCGGCACTCTCAGTCTCGACGAATATTATAGTGCCGCACAATTTGAGAATGATGTTATGACATTGTTACCAAAGCTCTTTGAGCGCTCGCCCTACGTTGTGATGTGCGGAGGCTCGATGCTATATATCGATGCTGTGTGCAAAGGTATTGATGAGATACCAACAATCTCGGACAAGATACGCAACATGGTATATGCCGAGTATGAGCAATATGGGTTGGATTACATGCTGCAACGCCTACAAGAGCTCGACCCTCAACACTACGAAATCGTAGATAAGAAGAATTATAAACGTGTTGTACATGCTGTGGAGATATGTCTGCAAGCAGGACAACCATACTCATCAATACGCACCGGCACAACCAAGCAACGACCATTTCGCATCATCAAGGTTGGTCTCAATCTACCACGCGAACAGCTCTTTGATCGCATCAATCGCCGAGTCTTGGCTATGATAGACGAAGGACTAATAGATGAAGCTAAACGCGTATATCACCTACGACATCTCAATTCACTCAATACGGTCGGTTTCAAAGAGATGTTTGCCTATTTTGATGGCACAATGGACTATGAAACAGCTGTTGCACGCATGCAGAAGAATACACGAGTGTATGCCAAAAAACAACTAACATGGTATGCCAAAGACGAAAGCATGAAGTGGTTTACGCCCAACGATCCGACCATATTGGAGTATATATTGCAACAATCGAAATAACAATAAAGATATCACATCAATTTCAATAGGTAATGAAAACATTCAAACAATTGACAATGGCACTATTGCTTGCTACCGCCATAGCGTCACCAATGCAAGCCTATACACCCACTGCCGAGAATTTGCAAGCACGAGAAGAATTTGCCGACAACCGCTTCGGAATTTTCATTCACTGGGGTATCTATAGTATGTTTGCCCAAGGCGAATGGTATTTGCAAAATTATCCCATCGACAAATATGAGTATGCCAAGGTTGCCGATGCGTTCTATCCCCATCGTTTCAATGCGGCAGAATGGGTTTCGGCCATCAAAGCTTCGGGTGCAAAATATATCTGTTTCACATCGCGTCATCACGACGGATTTTCGATGTGGGATACCGAGCAATCGGACTATAACATCGTTGATGCCACGCCTTTTGGTCGCGACGTGTTGCGCGAACTTGCCGATGAGTGCCATCGTCAAGGCATCAAGTTGCACCTTTACTACTCGCACATAGATTGGGGTCGCGACGACTATCCGATGGGACGCACTGCCAACGATGTGATAGGACGCAATCGCGACAATGAGAACTGGCCTCAATACTATGACTTTATGAACAAGCAACTCACCGAGTTGCTCACCCAATATGGCGAGATTGGTGCAATATGGTTTGATGGTTATTGGGATCGCGACCAAGATACAATACCTTTCAATTGGCAACTCGACGAGCAATATACTATGATTCACCGTTTGCAACCCTCGTGCCTTATAGGCAATAACCACCATGTTACTCCGAACGAAGGCGAAGACATTCAAATATTTGAACGCGACATACCCGGAGAAAATACCGCAGGTTTGTCGGGACAAGAAATAAGCCGTTTGCCTCTTGAAACATGCCAAACCATGAATGGCAAGTGGGGATATGTACTTCGTGACCAAAACTACAAGAGTGTGGAAACACTCATACGATACCTTGTGAGCACAGCAGCCAAAGGGGCAAACCTATTGCTTAATGTAGGTCCTCAGCCCAACGGTGAATTACCTGCGGCTGCTGTTGAACGACTTCAACGCATGGGAGAGTGGTTAAAAGAAAACGGCGAGACTATATATGGTACAGAAGCCGGCGACATAGAGGCTCAAGAGTGGGGTGTTACCACTCGTAAAGGCGAAAGATTATTTATTCACATCTTCAACTTGCAAGAGAAAGAACTTACATTGCCTCTTGATTGCAAGGTAAAAAGAGCCTATACCTTTGCCGACAAAAAACCTATCAAATATAAGAAAACTCAAGAGGGTGTAAAATTGATATTTGACACTATTCCTTCCGGAGTAGATTATATTGTTGAACTTATAACACGATAACTCAATATGAAACGCACACTTGAAGTATGTGCCGGCAGTGTAGAGAGTGTTGTAGCTGCTCGTAATGGAGGTGCGGGCAGGGTAGAACTTTGTGCAGCGCTCGAAATTGGTGGCACCACACCTTCAGCCGGACTTATAGCAGAGGCTCGACAGATAGAAGGCATACAACTCAATGTTCTCATTCGCCCCCGAGGTGGAGACTTTCTGTATAACGAAGCGGAAATAAGATGCATGATACGTGACATCGAGATGGCGCATCAATTGGGAGCCGATGGTGTTGTGATAGGAGCCCTGACATCGCAAGGTAATATTGATAAAGATTGTTGCTCAAGACTCATCAATGCAGCCGGAAGTATGAGCGTTACTTTCCATAGAGCATTCGATATGTGCTGTAACCCCCTCAATGCACTCGAAGATATTATTGATATGGGGTGTCATCGCATACTCACATCAGGCCAAGCTCCTTCGGCTATCAAGGGTAGCGCACTTATCAAGCAACTTATCGATAAGGCAAACAATCGTATTATCATCATGCCCGGCTGTGGAGTCAATGCCCATAATGCAACCACAATTATTAAAGAGACTTCTGCAACCGAGATTCATGCCTCAGCACGCACAGTTGTCAGCAGTCTTATGCAATATCGCAATGAAAGTGTAAGTATGGGCAACTCAGATTATGATGAATACTCGCATATGGAAAGCGATATAGACATTATCAAACAAATAGTAGAGGCAATCAATAATATTTGATTGCCTCTACTTATGCGATTAAAATAACATTCCTCTGCTTACAATTGGTTTATCACCTTCACCAAATGTTCTCCCAAGCCTATCGAATACCCCTCCGATAAGAATACTATACGATTGAATGTATCGGCTACTATAATAATAGGGTAGGTAGGCGATTGCAGTTTCATACCGGCTACTATCTCATTGTAGATAGCACTATTGATATCTGTTCCCCACACAATATTTTCGGGCAAATTTGCAAATTCGCTAACATCAAATCTTGAGGCCGAATTGGGGTCACTAAAGAGTAATACTATTTTCTGCCCCCACTCATCTATAGCTTGTTTACAGGGTGCTATATCGCGAAGGAAGTGATTGGTTGGCTCATTATTAGGAGCTATGAGCGCCAGAATGTAGTAACCACGACCTGTAGCCGACAAGAGCGAGCGTTGCTGTTGAGCTTTTAAATCATAGAATAGATTTTCGCTATTGAACTCGCCTATAACTTGCAAGCGATCTTTATTCTCGCACAACACAAGTTCTACTTCTTCAACTTCGTTGGGACATACTTCTATAAAATCGAGATGAGCCATAACACTGCCATTCGACATGCGTGTACCCGTCATCAATAAATAGTCGCCGGTATCGATGGTTGTACCATTTTTCAATAGTGACTCCCAAGTCGCATCTTCGGGATAATTTTGCAATTCAAGGCGACCATTCACTATTTTGGACAATGCAAAGTGAGTATAATACCTTGGATTGTCGATATATTGCGATGGACTATATTGCGCTCGCAACATTCCGGTAGCATTCTCAACTACATCTTCACCCCATAACACATCTATCCATTTACCTTCAGATGATAGATATTGAGTTTTTCCGGTAACCTCATCGATACGAGCAGGAATACCCATATAACGAGCTGATGCAACAAAGAATATATCACGAGAATGCGAGTCGGTTGTACGCAACGTCCACACACCTTGTGGAGACATACAGAAACCTCGCGGATTCCATGTATTATCAACTTGAATGCTGTCGGTACACCACTTAATCCAAGCCATAGGATTAGTACGATAGCTATGTTTCTCATCTTCTGTAATTACACGATCAAAAAATGAGCGATAGGGGGTAAGCATTTCGTTGCTAATGCGTGGATTAAGTACATAGCCAAAATAGTAATCCTTGGCACATTGAGTTATATCAATATGAGCAAAATGGTCGGTTAGAACGCTCAAAGGCACATCGCGGCGATCTTTCTCCGAAATAGCATTGAGCATATTTACTGCATAATGACGCATATCGACCGATGTAGAACGCAAGAACTCAATGATTGTAGCATAATTACCTCTCGATTCCTTTATAATTCGCACCAATTCTTTCTCATCTAAACCCAACTCTTGGGCAAGCCGTACAACTTGCTCGGTAGTGGGGAATGTAGCAACATAGGCATTGCGCAATGAGTCTTCTTGAGCCATACGGCGATCATTCAATGCAGTTTGTTCGGGCGACACAACAGGAAGGTTATTGTGTCCAACGGGAGGAACAATATCAAGTTCCATGGTAGCTTTATAACCGGCCGATTTGTCTAATACAATCTTCACATCATTATCACGACCTGCCGAGTACTTACTAAAACCATACTTCCCATCTTTGGCAGCCCACGCTATAATATCGCCACAACCACTCGTCAAAGAGGTGTAACCATTGTCATCACTCCGCTTGCGAGCAATGGTGTAAAATTCGGCATAATTATATACCTTAAATTCTACATCTACATTGGCTACGGGTACACCGTTTTCATCTACGACTTGAACTTGAGTTGTAGCAGCAGGAGCATAATTAGATATTACATTTATCTCTGTATAACATGCATTTTGACTTAATTGCTCCTCAGGGCCTTGATATTTGCCAAAAACGTAGGTGTTCATAAGTATTCCACGCGATGCAGGTGCGTTAAACCAACCCATATTCAATACGGGGGAAGGTTCACAAGCTCCTAAAAAGTACCATTCGCCATCAACCCACGCCTCTACCCACGCATGATTGTTATCGGTGTGTACCCAACGAGGTGTATAAACCTGACGAGCCGGAATACCTACAGCACGAAGGGCCGATACCGTAAATGTTGATTCTTCGCCACATCGTCCGTGTGCTGTACGAATAGTTGCAAGAGGTGAGCTGGTACGTGCATCAGACGGAGTATAGGTTACTTTCTCATGACACCAGTGGTTTACTTCCAACACTGCATCATACATCGACATATTGCAGATGCGTTCTTTCAATTCTTCATAGAAAACCATACGACATGTATCGAGGTTTTCATTATTGACACGCACCGGCAATACGAAATGAAGAAATTCACGATCGGGCACATTCTTGCCCCAAGGCATTTCGGCTCGCGCCTTCAGTGCATAATCGACATTTTTCAGGTGAAACTCACCACTATAATCGGTTATATCGGGCGATGGCATATATGCATACAAGAACTGCAATGACTCAAGTTGCTCTTGACTCAAAGAGTCATTGAAGATTGAAAGATATTGAGTATCTTTCCACTCCATGCTACGTTTCTCAAAATCTTTTATAAACGTATCTCGCCCTTCATATCCATCATTACACGCAACAAAGGTAACGGCACATAACCAAATTATAGGTAGTAAAAAAACTCTTTTCATACGTTTCCTCTTTTTATGTTTCGTTAGTATTTATGTAAAATACAACTGCGATTGCTTGTTGGGCAACCGCAGTCATATTATCAAATATTATTTATCGGCTTACTTGTATTCGTCCCAACTCTTTATTTGTATCTCATCGATACTCATTGAGCAGAAGGCTTGAATAAATGCATCGGCCAAGCGGGCATTGGTTATCAACGGAATGTTGAAGTCGATTGCCGCACGACGTATTTTGTAACCATTGCTCAACTCTGCAGCTGTAAGATTTTTGGGAATATTTACGACCAAGTCAATCTGCTTGTCATGCAACATTTGCAAGGCTTGAGGCTCTTTATCGGCCTCAGTGGGCCAATATACACGCACTGCAGGTATTCCATTGTCATTGAGGAACTGATGTGAACCACCTGTAGCATAAAGGTTGTAGCCTTTTTTGTGCAATGTGCGAGCAGCATCGAGTAGGGCAGTCTTTTGTTTTGCACCACCGGTCGAAAGTAATATATTCTTTTCGGGGATACGATAGCCAACCGACAACATCGACTTAAGAACAGCCTCAGAGGTATCATCACCTATACAACCCACCTCACCGGTAGAAGCCATATCAACGCCCAATACGGGGTCGGCCTTTTGCAAGCGTGAGAATGAGAATTGCGATGCCTTGATACCTACATAATCGAGGTCAAACTCGTTCTTGGCAGGTTTCTCTACAGGGAGACCCATCATAACACGAGTTGCCAATTCGATAAAGTTAATCTTCAACACCTTAGAAACGAATGGGAAGCTACGAGATGCACGCAAGTTACACTCAATAACTTTCACATCATTGTTCTTGGCAAGGAACTGAATATTGAACGGACCCGAAATGTGCAAAGCCTTAGCAATTTGTCCGGCAACTTTCTTAATACGGCGCATAGTCTCTACATAGAGTTTTTGCGGTGGGAATTGTATTGTAGCGTCACCCGAGTGCACACCGGCAAATTCGATATGCTCCGAAATAGCGTAAAGCAATACTTCACCATCGCGCGCTACTGCGTCCATCTCTATCTCCTTGGCATTTTGTATAAACTCACTCACAACAACAGGGTGTTGCTTCGATACATTGGCCGCCAATTTGAGGAACATCTCGAGCTCGGTGTTGTTTGAGCACACATTCATAGCTGCACCCGAGAGTACATATGAGGGACGCACCAATACAGGATAACCAACCTCATTAACGAAGTCATAGATATCCTCAAGTGATGTAAGCTCGCGCCAACGAGGTTGATCAATACCCAACTCGTCGAGCATCGATGAGAATTTGTGTCTATCCTCGGCATGGTCTATATCGTAGGCACTTGTACCCAGTATATTTACATTTTGTGAATCTAATCTTGTTGCCAAGTTGTTAGGTATTTGTCCTCCTACAGACAAGATAACACCATGAGGATTTTCCAACTCTATGATATCCATCACACGCTCGAAGGTAAGCTCATCGAAGTATAGACGGTCGCACATATCATAGTCGGTCGAAACTGTCTCCGGGTTGTAGTTTATCATTACCGAACGCCAACCTTCTTTGCGAACTGTTGTCAAAGCATTTACACTACACCAGTCAAACTCAACTGAGCTACCAATGCGATATGCACCCGAACCTAATACTATTATCGAGCGTTTATCACCCTTGTAATCAACGTCATTCTCTATACCATTGTAAGTAAGATATAGATAATTGGTCTGAGCGGGATATTCGGCTGCGAGAGTATCTATTTGTTTTACAACAGGTGTTATACCAAATTCTTTACGACGATTGCGCACCTCAAGCATCGACTCTTCAATATTTATCAATCGCTCCTTGAGACATGCACGTGCAATTTGGAAGTCGGAGAAACCTTGTTTCTTAGCAATACGCAAGAGTTCTTCGGGTACATCTGCTATCTCGTTATACTCTTCAAGTTCATTTGCTGTTGTAATGATATTGTAGAGACGTTGCAAGAACCAGCGGTCTATCTTAGTCAAGTCATGTATTTGGTCGATGGTATAACCTTGACGGAATGCCTTAGAAATAACAAATATACGCTTATCGGTAGGAGCATGCAATGCTTTGTCAATATCGGGTATAACAAGTTCTTTGTTCTCAACAAAACCGTGCATACCTTGACCAATCATGCGCAAACCCTTTTGAATAGCTTCTTCAAAAGTGCGACCTATCGACATTACCTCACCAACCGATTTCATGCTTGAACCCAATTCACGATCTACGCCTTGGAATTTACCCAAATCCCAACGAGGTATCTTACATACTATATAGTCAATAGCAGGCTCAAAGAATGCCGGGGTTGTCTTAGTAACCGAGTTTTTAAGTTCGGCAAGACCATAACCCAAACCTATCTTTGCAGCAACGAAGGCAAGAGGATAACCGGTAGCCTTGGAAGCCAATGCCGAAGAACGGCTCAAACGAGCATTAACCTCAATTACGCGATAATCTTCACTATCGGTATCGAAGGCAAATTGTACATTACATTCACCAACTATACCAACGTGACGCACAATGCGTATAGCAAGTTCGCGCAACTTTTGGCACTCGCTGTTGGTAAGGGTTTGTGTGGGAGCTACAACGATACTCTCACCGGTATGAATACCCAGCGGGTCGAAGTTCTCCATATTACATACTGTAATACAGTTGTCATATCGGTCGCGTACTACCTCATACTCAATCTCTTTCCAACCTTTGAGCGATTTCTCAACCAAAATTTGGGGCGAGAATGAGAGAGCTTTTTCACCCAATACGCGCAATTGTTCTTCGTTGTCGCAAAAACCACTACCCAATCCGCCCAATGCGTAGGCTGCACGGATAATAACGGGGTATCCCAACTCTTGGGCTGCTTGGTGTGCATCTTCTACAGAGTTTACAGCGACACTCTTAATGGTTTTAACATCTATCTCGTCGAGTTTTTTTACAAACAACTCTCGGTCTTCGGTATCCATGATAGCCTGTACAGGAGTACCCAACACTTGAATGTTGTATTTTTCCAACACGCCGCTCTGATAGAGACTAACACCGCAGTTCAATGCTGTCTGTCCACCAAAGGCCAATAATATACCATCGGGACGTTCTTTCTCTATAACCCGTTCTACGAAGTAGGGGGTTACAGGCAGAAAGTATATCTTATCGGCTACGCCATCGGAGGTCTGAACAGTAGCAATATTGGGATTAATAAGTACAGTAGTAATGCCCTCTTCTTTCATTGCTTTGAGGGCTTGAGAACCCGAATAGTCAAACTCTCCGGCTTCGCCAATCTTCAATGCGCCCGAACCGAGCAACAATACTTTATTGAATTTCTTTATGTCTGGTGCCATAGGTATGAAGTATTTTCGGGTTTACAAAAGTTTTACAAAATCGTCAAATAGTACCTCAGCATCTGTAGGGCCACTTGATGCCTCAGGGTGGAATTGTGCCGAGAAATAGGGGCGTGTTTTGTGACGAATACCCTCATTGGTATTGTCATTCATATTGACAAAGAGCGGTGCCCAATCACTACCCAATGTACTCTCATCAACAGCAAAACCATGGTTTTGTGTTGTGATATAGCAACGTTGAGTACCTACTTCGCGTACAGGTTGATTATGGCCACGATGACCATATTTCAACTTATAAGTGGTAGCGCCACTAGCCTTAGCCAAGAGGTGGTTACCCATACATATACCAAAGATGGGCTTGCTATTATCAGCTATAGTCTTGCGAATGTTCTCAACTGTAGCTCCGCAGAAATCAGGATCACCGGGGCCATTGGTAATAAACAATCCATCGTATTGTATATGGCTATAGTCATAGTCCCAAGGCACTCGTATTACCGACACATCACGTTTCAATAGGCAACGCACTATATTGTGCTTCACACCACAATCAATCATTACTACGCGCTTGCTGCCAGCTCCGTATTCAATAACTTCATTGCATGATGCAGCAGCAACAAGATTGGTTTCATTAGGATTAGCTATCTCTACATCTTCGCAACCATCAATCACAATCTTACCGGCCATAGAGCCTCGCTCGCGCAAATGCTTGGTGAGTGCTCGAGTATCTATATCGCATATACCGGTTATATGTTCTTCTTGCAACCACTCAGCAAGTGTTTTCTTAGCATTCCAGTGACTGTATTCAAACGAATAATCGGAGATAATCACAGCATTAACGTGAATATTCTCCGATTCATAAAACTCAGATAATTTATCAACAATTGCATTGACAGGAACACCATAGTTACCTATAATAGGATAGGTAAACGCCAACAATTGTCCTTTGTACGAAGGGTCGGTTAGACTCTCGGGATAACCCGTCATGGCCGTATTAAAAACGACCTCACCCGAAATTGACTTATCATATCCGAAGGATTTTCCGCGGAATATTGTACCGTCGTCGAGTATTAGAGATGCACTTTTAAGAGTACGCATTACGATAGAGTATATAGTAGTTAATATAATCTGGTTTAAATAGTATAGTATCTATAGAGAACCACGCAAAGATACTAATTTATTTGCATTCTTATAGTATTAGAAACAACTTTTTTAACGCTCTATTCATTTTTTATCACAAGGTCCAAAAAAAGAGGTAAGTTGCTATTTGGCAACTTACCTCTTTGCATATTATAATCTTAACAAATTACTTCTTAGCACTGAGACTTGCGCGACATAGATAGAAGATTACACCTAAATACAATACCAAGCCAAGTGCTTGTTTGAGAACTTCATTCTCGGCCCAAGGACAAGTATATTCAAATCCGGCAAATCGCATAATAGCACTTACCACACCCAACAAGGCGCCACCGGCAATGAAACCTGAGGCCAACAATGTACCACGCTCAACACGTGCTTTATTCACCTCGGCATCTTTAGAGCGACTACCTACAAACCAACTGATAAGACCACCTATTACGAGCGGTGTATTGAGTTGCAAAGGAATAAACATACCCAACGAGAAGGGGAGGGCGGGAACTTTGCAGAAGTTGAGGATTAACGCCAAAGCTGCTCCAATACCATAAAGTGCCCATGGCGCACCTTCGCCCATCATCAAAGGCTCTATAACAGCAGCCATGGCATTGGCCTGAGGTGCTGCAAGTTCGCCACTTGTAAATCCGTATGTCTTGTTCATGACAAGTATTACACCTCCTACAGTCGCAGCCGATACAAGAGTACCGAGGAACTTCCAGGTCTCTTGCTTTGCGGGGGTAGTACCCAACCAATAACCTACCTTAAGGTCGGTTATGAAACCACCGGCCATCGAGAGGGCAGTACATACAACACCACCAATGATAAGAGCTGCTACAATACCGCTTGTGCCTTTGAGACCAATAGCTACGAGTACTACTGAGGCAACAATAAGAGTCATCAATGTCATACCCGATACAGGATTACTACCCACAATAGCAATGGCATTGGCTGCAACAGTAGTAAACAAGAAAGCAATAACAAGTACTACAAGGAAAGCAATGAGAGCTTGCCACCATGAATTGATAACACCGATATAGAAGAACAAGAAGGTGAGGATAAGCGCAAAGATAACACCTATTGCAACATACTTCATAGATATATCGCGTTGTGTACGCTCAACATTTGTATCCGATGCGCCACCTTTATTGCCAAGCTCTTGGGCTGCAAGACCCAAAGCTCCGGTGATAATTTTGCGAGAGTTCCATATACCTATAAGACCGGCCATGGCAATACCACCTATACCTATGTGACGAGCATAGTCGGTAAAGATTTGCTCGGGTTGCATAGCTGCAATAGCAGGATCTACTCCTATATGAGGCAAGAGAGGTATAATAACGAACCACACAAAAAGCGAACCGGCACAGATTATCATACTATACTTGAGACCGATAATAAAGCCCAATCCGAGCACTGCCGAACCGGTATATACACTGAATACCATCTTAGCCTTGGTTGCAACAGCTGCACCAAAGGGAAGAATACGTGTAGTGAGGATTTCGCTCCACCAGCCAAATGTTGAGAGACAGAAGTCATAGAGACCACCTATAAGACCTGCAAAGATAAGAGGCTTGGCTTGGTTACCACCTTTCTCACCCGAAATAAGCACTTGTGTTGTTGCTGTAGCCTCGGGGAAAGGATATTTACCATGCATATCCTTCACAAAATATTTGCGGAAAGGAATGAGGAATAAAATACCCAAGATACCACCCAACAATGAACTGAGGAACACTTCAATAAAGTTCACTGTAATTTCGGGATACTTCTCTTGCAAAATGTATAGTGCAGGCAGAGTAAAGATAGCACCTGCTACAATTACACCCGAACAAGCACCAATAGATTGGATAATTACGTTTTCGCCAAGTGCATTTTTACGTTTGAATGCACCCGAAAGGCTCACTGCAATAATTGCAATGGGAATAGCGGCCTCAAACACTTGTCCCACTTTCAAGCCCAGATAAGCTGCTGCTGCCGAGAAGATAACTGCCATAACGATACCCCACGATACCGACCATGCATTTACCTCGGGATACACCTTATCGGGCGACATAATAGGCTGATACTCTTCGCCCTCCTTCAACTCCCTAAACGCATTTTCGGGAAGTTCAATAGGTTGTTTCTTTTCTTCCATAAGGTTGTTTTTATTTAGTTTGTAATTTGATTGTTATAATTTGCGGTGCTAATATACGCAAAATTTGTGAAACCTTTGCAATAATACACCGAATAGTGTTACTATGAGCACATATTATTCACTTTGTGTGGTGTAAAATGCCTCTTTGCTATTTTATATTATTTGTATATTAACGTATTCTACATATTTGCACAGATGACATTTTATTCACATCAATAATTGTTCAATAGAAAGTTAGAAAACGACAGTGTTAATTCACCTTATTATCAAGAAATAAAATATTCAAAACGAACTCACTACCGAGCCGTATCTACTACGTTTTCTCGGAGTATATACAATTGATTTTAAAGCAAATGGTGGCGTATGAATGAACACATAGTTCTTACATACGCCACCCTGATATATGCTTGATTTAGCACTTGGGGGTTGTAATGCCTATTGGCACATCTACATTAACCCATTTTGCCTGTAAGGTAGGCTTTGGTACGCTCATCGGCAGGAGTTGAAAACATCATGGCTGTATCGCCATACTCAACCAACTCTCCCAAATACATAAACATAGACTTTGATGATATACGCATAGCCTGTCCCATATTGTGTGTAACAATAAGGATAGTCACTTCTTTTTGAAGTTCAAGCATCAGCTGCTCAATATGTGCAGTAGCAATAGGGTCGAGGGCCGACGTCGGCTCGTCCATCAACAAAATATCGGGCTTCATAGCCAATGCACGTGCTATGCACAATCGCTGTTGCTGACCTCCCGATAGGAATGTACCTTTCTTATTCAATACATCTTTTACTTCGTCCCATAGTGCAACACTTTTTAGGCTACGTTCAACAGTCTCATCTTTCTCGACTTTCGATAAGCGAATACCGTTAAGCGCATATCCCGAGAGCACATTATCATAAATGCTCATTGTGGGGAATGGCGCAGGACGCTGAAATACCATACCAACACGACGACGCACATCTATAGGCTCCATTGAGAGGATATTTTCTCCATTCAACAATATCTCACCATCGACACGTATATTGGGGTAGAGGCTATGCATAAGATTTACAGCACGCAACAGCGTACTTTTTCCACAACCCGATGGTCCCATTATGGCGGTTATAGTATTTCGATCGATAGCTGCCGATACATATTTCACTGCCATCGTCTGTTTGGTGTACGACACACAAGTTTTCTTAAATTCGAGTATAGGTGTTACTGATTCCATTTTTTTGCAAGATATTTAGCTGTGAGATTTAATGTAAGAACAAATAATAACAAGAAGAGTGATGCACCCCAAATAAGTTCTTGTAGGTTGGGGTCATTGAAGAACTCCCATATAAGCAATGGCACGGCCGATATTGGTTTATCAATCGCAAAGCGAATGAATGAGCAACCGAGTGCGGTAAACATAAGCGGTGCTGTCTCGCCAATTACACGCGATATTGCCAGCAGTACACCGGTAAAGATACCGCCAAAAGCCGCGGGAAGCTGCACTTTCAGCATTACACTGGCCCGATTACCACCCAGAGCCAAACCGGCCTCCTTGAGCGAGGTAGGCAAAATCTTCAATGTCTCCTCGGTTGAGCGAATTATGAGTGGCAACATCATAATAAAGAGAGCCACGCTACCGGCAATAGCCGAATAACCTTTCATTGGTACAACAACCCATATATAGACCACTATACCAATAATGACCGAGGGTGTTCCTTGTAACAGGTCGGTAATATAACTCACAGTTTGAGCAAATCTATTTTTAGGATTTTCGGCCAAAAACGCGCCACATAGCACTCCTATGGGAATTGCGAAAACTGCTGCCATACCCAGCATCAACATTGTTCCTACAATTCCATTTGCAATACCACCGGGAATTGGTTCGCCGGCTTCAATAGCTTTCATTGCCTTATAGGCCGTTGGGGTAGGCTCGGTAAAGAACGACCATGACAGTTGGTCATAACCACGTAAAAAAACCTCTCCCAAAATAGCGAATAGAGGAACCGCCGTAAAGGCAGCCAATAAACATACTGCCCATAGCAATGCTTTATCCTTTGCCAAACGATTTCTAATTTTCAACTTATCCATAGTTATGCTATTCTTGCGTGTTTAATCATTATTTTGCCTATCATGTTGATAATTGCCGTAATCAGAAACAGTATCAAGCCTATGGCTATTAGTGACGATAGTCTTAAATCATCAGCCTCTCCAAACTGGTTGGCTATGATAGAAGCCATTGAGTTTCCTGTCGAGGTTATTGAATCGGGAATGTTATTGGTATTTCCTATAAGCATTGTTACAGTCATAGTCTCTCCCAATGCACGACCTATTGCCAAAATATAAGACGAGAAAATACCAGAACCCGCTACGGGAAATACCACCTTACCAATAACTTCGGCACGAGTTGCGCCAAGGCTATATGCACCTTCCTTCAATTCGTTAGGCACCATTTTTATAAACTCGGCACTCAGCGATGCTGCATAAGGGACAATCATAATCGCCAACACCAACGAGGCTGTAAGAACTCCTGAGCCTTGATGCGAAATATTGAGTGCCATTATAAGTGGACGCAAAGTGTAGAAACCCCATAAACCATATATGATAGATGGAATACCGGCCAAAAGATCTGTTACTGTGCTAAGCACCGATGCTACTTTTGTCCCTTTGAAGTATTCTCCAACAAATAGTGCTACAGGTAGCGAGAACGGTATGCAAAAGATAAGAGCTAACAGAGTTGTCATTAGCGTTCCGGTTATAAATGGTAGTGCTCCATACTGCTCAGCACCCTCGGTATAACTCCACTCCGAGGAGGTCAAAAACTTAAAGAACCCAAAATGTTCAAATGCCTCATATGCATCAGTGACGAGGGCGTAAACAACACCCCCGCACACCAATGGCATAATCAAAGCAACTGTGAACAATAGGATTTTGTATAATTTATCGTTCATAGCATTTTGTTATTATTGCAGTATCGACACTCCGTCATAAGTAACAGTTTTGAGATTTGACATACTCAACTCCTTGGCCTTAGCCGGTAGCGGAGCATAATGCACCTCAGATGTGATGTTTTGCGCCTCATCAGAGAGTATGTAGTTCAGAAGGTCGAGCGTTGCCTCAGCCTGCTCCTTTGTACGATCCGAATAGTTCTGCTCTTTGTAGATAATTATCCAAGTAAAGGTTGAGATAGGATATGCACCTGCTGCATCGGAATTTGTAATAGAGCAACGAGTATCAACCGGAATTTCACCCGATGCTGCAGCCGATATTGTAGTAGATGATGGCAAAACAAACTCACCATGCTTATTCTCGACGTGTGCAAAAGGTATCTTTTGAGCAAAGGCATACTCCGAACCTACATAGCCGATTGTATTCTTTGTCTGCTTTATTATACTTGCAACACCGGGATTACCTTTTGCGGCCTGTCCTGCAGGGAAGTTTACAGACTTGCCTGCACCATATTTTGAAGCCCACATAGGACTAACTTTTGTCAAGTAGTCGGTGAAAACAAAGGTTGTACCCGAGCCGTCTGAACGATAAACAGGGATAATAGTTTCTGATGGTAGTTTTACATTGGGATTGAGAGCAGCCAAACGCTCATCGTTCCACATCTTAATCTCTCCGGCAAAGATATCTGCTATAATCTCACCCGATAGATTCAACTCATTTACGCCATCGAGGTTGTAAGCAACAACAACTGCTCCCATGCAAGTAGGGACATGTACAACGGGTGACATCTCTGCCATCTCAGCATCTGAGAGGAATGCATCGCTACCGGCAAAATCGACAATCTTATCGCGCAAGTTACGAACGCCACCGCCCGAACCGATGCCACCGTATGCTACTTGGTCACCATTTACTTGTGCAAACTGTTCAAAAGCCACATTGTAGAAAGGCAATGGGAAGGTTGCACCCGCACCCGAAAGCTCCTGAGCCTCACGACTACCATTGTTTGTGTTACCACCACAAGCTACCATTGCAAGAGCAATAGCAATTGTCATTACAGACTGAAAAATCTTGTTCATAATATATTGTATTAAATGTTTGTTGTATTATAATCCGAAATAGAAGTTGATATAAGCCCAGTAACCATTTTCGGCACCATCGGCTTTAGGCATATTCATTCTGAAATTAGGAGCAATCTTTACATACTTACCAAGTTTGAATTGTGCTCCAAGAATTACAAGAGACTCATCTTTGGCGATATTCCAATCATCTTTAGAGAATAAATCATCATATCGCGCATAGAGTTCGGCAATCTTAGATAATTTGACTGAAGCAAAAATAGAATAACCGCTTTGGTCTGAACCATCTTTATATGAGGCATTCCACATATGGTTATACTCAGCTCCTATCGTGATTTTTTCGTGCTTGTATCCGGCAAAAGTTGCCAAATTGGCGATATCCTTCTTACCATCTTCGCCACTCTCATTCAGGCCACCATACACGCGTATATATAGGCCATCAACGGGAGTTAGCGTTACTCCAAGACCGTAGTTAAAGCCATCGTTTACCTGAATCTTCTTGTATCCCTCACCATTGACTATAATTGCATCGGCCGACACCCAATCGGCAAACTTATAGGCTACCGATATACCCAAATCGGCACTACTTCCAAATTTATATTCATCTTGAAACGACTTCATAATATAGCGATACCCCCAGAATTTTTCTTGGAAGTTGAATTGCGTAGTTGAAATCAAACCACCATTGAGTGTCAATCCTCCTTTTTTCCATGATACCATCGCATTCTTGATGTATGCGATGCGTTGATAATCGGAAACATCACTGGATTTGCCAATATCCATTACAGCCTTTGCAGAGAGTCCGTTGCCAAAGTTATATTCGTAACCAAAATAACTACGATCCAACTCAAAACCACGATCATCATTTTCTGCACCAAATCCGGAATGGAAATTTCCAAACACCTGTACAATTGCTTTGCCTTTAGGCTCTTCTGTTTTGACATCTTGCGCCTGTGCGCTGATACCGATGCAGGCTATAACTCCTGCCAAGATTACTTTTGATTTCATATTCTTTTGTCCTTTTATAAATTTGACACTGCAAAAGTATCGGTAATACATTTCAAAAATGTTTCAAAAAAATTAGGCTTTCGTGAAATACTGACTACAAATAAATTATTACATTTTTATTAAATCTTACTGCGGGGTATTTTACTATTCGCCAGTTCTCTTTATTTTTGCAGTGCATTTAAATAAATAATGTATATGACAACATATCGCATCTTGATAGTGGACGATGAGGAAACGTTATGCGAGGTTCTAAAACTAAATCTCGAAAACGAGGGCTATGATGTAGATATAGCCTTCAGTGCCGAACAAGCACTAAGCTATAATCTGAAAGAGTATTCACTCATTCTGCTCGATATTATGATGGGCGAAATTAGCGGTATAAAAATGGCCAAAATGTTGAAGGCCAATATTGAAACGGCCGATATTCCCATCATCTTTTGTACAGCACGCGACACCGAAGACGATATGATTATGGGACTAAATCTCGGTGCCGATGACTATATTACCAAACCATATACTATACGCAATGTGGTTGCTCGTGTCAAGAGTGTTCTGCGCCGTACATCGTCTTACAAAAGTAATGCCAATCTTCCTACAGACAAGCCAAATCGATTGACAATTAATGGCCTATGTCTCGACCTGGAGTTTAAACGATGCACTGTAGATGGTAATGAGGTAAAACTCACAAGAAAAGAGTTTGAGTTACTTGCATATCTTATTACGCACCGAGGCAAAATATGCTCAAGAGAGCAAATTTTAAGTCGTGTATGGAGCGACGAAGTAGTTGTACTTGACCGTACAATAGATGTGAATATTACCCGCTTACGCTCAAAGATTGGAGCTTATGGCTCATACATAATAACCCGTTCTGGTTTTGGCTATGGCTTCCGAGACTAAATTATCTTTTCATAAGCAACTATTTTTGCAACTCATTGCTTTTTCTTGGGCTATTGTACTATGCTTTATTGGCTATCAGTATATGCGTGAGAAAGAGTTCAAGTCGGAGTATCTGAGTGCACAACTGCAACAATACAATCGCTACCTACTTGTAGCGGTAGAAAATGGGGAGTCATATACCGAATACATTACATCTCACGAAAAACCTTTTGATGACCTTCGTATAACACTCATTACGCTATCGGGTGCAGTAATATATGACAACACCATCTCTATCGACTCTCTCGATAACCACCGCAATCGTCCCGAAATTGTCAAGGCCTTGCGCAATGGTTCAGGCTACCATATAGGTCGACAATCGGTAAGCGATGGAAGGGAATATTTCTACTCTGCGACTTGCGGCAAAAGGGTTATTGTCCGTACAGCAATCCCTTATTCAAGCACATTACGCGATATGCTCACTGCCGATTGGTCATTTATTGTGGTAATGATTTCTATTACACTCACAATGAGCGTAATAGCCTATTTCACAACTCGCAAACTTGGCAAAGACATAGAGCGTGTCAATCGCTATGAAGCCGAGCAGGATAAAAACCGCTTAAAACGACAGCTCACCAATAATATCAATCACGAACTGAAAACACCGGTCGCATCTATTCAAGTATGCCTCGAGACTCTGCTATCGGGTATCAATCTCAGCGAAGAGAAACGTCAGGAGCTTATCGAACGTTGTTACTCCAATAATGAGCGCCTTCGCAGACTACTCAATGATGTGTCGCTCATCACTCGTATGGAAGATGGAAGTGCCCTTATCAATAAGGAATATATCGTAATTAACGATATAATCAATGAGGTTGCCGATGAGTTAGAAGTATTGCCCGACGAGGAACGTATGACACTACATACCGATTTTAAAGATGAAGTTATAGTCTATGGAAACTCCTCCTTGATTGGTTCTATCTTCCGCAACCTTACCGAGAATGCCATAGCCTACTCGGAGGGCAAGAATATCTACATTACGTTACTTGAAAACGACGAGAAGATGTGCCATATCCGGTTTGAAGATGACGGCAAGGGGGTTCAACAAGATCAACTATCGCGCCTGTTCGAGCGATTTTATCGAGTGGACAAAGGTCGCTCTCGTCAAAAGGGTGGGACAGGCTTAGGCCTGGCTATCGTAAAACATGCCGTTCAGTTCCATGGTGGAACAATCACCGTTTTCAATAGACCTGACGGAGGATTAAGATTTGACTTCACACTAAGCAAGCACAATATTCAGTAATTATCACCACTATTTTCCACCCAACATCACACCTGTAAGGAAGCGGCCGGTTGTGTTACCAAGTGCTCTGACGGAATAGAAATCTCGGCTGTTGCTATGAGTGCATATTCCACATACTTCTATATTCATCAAATCTACTCCACTACGCAGTAAAAGGTCGGCATTGGCTGCAGCAAGGTCGATGTGCATTTTACCGGTAGTACGATTGTACGTAGTTATTGACTCGATGTTATACCCCGCATCACGCATAGCTTCTACCACTTCTTGTCCCACCTCATATGCATCAACACCTATACATGGCCCTATACCGGCCATAACATCGCATGGCTGCGTTCCATATACTCGGGTCATTGCATCGAGTGTGATAGAAAGAATATTTTGTGCCGTACCACGCCAACCTGCATGAACAGCGGCCACTACATGATGCACTCCATCATATAATATTATAGGCACGCAATCGGCGGTAGTTACAGCTATTGCTATACCGGGTATATCGGTAACAATAGCATCAATACCATCGAGTCGTTTCAATTGCTCATCATAGGGTAGGGCAAGTATCTTTGCATCTATGCACAGCACCTCTGTTCCATGCACTTGATGCGGGTAAAAAAGATTGCTTCGCTCTATATCTAACGCATGACATAACTGCTGCAAGTTTGCTTCAACGTGCATAGTGTCATCACCACAATATAGCCCTACATTGAAGTTGCCGCGAGGCTCGGCAGTACACCACATATTATGACGTGTGGTAACAAAAGTAGTCACCGACTCAAAAGCCGGTGACTCAAAGCTATATAGTGTTACGCCATTTTTTTCTCTAACGCGCATTACCACTCCTCCTCTCTATGATTGCTATCTTCTTCATCGAGTTCCTCGTCCCACTCCTCCTCAAGGTAGTCTTCATCGTCTTCTTTGCGGTTTAATGTCTCTACGCCAAGGTCGTATTCATCTTCCTCTTTGATGCGATGATGCTTGTCAAGATCGCGGTGAGTGAAGGTAAGTACTCGATTGCTTTCATCATTGAGTGTGCGCCACAAAACGTCTTTCAGTTCGCTCAGTCCCATACCGGTTATTGATGATATAAATACGGTTTCAATATCATCGGGCAACTCATGTCGCATCTGCTCCATCAGTTCATCATCGAGCATATCACACTTGGTTATGGCCAGCACACGTTGCTTATCGAGTAGGTCGGGATTGAACTCAGTAAGTTCTCGCAGTAGAATATTGTATTGCTCTCGAATATCGGCAGCATCGGCAGGTATCATAAACAACAACAAGGCATTGCGCTCTACGTGGCGTAAGAATCGCAATCCCAAGCCACGACCTTCGCTGGCACCTTCAATAATACCGGGGATATCGGCCATCACAAACGACAAGTTATCGCGATACGACACTATACCAAGGTTGGGTTCAAGGGTTGTAAAGGGATAGTCGGCAATCTTAGGTTTTGCAGCCGAAATAGAGGATAACAATGTCGATTTTCCGGCATTAGGAAATCCTACCAAACCTACATCGGCAAGAAGTTTCAACTCCAATATAATGTTGCGTTCGATAGCAGGCTCACCGGGTTGAGCATAACGAGGTGTCTGATTGGTAGCACTGCGAAAGTTCCAGTTACCGAGTCCACCTCGGCCACCCTTCAGCAGTATTAATTCCTCACCATCGGTAGTAACTTCAGTAAGAAATTCACCTGTATCGGCATCAAATACAGCAGTACCACATGGTACCTCTATAACTTTATCCTCTCCATCTTTACCCGAGCTACGGCAAGGGCCACCATGGCCACCATTACCCGCCAGCACGTGGCGCGAGTAACGCAAGTGGAGCAAAGTCCACAAGTTGCGATTGGCTCGCAAAATAATGTGTCCACCACGACCTCCGTCGCCACCATCGGGGCCTCCCTTAGGCACATATTTAGCACGATGCAAGTGCATAGAACCGGCACCGCCCTTGCCCGAGCGACAAAATATCTTTACATAATCTACAAAGTTTGATGCTGCCATATTTTTACTGCTAATAATTTTACTTCAAATATTTTGCAAATATACAAAAAAACTTTTATATCTTTGCCACGTAACACAAAGGGGTGCTGCAAACGTGCGGCTGAGATTATACCCTAAGAACCTGATGCGGATAATGCCGCCGTAGGAATTGTATCGTATATTCATCTATATTTCCATCTTTTCGGCTCTTCGCATTTTGTTCTCAAGCGGTATATCAGCTTGAGCCATTTGTTGCATCTCTGCAAACCCAGATGTAACATGAAACGTTATCCTACAACACTCATTATTGCAGGCTCCGACAGTTGCGGTGGAGCTGGTATTCAAGCCGATATCAAAACATGTTCGGCAATAGGTGTATATGCAACAACTGCTATCACAGCCGTCACTGCACAAAACACCATGGGAGTAATCGATATACAAGCTATATCGCCTCACATGGTGCATCGCCAAATCGAGGCCGTTATCGAGGATTTTACGATAGATTGTATCAAGATAGGTATGCTGTGCAATGCGCACATCGCCAATGCTGTAGCCGACGCATTATCACGCATAGAAATTCCTATCGTATTGGATCCTGTCATGGTATCAACCTCAGGACACAAATTACTCAGCGATGATGCTATTGAGGTGGTTGTCGAGAGACTTTTCCCTATGGCCTCATTGATTACACCCAACACTCACGAAGCATCTCTAATAACCGGAATAGCGACCAACAGCCTCGACGATATGTTGCACAATGCTCAATTGCTATTACAGAAGGGGTGCAAGGCTGTACTCATGAAAGGTGGACATATCGATAGCACGACGGCAACAGATATTCTTGTAACAAACGAACATCATATAGAACAATTCTCTTCAGAACGCATCAACACCCGCAATACGCATGGTACAGGGTGTACACTTGCATCGGCAATTGCGGCATATATGGCATTAGGTTTTCCTCTCTCTCATGCTATCAAAGAAGCCAAAAACTATCTTACCGGGGCAATAGCACATAGTGCCGATGTTCAAGTAGGGCATGGGCATGGTGCTTTAAATCACGCTTTTGCACCACAACCGCTTCAAACACTATATAATAAATAATATCTCAATCATATCATCATGACCGTTTATCTAAACAATCAACCTATGGAGATAAATGAAGGCTTATCTCTATTACAACTCATCGAGAAGTCGGGTATAACAGCGACCAACATTGCTGTAGCTATAAATAACAAACTCATTCTCAGGCCTCAATGGGAAACGACGGTTCTTCATGACAAAGACAACATTGTTGTCATTGTAGCAGCCTATGGAGGATAAAATAAATGAAAAAGCTAATTCTTATCACTGCCGAAGAGTTCGTTTGCAACGAGGGACAACTCATTATGGAAGCCATCGATTGCGGTGTAGATTATGTGCATATACGCAAGCCCCACGCAACAATCGATAGGGTAGCACACCTTGTAGAGTCCATATCATCAGCATATCACTCGCAATTGGTACTACACGATTTCCATTCATTGGCAATGCAATATAACGTAGCAGCGATACACCTCAATGCACGCCAATCTACGATTCCATCTTGGTGGAACGGAAATACCAGTCGCAGTTGCCATACATTAGAGGAGATTATTCGGCACAAGAACAAGCACAAATATCTATTCCTCAGCCCCATATACGACAGCATATCGAAAACAGGATATACAAGTAATTTTTCGCTACAACGACTCCTTGAGGCAGGCAGACAAGGTATTATAGATGATAATGTAATAGCGATGGGGGGTATTTGCACCGATAATGTAAAGGCTACCATCGATTGTGGATTTGGAGGAGTTGCAGTGTTGGGTAGTATATGGAAAGAACCCACTATAGAACATATACACAAAGAAGTAAAACAACTGAAACAAATATTGTCATGTTACAATTCATAACACACCATAACGCCCAATATGATTACATGTCGGGAGCAATAGCAGCACTGAAAGGTGGTTGTAAATGGATACAACTGCGCATGAAAGATGCCCAACTCGATGAGATTGGGCGAGTTTTAACACAACTCAAGCCCATATGCCAAGAGTACAATGCCATACTCATTATTGACGATCACGTAGAGTTGGTTGCCGAGTTTGATATTGATGGAGTACACTTAGGCAAAAATGATATGCCACCCCTACAAGCTCGTGATATATTAGGAGAGAAATATATTATAGGTGGTACTGCCAATACATTCAACGACATTGTTCGATTACACAAAGAGGGAGTCGATTATATAGGTTTAGGACCATTTCGCTATACACAAACCAAACAAAATCTTAGTCCGGTATTGGGTATAGACGGTTACAAAAAAATTCTATCACAATGCCACGATGCCTCAATAACAACCCCCATTGTAGCCATTGGTGGCATAGAATGCAGTGATATACCTCACATTATAGAAACAGGAGTTTCGGGTATAGCCATGTCTGGAGCTATACTCCGAAGCGAAACTCCAGAGCAAACAACAAGAGACATAATAGAAACACTTAATAAATACTACTTATGAAAACAAATCTCACAATCGGAAATCGAGAGTTTAGTTCACGTCTATTCCTCGGTACAGGCAAATTCAGTTCCAACCAATTGATGCAGCAAGCTATAGAGGCATCGGGCACCGAAATGGTAACAATGGCCATGAAACGCATCGATATGAGCAATAGCGACGATGATATGTTGCTTCATATCAAAAACGACAAGATACAGTTGTTACCCAACACATCGGGGGTACGCAATGCCGATGAAGCTATATTAGCGGCACAGATGGCTCGTGAATGTTTTGGTACAAACTTTATCAAACTTGAAATTCACCCCGATCCCAAATACCTATTGCCCGATGCAGCTGAGACGCTTCGTGCTACTGAAGAACTTGTAAAAATGGGATTTATAGTCTTGCCTTATATACCTGCCGATCCTGTACTATGCAAGCGACTCGAAGATGTGGGCACTGCTGCAGTAATGCCCCTTGGTGCACCTATAGGCACAAATAAAGGACTGCTTACACGCGATTTCCTACAAATCATCATCGAACAAAGCAATGTGCCGGTCATAATTGATGCCGGAATAGGTGCTCCATCACACGCTGCTGCAGCAATGGAAATGGGTGCCGATGCTGTTTTGGTGAACACTGCTATTGCCGTTGCACACAATCCGGTGAACATGGCAATAGCCTTCAAAGATGCTGTTGTTGCCGGCCGTATGGCTTATGAAGCCGGACTGGGCACCCAATCGTTACAAGCGCAAGCCAGCAGTCCTCTTACTTCATTTCTTGATATCTAACACTAAATAAAATTTTGAACCATGAAAATAGATAATAATATCGTAAAAGATAGTTATCCTGGCTCTGAAAAAGTATATATTGACGGTACATTATTTCCAATAAAAGTAGGTATGCGTCGCATCAATCTCACCGATACAGTAAAGATTGAAAATGGGAAACGGGTTGTTACCCCCAACGATCCCGTATATGTATATGACACGAGCGGTGACTTTACAAATCCCAATGTTGTAGTTAATATAAACGACGGTTTGCACCGTCTTCGCGAAAAGTGGATAGTGGAAAGAGGTGATGTTGAGCAACTATCCGACATAACATCTCAATATGGCAGAGCCAGACGCGACAACAAAGAACTTGACTCCATACGCTTTCAGCACAGCTATAAACCCTATAGAGCCTTACCGGGCAAGCCTATAACTCAACTATACTATGCCCGACAGGGTATCATCACTGCCGAGATGGAGTATGTTGCCATTCGCGAGAATATGATGTGTCAAGAAAAAGGCATTCAATCGCACATAACACCCGAATTTGTTCGTGACGAAATAGCAGCAGGACGAGCTATCATACCGGCCAACATCAACCACCCCGAAGCCGAACCCATGATTATAGGTAGAAATTTTTTAGTGAAAATCAATACCAATATTGGCAACTCCTCACTCTCTTCGGGTATTGCCGAAGAGGTTGAAAAGGCAGTATGGAGTTGTCATTGGGGTGGCGACACGTTGATGGATCTCTCTACAGGAAATCATATCCACGAAACACGTGAGTGGATTATACGCAATTCGCCGGTGCCTATGGGTACAGTACCTATATACCAAGCGCTTGAAAAAGTCAATGGTCATATAGAAGACCTCACATGGGAAATATACCGCGATACTCTCATAGAGCAGTGCGAGCAAGGCGTAGATTATTTTACCATTCATGCCGGCGTATTGCAAGCCCACGCACAATTGGTAAAAGATAGGCTTACGGGTATTGTATCAAGAGGTGGTTCTATCATGACCAAATGGTGTGTTGTACACAACCAAGAGAGTTTTCTATACACCCATTTCGATGAGATATGTCAAATCTTGGCTCAGTACGACGTAGCTGTGTCATTGGGCGATGGCATGCGTCCGGGGTCTATACACGATGCTAATGACGCTGCACAATTTCTCGAACTCGATGTATTGGGCGAACTCACCCTCAAGGCATGGCAACACAACGTGCAAGTTATCATCGAAGGTCCGGGCCACGTACCCATGCACAAGATAGCCGAGAATATGTCGCGCCAGCTCAAGGCTTGTCACGAAGCACCATTCTACACATTAGGGCCTCTGACAACCGACATTGCACCTGCATATGACCACATCACATCGGCCATAGGTGCTGCTCAAATAGCATGGCAAGGCACTGCTATGATCTGTTATGTTACACCCAAAGAGCACTTAGGCCTGCCCAATCAGGAAGACGTGCGCAATGGTGTTGTCAGCTACAAGATTGCAGCTCATGCTGCCGACTTGGCCAAAGGTCACCCCGGAGCATACCTGCGAGACGATGCTATGGGCAAGGCTCGATATGAGTTCCGTTGGAAAGACCAGTTCAACCTCTCTTTAGATCCTGAACGAGCTCTCCAATACTATAAGGAAGGAGGCGAATATGATGGTAACTACTGTACTATGTGTGGCCCCAACTTCTGCGCCATGCGACTATCGCAAGATGTTGTAAAGTGTTGCGATAAAGAGAATAACAAATAATAGATAATACTATGTTTTCAAATGAAATATCCCACTATTCATGGGAAGATGTAACTAAATGCATTGCATCGAAACAAGCCAAAGATGTTGAGATTGCATTGTCAAAGTCGCACTGCAATATTGACGATTTCATGGCAATGATATCGCCGGTTGCTATGCCATACCTCGAAGATATGGCTCGTCTGAGTCGTCATTACACCCAAGAGCGCTTTGGCAAAGTGATGGCTATGTATATACCTATGTATATTACCAACTCTTGCAGCAACCATTGCGTATATTGTGGATTTAACCACAACAATCCCATGAAGCGCACAATACTCACCATGCAAGAGATTGAGCAAGAATGTCTTGCAATAAAGAGATTGGCTCCATTCGACAATCTGCTTATTGTCACCGGTGAAAATCCGCGAGATGCCGGTGTAGATTACCTCGAACAGGCTCTGCAAACTGTGCGGCCACATTTCAACAATCTATCAATAGAAGTAATGCCACTGAAGAGTGAAGATTATTATCGCCTCACACAATCGGGATTGAATGGGGTTGTGTGCTTTCAAGAGACATACAACAGCAACAGATACAAAGTATATCACCCCAAAGGTATGAAATCGAACTTTGAGTGGAGGCTCAATGGATATGACCGCATGGGACAGGCAGGCATACATAAGATAGGTATGGGCATACTCATCGGCTTGGAAGATTGGCGCACCGATGCTACATTTATGGCACTTCATTTGATGTACCTTCGCAAACATTACTGGCGCACTCGATATAGTGTCAATTTTCCTCGATTACGTCCCAGTGCCGGAGGCTTTCCTCCCAACGTTGTCATGTCCGACCGCCAATTGGCACAACTCACCTTTGCATTTCGCATTTTCGACCACGATATAGATATATCTATTTCTACACGCGAGACACCTCACTTCCGTGACAATATGGTATCACTCGGTGCCACGTCTATGAGTGCCGGTAGCAAGACCGAACCCGGTGGCTACTTTACCCACCCGCAAGCTCTTGAGCAATTTGCGGTAAGTGACGAAAGAACTCCCTTAGAGGTAGAAAAAGCCATCAAAGCCCAAGGCTATGAGGTCGTCTGGAAAGATTGGGACAAAATTTTCGATTGATATGAAAGAACGATATGCACGACAAATCATGCTACCCGAGATTGGCATGAAAGGGCAAGAAAAACTCGGTTGTGCACGAGTGCTAATTGTTGGAGTAGGGGGCTTGGGTTCGCCCGTTGCCCTCTACCTATCGGCTGCAGGTGTGGGCACATTGGGTATTGTCGATAATGATATTGTTTCACTGAGCAATTTACAACGTCAAATACTATATAAAGAGCGCGAATTGGGGTATAGCAAATCTCAAGCAGCATCACTTCGCATAAATGAAATATCGAGCAAAATAACTGTGTGTGAATATAATACGAGATTAAATTTAGAAAATGCTTTCGATATTATTTCAGAATACGATATTGTAGTAGATTGTAGCGATAATATAGCGACCCGACTCCTCATAGATGACGTATGCGCTCGCCAAAACAAGCCTTTTGTATATGGTGCAATAGATGCCTATACAGGTCAAGTTTCGGTATTCGATGCACAACAAAATTGGCGATATATCGACCTCTTCCCAAGCGCAACAACAGCAAGCACCAACCCCAATTCGGGTCAAGGAGTGATAGGAACATTGCCCGGCATAATAGGCTCGATACAAGCCACCGAAGTAATAAAACTTATAACCGGCCTTGGCACACCTCTTATAGCGCGATTGTTTACGATTGACATACGTAGTATGGAGAGCATGATACTCACATACAACTCTTAGCATTGCCAACTGTGATACTTTCTTAAAAAATCGGGATAATGTATATAGCATTACCCGATTTTTTTGTATTTTTGCTAATCTTATGCAAATGACAACCGAAATACAACAAGTAAAGCAACGATTTGGGATTATAGGAGATACTCCCGAATTGATACAAGCCATATCACGGGCAATGCAAATAGCACCTATCGATGATGTGGACGTGCTCATAACAGGTGAAAGTGGTGCAGGAAAAGAGTTCTTCCCGCAGATTATACACGCATACAGCATACGCAAGCACAACAAATATATCGCTGTCAATTGCGGTGCTATACCCGAAGGTACTATAGACTCAGAGCTGTTTGGCCACGAAAAAGGAGCCTTTACCGGTGCTATATCATCGCGCAAAGGTTACTTTGAAGAGGCCGATGGAGGCACTATCTTTCTCGATGAGGTAGGAGAGTTGCCCCTTACTACACAAGCTCGTCTATTGCGCGTGCTGGAGAGTGGCGAGTTTATACGAGTAGGCTCATCGGCCGTATATAAGACCAACGCACGTGTCGTTGCCGCAACCAACCTCGACATGCTCAAGGCCATATCGGAAGGTCGTTTCAGGGAAGACCTTTACTATCGTCTCAACACAGTACATATAGAAGTACCGCCATTGCGCGAGCGACCCAACGACATTATCTTGTTGTTCCGTAAATTTGCCTCAGAGTTTGCCGAGAAATATCGTATGCCGGTAATACGCCTCACCGACGATGCTCGTCATGTGCTCACATCATACCGATGGCCGGGCAACGTGCGACAACTCAAGAATATAGCCCGTCAGGTGTCGATATACGAAACCTCACGCGAAGTAACAGGAGAGATGCTTGTCAAATATCTACCACAATACACTGTTGGCAACCTTCCGGCTCTACGACAAGATGTAGCTTCGAGCGACTCGCAAGGTAGCAATCCGTTACTCGACAATGAGCGCAAGATGATATATGAGGCCATCATAAAAATGCAGAAGGAGATAAAAGACCTACGCGACATTGTAAATGGCTTACTGGCCGACAAAGAGAGTGCTGTTGTTGAGACAATGCCCCGCATGATTGCTCACCCCACAGGTACAACAACTCATATATCCTATCCACATCAGCCATATATGGAGAACAATACCATATATAATGACATTGAGGCCGAGGAGATAATGGTAAACGAATATGAGGAACACCCCACATCACTCGAAGATACCGAACGCGAAACAATACGTAGAGCTTTGGCGCGTAACAACGGCAAACGTAAAAAAACAGCACAAGAGTTACAAATATCCGAAAGGACACTATATCGCAAAATAAAAGAATACAACCTCGAATAGTGATGAAAAAATTACTTGCACTCATACTCATTATGCTCACATCTTGTACCATATCGTACAAGTTCAATGGTGCATCTATCAACTATAATCTGATAAAGACAATATCTATATCCGATTTTCCCATACGAGCAGCATTGGTATATCCTCCACTCGAAGAGACATTTACCAATATGCTCAAGGACTCCTATACTCGCCAAACACAACTCCAAATGGTAGATGTCAATGGCGACCTACAGATAGAAGGCGAGATAACAGGATATGACCTGACGCCACAAGCCGTAGGTAGCGATGCCTATGCTACAATGACCCGTCTTACCGTCACAGTGAAGGTAACATTTATCAATACCAAAGAGTCGCAATACGACTTTGAGAACCGTACATTCACTGCATATCAAGACTTCAGTAGCGACCGCATGCTCACAGATGTGCAAGATGAACTCATAACTGTTATTTGTGAAGAACTTGTTGACCTCATATTCAATGCAACTGTAGCCAATTGGTAAACGTGTAAGATATGGACATACAATCGTTGAAAGACAATCTACAACAGCACCTATCGAACAAAACCGGCATAAGTAGAGAACAAATGCAGGCGTGGCGTGAGGCATACCCATACTTCTCGCTACCGCTCATCATCTACACGCAACAGCACGCAAGTACCGACAAAGAGGCAATAGCACTAAGCTCCATATATACTGCCAATATAGACGAATGGGCAACACAATTGGGTATCAAGCCCAACTATCGCCACATATACCCCGACAGTAACTCTACACCGCAAGAGACTACCAACGAGGCAATAGACCTATTCTTACACACCTACGGCAAAGAAGAACAATACGACACCGACCTGTCGCTATCGTCTATCATCGATAACACATCGCTGCAAAACAACATAGAGAAAACAGAGATAGCAGAAAATAATATTCCTCTTATCACCATTCCGGCATACGACTACATGAGTCAGCTCGGAGCAATGCCCGACGTTGAAGATGCGACCCAATTGCAAGACATAGATTTGCTCGACAAATTTATTAATGCCGATGCTGCCGGAGAACAGCTCTTCTCACGCCCCGAGTTTCACCCTGGCACCTATTCAGAGACAAACAACCCAGAGCCCAAAGAGGACAACGACACGCTTTTTAGCGAAAGTTTGGCCAAAATTTACATACAACAACGACGATATGCAAAAGCTTTGGAAATTATTCGCAAATTAAACTTGAATAATCCAGAAAAAAATATTTACTTTGCAGACCAAATAAGATTTTTGGAAAAATTGATTATTAACGTCAAAAATTAAAAGATAAAAATGTCAACATTACTTACCATTTTAATTCTTATCGCATCTGTACTGATGATAGGAATTGTGCTTATTCAAAAGTCTAAAGGTGGTGGCTTGGCTTCCAACTTTGCTAGTTCAAACCAAATCATGGGTGTACGCAAAACTACCGATGTAGTAGAAAAAACTACTTGGACTATTGCTGTTATCATTATGGTATTGTGCATCGCCACTGTTGCTTTCATGCCCAAAGCCGACACTCAAACTTCGGTTGTTGAAGGTCAAACTCAAGAGATCCCTACTGCCAACTTTGAGACAGAGGCTCTCCCCATGGAAGCTGCTCCCGCTGAGGAAGCACCTGCAACTGAGACTCCCGAAAACTAATAAGCATCTGAATAAAATATGTGAGACTGCCAGTTTATACCGGCAGTCTCATTTTTTATATTATCCACCTTAATAACCCCGACAACCCAAGAATAATACCGTAAACCCCAATTGCCTACATACTACAATCATCGGCTATTTTATATAAAGGTAATAAAAAAGCCACCTCGACGGGTGGCCTTTGTGCTTTCATCAGACTTCTTCTTATAAAAATGATTTCAATAATTGGCTTTGAGCCTTTTGACGCAAATGTCTGATAGCTTTTTCTTTAATCTGGCGTACACGCTCACGAGTCAAGCCGAACTTGTCGCCAATCTCTTCGAGGGTCAAGTCTTGACAACCTATACCGAAGACCATTTTAATAATTTCACGTTCACGAGGTTGCAGCAGTTGCAATGCGCGCTCTATCTCTTTCGATAATGACTCCTCAATCAACGAACGGTCGGCAATAGGAGAGTCATCATTTACCAATACATCGAGAAGACTATTGTCTTCGCCCTCGACAAAAGGTGCATCTACCGAGATGTGGCGGGGAGATACTTTCAGTGTATCTGAAATCTTATCTACCGGAATATCCAACTCTTCGGCAAGCTCTTCGGGTGATGGTTTACGCTCATTCTCTTGCTCAAATTTCGACAAGGCTTTACCGATTTTATTCAGTGAGCCCACTTGATTGAGAGGAAGACGAACGATACGCGATTGTTCAGCCAATGCTTGCAGAATAGATTGACGTATCCACCACACTGCGTAAGAGATAAACTTAAAGCCACGTGTCTCGTCAAATTTCTCAGCTGCTTTTATCAATCCAAGGTTACCTTCATTGATAAGGTCGGGAAGGCTCAAACCTTGATTTTGATACTGCTTAGCTACCGAAACGACAAAACGAAGATTGGCGCGTGTAAGTTTTTCCAACGCTGCATGGTCGCCCTGTTTAATACGCTGCGCGAGTTCAACCTCCTCCTCGACAGTAATAAGGTCTTCGCGACCTATCTCTTGCAAATACTTGTCGAGAGAAGCACTCTCGCGATTAGTGATTGATTTGGTAATTTTTAGTTGTCTCATATTACAATATGAAGTGAACCGCAAAGTTACAATTTTATATGATATGTATTATACAAAATAGTGTTAAAATTCAATATCAGTGTGAACTTTTCTTCTTTTATATAATACATATCACTATATTACAACGTTCATTTCCGCTTTTTATTGTTTCGTGCCTATTAATAATACTGCGTGCAAACGCAACTCAGCATCTCAACAATTGTATCGCGAACATCTGTTAGGTTATTATTCCGACAGGTCTACCGCATAATACATCAACTTACCATTGGGATAAACACCGGTAATAAACATCACTTTTCGCTCATTGCCCGATCGAGTGATATGGTCAAATATCCTCTCTATATCATTTACAGAACTTACAGCAGTGTTATTTATATCCAATATTACAAACCCCTCTCTTATACCGGCGTCTTTAAACTTACCATCTTTGAGTCCTACAACCTCTACACCATTACGAGTATTCAGTTCTTTCTTACGCGCATCTGACAGTTCTTTAAATCCAGCGCCCAACGAGGTGAAATCAACAGCTTTAGCAATCTCTGTACTGCCTTGACTATTTTTCAGCGTCATCGACACAACCTGCTCTTTGCCATCACGACGTATAGTTACCTTTATCGTGTCACCAGGATTATATCGACCTATCTGCTCTTGCAACGCTGCACCATTGCTTATTTTACGACCATTTATAGCCGTAATCACATCGCCGGGTTGTACACCTGCCTCCATTGCAGCACTACGATCGTTCACTTCGGCAACATACACACCTTCAAGCACATCAAGCTTCTTGCTCTCGGCAAGCTCCGATGTAATTTCTTGGAAAGCTATACCCATAACAGCTCGTTGCACGGTTCCATACTGACGCAAGTCGGCTATAACTTTACCCACTATACTTACCGGGATTGCAAACGAATAGCCTGCATAGTTGCCGGTTTGTGAGAATATTGCCGTATTGATACCCACCAATTCTCCGGCAGTGTTTACCAGAGCACCACCACTATTACCGGGATTTACGGCGGCATCGGTCTGAATAAACGATTCAATATCCAGTTTACTACCTCTCATACCATCACTGATGCGACGAGCCTTGGCACTAACTATACCCGCCGTTACCGTAGATGTAAGTCCAAAAGGATTTCCTACAGCCAATACCCATTCACCTATCTTCAAATCATCAGAATTTCCAAATCGCACTATGGGCAAATTCTCTGTCTCAATCTTTACGAGAGCCAAGTCGGTAGTAGGGTCAGCACCCACAACTCGGCCATTGAAGGTACGCTTATCATTAAGTGTCACCTCCAGCTTATCAGCACCCTCAATCACGTGGTTGTTGGTCACAATATATCCATCTTGCGAAATGATTACACCCGAGCCGAGACCACTCTGTGGTGCTTGTTGCTGTCGTTGACCAAATCCGGGACCAAAGAAGAACTCGAAAAACGGGTCATTAAATCTACCGCTCGATTTTGGAGTTGTGGTAGTGCGAATACTTACCACTGCATTCACTGTACTTTCGGCCGCTTTTGTAAAATCGAGACCGGTTGAGCGATATGAAGTAGGTGTATAAACAGCCTCTTCACTTTCATTATGAGTTACCGAAGCATCACCACGAGTAGTTGAGCCACAAGCAATTGCGCCTACACTCAATAATAAGATAGGCAATACCATACTGACATGTTTCATTTTCATATTCATCTTATTTAAGTGTTAAAATAATTCGCTTTTAATATTTTTACGTGTTAAAATTAATACTTTTAGAAATACATTGTTCTCCGATGGCGATATATTTAAACTCTTTTAATACACAGCTCATATACTTAACTGCACTTAACTCAAAAGCCTCGGATATATAACAATTGTTATCACAGCCAATAATCGTCATCTATTATATAAGGTAACGAGTGGTGCAAATTGTTCCAATTTTCATAGAAAATCTATTTTATTATATCTAATTTTTGAAGTTTACACCCCAACACCACAAAAAAAATCATTACCTTTGCACTCTACAGTAAGTCGGTCTGTCGCGCAAGCCTATGCTTGTGAGGAAAGTCCGGGCAACGCAGAGCACCATACTTCTTAACGAGAAGCCGTTCGTGAGGGTGGAGTAGCGTAACAGAGAATAACCGCCACCGCAAGGTGGTAAGGGTGAAAAGGTGGGGTAAGAGCCCACCGGGCGGTGTGGCAACACATCGTGCCGTACGTCTTATGGGTTGTAAGGTTATGTATACCGGCGCAGTAGGGCTGCTCGTCCGATGCCGGGGGGTAAACCGCGCAGAGCTTTATGGTGACATAAAGTCAAGATAAATGACAGACACCTCATTCTTTGAGGCACATAACCCGGCTTATAGGCTTACTGTATTTTTTACGAAACATTATTAGAGACTATGAACACATCTAAATTTGCCGAAAAATGGAGTCAATTTATCTTTGCCATACGCAAGGCTTGGTTTTTCGTTAGTGAAGATGTGTGGAAGTGCAAGAGCAACAACGTCTTTATACATATCATCAAAACGCTCAACCTTTCTATACGCTGTTTTCTTAACGAGCAGTTGCAACAACGTGCCTCGGCGCTTACTTTTCGCACCCTGCTGGCCATTGTACCGGCATTGGTTGTATTACTTGCAGTAGGCAAGGGATTTGGGTTTTATCCCATACTCGAGGAGCAACTGTTCATTGCCTTTCCGGCTCAGAAAGATGCCCTACAATATGCCTTTACATTTGTCGAAGGGTATTTTACCCAAATGCAATCGGGAGTATTCGTTGGTATAGGTATCGTATTGCTGCTATGGACATTGATAACACTGATGAGCGATATAGAAAACACATTCAATGACCTATGGAATGTGCCCAATCGTAAGCTCACCCGTCGCATTACCGACTACCTGGCAATGTTCATATTCCTACCCATCATGCTATTGCTCAGCAATGGTATGTCTATCTTTGCCTCAACCCTGCTCGACAAGATACCCTACATATCATCGTTAGGACAATACATTATGCAATTTTCGTCGTATGTATTGTCATGGATTTTCTTCTCGGCAGCCTACATCTTATTGCCCAATGCCAAGGTCAAGTTCAAGCACGCCGTTGTGTCGGGTATCATTTGCGGTACGGCTTTCAACGTATTTCAGTGGCTATACCTATCGGGTCAGATATGGGTGTCGAAGTACAATGCCATCTATGGTAGCTTTGCCTTCCTGCCATTGCTGTTGTTGTGGATACAACTTTCGTGGTTGATATGCCTCATAGGTATTGTCCTGTCATATTCGTCGCAGAATGTATTCAACTTCGACTACGAGAAAGATATAAAAAACATCTCGCGCAACTACTACGAGCGAGTCCTCATCACCATCATGGCTATCATTCTTTCGCGCCGTCGCGACAACAAAGAGGCACTTACTTGCTACGACATATCGCAAACCTACAAGATACCCATTCAGTTGGTGTCACGTGCCATCAACGACCTATCTATCATTGAGTTGGTTGCCCCCACACCTGTAAAGAACGACTATGCCTACATAGCAACCGTAGATAGCAACAGCCTATCCATAGGACATCTGCTACGCCTCATCGACGAAAAAGGCTCCAAAAACTTTGTCGATTCGCTCCTTACACCATCGTCACGCAACGACATACTGCAAGAAATCAAAGACAATTGCTATAACAATGGAGATAAAACCCTCGTTATAGACATACCCATACCACAAGAAACCGAACAAATATCATATTAACTAACACATTTAAAAAAAAGAATTATGAAAAAAGTAATTGCAACAACCAACGCTCCTGCAGCTATTGGTCCTTACAGCCAAGCTATCCAAACAGGTAATATGCTCTTCATCTCGGGTCAAATTCCCGTAAACCCCGCTACTGGCGAAGTTCCCGAAGGCATCACAGCTCAAACTACTCAAGTTTTTGCCAACATCAAGGCTATCCTCACCGAGGCCGGTTACACTATGGACAATGTTGTTAAAACTACAGTTTTGCTCTCTGACATCGCCAACTTCGTACCCATGAACGAGGTATATGCTCAAGCATTTGAGGGCTGCGAGGCTTATCCTGCACGCGCTGCTTTCGCCGTTCGCGACCTTCCCAAAGGCGTTATGGTAGAAATCGAAGTTATCGCTGCGAAATAAGTTATATCACAAACAACAATAAAATGAGAGGGTCAGTGTTCACCAATGGACACTGACCCTCTTACTTTTCATGAGTTGCACACATTAGTGGCAGGTTACTGCAAGTCTGCAACCATAGAATCACTCTGTAGCGTTCTCTTTCTCTTGTAGTTTTATCAATTGACGGTCGGCGAGTTCGAGTTGTATAATACCAAACTCACGACGCGATTGCAACGAGTCGGCTGCTACAAATAGTTGAGCCATACGATAGCTGTTGGCGATGGCCTCTTGCGACAATTTGTCGAGTGTTATATTGTGTTGCTTGCCACCCGTAAACTCTACCTTACACTTATCACCAACATGACTCGATATCAGTTGCAACACATCTTCACATTGCGATAGGTTATATGTCACCATCTCTATAGTATTGTCGCCCGACTTGTAGCGATAGTTCTTGCCACCATCATAGGCAATGGGTGATGTTTGAGCTGTTGAGCCATCGGCCATAGTCACTTTTATACCTGTATGATTGAGTTTTGCGCCACCGCAATATACGCTTGTGAGTTGCAGGTCGCCATTCTCGGTTACATGCACCCGCACTTCGCTGCGCAACACTTCACCTTTGCGACGAGTGCCTTTATAGATATAGTTGGCATAGGTCTGTTCCCGGCCTTCTTTGTGCAACTCAAAACGGCTCTTGAGCGATGTTAGTTCGGCTATTGTTGCATTATAAAGGCTATCAACCTCTATCAGTTCTTTTTCATAGCGTGCTTGGTTGATGTGGCATTGTAGCAACATACCCTTGCGTATTGTTTCTACCTCTTGTGGATAGGTAGCACTTATACTATCAACCCAGCGAGTAGCTTCGACATATTGGCCGGCATGGTATAGTTGCTCGGCATTGTTATACATCTCTTGAGCCAATTTTTCGTTGTTTCCACAAGCTGTCACCATCAACAGCATAGGGAGTAGGAGGATTTTATTTTTCATCTTTATATCTATTTGTGTGGGCTACATAGCACCACGTTGTACATCTTTTACACCTTTTACGGTTTTCAGCTTCTTTATCAGCGTATTGAGTGCAGCTATATCATCTAATGCCACCGACAAATGTCCTTGAAACAATCCATCGTCCGAGTCGATAGATATGCTACGCAAAAATACATTTTTCTCTTTACCTATTATCGACGATATATTGGTAACGATGCCTATATCGTCTTGTCCCACTACACGCAGTGTTACTACATATTTAGTACCCATCTTACCGGCCCATCGGGCATTGATGACACGATAGGGGTAACGCTCTTGCATATTGATGGCATTGGGACAATCGGTACGGTGTATCTTGATAGTACCTACAGACGAAACAAAACCAAATATTTTATCGCCAAATATGGGGTTGCAGCACCTTGCCAAACGGTAATCTACACCTTTTATATCACCACCTATCACCAATTCATCTACTTTATTGTCGTCGATAGGCTGTTTGTCGAGTGAGTATTCACCGGCCGAACGCTGTTCTTCCTCTTGTCGATCTCGCTCTATGATGGCAACATATTGTTCTATCACATCATTTACCTCAATTTTGCCATCTGCAAGTTCGAGATAGAATGCCGTAACAGTTTTATAGCCTATTTTTTTTATCATGCGCATCAAAATCGACTCGTCAACTTCTATCTTGCGATTTTTCATACGCCGCGACAATAGTTCGCGTCCCAACTCGGCACTCTTATTGTCTATCTCATTGAGTGCTTGTTTTATTTTCACGCGAGCCTTGGCCGATTGGGCTATATTGAGCCACTCTTTACGTGGTTTCTGAGTAGATGAGGTAAGTATCTCTACCGTATCGCCACTGCGCAGTTCGTATTTTATGGTCTGGTTTTTACCATTCACTCGAGCACCGGTACATGCGCAGCCCAACTTGGTGTGTATGTGAAAGGCAAAGTCCAAGACCGTTGAGCCATAAGGGAATTTATACAGATCGCCTTTGGGCGAGAAAACAAAGACCTCTTTATCATAAATATCCATCTGGAAGTCCTTGATTTTCTCCAACGAATCGGTACTATGCGACTCCAATATATCACGTACACTATTCATCAGTGTGTCAATGTTGCCCTCGCTCTTTACACCCTTATATCGCCAGTGGGCAGCCAATCCACGCTCGGCTATCTCGTCCATGCGTCGGGTGCGTATCTGCACCTCTACCCATTTGTTTTCGGGACCTATCACCGTTGCATGCAACGACTCATATCCATTACTCTTGGGATTGGATAGCCAGTCACGCATACGATTGGGGTTGTGCGGATAGGTATTGGTAATGAGAGAAAAGGCTTTCCAACAGTCATTATGCTCTTCTTTACCCTCGCTATCGAGTATCACTCGCACCGCAAAGAGGTCGTATATACCACCAACGCCTATCTGCTGTTTTTTCATTTTATTCCAGATAGAGTAAATAGATTTGGTACGGCCTTTTATCTCAAACTTCAATCCTGCCTTCTCCAACATCAACTTGACAGGTGCAATAAAAGTAGAGATATACTCTTCACGATACTTTTTGGTAGAATTTAATTCGTGAGCTATCAGGTTATAAGTCTCTCTATCGGAGTATTTGAGCGACAGGTCTTCAAGTTCCGACTTGATTTTATACAATCCAAGTTTATGTGCCAATGGAGCATATAAGGTAGATGCCTCTAACGTAACATGACGGCGATACTGCTCATCGGGGTGATTGTTGAGCATTCGCATCACACACAAGCAATCGACAATGATAATAAATACAACTCGTATATCATCGGCAAATACAAGCAACAAATTCTTGAAATACTCGTTACTTATAGCACCTTGCTTGCTATCTAATTCATGTGTTTTGTTGAGGCCGTTTATCAACTTGGCTACATCATCACCATATTGTTTCTTTACATCTTCTATAGTAATATATTCACACTCTACAAGAGGAGATAGGAATATGGCTAAAATCATGTCTCTATCTACGCCCACCATTTCACACAGCAACAGTGCTGTTGTCATATTGCGAGCTATCAAGTTAAGACCATGTTTGCTATGCAACAAACGCCCCTGTGTCACCGCTTCGCGCAACATCTGGCTCACCTCCATTATTCCACCAAAGGATAGTTCGCCCGTCATCAAAGAAACAAGATGGCGGTAGGAGCTGCGAAATTCGGTCCATTCCGTTTGGGTAAAATATCTATTGTTGTTCACTATCTATACATTTATTATTAGCTGAACAAAAGTACTACATTTTCATTAAAGAGACGAACTTATCATGTTATTTTTCTGTTAATAGTAATGCACCAAAACAATATATGTTATGAATAAAAATAAAATGATAGCAAGTGGTATATGCATTGCTTTATCGGGGTTGGTCGGAGTTGAAGCATGTACCGGAATTTCATTTCAGTCAGCCGATGGCAGTTTTGTAGTAGCTCGCACTATAGAGTGGGCCGGAGGAACTCTTAAAAGCGAATATACAATAGTACCACGTGGTGAAGAGATGGTGTCATATACACCCTCGGGGCACAATGGCATGAAGTTTAAGGCAAGACATGGATATGTAGGCATGAGTGTGGTAATGCCGGGATTTGTAGCCGAGGGACTCAATGAGGCAGGCCTTTCGGCGGGTCTGTTCTACTTTCCCCACTATGGTAGCTATGAGTCATACAATGCATCGCACAACGACTATACCATAGCCGACCTTCAGTTGGTACAATGGATCTTATCGCAATTTGCAACCATTGACGAGGTTATTGCGGCATTACCATCGGTACATGTTGTATCGCTCGACCCGTCGATGCAAACTATACATTGGCGTATTGCCGAGCCCGGAGGCCGACAAATTGTTCTTGAAATTATCGATGGTAAATATCATATTCACGAAAACAAGATAGGTGTACTGACCAATTCGCCCGACTTCACATGGCATCTTACCAACCTCAACAACTATGTAAATCTATATCCGGGAACTGCCAAGTCACAAAAATGGAATGGGGTAGAAATATCATCTATCAGTGCAGGATCGGCATTCCATGGCATTCCGGGCGATGTTACCTCCACCTCAAGATTTGTAAGAGCTGCTTTCTATGTAGCCACAGCACCGCAACGACCTACAGCCTTCGACACTGTTTTGCAGTGTTTTCACATTCTCAACAACTTCGATGTTCCAATAGGTGTTGAGCACACATTGAACAATGCCCCCAAAGATATGCCATCGGCTACACAATGGACTGTAGTAAGCGATGTCGATAATAGATGCATCTATTATCGTACTGCATACAATAGCAATATAAGATGTATAGATTTGCGAACTATCGATTTCGCGAGGGTGCGAATGGGTGTATTTCCACTTGATAGTGTCAAACAACAACCCATTGAAATGATAAGAATAGTATCGGAGTAGATAAATCATTAACAACAAACAATATAGGCGCATCATTTGCGATGCGCCTATATTATCATATCACTATTCACGTTACAACAAAGTTCCTGCAATAGTCACTATTACTTGCACTGCAATAAAGTATAGAATAGCTTTCCAGCCTCTTACATTGCAACTTGTAGCAAAGGCATTATAATTCCATACATAAAACAATATCAATAGTAGCGTGGACCATAGTCCATTAATCATTACAGGCATCATATCGCTCATTGCCGGGGCAGCACCTTGCATTACCGACTCCAGTACAAGCATACTGCCATTCTTAACAGCCGGCAACAATAGAGGGGCAATCATAGGTATGAGCAATAGTTGCGAAAAGGCAGTTGTACCCAATACATCGATAATTCGTATGCGCGATGATGACAAAAACAAGCCTCCTGCATAAAGTAACATAGCGGGTATCAACCACCATGCCAATTGCGCCAATATAACTTGCCACAAGGCTACCCGAGCAAAACCAATATGCACATAACTATCTTGTATCATACCACCGCTATATAACAAGAATGCCGATGATAAGATAAAAATAAGTCCCAATATGAGTGATTTTACTCCGGCTATATAGCGGAAGGGATTAATAAGTCTATTCATGGTCTTCAATATTTTTGAGGTTACGTATAATTTCATCTAATATATTTCTGACAGTAGGATAACTCAGCCCCATATTGCCGGCCATCTGTTTGAGAGAGCCACTACACTTCACAAAATCAAGTATAAATTTTTGTTCCTCTACACTCAATTGCATCATGGGCGGTATATTATACTTACCACTGATGGTTGTATCGCATTCATCGCAATGCAACGAATGCACTTTCAGCAAGCCTCCACAAGAGGGGCAAACTGTCGGAAAAATTTTCTTCTGCATTACATCAATAATATTAATTATATCAGCAACAAAGTTAAATAATATTTTAATAAAACAAAAGGAAAGCAGAAAAATATTATCGTACTATTTTGCACCTATCCATTTACATCGCATCGCTATTTGCGATTGAGTTATCTCGCTCTTCTGTACCATGTCAAAACCGTGCATGGTATGTTGCGTATCTACATAGGTGGTAGGAACACCGGCATGCGACAGTAGTTGGGCAAACAACCACGCTTCATCTCTAAGACAATCATATTGTGCTGTCTCTATATAGGTAGGAGGGAATTGCGACAAGACTTCCATAGGCACATCAAGCAAAGAAGATTCTACACTATCACCAAGATAGTATTGCCACATCTTTTTATTCAACTCGGCATTCCACACCGGTGTATCGGTAAATTGAGCCATCGACTGAGTACGCATCGAACAATCTACAACAGGATACACAAGCATCAGTGCATTGGGTATATACTTCGGACTATTGAGACTATACAACATCGTTTTTATAGCCAGAAAACCTCCGGCCGAATCACCCATAATACCCATTTTAGACACATCTACACCTATTTGCAATGCGTGTTGGCCTATCCAATTCCATGCATCTATACAATCTTGCAAGGGCACACCATAGTCATGATTATAAGCCATACGATAATCGACAAACACGATTACAGCTCCTGTACGCATAGCATATTCTTTGGCCAACTGATAATGATATGGTGCTCCTTTGAACACAAAACCACCTCCGTGCAAGAACAAATAACAGCTACGGCTATTTGATGCAGTATCGGATACATCGGCATGACAACAAGGCGTTATAACCCAACACTTTATTCCTTGTTTATCGATACTCGACTGCACTTCAACCTCATCAATCTGTAAATGAGCAGTAGAGCGCATACCCTTAGGTATCACATCAAGGAAGAAATTACCTATCTTCATAACACCTTTACTCAGCGGAGGTGTGATTTTACAAGCCCCGGCAAAGTCTTTGTGAATATCATATTTATCCTGCGCACACATACCTACAACACTACTCAATAAAATAATAAAATATAAATATCGCTTCATAACCGATTTTTAAACAAAATGTACACACAAAGTTATTTTTTTCATTCTTATCACACAATATTTTACGCTCAATAGAGTGATTATAGCTACTTTTTTTGTAGCTTTGAGGATTGAAATAACGAACAATCATATAATTATATTATACCATGTACTCACAAGAAGATCTCAAAACTTTCGCCTCAAGAGGCGTTTCGGAAGAAAAAATCAACGAACAATTGGCATGCTTTGCCACCGGCTTTCCATATCTCAAGCTATCGGCCTCTGCCTCCATTGGCAACGGAATATTGGCTATAGACAAGGATTTGTCTGAAAAATATCTGACTGCATGGAACGAATATTTGGCCGATAATCATCGTATTGTCAAGTTTGTACCTGCATCGGGTGCAGCAAGTCGTATGTTCAAAAATCTGTTTGAGTTTATAGAGGCCGAGTACGACACTCCAACAACCGACTTCGAGAAGAAATTTTTCGACAATATCGACCGATTTGCTTTCTACGATGCGCTCAACGATGCTTGTATAGTACTATATGGCAAGACCATAGATGATCTCACAGAAGAGGGTAATTATAAAGAAGTAGTAGCCGCTCTCTTGGGTGAAGACGGGCTCAATTATGGAGCATTGCCCAAAGGATTGTTGCAATTCCACACCTACAACGACCAAGTGCGCACAGCAATGGAAGAGCACTTGGCCGAAGGCGCACTATATGCCGGCAACGCAGCACGTGATGTGAATGTTCATTTCACTGTATCGCACGACCACTTGCCTTTATTCAAAGATTTGGTTGAGCAAGTACTGCCCGAATATGAGAACGACTACAATGTGCACTATCACATATCATTCTCCGAGCAAAAGCCCTCTACCGACACCATTGCAGCCGACATGGAAAATCGTCCATTCCGCGATAGCGATGGCAGTCTGTTGTTCCGTCCCGGAGGTCATGGTGCTCTTATCGAGAACCTTAACGACATAGAGGCCGACGTTATTTTTGTCAAGAATATCGACAACGTTGTTCCCGACCGCCTCAAAGAAGAGACAGTTCTATACAAAAAAATCATAGGTGGTGTACTTGTCACACTCAAGAAACAGATAGATGGCTATGTAGCTCAATTGAAGAGTGGCAACTACACAGCCGAGGACTTGCAAGCTATGGCATCGTTCCTTGAGAATTCTCTTTACAATCGCAACGAAGCTATAAGCTCACTCGACAACGAGCAATTGGCAGCCTATCTGCTCAAGAAATTCGATCGTCCTTTGCGTGTGTGCGGTATGGTCAAAAATGTAGGCGAGCCCGGAGGTGGTCCGTTCTTGGCATACAATCAAGATAGCACCGTATCATTACAAATTCTCGAAAGTTCGCAAATTGACATGAACAATGCCGAGGCTAAAGCACTGTTTGAGAAGGGTACTCACTTCAACCCCGTAGATTTGGTATGCGCTGTATGCGATGGTGAAGGTAAGAAATACAATTTGCCTTCATTTGTCGATAAGAACACCGGTTTTATTTCGTATAAATCGAAGAGTGGCAAAGAGCTGAAAGCATTGGAACTCCCGGGCTTGTGGAATGGCGCTATGAGCGACTGGAATACACTGTTTGTTGAAGTTCCCATTGAGACATTCAACCCCGTCAAGACAGTCAATGACCTATTGCGCGAACAACACCAATAAGCAACAACTGAAACAATCTCAAGGAACTTTAATAGTAAGCCTCTTATCATTAAAGTTCCTTGATTTAGATAATACTTTATGAAGATAGCAATAATAGGAGCCGGCAACATGGGCGGTGCTATTGTGAGAGGGTTGTGCCAAAACAATAAGAACAATCAATACAACATCTCCGTAAGCAACCCATCTCAAGGAAAACTCGATTCCCTCAAGCAGGAATATAAAGATATTAATATCACAAACGACAACATTGTTGCATCGCAAGATGCCGATATTATAATCTTGGCAGTGAAGCCATGGCTTGTTGCTCAGGTGATAGATGAAATATCCCCCGAGCCACAACAAATTGTCGTATCGGTAGCTGCAGGCATTGACTTAGCGCAACTCGACATCTTTCTTGGAAACCAAGGAAATCCAATCTTCCGAGTCATTCCCAATACAGCTATCAGTGTAAATGCAAGCATGACACTTATATCGTCATACAATGCAACACCCCAACAAGAGCAATTATTGCTTGACCTCTTTGCACCCATAGGTATGACCATGCTCATTGCCGAACGGCAAATGTCGGCTGCAACCTCAATGACCTCGTGTGGCATTGCTTACGCACTCAAATATATACAAGCAAGCATGCAAGCCGGCACCGAATTGGGCATCTATCCCAAAGAGGGCATGAAAATGGTAGCTCAAACACTAAAAGGTGCAGCCGAACTCATATTGCAAAACGACACACACCCTATGGTTGAGATTGATAAAGTGTGTACTCCGGGTGGATATACCATTAAGGGTATAAACACGTTAGATGCTCATGGATATACTACTGCCATTATCGAAGCAATAAAGGCCTCACAATCGTAAAAGCAAAGGATATGAAGAAAACTCAAATACTACTAAACCATGCCTCGGGACTGATACTCGAAGGTGGAGGTATGCGTGGTGTATTTACGAGTGGCATACTCGACAATTTCATGGATCGAGGCATACGATTTCCCTACACAATAGGAGTGAGTGCCGGCGCATGCAATGGATTGTCGTATATGTCGGGACAAAAGGGTAGGGCCAAATACAGCAACATAGACCTTCTTGATGAGTATCACTATATAAGCATCAAGCAATTGCTCACTAAGGGCAACATCATGGACTTCGATCTTTTGTTTGATAAGTTCCCCAACCACATCATTCCATACGATTACGAAGCCTATGCACGTTGCAGTGAAGTGTATGAAATGGTAACTACCGATTGCCATACCGGTCAAGCATGCTACTATGACGAGAAACACAATCCCGATAGGATTATCGAAATTGTACGAGCTTCAAGCAGTCTGCCTTTCGTCAGCCCCATATCCTATGTCGATGGCAAGCCTATGCTCGATGGTGGTATTGCCGATTCGATACCACTGCTACGTGCACGACAGCTCGGATACAACAACAATGTCGTTATCCTCACACGCAACAAGGGATACCGCAAGCCATCAAAGCCCACGACAGTACCATTCTTCTTTTATCGCAAATATCCCAATTTGCGTCGTGCTATAGCCGGTCGAAATGCGCTGTATAACAGTCAGCTCGACATGATTGAGAGGTTCGAAGAGGAGGGAGCTATTACAGTCATACGCCCCATTAAACCCATTGAGGTAAATCGTATAGAGCGCGATACAAGAAAGCTACTCGACCTGTATAACCAAGGTTACGAGATTGCATCGTCAATAGATTTTATACATGCTTAAAGTTACTATCAGTGAACAGAGATCATCAATATAACATATCCTATTGGTTGCAAAAGGGTGAAGAATTGTATCGACAAGGGCGATATAAGGAGGCCGTATCGCATTTTCGTCAAGCAGCGAGTAGGGGATATCCCTCTCATCTTGTCTATGCTTATTTGGCATATAGCCATTACAAAGGCCTTGGAGTCCCGGTCAATCATTATGCGGCATTATGTTGGCATCAACTCTTAACTGAGAAGAAAGATGGTATAACAAGTGCTCGACAAGTATTTGGAAGTGACTTTGATAAGATATGTGCATTGCGAGCCGCTCGTCCACAAGGCAGTAGCAGTGAGTTTGACGATTATCTTATAGGGCGCATAGAACTTCGTTCCGACACAACGTATGAGCGTGTTAGATTTTATACCGATAAGGTAGTGGTCGAATTGGCAGGCTTAAATCCTCACTACGACAATTATTATGCTATACGTATGATAGACAATGCGTATGAGTATCATAAATATTATAACTTACCATCGAACTTAGACGAGAGTTTTACACGCGACTATGAGTTTTACTCATTACGAATAAAGCAGGGCAATGTTGCGAAAGTTACACACGTTGCCAATGGCGATACTTACACCATTGTTGTGCCTAACGATATGCGGTTTGACCAGATTGTTACACGAGTGGCTATCTTAATGGAGAGCCGCAAGGTGACAAAAAAGGCAGCACAAAAGTATCTGCCTCCCCGGGTAGCAGAACTATCGAAACAAACAGGCTTGAAGTTTACCAAGTGTACGATAAGAAATATTGACAATTATATTGGATATCATCTACGTTCGGGCGAAGTGATATTGTCGCCTTATGTAATAAAATGGAGCTCAAAGGAGATAGATGCACTTATTATTCATGAATTGTGCCATTCGCTTGTAACGGGGCATGAACAAGACTTTTATGATACCCTGCTCAAGTATGGCGGTGAAGAGATATTTGAAATAGATAAAAAATTACCTTACTTAGATGAAGGATTAATATAAATATATAGTAATATGATAAAACACATCGTTATGTGGAAACTGAAGCCCGAGGCTGAAGGCCACACAGCAAGCGAAAATGCACATTGGATGAAAGAACATCTCGAAGCACTGATGGGTGTTGTACCTCAACTCTTATCGTGCGAGGTAGGCATCAATGTTGTCGATGGCAACTACGATGCGTGCTTGATATCGACATTTGCCTCTCTCGATGATTTGGACGCATACAAGAAACACCCGGCACATGTAGCCATATCGAGCTACTGCAAGAAAGTACGCGAAAGTCGTGTGGCTTGCGACTTTGTGATAGAATAAATATTAATAAATCTCATACATAACACCATGAAAAATTTTCTCAACACACTTACCCTTACAATTATGGCAACAATTATTGTTGGGTGTACGTCAACAAACAACACGCCTATTGATGTAGATAGCATCGTAACCGAAATGCAAGAACTTTATCCATCGGCCAACCACGACATCATGCAACGTGGTATAAGCCAGGCAGCAACGCTATGGCAAGAAGAAGATGGGACAGCACAAGAGTTTGCGCAGTTTGTCAAAGACAACTATGCAGCCGATGACGATGCTCGCAAAACACTGTTCGACAAGTTATCTACCGCCTATGAGGTACTACTGGGTGCAACCAATCAAGTTGCAGTTGCTCTCAATCTGCCCACCATGCTCACCGGTCCTGAGCCTATTGAATTGGACTATATCATGAGTGCCTTCGACCCTTTCTCACACATGACATCTGACCTCTTTGAGAACAAAGTGGCTTTTATAACCATTCTCAACTTCCCCAACTACACACTCGACGAGAAAAACACACTCGGCAAGGAGTGGAGCCGACAAGAGTGGGCCTATGCTCGCATGGGCGATATGTTTACATCTCGTATCCCTGCCGACATCAACAAGGCTGTAGGTCAAGCCAACGCCGATGCCGAAAACTATATAGCAGGCTACAACATCATGATGGGTAAACTACTCAACGAGGAGCAAAAGGCTATTTTCCCCGAAGATATGGTACTGCTATCGCACTGGAATCTACGCGATGAAATAAAGTCGAACTATGCACCTTCGCCCTTGGCTCGCGAGAAACAAGAAATGATATATCAGGTCATGCTTCGCATCATCGATGGGTCTATACCCCAAGAGGTAATCAACAATACTACTTACCAATGGGCACCCTATAGCAACCGTACATGGAAAGAGGGAACAGAGGTTACTCTTGCTGCCGAAGATACACGTCGCTATGAGCGCATCTTGGCACACTACAATGCCATGAAACAAGTTGATAAATACACCAAACAAGCTCCTACAGGTATCATTCGCAATTTTGAGGTAGATGTTGAGATGATGCCTCAAGAGATTGAAGAACTCTTTGTCAATCTGGTTTCATCGCCCCAAGTAAAGGCTGTAGGTGCTCTCATCAGAGAGCGTTTAGGTCGTGACTTGCGTCCTTACGACATTTGGTACGATGGGTTCAAGAGCCGCAGCACCATATCAGAAGACCAACTCACAGCCCAAACACGCAGCAAATATCCCACTCCCGAAGCTTTTGAGGCCGATATGCCTCGCATGCTTGTCGCTCTTGGATTTACCATTGATGAGGCCAACTATCTTGCCGACAAAATTACTGTACAAGGTGCCCGCGGTTCGGGTCACGCATGGGGAGCTGTAGGTCGTTGGGAAAATTCACTTCTTCGCACTCGTATCGGTGGTGAAGGTATGGACTATAAAGGCTACAACATTGCAGTCCATGAGTTTGGTCACAACGTAGAGCAAACAATAGACCTCTATGACATCGACTATTATACCCTAAGAGGTGTACCCAATACAGGATTTACCGAAGCCCTTGCATTTATTTTCCAAAAACGCGATTTGAAACTCCTCGGCTACAATCAACAAATAGATGCCAATACTACACTCGACATCTTCTGGGGACTTTATGAGATTATGGGCGTGTCGTTGGTAGATATACGCATGTGGCAATGGTTATATGCACACCCCGAGGCTACAGCGGCCGAATTGCGCGAAGCAACAATGGCTATTGCACGCGATGTATGGAACAGCTATTATGAGCCTGTGCTTGGTGAGAAAGATTCGCCCATATTGGCCATCTATTCGCACATGGTCAATTCGCCCATGTATCTGCCCAACTATCCGCTAGGACACATCATTGAGTTCCAACTCGAAGAACACTTTGCACAATATCCCAATAGTCGCGATTTTGCCAACGAGATTATGCGCATATATCGCTTAGGTCGCCTCACGCCCAATCATTGGATGCAACAAGCGGTTGGTAGCAACGTAAATACAACACCTATACTCAATGCTATCGATGCTATTGTTAAGTGATAGCGCACAAATATCAAATAAAAAAACGCATTGCAATGCAATGCGTTTTTTTTATTACCATACAAAGGGGATCAATCGCCATCGCACTTTGTTGCAGTAAGCAACATATCCTTGCAACTCGTTGCGAAGCAGTGACTCTTCGTCAAAAATACGTCGTACAATAATAGGTATATAAAACAAGAAGATGATTGCGGCGCAGTATGAGCCAAGTACCAATGGCATAGAAAGAAACATAAGCAACGTGGCTGTGTACATGGGGTGACGCACAATACCATACAAACCGGTAGAGATAACTTGCTGTTTGCTCTCCACATGTACCGTTCGCGACAACCACACATTCTCACGCATCACCTCGGCGTAGAGTCCATATCCCACCAAGAAGAGTAGGGCACATACTCCTACAATCCACTGTGGTACTGCAGTCCAACCCAATCGATAGTCAAGGCCGGCTACAACAAAACCTGCTACAAACAACAATGCCGAATACTTGATAACACCTTGTTGCGTAGTACGATCCTCTTTCGATTGCAGCCTTCGTTGCAAGAGTTCGGGCGATTTGAGATACATCACAATTCCCATCGCCATCATGGGCACAAAGAGTATAACTAAAAGCAACCACGCACCTCTATATTGCAGTGTTCCGGCTGGTAAGAACAGCAATAACATCATAACTAACAATCCCATAATTCCTTTGAATAAGGCCTTAAAGAGGAGTGACATTTTCTTCTGCATCATTCAATATATTTTTATTCTTTCACAAAAATAATAATTGAGGCACTAAGAAACAAATAAAAAATATCGGTTATCCTTCGAGTGGATAACCGATACAAGATTATGTTAAGATGTTATCTTATGCTTCAATAGCAGCCTGAGCCGCAGCTACGCGTGCAATAGGCACACGGAAGGGGCTACAAGATACGTAGTTCATACCCAAGTTAGCGCAGAACTTAACTGAAGAAGGTTCACCACCGTGCTCACCACAGATACCAATCTTCAATTCGGGCTTAGTAGCACGACCTTTCTCTACACCCATCTTCACGAGTTGTCCAACACCTTGTTGATCGAGAACGGCAAAAGGATCGGTCTTGATGATACCCATCTCTTTGTACACCTTCAAGAACTTACCGGCATCGTCGCGTGAGTAACCAAATGTCATCTGAGTCAAGTCGTTTGTACCGAATGAGAAGAAGTCGGCAACCTCGGCAATTTGGTCGGCTGTAACAGCAGCACGAGGAACCTCAATCATTGTACCAACTTTATACTCTACAGTCTCGCCACGCTCGGCAAATACCTCTTGAGCTACTCGGTTGATAATATTGGCTTGCATACGCAACTCTGTTACCATACCTACAAGGGGAACCATGATTTCGGGGTGAACATCGATGCCTTTAGCTTTCACATTGAGAGCAGCCTCGATAATAGCGCGAGCTTGCATCTCAGTGATTTCGGGATATGTGTTACCCAAACGGCAACCACGGTGACCGAGCATGGGGTTGAACTCTTCGAGAGAGTCGCAAGCAACTTTCACCTCATCGAGTGTGATACCCATCTCATCGGCAAGCTCTTTCATAGTCGCTGTTTGATGAGGAACGAACTCGTGTAGAGGAGGATCGAGCAAACGGATTGTCACACCATAGCCGTCCATAGCCTCGAAGATACCTTCGAAGTCGCCACGTTGCATGGGGAGCAACTTAGCAAGCGCACGACGACGACCTTCCTCGTTTTTCGCGAGAATCATTTCACGCATAGCTTTGATACGGTCGCCCTCGAAGAACATGTGCTCGGTACGGCACAAACCGATACCTTTAGCACCGAAGTCACGAGCTACCTTAGCATCGCGGGGAGAGTCGGCATTGGTACGTACATCGGCCTTTGTATATTTCTCGCAGAGATCCATGATAGCACCAAAGTCACCGCTGAGGTCGGGCATACGAGTAGGTATCTGACCATCATATACATCACCGGTAGAACCGTTGAGCGAAATCCAATCACCTTCTTTATAGGTCTTACCACCAATCTCTACAGTGCGAGCTTTGTAATCAACTTTGATTTCACCGGCACCCGATACGCAGCACTTACCCATACCACGAGCCACAACAGCAGCGTGCGAAGTCATACCACCACGAGCTGTGAGGATACCCTCAGCAACACTCATACCGCGGAGGTCTTCGGGAGAAGTCTCGATACGTACCATCACTACTTTCTTGCGGTTTTCGTGCCAAGCCTCTGCATCATCGGCGTGGAATACGATTTGACCTACAGCTGCACCGGGTGAAGCGGGGAGACCCTTAGTGATAACCTTTGCGCTCTTCATAGCGGCAGTATCGAATACGGGGTGCAACAACTCATCGAGTTTATCAGCCTCCATACGACGGAGAACAGTCTTCTCGTCGATGATACCGGCACGGTGCATATCCATAGCAATCTTCACCATAGCAGCACCGGTACGTTTACCGTTACGAGTTTGCAACAACCACAATTTACCATCTTGGATAGTAAACTCAAGGTCTTGCATATCCTTGAAGTAGTCTTCGAGTTTTTGTTGAGTCTCGATGAGGTCTTTAGCACATTCGGGCATAGCCTCTTCGAGTGAGGGATACTTAGCAGCACGCTCTTCTTCGCTGATGCCTTGCAATGCTGCCCAGCGACGAGAACCCTCGGTAGTGATTTGTTGGGGTGTACGAATACCGGCAACTACGTCCTCACCTTGAGCATTGATAAGATACTCACCATTAAAGATGTCTTCACCAGTAGCAGCATCACGTGTAAAAGCAACACCGGTAGCTGAAGTATCACCCATGTTACCAAATACCATGGCTTGTACGTTTACGGCAGTACCCCATTCTTCGGGAATTTGATTCATGCGACGGTAGAGGATAGCACGCTCGTTCATCCAGCTATCAAATACTGCACAAACAGCGCCCCACAATTGCTCCCAGGGAGAGTCGGGGAAGTCCTTACCAGTATTCTCTTTTACTGCAGCCTTGAAGAGTTTAACGAGATTTTGAAGGTCGGCAACATCGAGTTCTGTATCGAGTTTCACACCTTTTTCCTCTTTAACTTTTTCCATTACAGCCTCAAAGGGATCAATATCGTCTTTGCTTTGGGGTTTCATGCCCAATACAACATCACCATACATTTGAACAAAACGACGATAAGAGTCCCAAGCAAAACGAGCATTGCCCGATTTACGAGCAAGAGCCTCAACGGCTGTATCGTTCATACCAAGGTTCAACACAGTATCCATCATACCGGGCATCGACACACGAGCACCCGAACGAACTGATACCAAGAGAGGATTTGTCTCGTCACCAAAAATTGTACCTGTAAGAGTCTCTACATGCTTGATAGCAGCACGTACATCTTCTTCGAGGAGTTTTACTACAGCTTCTTTACCTTGTTGATTATACTCTGTACAAACTTCAGTGGTAATAGTGAAACCGGGAGGAACGGGTACTCCGATAAGGTTCATTTCGGCCAAGTTGGCACCTTTACCACCTAACAGATTTTTCATATCGGCGCGACCTTCTGCTTGGCCATTACCGAATGTATACACTCTTTTCATTTTCAAAAATGATTTTAGGGTTGTTACTTTTTTACAAATGATTGGCAAAGATAGTACAAAAAATTGATTTTTATACTTATATACAATATAAAAATTGCGATAAAGTGTTTTTTATATATACACAATCGTTATTTCAAAAATTATGCCTAACTTTGAGCGATTTTGTATTTTCTAATAAACAACAAGATTTGGCACGCAAAAAACAACCACTACCGCTGGTCGAAGAGATAGAAATAACCGGCGTGGCGGCAGAGGGCAAAGCCCTCTGTCGATATAACGATAAAGTAATATTTGTACCTTTCGCCGCACCGGGCGATATTGTAGACTTGCAGATTACACGCAAGAAACATAGTTATGCCGAAGCTCGCATTGCCAAGATGCACAAACCCTCCGACATACGCATTGAGCCATTCTGTCCTCATTTTGGCATATGTGGTGGTTGCAAGTGGCAACATGTTCCTTATGAGTATCAGTTGCAATTCAAGCAACAACAGGTTATAGACAATCTCACCCGCATTGGCAAGATAGAGTTGCCCGAAGTGACACCTATCAAAGGTTCGGCCAAGACTCGCGAGTATCGCAACAAACTGGAATACACTTTCTCCAATCGTTCTTGGCTCACACCCGAACAGATGCAACAAGAAGAGGTTTATACCGATCGCAATGCATTGGGATTTCATATACCCGGCATGTTTGACAAGGTTCTCGACATCAAGCAATGCAGCCTTCAAGACAACATAACCAATCGCATACGTCTTGATGTGCGTGCTTTTGCAATAGAAAGAGGTATGACATTCTTCGATTTACGCGCACAAACAGGATTGCTTCGCAATATGATTGTACGTACAGCCTCTACCGGCGAGATTATGCTCATTGTTGTATTTCATGACAACGAGCCGGAGTTGATTGAAGAGATGATGCAACACATTGCCACCGGCTTCCCCGAGATAACATCGTTACTTTATATCATCAATCAAAAGGCCAACGACACCATTACCGATCAAGAGGTGATATGCTATCGTGGTCGCGACTATATATTGGAACAGATGGAGGGACTACAATTCAAGGTAGGCCCCAAGTCATTCTACCAAACCAACTCGGAGCAAGCATATGAGTTGTACAAAGTAGCACGCGAATTTGCGGGCCTTACCGGTAACGAATTGGTTTACGACCTTTATACAGGAACCGGAACGATTGCCAATTTTGTATCGCGCCAAGCTCGTAGGGTAGTGGGTATAGAGTATGTTCCCGAAGCGATAGAAGACGCCAAGCTCAATGCCGAATTTAACGGTATTGACAACACAATCTTCTATGCAGGCGATATGAAGGATATACTCACAACTGAGTTTATTGAGCAACATGGTCGCCCCGATGTTATCATTACCGACCCACCACGTGCCGGTATGCATGACGATGTGATAGGAGTAATACGATTTGCCGCCCCCGAGCGCATCGTATATGTAAGTTGCAACCCCGCTACTCAAGCACGCGACTTGGCCATGCTCGACGATATGTACAAAGTGACACGAGTACAACCTGTAGATATGTTCCCCCACACACACCATGTAGAGAACGTGGTATTGCTTGAGAAAAGACAATAGAACAAACTAACAATCAAATAAATAACAAACCAAAACTATGACAGAAGTAATTAAAAGAAGACTCAACGACTCGGCGATAGCTCGTTGGGCTGCGCTCATTCTTGTAGCGCTAATGATGTTTTTTGCCTACATGTTTGTAGATGTAATGTCGCCACTCAAATCGCTTGTTGAAACAAACCTCGGTTGGAATAGCACCGTATTTGGCACTTATGCTGCATCGGAGTACTTCCTCAACGTATTTTGTTTCTTCCTCATCTTTGCCGGAATCATTCTCGACAAGATGGGTATCCGCTTTACCGGTATCCTATCGGCCTCATTGATGGTGATAGGTGCAGCTATCAAGTTTGTTGCCATCACCGACTGGTTTGCCGCTACAGGCTTGTGCCAATGGCTCGACAGCTGGTGGGTTTCGCTCCCCGGTAATGCCAAAATGGCTTGTTTGGGCTTCATGATATTTGGTTGCGGTTGCGAAATGGCCGGTACAACAGTATCAAAATCTATTGCGAAGTGGTTTAAAGGCAAAGAGATGGCTCTTGCTATGGGTATTGAGATGGCCATTGCACGTCTTGGTGTATTTGCCGTTATGTGGATTGCGCCCATCATCTCCAATCAATTTGACGCTTCGGTAGTAGCACCTGTAGGCTTCTGTACTGCATTGTTGCTCATCGGTCTCATTTGCTACAGCGTATTCTCACTCATGGACAGCAAACTCGACAAACAACTCATTGCTGACGGCGAGTTGAGCGAAGAGAAATCGAGCGAAGATGAGTTCCGTATCAGCGACCTTGGCAAGATTTTCACCAGCAAGATGTTCTGGTTGGTAGCTCTCTTGTGCGTGTTGTACTACTCGGCAATATTCCCCTTCCAACGTTTCGCCCCCAACTTCTTGGAGACAACATTGGGTATTGGTGCCGATGAGGCTTCACAACTCTTCAGTTTCTTCCCCATATTGGCTATGTTGCTCACTCCTTTCTTGGGCGCATTCCTCGACTTCAAAGGCAAAGGTGCTTCTATGCTCATGCTCGGTGCTATCATCATGATATGCTGCCACCTCAGCTTTGCATTCCTTTTGCCCATGTTCCCCTCTAAGACTTTTGCCATGATTCTTATCCTCATCTTGGGTGTATCGTTCTCTTTGGTACCTGCCGCATTGTGGCCTTCAGTACCCAAAATCATCGATGCTAAAATCCTTGGTTCGGCCTACTGTCTTATCTTCTGGATTCAAAACATCGGTCTTTTCCTCACACCCATCTTGATTGGTGCTACTCTCAACGCTACAGGTGGTTACACAGTGCCTATGATTATATTCTCATCATTTGGTATATTGGCACTCTTCATCGGTATCTACCTCAAGATTGAGGACCATCGCAAAGGTTACGGACTTGAAAAACCCAACGTTCAAAAGTAATAGACCTATAGTATATTATTTATAAAAATAAGCACAGCCTTGCGGTTGTGCTTATTTTTATTTGCAAAAAATCGCATTAAATTGCATATCATTCCAGTACTTTTATTATATTTGCATAAATTATTCACCTATTCTTTATATTAGTACATAATACCATGAGACGAATGCTTTTTACACTTGCTATTGCAAGCATATCGCTTGTAGCCTTTGCACAACGCGATACTCACATTGTTTATCAAGAATCATCTACACGTACGCTTGAGCCCGATCATTACATGATGACTGCACCACTCATTGTCGATGTGGTGGTGTCGCCCAACAAGATTACTTACACTGAGAAGGAGGCTTACAAGATTTTCCCTGTTACGGTGGGTAATGCCGAGCAAATAAAGGCTATGATGCCCGAACTCAAGAAGATTGCTCTCAGTAAAGCAGCCAAGATTCATGATGCCGACCTGCTTGTGGGTACAATTATCGATGTGATTACCAATGATGCCGGCTTGTTGGAGATAACCGTAAGCGGCTATCCGGCCAAGTACACCAACTTCCGCAATGCTACCACGACCGATATTGAGAATGTGAAAGCAGCGCGTATAGCTACATATGGACAAGACAATACCGAGATATTGCGTAAGAATAAATCGGTCGATGTGAAAGTAAAGGAACAGTAAAAGGAGGCATAGACTATGAAAAATAAGATACTTTTGTTGACTATAGGGTTGCTACTCCCTATAGTAGCTTCGGCACAACTCATAACCAGTGCGCAAACCATTACCGTAAAGGAGAAAAAGCCAGCCAAACCGTTGCATTACGAACAATCGATAGAGTTTACGGCAGCAACCGACTTTGAAGATAAAGGAGGCGACCGCAGTATCTATGGTTTGGAGTATATTGGAGGTGTTCGCTTCAGTAACCTTTTCTTTCTCGGTGCTGGTATTGGTATTAACTTTCACTCATTTAGCGATGATTTAGATTTATCCTATCACGGAGCATATGGATATTATTGTCCTGATGCCCCCGAAAACTTGGTATCAGTGCCGCTATATCTGCACACTCGATTGTATTTCACCGATACCCGTTGTCAGCCTTTTTTTGCACTCTCGATAGGTGGTCAAATAACAGGAAGAAAAAATGCTAAAGGTTATGATGATGCATATTATAATCCCTCTTGTTTTATGCTAAGTCCTCAATTGGGTGTAAACTATCAGTTGAACGACAAAACCAGTATGTATTTGACTGTGGGTTGCTTGGTTCGTGATATTGTTGAAACAGCACAATATCATAATCATAATAATCCTAATCAATATGAGATGAATGCAGTTCGCAGTATTGGTGATGGTATAGCCATGAAGATGAGTGTTGGTGTAACATTTTAGAAATAAGATATTATGAAAAAAACTATTTTTATCGCATTGATTGCAGTGTTGCTACTCCCTACAGTAGCCTCGGCACAGCTTATAACCAGTGCGCAAACCATCACCGTAAAGGAGAAAAAAATACTTTCTGCTATTGAACCCGGTTATGAACAATCGGCAGAGCTATATTTTTTAGGAATTACCGATATGGCTTTCATGGACGGATCCCGCTTACATTTTACTCCTGCATTTGGCGCCGATTATATAGGTGGTTATAGATTTAATAACACACTCTTTGTTGGTGCAGGTATTGGTTTTTATTACGACATTGATTCGAGTAATTGGAATGATAATTCGTACGATGAGATTGGAAATCAAGAGCAAAGACAATTACTTAAATCTGTAATTAATGTGCCTCTATATGCGCATGTGCGTGCCTATCTTACTAAAGGTCGTGTTCAGCCATTTTTATCGGCATCGATGGGTGTAAAATTTGCGTCACAAGCCACCGTAGATTTTATGGATAATGATTATAATTGGGAATATACGGGTAAATCGGCCGAATATAGTCGTACCGGATTTCTTGTTGCTCCGGCCGTTGGTGTTAACTGGCGATGTGAAGATAACTTTTCGATGTATCTCAATGTAGCTTGTTGGTTCCAAGCCGAGCCTTATTGCGATCATACGGAAATATCGTACATTATGATGCCCTATCTCAAGGCAAGTATAGGTTGTACATTCTAAAATTATATACTTATGAAAAAAACTGTTTTTGTCGCATTGCTTGTTGCTTTGATGCTACCCGCTGTAGCCTCGGCTCAACTTATTACTGCAGCTCAAACCATCACTGTAAAAGAAAAACGTGTAGTCGAAGACGGATATAAGGGATATCAACAATCGATAGATGTGCCCATTGTTACCAATTTTGATGATGACGGTACCAATTATGTGGGTGTTAACTATATAGGTGGTTACAGATTTAACGATATGTTTTTCCTTGGTACAGGTATTGGTATCAACTTCAATTTATTCTATCATGAGTATGATGGCAGTTCGCTGTATAACGATGGTTCTGGGCATGCTTGGACATTTGACAACCTCGTATCGGTACCTCTCTATGCTCATGCGCGCTTGTATCTTCGCGGTGCCAAGTGTCAACCCTTCTTTTCACTCTCGATAGGTGGACTTTTGTCGGGTAACAGGGAAATAGAGGATCTGTATGATGTGACTTACAATCCATCGGTTTTCTTTATCAATCCGGCTGTGGGTTTGAACTTTCGTGGTAAGGCTTGTGATTTCTATGTTACTGCCGGAATTCTACCCCATAACAAAGTTGATTGGATAGAGTTCTGGAATTATGGCCGTGAAATGGAGCTGGAGAGAGGATGGTATTGTTCTCTGAGCATCAACTTGGGTGTAACATTCTAAAAAACTAAAATATTATGAAAAAATCTGTTTTTATTGCGTTGATTGTGGCACTGATGTTGCCTGTCGTAGCCTCGGCTCAACTTATTACTGCTGCGCAAACAATAACTGTGAAAGAAAAACGTGTTGTTGAGGGACACTATGAGCAGTCGATCGAGTTGCCTTTGGCTACCATTTTTGATGATGTGGATGATGAAACGAACTATGTAGGTATCAACTATATAGGTGGTTATCGTTTCAGCAATCTTTTCTTCCTCGGTGCCGGTGTAGGTATCAACTTCAACTATTTTTATGATGAATCCAGTTGGGGTTATCCCAACGCTTATGACGATTATAGTAGTGGCACATTCGGTGTTAGCCATAACTTGATTTCGATCCCCCTCTATCTGCATGCACGATTGTACTTTACCAACACGAAGTGCCAACCTTTCTTTGCCTTCTCGATAGGCGGACACTTGACCGGTTCGAAGGAGGTTGAAAATGCTCCCGATGTGTCGTACAATCCTTCGTGTTTCTTTCTCAATCCTGTGTTTGGCTTGAACTTCCGCACCAATAGCAACTACGATTTCTACGTCTCTACAGGTTTGATGGCTCGCAATTTGCTTATTGAAGGTGAATGGTATAATTATGGACAAGACGTAACGTTGCACCGTGGATTTGACTTCGGCTTGGCTTGGAGTCTTAATCTGGGTGTAACGTTCTAAGAGATAAACTCAAAAAAAATAAATGGCTATGCACATTAGCAGGTGCATAGCCATTTGTATATAAGGGTAGGGGTATTCTATCAATAATCCCACTCAAGCGAGAACTCATCGACACACAATACACTCTGTGTACTACCGGTGAAGAAGTCACCCAGACGACTACCCGATGCAATAATAATCATATACTTGGGTACGCGCGATGTACTGCGGTAATCGAGTTCCAACTCAAAAGGTACATAACCATCGGTAGGCTCGGTCGATTCTATAGCCTTATAAGCAATGATATGTGGGTCGTTTACATCAAATAGTTTACGGTTCTTGGGGTTGGTTCTTATTTCTACAGGTTCGTCCCAGTCGCCAAGAGCTATATAAATAGACATGCAGTCGGGTTGTCCCAACAAATCTTTATAAGTATTGTCGGCATAGTCTATGGCTCCATTGGTGTACTTATAGTATCCCTTCAGCTTGGTAGGACGCAAAACGAACTCCTCGCCCAAATGTATAATACCATTTGTACCATCTACCGCACCAAACTCACCGGCAAAGATATTACCGGCCGCCAATTTACCCAATCCGGCAATACCGACAAATCGGGTTTGCAACATAGCAGCTTTTCCTTTTACCGCATCATCGGTAGGTACCGAGTTCGACTCTCCAAGTGTAGCAGCACCTCGGTTACCGGTATCCCACCAAGATGTACCGCCTTCGCTCCAAGGGTTCCACACACTACCATCTTTCCACCAATCATCAAAGCCGCCATTGGGTAGTACGGCTTCACCATCGGTAGTGAATGTTATTTCATTACTTGTCTCACCGGGTATCACAGCGCGAGCCACATATTCGGTATTGGGCTTAAGGTGAATCATGCGAGCCGAGAATGAGCTTCCACGCTCCACCATATATTCCTCGGGCACTGTAGTCCACTCGGTAGCCGATGACTCACGTATCTCGAAACGGTTGTCATTCTGCTCAAGGCCGTTACCATATAACCAAGCTACTCGTGTCCACGCATCTACCGATGTAAGTGTCACATTGCTTTGTGTCGGTACTACATAGAGAGTCCACTCCTCAACCTCATCGTGATACATAACCGTTACATGGCGTGGCCCCTTTGAGAAGTCTTTCAACTGCGATAGGGGAGGATTATAAGTAGTAATACCGGCAGGGCCCAGTTGCAACGTCTCGATATCGACATTTGCCAAATCGACACGCTCATTGACATACACACGAGCACGCTTATTATCAACCTCGATATTGGCCATACCTACTTGTCCGGCTACAACAAACTTACGCTCGATGTGCTGTGTGGCACTGATTGTCCATGTATAGTCTTGATAAATAGAGAGTGTAAACTCGGCCGGCGATGACAAGTCATGTACACCTACAATCGAGGGAGTAGCAACAGCATCTTCGGTAAGTGTAGCACTCTTTATATACACTCTCTTAAGGTTTACAGTATCGGCCATAACCAATGCTACTGTACGCGCCTCGTTATCGATGACCGGTGCTTGCACTGTACCTGCAACCTCTATTGCAATAATCTGTGCCGGAATGCGAGGATAGGGTATATCATTCTCTATACAACCAACCATCATGCCCAATATAGCAACGCAGGCAATTGATAATATATTTTTATGTTTTATACTCATCATATTTATAGTATGTTATCAGATATGAACTGTTATACCAATATTTATGTTCAATATGTTTATCTTGAAATTGGCTCCACTCGACACATAGCTGCCGGTCTCAACATTGTCAATATATTGTTTGCTCTGTCTGTAACTCAAACCTGCAATACCAACCGATACGTTAGCACTCACATTATCCAAAACAAATACCGATATACCGGGAGCCAAGCCCAACGCTATTTCATTAGAAACTGTTTTGGTATCTTTCATACCGGCCTCTGCATTTCCTCGTACAAAATGGCTCACACCACTTTGGAAAGTCAAACTTGTCTCATTGAATACACCCACTTGAGCTCCGGGAGTAATGCCCAAGTATGCTCTATGGAATATACCCGCTGAGTAGTTTTTGGCTGTAAGTTGCAAGTCGGTCAAGGCTATGCTCATATCCTCCATAATATCGAGTGAAAAATTACCTAAGTTGCCATTGGTTGCCGAGTAACCCAACTTAATACCTATACACTGATTGTCGGCAACAAAATATCCCACAAAGGGGTGCACACCAAACAATGATCCGGTAAAGTTGAAATCCTTTATAAGTAACAGTAAGTCACTATCGTCGCTATTAAATCCCGAGTATGATGCTGTAATACCACATATCCACTCGTTCTTGGGTATATATCGGTAGTTGGTCAAGCCTCTATCAAACTCTTTTTTCGGCTCCTCAACAGCATTATCGGCTATCGAAGCGACTTGCTCCGAGGCTTGCACATGGGCGACACTTACTATGATAAACATTGCCATGAGGGCAATAATTGATTTCATTCGTCTCATAACTCTTATCAAATATAAAATGCCAAACCTAATCCTATTGAGAAAATATTAATCTGGAAACTTGCCGAAGTAGAAGCCGTATTACCTTCATATATCTGGTCGGTAATCTGCTGTGTACTGGTATATTTAAATCCCAACAAGCCTACATTGAGTTCTACAGCAATAAAGTTATTGATAAAAGCTGTAATACCGGGAGCTAAGTTTACACCTACCGAGAAATTACTCTCATACGAGCCTGTAATACTCTCTCCGCTACCACTTACAAGTTTACTTTGGCCACCGCCTATCTGCAACTGCGTCTCATTGAAGAGGCCAAAGCGCATATTATTTCCGATACTGATATAATTGCGCAATACAGCCATACCAGAGTAGGAGTGGCTGAGGTTGTATATATCACCAATGGCAAAATTCATATCCTCGCTCAGATTAATATCGGCCGAGTTGATTTTCATCAACGAACGCTCATACGAAAATCGGCCTCCAATACCCATATTGTCGGCTACCATATAACTAAACATCGGGCTTACCTTGAAGCTATATCCCTCACCATTGATACCCTCGATGATGAGAAACTGATAATTATTCTCCGATTGTTGCGAGTATGATACAGTTCCACCCACAATCCATTGGCCTTTGGGTACAAATGTATGTTGCTTGAGACCTCGAGAGGGCATTGTTTGTAACTCTGTTGAGTCACTTTTGCTTACACTTGCTTGCGCTTGCAGTGGGGCTATTCCCAACATGATAGTCGAGAATAATACCCCAAGCGCTATTCTAATATCTATTTTATTCATATATCAATTCCAAATCATCAAGCCACATTGTACTGCTTGAACTTCCGGTGAAATAATCTCCATAATAACTTGCCGAAGCAACAATCACAATATAGGTAGGAATGCGAGTTGTTGAACGATAATCCAAATCGATAGTAAATGGTATCAAACCATCTCCTGCAGTATTCTCGGTAAGTACAATCTCTCCAAAACCGATAATCTTCTCATCGTCACGACTGAATACGGTCTGATCTTTGGTTGTAACGTGAACGGGTACGTCCCAATCGCCTACAGCAACATAAATGTTGCCTATATCGGTAGCACCCTTGGGAAGAAGGTCGGTGCTTGAGTAATCAACCGTTCCGGTTACATATTTGATATAACCTTTCATCTTTGACGGGCGCGAAGTACAGGGACGGCCAAGGTCGAGAATACCATTCGTACCATCGGTACCTGCATATACACCGGCAAAGACGTTTCCTGCGGCAAACTTACCAATACCCATCAAGCTCACATATTGCGACTGCATCTTGATAGAGGAGTTACCACTATTTTTTATGCTGGTATCTTGTGTGGTAATATTGACATTGAGTGTTGCTGAACCATGATTACCGGTATCCCACCACACATTCTCGTTCGAGCCGCATACAAGCCATACTTTACCATCTTTATGCCAATTTTCAAATCCGCCATTGGGCAATACAAACTCAGTCTCGGTGGTAAACTCAACAACTACAGCCGAAGGCATAGTACCGGCAACAGCTCGGTATTCGTACGTTTTACCTCCCAATAAGCCTGATACTTCGGCGGTAAGAATGTTCTCATTGCGATTGGCCGACACATCAGTCCAGTCACTTGCACCTTTGAGACGATATTGGAACATCAGTTCATCGGTTGTCTCACGCAACAATGAGGCTCTCAAGGTAGCACGTTTGGCCCATATCTCATGACGCAGAGGTACTTCGGTAAGTACGACAGCATTGGTAATAGTGAAGCAAAGTGTTTCGCTCCACTCCTTGGCATGCATATCGGCCGCTTTAATTTTTATTTCATGTACACCCTCTGGCAACGACTTAACAAAGGCCTCCGAGAAAGTTAGTTTGGCAGTCGATACATCATTGCTACTATCATAGTCGTAGCGATAGGAGAGTCCGGCATTGTGCCATTGATTGATGCTACTCTCAGTAGCTGAAACAAAGTCTATAGAGTTGCCGGGCAGTCCCAATGCTTGCAAATTATCGCCCGAAACCACCAATTGCGACAATGCCGATGTGGCGTTGATCCATACCGAGGTTTCACTACCACTGTTGGTCTCATTGATAATGGGAGCAGTAATATCAAACTCATTACCTATAATCTCAGGTCGCTTATATATGACAATGTGATCGACCTTTTCGATAATACTCTCATTGATTTTAAGATTGAAGTATGCTCCGCCTTCGACATATTGGCTCTCGTTGAAATCAAATGTGAGTGCATATTTCATAGCGGGCTTCACATTGGGCACTATACCTTGTTGTGAATAGCTATCACCATTGGTCTTAGTACCTGTAATGGTCCAATTAAGAGTATTCTCATTGGCCGGTAAAATGAAGTATCCAATAGAATCGGTATGAGCAGCTGTATATACCAACGAAGCCTCTTTGCTTGACACTGTTACTTGATAGTCGGTAAGAATTTCGGCAAGAGCAGGGGTAAACTCTACTGTTACCAACGTGTTCACTACCTTACAAACAAGATTGACTGTTGCCGTTTTACCGGCTTCGATAGTAAGATTACTCTCACCCTTGTAGTAACCCATACCAAATGTGGCCGGTACAGAGTCGCCTGTTACAGCAGCAACCTTATAGTCACCCGCAGCGAGCCACAATTCAGAAGGCACATTGTTCAAGCCCTTGTAATAGCGTACAAGGCCTTTGTTGCTATATACTCTCACGCGACAACTATCGGCCAACACATCGGGTGTGTCTTGTTCGGCATCACCATTATGAGGCATTGCAATGTTCATTCGCATCGCAAGTTGTCCCTCTCCGGTTGCATTTGCATCATCTTTACAAGCTACAAGTCCGGCTACAACAAGCAGACTGAGCAGCAAAGAGAAAATTCTTGCATATCTTTCCATCATATTACTGAGCTATAAGGGTTAGTGTTTCTATAGTTTCATTACCGGCCTCATCGGTAGCAGTCATCACAAATTGGTGTGTACCGGAACCCAAAGCCGCCAACAAACCTGCAAATTGTGTAATATCGAACGATATCTTATTCTGCCCCAATACATTCTCAGCCACAGGGAAGCCTAAGCCTTCAAGTTGGGGTCGCAAATCACCGGGATAGGCAAGGTCGAGATGTGATGACAATCCTACTGCCTCCAATTCATCGGGGGTCAGTGTAGCCGAAACAATATCGACATAGAAACCTGCCAACGGACTCTCACTATTCACCTCTACTACAATAACAAGCTCGTCCGAAATGATTTGAGGCTCTTTGATATCAAATGTGGTAGCAGTGATGACAGGCCCCGAAACAGGTTGGGGATCGTCGGGCTTGGGATTATCATTATTACCACCCTCCGGATCGTCTATAACATCTTCTGTAACATCTATTTCGTTGTTTTGTTCAACAACCGAACAAGATACATCGACACTCAACGATAGTGCAAAAGCACCATTCTCTACGTTTTCGGTATTATTCTGCTTAAGCGAATATTTCAAGATACGCCATTCGCCGGCTTTTACATTCTCTATCTCACGATATGTTGTATCAACAACGCCATCTACACTGCCGGTAAAATAGGCATACATTCGATTGCTCTCTTCGGTAACAGCAAAGTATCCTGCGCGAGACTCATTCTTGCCAAAGTCGAGCGAACCTCTTCCAAGAGCAATGTTTACCTTGCAATCGTCACCCATAACAGCCAATAAGTCGCTACTATACTCTATAGTAACCTTCACATTACTCAACTCGCATACCACTTCACCTATAGCAGTTACTTTATCAACCTCTACCTTAAACTCTTTTTGGGCAAAGTAGTAAGGGGTATCCCAAGCAGCATTTTGTAGGACGCATGACTCTGCCTTCAACAGATAAGAACCTGCTGTGAGAGTAAACACCTCGGGCATTGAGCCATAGCTCCACTCGGCGAGTTTTGATGTACCATTACTTTCGTACACCGAGATAATGAAATTATCTACATCGACAGCACGCATGATTTCGGCCGAGGCATCATATCGTACAATGAGAGTTGTAAAATCTACTTCTCCGGTAGTTTTTGTTTCTGTCTGCAACTTTTCTTGCTCGCACGAAGTTATAACAAGCGCTGCAATTATTGTAAGGAGAGAATATAAAATCTTTTTCATATCATCTTATATTAATATGTGAGTGATAACTTATCTATATACAATTCGCTACCAGTAGATACAGCCTGCGACTTATCATCTACGGTCGATATACTTGAGTTTTCGGTAGCTTGGCTATTTGATGCCTTACTGCTTGAGGCAAACATGACTCTTAAATGTGTTGCTTTATACTGCATGTTGGTGTACGACAACGCAACATCGAAGTGGGTGTAACCTGCTACAGGACGCAGATTGACAGTACGCGATGCAAGTGTAATAACTTTACCATCGGTAGTACGATGTTCTACTACGACCTTAGCAGTAGCATTGGCATCGCCTCCTTTGGCTATGTATTTATAATAGCCGGTAAGTTTGGTAGGACGAGATGCAAAGCTTATACCCTCATTGTATGTCTCGGCACCGGTTGAATGGTTGTAGCTATATGAGCCCAGGAACAACTTACCGGCACTGCGATTGGCTATAGAGGGTGCGTTGAGTGAAGACAATGACTGTGACAAACTTCCCCATGAACCTTCGGGAGGCGTACTGCCATTATTGTCCCAAGCTACATTGCGCAATAGAGCGGCATTGCCACTTACACCGGCAGCAGAGAGGGTAGATGGTGTCATATACCATGTATTCTCGGTAGCAGGAGAGGTGGGTACAGTCTTGGTATTTACAGTAGCCCAACCATCGGGATTGCTCGATGACAAAGTTTGTGTCTCTTGCCTCCAACCCGCCAATTTACCATAGCGTCCTCCTTTATTTATCTCTTTAGAGTACCATTGTGTCCACGACTCAAAGTCGGCATTGGGCAGTTCCAATTCGGCCTCTGTTGTAATAGAAAGGCCGGCACTTTGCTGCAAATCGCTCATATCATCGAGGCACGATGTATTGAAGTTGTAAGTAGTGCCCGGAGTAAGGTTCACGATATTATATCCACGACTGGTTTTCTCCATATCGTACTCTTCCCATTGGCTACCGTTTTTGGCATATAATTTTATATACTTGTCTATGAGTTCTTGATTTTTGCTCTCTTTAGCACTTATGCCGATAGTGGCACGAGAAGACCATATATCATACTCCTTGTACGACATGGTATATTCGGGCACTATTACATCAACTCGTTGAACTTCCGATTTCTTACTTCCGGCATAAGATATCTGTATGTTTTGGGCTTTATTCTCCACATCTACATTAGCACACAACACATACTTGCCGTTGTTATTTTCCTTTACAGTATATGAGAGCTGCTCAACCGAATTATTGACATGACGCAACACTTGTACACGCGAGATATCACTACCATCGAAAGTAACAGGTATATTGATTTCTTTACTTCCCAACATCACATCATCAATATTGCCCAACTCAAACGATAGGGGAGTATTGTTGATAGTAAATGTAGCCGTTTCCGACACTTTACCATTATTATCACGTGCTGTGAGCGAGAATGTATGACTGTTAGCACCCTCATATATCTGTAATTTCGATATCAAGTTGGTGAAGTTTACATATGCCATTTTATCTCTATTCTCATCAAATCCTCTTATTTCCAGACCCATAGACTCAAACAATGATGCTTGTTGGGTTGTAAGTTCGGTCAATTCAACTTCGGCAGGGAAACCACAAGACTGCAAGTAGGCCGATTGTACCGACAACGAACAGCCGGCCAATGTACCACGAGCAATGAGTGATGCTCCTAACAATCCACCGGTGGGCATATTGCACTCTTGTATCATGATTGTCTCACCCGATTTTACACCTTCAAGGTTTATATAAGGAGCAGGAGCTACCATAGCCTCGTCCGATACATCAATAGTAATAGGCTCTACTGCTGTATTATTATCAAATACCACCGTCATTATAGCTACACCTACACTCTCCGATACATCAAAAGAAACAACATAGTGCTCACGAGCTGTTGCCTCTTTAATCTTTGCCGGTTCAAAAGTCGCAGTTGTGCCATTGGGCTTAGTAAGTTTGAGTTGCATGGTTATGTCACCGGGGGCAACATATATATCTCGGCTTTCACCCTTGACACTCTCTATTTTATTGCCTTGAGCAGTGCGTATTGTTGTAGTGTAGTCTGAGAAATACCCAACAAAGGTTTCGCTATACTGCAAAGTAATCTTAACATTACCTTGTGTACACACAACATTTACAGGAGTAGTCTCTTTATCACGAATTGTAAAGTTTGTCTCACCATGATAATAGGGTAAATCAAATCCTTCTTGATTGATGTCGCCATATACTGCCGATATTGTGTAGTTACCCACATCATACACCTCGTCACCTGGCATGTTATCTATTGTACTCCAACTCTTACTGAAGCTGTTATCTTCATTACAGAGTGTAATAGCAAAATCGCTAACATCAGGAACAACATTTTTCTCCGAACTTTCACTACGCATCACCTCTACAAGTTCGCAATCAGTTGCAAGTGAGAGATTGAAGCCTCCTTTCCCATACTTCGGGCTATCCGATTCTTGAGAACATGACACTAACAATGCAAGTGAGCCCAGAATTGAAATAAATCTAAGACACTTTTTTCTCATAAAGATAATTATATAAATATTCAAGTTTTGAATTCAAAATAACCCACAAAGATAATTATTTTTTTTATTATTAGCGCATTTTTACGCATTAATGCAGTTGCTCACCTATTGTAAGTGGCTACATAGTTGGTTATCGATAAAAAATAGTAAATTTGCACACATAATTATCAATTGAAGCACCACATGAAGTCTAATTCAGGAATAGAGAAAATACTCTACACCATAGCGATTATTGTCTCCTGCGCCATGTCGTTATGGACAATGCCTATAGCGAGAGCTATTCCTATCTTTGTAGTGCTTGCAGCCATCTATACAATAGCTTCATTTATATACCGCAAGACATCATTTTATACTACTACCGGACAATGGGCATTGTGTATTGGCTTTGTCATGATGACAATATTTGCCACTCTCAACATTCAACAATCCACCATACATTTGGGCAGTATTGACAATCCTTTTTTCATTCATGATGCACACACATTCTACCACCTATCGTGCGATATAAGCAACAATACTGTAGATGAACATTCTCCCATCACCCCATATTGGGGTTATCCGCTTTTCCTCGCGCTATATAGGTTGTTGGGCATAAACGATATAGCTTACCCAATAGTATTCAATATATTTCTACTGCTATGTACCCTCATATTGGTAGGACAATGCACATACACGACTCTCGACAATAAATATCCCAAGACAGCCAATATTGCCGGCTACGCCATGTTGCTCACAGCCATGATACCCGGTGTGATGGCAACCGGCACCACATTGGCTAAGGAGCCATTTGTCATTACATCTATGCTATTGTGCATCGTATCGTTGCAAGCTATCAAACTCCACCAAAGAACTTGGCGACATGCCGTTCTTTTCATAATAGGATTGATGACATTGTCACTATGTCGCACCACATACATATATATATTATGTATTTTTGCCATGGCCATTATGTGCCATCGTTTCTCACGCAATGACATTGTGTCCAGCGTAGCTATACTTGTAATACTACTGCTTTTTACCCAAATAGGGACACAATGTAGTTGGTGGGGCAATGGGCAATATGTAGCCGATTACATACGACAAGACGGGTTTCCATTGATATTCTATGGTGCTAGCCAACAACCTATGCAACAAATATTTGACGGTTACAACAACTATCCAATATGGCAACAACTCTTATTGCTACCCATCACTACAACTATCCAGTTTTTTATCCCCTTCCCATTTGAGACAGCACAGCCCGAGTTTGGGCAACCCATATCTACCACTTACCATCGTATGAGCTATATGTGGTACATTGTGGCTCTACCCATCATATACTATTACATATTTATTTGGTGGCGCAAGAAAAGCAATACCGCACTATCTCTTATAGCTACAGCATCTCTCATAGCCTACTGCATACCGGCCTTTATAACAGCCGGCTCGGTATCACGGTACGCATTCTGTTTTGCACCCATGCTTGCCATCATGGGTAGTTACACCATTCATCTTTTATGTTTTGACAATGCTCAGAGGAAGAGATTTTTTATATTTGCAACCATATATATTGTGCTATTAGGCATCGGATTGTATATTGGTGCGCACCCGCATCTTATTATCGGTGCATTAACATAAACGAGGCACCCTAAAGAATTTTAAGACCATGAAGCGAATATTAATTGTAGCGTCATCATGTTTTTTCATACGTTGCTTCCTTTTGCCTCACATCGAGTGGCTGAGCCAAAATGGTTGGATAGTAGATATTGCCTCGGACAGCGATAATGGTGATGCCATACCCAATATAAACAAGCATATAATACTTCCCATCAAACGCACCCCCATTCACATCGACAACTTACGCTCTATAGAGATATTGCAACAATATATAGATAGAACACACTATGATATTATAAACTGCCACACACCTATTGGTGCAATGGTAGCACGAATGGCGGCCAGGAAATATCGCACGAATGGCACAAAGGTTATATACATGACACACGGATTGCATTTCTACCATGGAGCTCCAATTAAAAACAGAGTATTTTATTTCCTCGCCGAAAAATTTATGGCTCAATATACCGATGCCATAATAACCATCAACAGCGAAGACCGCTACAATGTGCAGCATCATTTCAAGAATATTGCTCACCAATACTATATTCCCGGCATTGGGTATGATACCAACCACATCGATAGGCCAAGCGCAACCGACAAAAACACGCTAAGAGAACACTATGGAGTGCAACCTGACGACTTTGTTTGTCTATATGTAGCTCGCTTCACACGCGACAAAAACCATCGTTTTCTCATAGCATCATTGCCCGAAATTCTACACCATATACCCTCATGCAAGTTACTATTTGTAGGAGATGGCGAGGAGCTGGATAGTTGTCGCAAACAGGTTGCAACAATGCAGTTGGAACGTTCTATCATATTTACCGGCTACCAAAACAATATTTCCGACTATCTACGCCTATCAGATGTAGGCATATCGGCCAGCAAAAGCGAAGGCTTGGGTTTAGGACTCATCGAAGAGATGCATACGCACCTTCCCATCTTAGCCAGCCGGGTAAGGGGACACATAGATATCATAGAGGAAGGCGTAAACGGACTCCTTTATACACTCAACGACAGAGCCGATTTTATAAAAAAGTTGTTGTGTATATACCAACAACCACAAGAAGCTGCTCTAATGGCCTCTCGGGCTAAAAATAATCTTTCAAAATACGAGGTGAATAATATAAAAAATAAGTTGTTGAAAATATTTGAGCATGAACTTTCATAATGCTTATTTGTTAAAACAATTAAATTTACACCATACAATGCACATAACTTTTGCAAAATAACTACTTTTGTAAAAAAATATTATTTCGGCACAAATATCTACCGATAATAGTATACACAATATGTCAGTGTTTGGGAATATAATTAGGTCGCGTTTTGTAAAACAGTGTTTTGCCTCAATAGCGCCACGATGGGTAGTATTATTCATCGATTTATTTCTTGTCTTTGTAGCTTGCTTTTTTACATTCTATATTGTCAAGACCGACAATCTATCATCTATATACTTAGGTGTACACAGCTACATTAGTACTGCTGTTGTAATGCTCTCCTTTGCAACAATGAGCTGCATAACCATGAGCCATAGCAGTATTATTAGATACACCGGGGTAGAAGATGCATACAGGTTGTTCAAGATGACTTTGCTATCGGGGTTTACCATATTCATCATTACCACAGCATGTCTTTTGCTCGATTATACCTTGATGTCTTATATTGAGATTATTGAGGTATGTATTTTCTCATTCACATTCATTCTGCTCGAACGACTATCAATCAAGTCATTATACCACCATGCCACTCACGAAAAAACATCACGCAAGCGTGTTATCATATTAGGTTCGGCCATCAACTCGGTGGTATTGGCCAACGCACTGATGAATGAGATAGATGGAGGATATGAACCCGTAGCACTATTATCTATCAAAGCTACCCGCACCGGAGACAAAATAAACGGCCTTCCCATCATTCCGTTCGATCCCGACAAGATAAGCGATATATTTGCTCAATACAACTCTCACACCCTCATCTTCCTTGCTACCCAAATGGAGATTATGAAGAAGGGGTTTGCCGATTATTTCCTTGAAGCCGGCATTGAAATCCTGCTACTCAATCAGGTAGAAGAGTTTGATGGCAACAAAGAGAAAAGAGACGTTTCGTCTTATGTATATAACATAAAGATTGAGGACCTATTGGGTCGCGAACCTATACAAACCAAAAATCCCCTTATCAAAAAGATGATTGAACACAGGGTGATAATGGTAACAGGCGCTGCCGGCTCGATAGGTAGCGAAATTGTGCGACAAGTAGCTCAGCTCAATGCCGCCGCTATTGTACTACTCGACCAAGCCGAGACACCCATGCACAATATGCAACTCGAATTGGAGAAGAAATATCCCAAGATAAACATTCATCTTTTTATTGCCGATATTCAGAACAAAGACCGCCTGCAACAAGCCTTTGAGTTGTATCGCCCTAACTATGTTTTCCATGCAGCAGCCTACAAACATGTGCCTATGATGGAGAATAATCCTACCGAGGCAATACTTACCAACGTAGGAGGTACCAAAAATATAGCCGACTTGGCAATGGAATATGATGTAGAAAAGTTTGTCATGATATCGACCGACAAGGCTGTCAATCCCACCAACATCATGGGTTGTTCAAAGCGCATAGCCGAGATATATGTACAATCGCTATACTACAATATGCGATACAAAAATCCCGACAAATGTTCGGCATTCATCACAACCCGATTTGGCAATGTATTGGGTTCTAATGGCTCGGTTGTTCCACTATTTAAAGAGCAGATTGCTCAAGGTGGCCCCATAACGGTAACTCATCGCGATATAATACGCTACTTCATGACCATACCCGAGGCTTGCAATCTTGTTCTCGAAGCCGGTAGCATGGGGCAGGGTGGAGAGATATTTATCTTCGACATGGGCGATCCGGTTAAGATATACGACTTAGCGAAGCGAATGATACGTCTGGCCGGACTCACACCCGGAGTTGATATAGAGATTGTTGAGACAGGCTTGCGTCCGGGTGAGAAACTATACGAAGAACTACTCAACGACAAGGAAAAGACTATAGCCACATATCACAAGAAAATAATGATTGCCGAGGTGCGCAAATATCAATATGACAATGTTGTAGCAGCTCTAACACCCATGCTCGATATGGCTCGACAAGGCAACACTATGGAGATGGTAAAATGCATGAAAGAACTTGTTCCCGAATTTAAGAGTCGCAACTCGGTATTTGAGATACTCGACCACGACACCAATCCCCCCAAAGGCAACTAACAAGGCACTATACATAATTTTGTGTAAATGCAGAATACGGGATTCAGAAATGAGTCTCGTATTCTCTTTATTATTAATTTTGTAAAAACATAAAATTATGTCAGAACGTAACAAAGTTGTTCCCGATTCGATGCTGAGCAAAGA